>NZ_SJDL01000049.1 GCF_004327985.1 Marinobacter halodurans
GCCAAAGAAGGTGTTCGACCGCCTGTCTCTGGTCAGTTTGCTGGATACGATAAACCGGCTTCAGAGCCAATCATGAACCGCCGTGGTACGGAACCGTATGCCCGGTGGTGTGAGAGGACGGGGGAGGTGACTCCCCCTCCTACTCGATTCCAAAAAAGACGTCACCAAGGATTCCCTTCTCGAATGCCGGGGCGGTCGCCCCGGCACGGGCCATAGCCGACATTCGGTTAACGCCGCCCGATAAACCGGCCGACCAGGTCGCGCAGCCCATCGGAGAAACGCATCAGTTCCTCGCTCACCTTGTCGGCGGTTTCCGCCCGATCGGTGCTGTTATCTGCCAGCTCCGCGATATTGACCACCTGACGGTTGATCTCCTCTGATACCTGGCTCTGCTGCTCAACGGCCGCCGACATCTGCAGGAACCGATCGGTGATCCGGCTGATCGCCTCCACAATCTCGTTCAGCGCCCGCTCGGACTCACGCACCTTATCCAGGCCGGAACCCGCAACGACCTCGCCGTCCCGCGCAGCGCTCACGGCGGTTTCCACCTGCTGACGGAAATCCTCGATGACGTTGTGGATCTGTGTCGTACTCTCCCGCGTTCGGGCAGCCAGTGACCGCACTTCATCCGCGACCACGGCAAAGCCGCGCCCCTGCTCACCCGCCCGGGCCGCCTCGATAGCCGCGTTCAGGGCCAACAGGTTGGTTTGCTCCGCGATGTCGGAAATCAGCTTGGCGGCCTGACCGATACTCTCCGTCGACTGTCCCAGCGTTTCGACAGCATTGCCGACTTCGTGCACCCGTTCGACCAGTTGCTCGATCGCCTTCAAGGCCTGGCGTGACAGGTCCATCCCCTGCGACGCGTGCTCGTTCGCCGCTTCGGCTTCCTTGGCGTTGCGACCGACGTTCTCCGCCACCTCCTGGATCGATGCCGTCATCTCATTGATGGCCGACGCCGTCTGGTCCGTCTCCGCCCGCTGCTTGGCGATGTACCCGGCGCCCTCGTTGATCGCCCTGTGGCTGGTGGAGGCGTGACCGGCCAGGATCCCGGCCTGATCCTCGATCCGGGCCAGGGCCGTACGCAGGCGGGCCTCTTCACTTACCAGCAGCATGGCCAGCTCACCGAACCGTCCGCGCTGGTCGGTATAGGTCATGGCGATCAGCGGATCGGCAAACGCATCCTTGCGCAGGTCCACCAGCCCAAGGATTCGACGCTCGATCAATCCCCTCAGCGAGAATCCGGCCACCAGATGCGCCAGCACAATGATGGCGACAGCAATCGCCGGCGATGTCCACTGCACAGCCAGTACACTGGCCACCAGCGAGCCCAGTACCGGCAGGCTGACCATGATGCTGTTACGCAGGTTGCCACGCCTGACCAGCGCGGCTCCCGTCTTGCCGGCGTTAATCCTGCGATAGAGTTCTTCCGAGCGACGCTTCTGGCCCTCTGTCGGCGCCGTGCGCACCGACTCGTAACCGACGATCCGGCCGTCTTCCCGTATCGGGGTGACGTATGCGCTGACCCAGTAATGGTCGCCATTCTTGCAACGGTTCTTGACGACGCCCATCCAGGCTTTGCCGGCCTTGAGCGTGTCCCACATATGCTTGAAGACCGGCGGCGGCATATCCGGATGCCGGATAATGTTGTGGGCCTGCCCCATCAGTTCCTCGCGGGAGAAGCCGCTGATGTCCACGAATTCGTCATTGCAGTAGGTGATCACGCCCTTGAGGTTCGTGGTCGTGATCAGGCGGCCACCTTCTGCCATTCGAACTTCGCGTTGGGTAACGGGAAGGTTACGTCTCATAGACTGACTCAATCCTTATTGTTGGCTGCGACACACTTCCATACGTGCCTCTGTAGCCACTATAGACCCTCGGGAGGAATTTCCAGCTTTCTCTCACGGGTGAATGAAACACGACCGCGGTTCCGTTATACGTAACCCAGGTCAATCGTTGCCGTAACCGTTTGTAACAATTACAGAACCAGCCTGGAACGATCCACGGAACACCTGGCCGCAGGTATCGGCCAGGCGTAGAGGATATTTAGGGAGGGGAAAGAAAAAAGTGACAAAGTGCCACGTCAACCAGCGGACTGCTTCCTGCGACCTTTCCAGCCATCCTCACGGTTGATCGGCCCCACGTCCAGAACCGGGGACGCATCGATGCTGTCGGCGTCCATCATGCTGGCGACACGCTGCAGGGACGCAACGATCATGCTCTGCTCCCACTCGTGAAGGCTCTGGAATTTCTGGATGAAATCCTCTTGCAGCGGCTGCGGCGCCTGGGCCAACAGCTCTGCCCCTTCCTCCGTCAGGTGGGCATGGACCTTGCGCTTGTCCGTGGTGCTGCGCACCCGGTAGACCAGTTTGCGATGCTCCAGCCGGTCGAGGATGGTGGTAACGGTCGCCTGGCTCAGGCTGACCTTGTCCGCGATCGTGCCGATGGTGACCTGCCCCAGGTCACGGATGGTCCGCATGATCAGCAACTGCGGTGCCGTGAGGCCGGCATGTTTGCTGAGGCGTTTCGAGTGAAGGTCGGTGGCCCGAATCACCCGACGAAGAGCGACTAGCACCTGCTCATAGTTGTTCATGACTGTATCCCACGCTACCGGCTCGGCGAGCTCGCGATTATAGTGCGCTATCTTTTTTGAGTACAAAACTTTGCTGTCAGACATCACGGCAGAAAAGCGGTTTGGACGCCGGTCATGCAGACGGGGAGCAGGAGCACGGCAACCGTACTCGCCCCCAAGCGCGCAGACATCTGTTCCCGGCGCGGGCGAGTCGGCTATCCGCAGCCCATTCGGGCGGTCTACACTGTCCTGATGACTTTCCGGCTTTGCGGACACGGCGCTCAGGATTTACAGAACCATTATTTATAACTCTAACTATTTGCTCGCTCAAAGTCTAATCAGGCCCGTGCACGGGCCTTTGCCTGGGCGCCCGCACTGAGGCACTATGCTCTGGCCTGGGCGCGGGCATGTCTTCGGGACCGGCGGAGAAATCCCGTGCAAACATTTATGCTTCAAAAGAAACACAGGACGGCCATGACGACGCTGACGATCCGTTTTTCTGCCATACGCAACTCCCGCGCTTGCCACTGGCTGGTATCCGCCGTGACCGGACTGCTGCTGGCACTGGCGACGGCCTCAATACACGCCCAGGACATGGAAGCGCCGGACTCCAACGCGGCGGTTACCGCACAAGGCGACACCCCGACAAAGGCCACGGCAGAGGATGTCAAGGAACGCATCAACCACCTGAAAGAGCCACTCTATAACCCATTCGTCGAAAGATACCTGCTGGACCAGGTCAAGGACCTGCGCACCGAGATCCAGAGCACCCGGGCCGAACTGATCGAGAAGGTGGTGGACAAGGAACTGACCGTGGCCGACAAAACCATGTCCTACGCCACCGACACGGTCACCTACTTCTTCTACCTCATCGCGGGCGCCACCTCTATTCTCGTCGTCATCGGCTGGAATTCCATCCGGGATATGCGCAACCAGCTGGCCAGCGTGGCGGAAAAACGCGTCAACGAACTGGTGGTGGAGTACGAGAAACGCCTCAAGTTCATCGAGGAGCAACTGCAGCAGAAATCCGACATCATCAATCGCAACCAGGAAGAGATCGAGCGCACCAACGAAGTGCACTCCCTGTGGCTCAAGGCCAGTCAGGAAACCTCCCAGCAGAACAAGATTACGGTGTACGACCAGATCCTCGACCTGCGGCCGGACGACGTGGAAGCGCTCAGCTACAAGGCCGACGCCGTATTGGAACTGAACGAACCGCTGTGGGCCATCAGCCTGTGCCTGCGCGCCCTGAAGCTGGCGCCGGAAAACGGCCATCCGCATTACCAGCTGGCCTGCGCCTATGCCGAGATCGGCCGCTGGGAGGACGCCATCAAGAGCCTGGCCAGCGCGATCGAAATCTCCGAGGCCTACCGGGACGACGCGTCGGTGGATCCCAGCTTTGCCCGGCTCAAGGACTTCGAACAGTTCAAGCAGTTGATCAGCCCGGAGGAGATCGAAGAGGTGGCCCCCACGACCCCACCAACGTGATTCTGGCACGATCCCTGCCGGTTTAACGCACATCGCGCCCCGGACGCGACGAATGAATTCATCATCATTCCCCGGAGCGCTTTCTTGACAACGAAGAACGTGTGGTGTTTGTTAGTCTCATCGCTACGCGCGCTGAGGCTCGGCGTGGCTAAAAAAACACCAAAAATGTTCTCAGTGATATTCAAGGCAGGACAAACCAAAATGAAAATCAAACTGAACAAGCTTGTAGTCGGGGTAGGCGCATCGCTGGCCGTTATGGCCGCAGGGGCCGCGAATGCGGACATCAAGATCGGTATTGCAGGTCCGATGACCGGTCCGGTAGCCCAGTACGGCGACATGGAGTTCTCCGGCGCGCGCATGGCCATTGAACAGATCAACGCCAATGGCGGCGTTATGGGCGAGAAGCTCGTCGCCGTTGAGCAGGATGACGTGTGTGACCCGAAGCAGGCGGTCACCGTTGCCAACAACATGGTTAACGAAGGCGTCCGCTTCGTTGTCGGCCACCTGTGCTCCAGCTCCACCCAGCCCGCTTCGGACATCTACGAGGACGAAGGCGTCCTGATGATCACTCCGGCCTCCACCAGCCCGGCCATCACCGATCGCGGCTATGAGCTGGTCTTCCGTACCATCGGCCTGGACAGCATGCAGGGGCCGGTCGCCGGCAACTACATCGCCAGCCTGAAACCCGAGCGCGTGGCCGTTATCCACGACAAGCAGCAGTACGGTGAAGGCATCGCCAGCGCGGTCAAGTCCACCCTGGAAGACGACGGCATCAACGTGGTGATGTACGAAGGCATCACGGCCGGCCAGAAAGACTTCTCTTCCCTGGTCACCAAGCTTAAGCAGGCCAACGTGGACTTCGTCTACTACGGCGGCTACCACCCGGAGCTGGGTCTGATCCTGCGTCAGGCGCAGCAGGCTGGCCTGGACGCCCAGTTCATGGGCCCGGAAGGCGTGGGTAACAAGGACATCAACACCATCGCCGGCGACGCAGCCGAAGGCCTGCTGGTCACCCTGCCGCCGAGCTTCGACCAGAAAGCCGAGAACCAGAAGCTGGTCAAGGCGTTTCAGGACAAGGGTGAAGACCCGTCCGGTCCGTTCGTGCTGACCTCCTACGCGGCAGTTCAGCTGATTGCCGACGGCATCGAGAAAGCCGATTCCAAGGATCCGTATGAAGTGGCTGCCGCCCTGCGCGAAGGCACCTTCGACACGCCGATCGGCGAAGTTCAGTACGACCAGTCCGGCGATCTGAAGTCATTCGACTTCGTTGTCTACAAATGGCATTCAGATGGCAGCAAAACTCCGGTAAAATAATCACCGTTAAAAATCGGTAATGGACGATGAAGAAGGGAACGGCCCATAGCCACGCCCTTCTGAGGACACCTTCCCCTCACGAGGGGGAAGGTGTTTTTTTGGAACCCTGGTTGCGAATCATGGACGTAAGCGTTTGGGCACCCTGCGACAAGCAGCTTTACGAACCTTGATGCGGCACCCGGGGTTTTTCTTTATCGGAGTTTTCCCACAATGCACGACGTAATGTACTTTCTCCAACAGCTGATCAACGGGCTGACGGTAGGAAGCGCGTATGCCCTGATCGCCATCGGCTACACGATGGTGTACGGCATCATCGGCATGATCAACTTTGCCCACGGTGAGATCTACATGATCGGCGCCTATGTCTCGCTGATCGTCATCACCGGCCTGGCCGTGACCAGCCCTGCCTGGATCCCGCTGGTCCTGCTGGTCGCCCTGATCTGTGCCATCATCGTTTCCAGCTCCATGGGCTGGGCGGTGGAGCGCATCGCCTATCGCCCCGTCCGCGGACAACACCGGCTGATCCCGCTGATTTCCGCCATCGGCATGTCCATCTTCCTGCAGAACTACGTTCACCTGGCCCAGGGCTCGCGCAACATCGGTTTCCCCCTGCTGATCGAGGGTGGCATTTCACTGGGTGGCAGTGGCGGCGGCTTCCAGGCCAACCTGTCCTACATGCAGTTGACCATTTTCATCGTCACCCTGGTCTGCATGACCGGCCTGTCCCTGTTCATTTCCCGCTCCAAGACCGGGCGTGCCTGTCGCGCCGTGTCCCAGGATCTCAAGATGTCCAGCCTGCTGGGTATCGATACCAACCGGATCATCGCGGCCACCTTCGTGATCGGCGCTGCCCTGGCGGCCGTCGCCGGTCTGCTGCTGGGCATGTATTACGGCTCCATCGATCCCTTGTTCGGTTTTATCGCTGGCCTGAAGGCCTTCACGGCGGCGGTTCTGGGCGGTATCGGCAGCATCCCGGGCGCCATGTTGGGCGGCCTGGTACTGGGCGTGGCGGAGAGTTTCACTTCGGGTTACCTGAGCGGTGAATACAAGGACGTAGTCTCCTTCGGACTGCTCATCCTGATCCTCCTGTTCCGGCCCACCGGCCTCCTCGGCAAACCGGAAGTGGAGAAGATTTGATGGTTGCACAGAATTTCCGGCATGCGCTGTTCTGCGCATTCATAACACTGATTATTTCCTACCCCATCCTGGGGCTGAACCTGGAAGCCCGGGGCGTCAGCATCACCCTGACTGGTGCCGAAACCCAGACCTATGTGGGTATAGCCCTGGCGGTGGTGATCGTCTTCCTGTTCCAGCTGTTCCGTCCGGCCATCATGGAGACACTCGGTCAGGTCAAGGCCATCAACCCGATGATCAATCGCGAGCCGATGCCCCAGGAGAAGCGCGTCAAGTTTGAGCGCTTCGCCCTGATCCTGATTGTGCTGGGCGCCATGTTCTGGCCGTTCATTGCCTCCCGGGGTGCAGTCGACCTGGCCACGCTGGTGCTGATCTACATCATCCTCGGCCTGGGACTGAATGTGGTGGTGGGCCTGGCGGGCCTGCTGGACCTGGGCTATGTGGCGTTCTACGCCGTGGGGGCCTATACCTTCGGCCTGCTGTTCCAGTACTACGGTTTCTCCTTCTGGATGTCCCTGCCGATCGGGGCCCTTCTGGCGGCCACCTTCGGCTTTGTGCTGGGCTTCCCGGTACTGCGGCTGCGAGGCGACTATCTCGCCATCGTGACCCTCGGGTTCGGCGAGATCATCCGCATCCTGCTGAACAACCTGACGGACCTGACCAACGGTCCGGACGGTATCGGCGGGATCCCGGATCCCACCCTGTTCGGCATGGAGTTTGGCCGCCGGGTGAAGATCGAGGGCAACACCTCGTTCCACGAAGTGTTCAACATTCCCTACGACAGCGCCCACAAGGTGATCTTCCTGTACCTGATCACCCTGATCCTGGCCGTGTTCACCCTGCTCGTCATCCGGCGCCTGATCCGCATGCCGGTAGGCCGCTCGTGGGAAGCACTGCGGGAAGATGAAATCGCCGCCCGCTCGCTGGGCCTGAGCCGCACGGCGGTCAAGCTGTCCGCGTTCACCATCGGTGCATTCTTTGCCGGTTTCGCCGGGACCATCTTCGCGTCCAAGCAGGGCTTTATCAGCCCGGAGTCGTTCGTCTTCCTCGAGTCCGCCATCGTGCTGGCCATCGTGGTGCTGGGCGGTATGGGCTCCCAGTTGGGGGTTATCCTGGCCGCCATCGCCGTCACCATCCTGCCCGAACTGGCCCGCGAGTTCTCGGAATACCGGATGCTGGTGTTCGGTGCCGCCATGGTGCTGATGATGGTCTGGCGCCCGCAGGGGTTGCTACCTATGACACGGGTCCACATCAACCTCAAGAAACAGGAAGCGGGAGTGACCGACCATGCTTGAAGTACGCGACCTGTCGATGCGTTTCGGCGGCCTGCTGGCCGTGGACCAGGTGTCCCTGGATGTGGGCGAGCGTGAGATCGTTTCCATCATTGGTCCCAACGGGGCCGGTAAGACCACGGTGTTCAACTGCATCAGCGGTTTCTACCGCCCCAGCGGCGGCACCATCACGTTCAAGGGGCGTCCGATCCAGGGCAAACCGGATTACAAGATCTCCCGCATGGGTATGGTACGGACGTTCCAGCACGTCCGCCTGTTCAGCAGGATGACGGTGGTGGAAAACCTGCTGGTGGCCCAGCACCGTCACCTGAACACCAACCTCTTCGCCGGCCTGATCAAGACACCGGACTACCGCAAGCGCGAGGAAAAATCCCTGGAGCGGGCCGCCTACTGGCTGGAGCGCGTTGGTCTGATGGAGATGGCCAACCGCGACGCCGGCAACCTGGCCTATGGTCAGCAGCGCCGTCTGGAAATCGCCCGCTGCATGGTCACCGAGCCGGAAGTGCTGATGCTCGACGAGCCGGCCGCCGGCCTCAACCCGAACGAAACCCGGGAGCTCAACGAGCTGATCGTCAGCCTCAAGGAGGACTATTGCGTCTCCGTGCTGCTGATCGAGCACGACATGAGCCTGGTCATGGGCATATCCGATCGCATCAATGTCATCAACCAGGGGCGCCCCCTGGCCTGTGGCACACCGGAGGAAATCCGGACCAACGACGATGTGATCAAAGCCTACCTGGGCGAGGAGTAAGGGAGTCACCATGCTGGTACTTGAAAATATCCATACCCACTACGGCAAGATCGAGGCGCTGCATGGCGTCTCCGTCGAGATCAAGAAGGGCGAGATCGTCTCCCTGATCGGGGCCAACGGCGCCGGGAAAACCACGTTGCTGATGACCGTGTGCGGCGATCCCCAGGCCAGTTCCGGCCGGGTCCTGTTCCAGGGCGAGGACATCACCCACAAGCCGACGGCCCAGATCATGCGCTCCGGCATCGCCATCGTGCCGGAAGGCCGCCGCGTGTTTCCGGGCCTGACGGTGGAGGAAAACCTGCATATGGGTGGCTTCTTCACTTCCAAGCAGGAGGTCCGCAGGAGTCAGGACCACGTGTTCGAACTCTTCCCGCGGCTGAAGGAGCGCCGTAACCAGCGCGCCGGCACGATGTCCGGTGGTGAGCAGCAGATGCTGGCCATCGGCCGTGCCCTGATGACCAAGCCGGAGATGATCATCCTCGACGAGCCGTCACTGGGGCTGGCGCCGCTGATCATCAAGCAGATCTTCGAGATCATCAGCAGTCTGCGCGACGAGGGCATCACGGTTTTCCTGGTGGAGCAGAACGCCAAACAGGCCCTGAAGCTGGCCGATCGGGGTTACGTGCTGGAAACCGGTCGCATCCGCCTTGAGGACAGCGGGGCCAACCTGCTGGCCAACGAGGATGTGCAGAAGGCCTACCTCGGCGGCTGACCCCCGCCGGACAGGCACAAAAAAGCCGGGCAATCTGCATTGCCCGGCTTTTTTGAGCGGAAGACGCGAGAGACTCAGTCAACGCTCTTGATGGTGCCCTTGTACCCTTCCACGGTCACGTCAATGGTGCCGTAAACCAGGTAGTCCTGCTTCTTGACGGTGTAGCGCGGGGCTACGATCACGTCAGCACCTGAGGACTTGATGGCATTGTAGGCCGCAGCGGCCTTGACCGGTGCTACCGCATCCAGGACGGACAGCGCAGAGCCGCCACCCTGACCGTACGCCACGCCATCGGCGTACTCGTTGTCACCACCGACTGTGAAGAACAGGATTTTGGTGGCGTGGGACTTGCCGGTGATCTTCTCACCCACATCGATATCGGCCTTGATATCGGTGCTTACAGTACCTGCCAGCGGTACCGGAGTGGAACTGACGTTCATGGAGCTACAGCCGCTCAGGGCGCCGGCCAGCAACAGGCTGGATGCAATCAGTGCTTTTTTCACAACTACTCTCTCCGTGTGTCATAAATGAGCCGTCTTGGCGGGGCGCACTATAAATAAGTGACCGGCATATTACAAATGATAAATTAAAAATTATTTTTTATAGCGAAAAAGAATATATGTTATCGCCGTGTTCATTTTTTTACTTCTATTATCAGTCAATTGTGGCCGATTTAATCATTACGCCGCAGATCTGAACTATACTCGGAGCAACGGTCAGGTACGCCGCGACATACAAAGCGGAAAGAGCAGAAACGTCAGGGCCGTTAGTCAATGTTTTCAGATCGATGACATAACACGACAAGGAGTTGGACAATGAAAAAACTGATCGCAGGCGCCATGCTTCTGGGTGCATCCAGTCTTGCCTTTGCACAGCCGGGTTGTGGCGTTGGCGCCATGATCTGGAAGGGCCAGTCCGGTATTGCCCCCCACGTACTGGCCGCCACGACCAACGGAACGCTGGGTAACCAGACCTTCGGTATGACCACCGGTACCCTGGGCTGCAATACCAACGAGTCGATCCAGTCCATGGCCATGTATATGGACAGCAACGTCGACAAGGTTGCGCGTGACATGTCTCGCGGCGAAGGTGAGAACCTGGACACCCTGGCGGTACTCCTGAACATCGACAAGGCGGATCGCCCTGAATTCCGCAAGCTGATGCAGGACAACTTCGCCACCATCTTCCCGTCCTCAGACACCACCTCAGACCAGGCGGTTTCAGCCATCGTTGCCCTGATGGAATCCCATGAGGGACTGAGCAAGTACGTCGCCTAACCAAGACAGGCGCCACGGACGGTAACCGGCACCAGGGACGGTGCCTCAACCGGCTTCGGCCAACCTACCCAGAACCATCCGAGATGACATGCAACGACGTCTGATGTCGGGGCGCACTCCCCGTTTGCTGGCCGCCTTTTGCACACTATTGTGTCTGTCCAACGCCGAGGCTTCAGAACCACTGGAGCAGCTGGCGCATGATCCCGTCTGGCTGAACCTGGGGCACTACCGGCCCGACCTGCTCGGCGGCTATACGTCGCAAGCCGATGACGATGCCTTTTTCCTGAGTCCGGAGGGCAAGGATTCACCGCTGGCCGAACTGAAGGCGACACTCACCGCCATCCAGGCTCCCGGTTCCGGCGATGATCATGCCCGCTGCCGCTTTCCCGCCCGGGATCAGTGGCTGCGTACGCGGCTCGATATGCCCGCACCGCCCGCCGACTGCCCGGCCTATGAAACCTGGCGCGACGAGCTGAACACCAAGACCGTCACACTGGTCTTTGCGGCCTCCTACCTGAACAGTCCGTCGTCCATGTTCGGGCATACCTTCCTGCGACTGGATCCGGCCGATACCCGCGATCGCGATGCGGACCTGCTGCTGGCCAGCACCGTCTCCTATGCGGCCGATGCCTCGGCCCACGACAGCGAGATCATGTTCGCCTATCGAGGGATTTTTGGCGGCTACCCGGGCATCACCTCGGTCAAGCCCTATTACGAGAAGATCAAACTCTACTCGGACATCGAAAACCGCGACCTGTGGGAATACCGGCTGAACCTCACCCCGGAAGAAACCGACCGGCTGCTGGCCCACGCCTGGGAAATCCGGGACAAGAACTTCGACTACTACTTCTTCGACGAGAATTGCGCCTATCGGCTGCTGGCACTGATCGACGTGGCTCGCCCCGGCACACAACTCTTGGACGAAGTGAACACTCACGCTATCCCGTCGGACACGGTCCGCTGGGTGGTGGATCATGACCTGGTGGCTTCGGTGAACTACCGGCCGTCCTCGGCCACCGTTGTTGCTCATTACCTTGAGCAGCTCTCACCGGAGCAGCGGGATCTGGCCGCCGACCTCACCGAGGGATCCCGCACGGTGGACAGCCCGGAGATTCAGGCCCTGCCGGATGAAGATCGGGCGCACGTGCTCGACGCCACCTACGATTACGTCCGCTACGAAGCCCATGAGGAAGAGTGGCCCCGCGACAGGGCAGCCCCACTGTCCTACGACCTGCTCAAGGCACGCAGCCAAATCGACGATGCCGAACCGCTGAAACAGCCGCCGGAACCAGCGGTGCGCGACGACCAGGGCCACGACACCTTTCGCGCCAGCGTCGCCGGCGGTCGCCAGGGCGGCCGCAACTTCGTCCAGCTGACCCTGCGCCCGGCCTACCACGACGTCCTCGATCCGCCCGAAGGCTATCGTCAGGGGGCCCAGCTGCAGTTCCTGCGCCTGGATACCCGCTATTACACGGATAAAGACGAGTTGCAGCTGGAGAAATTGATCGGCGTGGAAATCCGCTCCCTGTCCGTGCGCGACCGCTTTTTCACTCCCCTGTCCTGGCAGGTGGGCTTCGGTGCCCGGCGGACCGACATCGAATCCGGCAACCGGGTGCTCACCCCTTACCTCGACGGCGGTGCCGGTTTCGGCTGGGCCACGTCCGATCAAAGCCAGATCTACGCCATGGGGACCGGCGACCTGGAAATCGACGACGACCTGGACAAGGGCTACGACCTGGCGCCCGGAGCCGATCTGGGCTGGCTGTACCAGGGGCATCGGGTCAGCGTGACCGGCGGCGTCAAAAGCAAGGCCTGGCTGATCGGCGACGGCGACCGGGAAGACATTGCCTACGCCAGCCTCGGCTGGCACCTGGAGCGCAACATCGGCTTGAGCGCCGGCTGGGAACGCAAACACCATTTCGAAAGGTATGACACCACATGGCAGATCGGAATCAACGCGTACTTCTGAGCCTTTGCCTGTCGCTAACGCTGCTGTCGCTGGGCGGTTGTTCGAGCCTGTTCTTCTACCCGGACAGCACGGTCTACATCACCCCGGACCGGCTTGACCTGAACTACCGGGATGTCTATCTGGATACCGTCGACGGGGAACACCTGCACGGCTGGTGGCTGCCCGCAGAAGGTGAGGATCACGGCACGGTCTACTACCTGCACGGCAACGCCCAGAACATGAGCAGCCATATCCTCAACGTCGCCTGGCTGCCCCGGGAAGGCTATAACGTCTTCATGATCGATTATCGCGGCTTTGGCGAGTCGACCGGTGATCCGGATATCGAAGGCGCCCTGGCGGACACCGAGGCCGGTTTTCGCTGGCTCGTCCAGCAGCCGGACAGCGGCCCGTATTATCTGCTGGGCCAGAGCCTGGGCGGCGGATTGGGATTGATGCTGGCCGCCGAGTGGACCCAGCGCCAGGAGCAACCGCCACTGACGGCCGTGGTGCTGGACAGCACGTTCGCCGGCTTCCGCGCCATCACCCGGGAAAAACTGGACAGCTTCTGGCTCACCTGGCCGTTCCAGATCCCGCTGAGCTGGACCATCCCGGACGACTACGAGGGCGTCGACCACATCGCCGAGATCAGCCCGGTGCCGCTGATGGTGATTCACAGCATCCGCGACGGGATTATCCCCTTCCACAACGGCACAGCCCTCTACACCGCTGCCAAACAGCCCAAGCAGTTCCTGCAGACGGACACGCCCCATGCGTCGACGTTTGTGATTCCGGCGTATCGGGATGCGGTTGAAAGCTTCTTGAAAGAAGCCGCGGCGGGGGAGATTGCCGTGGGCTCGAAGGACCCAGATTGACAGCCTGGCGCTCGATGCAGATACAGGGGCACCTGGCGGCGCCTCAGAAGCTGAAGCATCTGCTACACGCTCGGGGTTAACGCAGAATGTAGCCGACGCTTTAGCTTCGGAGCAGCCTGCAAGGCTGCCCTCTCTCTCGGCGCCGACCATTCGCCAGACACAAAAAAGCCGCCCCGAGGGGCGGCTTTTTCACTTCCGGGGCCTGAAATCAGGCGCCAAAATCGGTCGGCTGCTCGCCTTCCTTCACTTCCTTCATGGACAGCTTGACGCGGCCGCGGTTGTCCACATCCAGCACCTTGACCAGCACTTCCTGGCCTTCGCTGAGCTCGTCGGTGACGTTCTCGATGCGACGCTCGGCGATCTGGGAGATGTGCACCAGACCGTCCTTGCCCGGCAGGATGTTGACGAACGCGCCGAAATCGACGATCCGCGCCACGGTACCCTTGTAGATGGCCCCCACCTCGATTTCCGCGGTGATTTCCATCACACGCTTCTGGGCGGCCTGGGCAGACTCCTGGTTGTCGGCGTAGATCTTGACGTTGCCGTCGTCGTCCAGGTCGATGGACGCGCCGGTTTCATCGCAGATCGCACGGATTACGGAGCCACCCTTGCCGATCACGTCGCGGATCTTGTCCGGATGGATCTTCATGCTGGTGATGCTCGGGGCACGGTCGGACAGGGTCGCACGCGGCTCGGAGATGACCTTGGCCATTTCACCCAGGATGTGCAGACGGGCAGCGTGTGCCTGTTCCAGGGCGATTTCCATGATCTCTTCGGTGATACCGTTGATCTTGATGTCCATCTGCAGCGCGGTGACCCCTTCAGAGGTACCGGCCACCTTGAAGTCCATGTCGCCCAGGTGATCCTCGTCACCCAGGATGTCGGTCAGGACCGCGAACTGGTCGCCTTCCTTGACCAGACCCATGGCGATACCGGCCACCGGTGCCTTGATGGGCACGCCGGCGTCCATCAGCGCCAGGCTCGAGCCACAGACAGACGCCATGGAGCTGGAACCGTTGGACTCCGTGATCTCGGAGACGGCACGGATGGTGTACGGGAACTCTTCCATGGTCGGCATGACCGCAGCCACACCCCGCTTGGCCAGACGGCCGTGGCCGATCTCGCGACGGCCCGGGGCGCCAACGCGACCGGTTTCGCCCACGCTGTAGGGAGGGAAGTTGTAGTGGAACAGGAACGGATCCTTTCTCTCACCTTCCAGCGCGTCGATGATCTGCATGTCGCGGGCAGTACCCAGCGTCGTGGTCACGATCGCCTGGGTCTCGCCGCGGGTGAACAGGGCGGAACCGTGGGTGCTCGGCAGGACACCGACTTCGATCTCGATCGGACGGACCGTCTTGTTGTCACGACCGTCGATACGCGGCTTGCCTTCGATGACCTGGCGACGAACGATAGACTTCTCGAGCTTGCCGAAGTAGGCCTTCACTTCAGCCTCGTCGGGCTGGCCTTCCTCTTCACCGGCAAGTTTCTCGACCGCATGCGCACGGATCTCGCCCAGACGAGTGTAGCGTTCCATCTTGTCACGGATGCCGTAGGCTTCGGTGATGGCGCCGGAGAATTCGGCTTTCAGGGCATCGGCCAGCTCGGTGTTCACAGCGACCGGTTGCCAGTCCCAACGCGGGTGGCCGGCTTCGGCGGCCAGCTCACGGATGGCGGTGACGGCTGTTTGCATTTCCTGGTGCGCGAACAGGACCGCGCCCAGCATCTGGTCTTCGGTCAGGCCCTGGGCTTCGGATTCCACCATCAGCACCGCATCTTCGGTACCAGCCACGACCATATCCAGCTTGGAATTTTCCAGCTGTTCGAAGGTCGGGTTCAGGAAGTAGCCGCCTTCGTCGGTGTAGCCAACGCGGGACGCACCGACCGGGCCGTCAAACGGTACACCGGACAGGGCCAGTGCCGCAGAGGCCGCCAGCATGCCGGCGATATCCGGATCCTGGGTCTTGCTGGAGGACATGACGGTACAGATGACCTGTACTTCGTTCATGAAACCGTTCGGGAACAGCGGGCGGATCGGACGGTCGATGAGGCGGGAGGTCAGCGTCTCTTTCTCGGACGGACGGCCTTCGCGCTTGAAGAAACCACCCGGGATCTTGCCGACCGCGTAGGTCTTCTCGAAGTAGTTGACGGTCAGTGGGAAGAAAGGCTGGCCCGGCTTCGCTTCTTTCGCCGCAACCACGGTCCCCAGTACGGAAATGTCGTCGATGGTCACCAGGACGGAGCCGGTGGCCTGACGTGCGATACGGCCGGTTTCAAGCGTGACCGTCTTGCCGCCCAGTTCAAATGATTTCTTTACCGGATTCACGGTAACTCCTTACTCTTCTTGGCATATTCCGGTTCCCTGAAGGAACCCCTGTGATCACCACCACAGGACCGAGGCTCTGGACTTACCGGACTGAAAGCTAACAGGCTGTTGAAAGGCGCCGCCGGGCGGCAGGGGCGACTTTCAACAACCTGCTATTGTTTGGGCTTTCATCACCGACCGGTTCGTCGGTAAAGCTCGGGCATCCTGTTGTGGTTCATGTGTGCCGGCAGGACTGACCCAACCCGGTAACGTCTGTTCACCAGGCTGGCACCCCAGGCCGACAGCGTCGGCATTGTTCCGGCCACCCCCCGTGTTGTCGAGGGAATGGTCCGGCACACTGTTGAGACAGTGTAGACGGGCGAGAGATCCTGCCCGGAGAGCCTGAACTCTCCCGGCAGACCCGGTACCCGCCCTGCTCCGGCCATCGATGTGGCTGAGAGCCGAAAGCGGAACTGCGATACCGGTTCAGAGAGCGACGTGACCGTCGATCAACGACGCAGACCAAGGCGCTGGATCAGGTCCAGGTAGCGATCGGCGTTTTTCTTCTTCAGGTAGTCCAGCAGCTTACGACGCTGGTTAACCATCCGAATCAGACCGCGGCGGGAATGGTGATCCTGCTTGTTGGTCTTGAAGTGATTCTGCAGCTTGTCGATGTTGGCGCTCAGCAGTGCAACCTGAACTTCAGGAGAACCGGTGTCGCCTTCACCTTGCTGAAAATCATTGACGATCTGTGACTTCTCTGCGGCAGACAGTGCCATAACTCACCTCACTATTTGCGATGCCATTGATTCGGCCGGACCGCGCATCTCTACAGCCCGGCTAGAGCCTTCCCACAAGTGTGTTCAGGCCTGCTTTACCAGACGCCGGGGCGTAACCCGGTCATCCGGTAACTGTTCACCCAACCCGAGGAAGCGGTCGCCTCCATAGAGACGCACCCATCCGGGCGGATGACCCGTCATTTTAACGGGTTGTCCGTTCAATATCGATACAATCTGCGCGTCCTGCAGCAGAATTTTCGGAAATTCCGTAAGCGCCGCATCGACGGGCACCAGCAACGGGTCCAGCGATTCGCCGGCTTCCCGGCGCGCGTCCAGGTCACTCACGTCATAGGCCTGTTCGAGACCGAACCCGGCCGCTCGGGTCCGTCGCAATTGCGTGACGTGCGCCCCACAACCCAGAACCTCACCGATGTCCTCAACGAGAGACCGAATATAGGTGCCCTTGCTGCAGGTGACGGCAATATCGAAATTCTCGCCATCGAAAGCGAGCAGCGTCAACTCATGGATGGTGACCGGGCGGGCCGGACGCTCAATCTCGATGCCTTCGCGGGCGTACTCATACAGCGGGCGCCCCTTGTACTTGAGCGCCGAGTACATGGATGGGACCTGCTCGATATCGCCCCGGAAACGGGGCAATAGCGCTTCAATAGCCGCCATGTCGAGACCTTCCGGCAGCGGCTTCTCGGCCATGACGTTGCCGTCGCTGTCACCACTGTCCGTAATGATCCCCAGGCGGCCGCGGGCGACGTAGGACTTGTCGCTGTCGAGCATCAGCTGGGAGAACTTGGTGGCCTCGCCAAAGCACAGAGGCAGCACGCCGGTCGCCAGCGGGTCAAGGCTACCGGTATGGCCGGCCTTGGCAGCGCCGTAGAGGCGTTTGACCTGCTGCAGGACGGCGTTCGACGTCACCCCCTGGGGCTTGTCAATCACCAGGATGCCGCTGACGTCACGACCGCGTCGACGCCGACTCAATCCCCGCTCTCCCCACTGTCGTCCGAACGACCCACGGCGGGCTTCCGGCCCACGGCCCGGTCGATCAGGCTGTCGATACGGCGACTCTGGCCGCCCAGGGTATCAAAATGGAAACGCAGCTGCGGGATCACCCGCAACTTCATGGCACGCCCCAACTGACTGCGCAGGAAACCGGCCGCCTTGCGCAGCACACCCAGGGAATCCTGGACAACCGGGTCCGCCTCGGTCAGCTCCTCGGTCGTCAGCAGCGAGATATAGACGTCGGCATATCCCAGGTCGCGACTGACCTTCACCGCATTGATGGTCACCATACCCAGACGCGGATCCTTGATCTCGCGCTGAACCATGACCGCCAGTTCCTTCTGGATCTGGTCGGCAACCCGCTCAACACGACTGAACTCTTTTGGCATTGTAACGCCCTGTCTCTCTGGAGGAGCCCTCAAGCTCCATCCTGTGGGGCCGGATATTGGCCCCTCTGAATGCACGGCGCCCCGGAAGTCCGGGGCGCCAGTCTTTTAGGGTCTTTGCATGTGCCCCGGATCAGCTGTCCAGCTGGCGCTCGACCCTGACACGGTCGAATACCTCGATCTGGTCGCCGACCTTCACATCGTAACCCTTAACGCCGATACCGCATTCCAGGCCTTTCTTGACTTCCTGGACGTCGTCCTTGAAGCGGCGCAGGGACTCGAGTTCACCCTCGAAGATCACCACGTTATCCCGCAGGACACGGATCGGTTTGTTACGGAAGACCGTACCCTCGGTCACCATACAGCCAGCCACCTGGCCAAACTTCGGTGAGCGGAACACGTCACGGACATCGGCAATACCCACGATTTCCTCGCGGAATTCCGGCGCCAGCATGCCGGTCAGCGCGGCACGCACATCATCGATCATGTTGTAGATGATGCTGTAGTAGCGCAGATCCAGACCTTCCTGCTCCACCAGACGCTTGGCAGAGGCATCAGCCCGCACGTTGAAGCCGAAGATCACCGAACCGGTGGCCAGCGCCAGGCTGACGTCGGTTTCGGCGATACCACCGACACCGGATGACACGATCTTGACCTGGACTTCCTCGTTGCCGATGTCCTGCAGGGCCTTGGTAATCGCTTCCAGGGAACCGCGAACGTCGGTCTTGAGCACGACATTGAGGGTCTTGACCTCGTCCTTACCCATGTTCTCGAACAGGTTCTCCAGCTTGGCCGCCTGCTGGCGCTGCAGACGCTGCTCGCGTTCACGCTTCTGGCGGAACTCGGCCAGCTCTTTCGCCTTGCGCTCGTCGGCGACAACGAAGAACTCATCACCGGCATCCGGGGTGCCGTTCAGGCCCAGGATCTCCACCGGAATCGACGGCCCGGCTTCCTTAACCTGCTGGCCGGCCTCGTTCATCATCGCCCGGACCTTACCGAAGTAGGCGCCGGCAACGACCATATCGCCCTGGCGAACGGTCCCGTTCTGAACCAGGATCGTGGCGACGGAACCGCGACCCTTCTCAAGGCTGGATTCCACAACCACACCCGCACCCGGCGCCGTGGGAACGGCTTCCAGTTCGAGGATTTCGGACTGCAGTAGCACGGCTTCCAGCAGGTCGTCGATGCCCTGACCGGTGTGCGCGGATACCGGGACGAACTGGACGTCACCGCCCCAGTCTTCCGGAATCACGTCCATACCCGCCAGTTCGTTCTTGATGCGATCCGGATCGGCCTGCTCCTTGTCCATCTTGTTGATGGCAACGACCAGGGGAACGCCGGCTGAACGCGCATGATCCACCGCTTCCTTGGTCTGCGGCATGACGCCGTCATCGGCCGCCACAACCAGGATGACGATGTCCGTACTCTGGGCACCACGAGCCCGCATGGCGGTAAACGCCGCGTGGCCCGGGGTGTCCAGGAAGGTAATCATGCCCTGGTCGGTTTCCACGTGGTAGGCACCGATGTGCTGGGTAATCCCGCCGGATTCGCCCGCGGCGACCTTGGTCCGGCGAATGTGGTCCAGCAGCGAGGTCTTGCCGTGGTCCACGTGGCCCATGACACTGATAACGGGCGCCCGCTTGACCTTTTCACCCTCGAAGGAAATCTCGCTGAGCACTTCCTCTTCGAAGGCGTCTTCGCTGGTGGTCCTGGGCTTGTGACCCAGTTCTTCGGTCACCAGCACAGCGGTTTCCTGGTCCAGGGCCTGGTTGATCGTGGCCATGACGCCCATACCCATCAGGGTCTTGATCACGTCGGCGGCCTTGACGGCCATACGCTGGGCCAGATCGCCCACCGTGATGGTTTCCGGAATTTCGACTTCACGCACCATTGGCTTGGTCGGCTTCTCAAATCCATGCCGCTTCTGTTTGGGCTTTTTCTTCGCCCGCAGCGGCTTGCGCAGGGTGGTATCGTCCTCGTCGTCACTCAGGGTGACCGGTTCCACAGGACGATTGCGAGGTCCGCGGTGACCCGCAGACTTTTTCTTCGGCTTGCCGTCTTCCGTTTCATCGGTACGCTCGCGGACCTTGTCCTTTTTCTTCTTGGTCTTGCGATCCTTACCGCCCTCAGCCTCCGGCGCTGGAATCGGCATCTCTTCGGCCGACTCTGACGCTGCCTCTTCCTCAACAGACGCTTCAGGTTCCGGTGCTGCAGGCGCTTCCGCAACTTCCGCTTCCGGCTTACCGGCTTCTTCAGCCGCCGGGGCCTGCTCTTCAGCGGGCTTCGTAGCCGGCGCGGATGCCGCTTCCGGTGCCGCAGACGCTTCTGCGGACGGCTGTTCTTCCGGGGCCGACTCCACCGGCTTTTCTTCCGGTTCCGGCTGCGGCGTTTCGCGCTTGATGTAGGTCCGCTTCTTGCGAACTTCAACGTTGACGGTCTTGGCACGCCCTGCGCCGGCACCGGCTTTCAGGGTCGTCGTGGTCTTACGCTTGAGCGTGATCTTGCGCGGTTCGGCATCGGCTTCGCCGTGATTCTTGCGCAGGAATGCCAGCAGTTGCTGCTTCTCGTCACTGCTGACGGCATCATCCTCAGAACGGGCTTTCAGGCCAGCCTCTACGATCTGGCGCAGCAAGCGATCCACGGGAGCGCCTACATCATCGGCCAGCTGTTTTACAGTTACTTCAGCCATACTGGTCCTCCTCTCCCGATTATTCCTGGTCCTGGAACCAGGGCGCACGTGCGGTCATGATCAACTGGCCCGCGCGCTCTTCATCCATACCTTCGATTTCCATGAGATCGTCCACAGACTGCTCTGCCAGGTCGTCCATGGTGCGCACCCCCATACCGGCCAGCTTGAAGGCCAGGGCACGGTCCATGCCGTCCATCTCCAACAGGTCCTGGGCGGGCTCCTGGCCCTCCAGGGCTTCCTCGCTGGCCAGGGCCTGGTTCAGCAGGCGATCCTTGGCGCGACGACGCAGCTCGGTCACGGTGTCTTCATCGAAACCTTCAATGGCCAACATTTCGTCCATGGGCACGTAAGCGACTTCCTCCAGCGTGGTGAAGCCCTCTTCGATCAGGACGCCAGCCAGCTCCTCATCGACATCGAGGTTATCGGTGAAATGGGTCAACAGACGGTTGAATTCCTGCTCCTGACGCTCACCGGCCTCTTCCTCGGTCATGACATTGAGCGTCCAGCCGGTCAGCTCACTGGCCAGGCGCACGTTCTGCCCATTGCGGCCGATGGCCTGGGCCAGGTTGTCCTCGGCGACGGCGACATCCATGGTCTGACGGTCTTCGTCCATCACAATGGAAGCCACATCGGCCGGCGCCATGGCATTGATCACCAGTTGCGCCGGATTGTCGTCCCACAGGACGATATCGACACGCTCACCACCCAGCTCATTGGATACCGCCTGGACACGCGAACCACGCATGCCGACGCAGGCACCCACCGGATCGATACGGCGATCGTTGGTCTTCACCGCAATCTTGGCGCGTGACCCCGGGTCCCGGGCGGCGCCACGGATCTCGATCAGGTCCTCGGCGATCTCCGGCACCTCAATACGGAACAGCTCGATCAGCATGGCCGGATTGGTGCGGCTCAGGATCAGCTGCGGGCCCCGATGATCCGTACGGATTTCCAGCAACAGGGCGCGCACCCGATCACCCATCCGGAAGGTTTCCCGCGGGATCAGCTGATCGCGTGGCAAAAGTGCTTCGGCGTTGGCACCCAGGTCCACGATCACGTTGTCACGGGTGACCTTCTTGACGGTACCGGAAACCAGCTCGCCTACGCGGTCGCGGTAGCTGTCGACGATCTTGGTGCGTTCAGCCTCGCGAACCTTCTGGAAAATAATCTGCTTGGCCGCCTGGGCACCGATCCGGCCGAAAGCCACGGATTCGACTTTCTCCTCGTGGATGTCGCCCGGCTGGAGCTTGTCGTCGATCTCCTCGGCTTCCTGCATGGTCAGCTCGGTACCGAGCGCCGGCACCGCGTCGTTATCCACCACCAGCCAGCGGCGGAACGTCTCGTAGTCACCGGTCTTGCGATCGATCTGGACGCGGATATCCGCTTCCTCTTCTTCGTAACGCTTCTTGGCTGCTGTCGCCAGGGCAAGTTCGATGGCCTCGAAAATGACCTCTTTTTCCACACCCTTCTCGTTGGAGACGGCTTCAACTACCAGCAAGATCTCTTTACTCATCAGATTGCCCTGCCCTTAACCCTTAGACTTGCAGTCAAACGAATCACTCAAAAACCGGAACGATGTTGGCTTTCTCGATGCCGTCGACGGGAAGCAGATACTCGTGATCGTCAACAACAACGACGACATCACTTCCCTCAACGCCCTTGAGGAGCCCTTCGAATTTGCGGCGTCCTTCGAACGCCATACGCAGGCGGATTTTGACTTTGTGCCCGGCCCAGGCCGCGTACTGCTCCAGTCGGAACAGCGGCCGGTCCATACCGGGCGAGGAAACTTCGAGGGTGTACTCGGTCTGGATCGGATCCTCGACATCCAGCACACCGCTGACCTGCCGGCTGACCGTTTCACAGTCCTCGACACTGATGCCGTTTTCGGCATCGTCAATAAAGACCCGGAGCATTGACTTGTGGCCTTGCGACCGAAATTCAATCCCCCAGCAGTCGTATCCCAGTCCCTCAATGACCGGCACCAGGATGTCTTCGAGTTGCTTTACCTTGGCTGACAAGTTGCTGTCATCTCCACTAGTCGGGCGGCATCTACCGGTCGATTCCGGCTACCCATGCCACCTTTACATGTCGCATAAACAAAAAAAGGGCCTGTTAATCAGCCCTTTTTCGTGCAATCGGGCCCATGCGCCAGGCCCCTGAACCAAAAGGCCCCAGATAATGCGGGGCCTCCTGAAGTCGTTACGTGCCAGAGAACATCAACATTACGTTTCCCTGCCGACAGACACCCAGCCTGCCTGAGCGGGACCGGACGTGGCCGATACCCACTGCAATAATCGCCGGAGTATAAGGACGCCGACAACACTGGTCAAGGACTGACCAAAAAAAACGGCTTGGTATTCCAAGCCGTTTCTAATAATGGTGCCGAAGGCCGGACTCGAACCGGCACGGCTTGCGCCACTACCCCCTCAAGATAGCGTGTCTACCAGTTCCACCACTTCGGCAACAACCTTACTCAAGCTCAGGCAGTGACGCCCCGTCACTACCGGCTTCAGAACCTTTCTCCTGGGCAGCCCCATCCGATTGCTCGGTTGACTTGCTGTCCTTGGCCGCCGGAGCCTCACTCTGCTCATCGGCCGCCTGCTTTTCCTGCGCCGCTGCCGGCGCCTGCTGGCTCGACGGAATGCCAGCCTCACCCGCCACTTCGGCGCGCTGCTTGGCAAACATGGCCAGCGTAAAACTCGTTACGAAGAACAGGATGGCAAGGAAAGTAGTTACCCGGGTCAGGAAGCTACCGCTTCCCTGACTGCCGAATACGGTCTGGGATGCACCACCACCAAAAGCCGCACCGGCATCGGCGCCCTTGCCCTGCTGAATCAGGACGAGACCCACCAGCGCCACCGCAATCACGACGTGCGCTACGACAACCAGTGTTTCCATCCAATCCATATCAAACTCTCTTAAATCGCCTTGCAGATGGCGAGAAAATCAGGCGCCTTCAATGAAGCGCCGCCAATCAGACCGCCGTCGATATCTGGCTGGGCAAACAATTCGCTGGCGTTGTCCGGCTTCACGCTTCCACCGTACAACAGCGTTATCTCCTGCTCCGGAGCACCCAACTCGCCCAGCAGGGAGCGGATGGCCTGATGCACGGCCTGGGCGTCTTCCGATGTGGCTGTCTTGCCCGTACCGATCGCCCAGACCGGTTCATAGGCCACAACAACCTGTTTCCACTGTTCTCCGGAAACCGACTTCAAGGCTTCCCGAAGCTGGGCACTGACCACTTCGACCGCCAGCCCCGCTTCCCTCTGCGCCAGGGTTTCACCGACACAAAGAATAATCTTCAATCCGGCGGCAATGCCCCGATCAACCTTCTCGGCAATCACCGCATCGGACTCACCGAACAGCTCCCGACGCTCCGAGTGGCCGACGATGGCGAATTCACACCCCACATCGACCGCCATCTGACCGGAAATCTCACCGGTATAGGCACCGGCATCCCAGGCGGCGATATTCTGCACTCCAACCCGGGCCTGCCCATTGAGCAGCTGCTGAACGCTTGCGACATACAGGGCGGGAGGAATGATAACAACCTCCGCTCCATTATCAAGCTCGACAATGCCCTCTCGCACCTCACCGACCAACGACCTGGCCAGTTCCAGCGAGCCGTTCATTTTCCAGTTGCCAGCTACAATCCTGCGTCGCATCAAACACCCTCATTTCAAGGGAGGGCGCACTATACAGCAGTCCGTCAACGGACACAACCGATAGCCACGCCCCCAAATGATTTTCAAACGGACGGGGAAGCCTTCACCACACCCGCCAGCTTCTCGGCCCACTGACGCATCTCGGTCTCGTCCTGACCTTCGGTCATGACACGAATCAGGGGCTCGGTGCCGGAGGCCCGCAGCAACACGCGTCCGGTTGCACCCATGGCGGCCTCGGCGGCCTTTACCGCCTCGGCGATGTCCGGGCGCGCCAGCGGATCGAAACGCTCGGCGACACGGACGTTGATCAGCACCTGCGGCAGACGGTTCATGCCCCGGCGCAGCGCCGATACCGTTTCCCCGGATCGCCAGGCAGCGAGCAGAACCTGCAGCGCCGAGACGATACCGTCCCCGGTGGTCGTACAGTCACGGACCACCAGGTGTCCGGAGCCCTCCCCGCCGATCTGCCAGCCGTTGGCCACCAGCCGCTCCATCACGTAACGGTCGCCAACCTGGGCCCGTTCGAAGGGGATGTTACGTTCCTTCAGGGCCAGCTCCACCCCCAGGTTGGTCATCAGGGTTCCGACGACGCCACCCTGGAGCCGGCCGTCCACCTGGCGCTGGGCGGCAATCATGAACATCAGCTCGTCGCCGTCGATCATCGAGCCATCGCGATCAATCATCAGCACCCGGTCGCCATCGCCGTCGAACGCGATCCCCAGATCGGCCTGCTCCTCGATCACCTTATCCCGCAAGGCGTCTAGGTGCGTCGACCCCACCTTGAGGTTGATATTGAGGCCATCCGGATTGTTACCGATCACACTGATGGTGGCACCCAGTTCCCGGAACACCTTGGGTGCCACGTGATAGGTGGCGCCGTGGGCGCAATCGAGCACGATGCGCATGCCCTCGAGCGTAAAATCGTTGGGCACCGTACTCTTGCAGAACTCCACATAGCGCCCGGGCGCATCGTCAATCCGCGAGGCCTTGCCAAGTTCGCGTGGAGCGCAGACCTCAATATCCCGATCCAGCCAGGACTCGATTTCGGCTTCCACCGCATCGTTGAGCTTGGTCCCCTGGGGCGAGAAGAACTTGATCCCGTTATCCTCATGCGGGTTGTGGGATGCACTGATCACGATCCCCGCCGAAGCCCGGAAAGTGCGGGTGAGATAGGCGATGGCCGGAGTCGGCATGGGCCCCAGCAAGGAAACGTCGACACCGGCGGCGGACAGTCCCGCCTCCAGGGCCGACTCGAACATATAACCCGACAACCGGGTGTCCTTGCCGATCAGCACCCGGTTGCGCTGACCGTCCTGTTTGAAAGCCTGGCCCGCGGCCCAGCCCAGCTTAAGCATGAAATCCGGCGTGATGGGTGCCGCACCCACATGCCCCCGAATTCCATCGGTTCCAAAGTATTTGCGCTCGCTCATGCAGTCGCTTCCTTCAACGCAGACACCACCTTAACGGCGTCCACGGTTTCCCTGACATCGTGCACGCGTATAATCGCGGCCCCCTTCATGGCGGCTATTGTCGCGACTGCGAGACCCGCAGGCAACCGGTCGGCCACATCACGGCCGGTAATCTGCCCCAGCATGGTCTTGCGCGACATGCCGACCAGCAAGGGATAGCCCAGCGCATGCATCTGGTCCAGCGCCTCCAGCAGCACCAGATTGTGCTCCAGGGTCTTGCCGAATCCATAACCGGGATCAAGGAGGATGCGCTCGGAGGAAATACCCGCCTCCCTGGCGGCAGCCACCCGATCCATGAGGAAACGCGACACCTCGGCAACAACGTTGTCATAGTGCGGCGCCTGTTGCATGGTGCCCGGTTCTCCCTGCATGTGCATCAGGCATACCGGAATACCCGCCGCCGCGGCGGCCTCCATCGCTCCCTCTTTCGTCAACGCGCGAACATCGTTAACCAGTCCGGCACCCAGCCGGGCCGTTTCCGTAATAACCTGGGGCGTACTCGTGTCCACGGAGACAACGACGTCGAATCGCGCGGCCACCGCTTCGACCACCGGGCAGACACGTTCCATTTCCTCTTCCGCGCTGACAACCGCCGCCCCCGGGCGGGTGGACTCCCCCCCGATATCGATAAACGCCGCGCCTTCACCTACCATTTTCTCAGCCTGGACCAGCGCGCTGTCCAACCGATGGAAGCGACCACCATCGGAGAAGGAATCCGGTGTCACGTTCAGGACACCCATCACCCGGGGACAGGAAAGATCGACACTGTGTCCGGCAAAATTCATTTCCATCGGCAGACTCCTCGTGTTGGCCAGGGCTCCCGGGCAGCACGGCATTGGGCGCACAGCCCGGTCCCGAGATCCCGGAAATGACGAAGTACAGCCTTCCGACCGCACCCCAATCGAGTAGGAGGGGGAGTCACCTCCCCCGTCCTCTCACACCACCGGGCATACGGTTCCGTACCACGGCGGTTCATGGTTGGCTCTGAAGCCGGTTCATCGTATCCAGCAAGCTTACCAGAGACAGGCGGTCGAACACCTTCTTGGGCAGGGCCGCGTTCATATGCGACGCGCCACTATTCCACCAAGGTCCACGACCATTCATCGCGCTTGTCCAAGC
>NZ_SJDL01000050.1 GCF_004327985.1 Marinobacter halodurans
GTTCATTTCACGCCAACCTCGGCGTCGTGGGTCAACTTAGTGGAACGATTCTTTGCCCTGATCTCGGAGCGATGGATCAAGCGCAACTCGCATCGCAGTACTCGCGAGTTGGAAGCGTCAATTAAAGGCTATCTTGCGACCTACAACGACGATCCCAAGCCGTTTGTCTGGCGTAAAACAGCCAATCAAATCATTGCGTCAATCGCTCGGCTGTCCGACAAAATCAATAATAAGACGAACTTTTGTTAAAGGACACTAGTAGCTCGCGTAAACCGTCTTATCCCCCATGATGTTCGGCCGGCTCAGGGTGCTTAGCGCGTGGACCCTGTGGTGCATCTCGTTCCAGAGAAAGCCAGCTTGGTGTGCTCTTCATTGTTTTTATCGTTAGTAACAGGATGTCCGCGCAACCAGGGTCAGCTCAATCCGCGCCCCGGTTATTGCAGTACTTGTGCGGCAATGAGGTTCAAGCGGTCACATGCCCCCTGGCGTTGGCCGGCGGTTCGTCCAGCCAGCGTTCTACCGGGGCCATTTGCGTGAACTTCGCCCCGCGGCGGTTGAGTTCTGTCAGTTAATCGTAGGGATGGGCCCATTTGGCTTCCGGCAGCGATTCGGACTAGGCCGCGGATATGGTCCTCTGGCCGAAGCTGTCAGCACTGTTGCGGGATTACCCCGATATCAGAGTCGAGATCGCAATCGATTACCGGTTTACGGATATCGTTTCCGAGCGCTATGACGCCGGTGTCCATTTGGGAGAACAACTTGAAAAGAACATGATCGCCGTGCGCATCGGGCCGGATATGCGCATGGCCGTGGTCGGTTCTCCGACCTATTTCGCCAGGCGCTCAAAGCCCCAGCCTCCTCGGGATCTGTCGGACCATGACGGCATCAACTTTCGGCTGCCCACCCTCGGTGGCTTACTACCATGGGAATTTGAGAAGGAAGGTCAGGAGCTCAAAACTACTGTGGATGGCCAATGGGTGTTTAACAATGCCAGATCAGTGGTAAGAGCCGCCGTTGCCGGATTTGGCCTGGGCACGTGCCGGCGGATATGGTTGAAAAGTTCTGCCATTTACCAGTTGCAAAAGGATTTCGGGTTTTCGGGAAAAGCAGTCACTGGTGTCTCTGCCAACGGAAGTCTGGTTACGGAGCTTAATTTGCCGTAGGAAGTCAGGCCCGAAAGCCCAGATACGGTTGACCTCAATATTCTGACAACTGCTACTCATACGTCCGGCTGATAGATTCCACAGGCTACGTAGTGATGATTGTCGAGTCGCCGAATGAACATATGTTTGGGCTCGGCCTTGCCGGAATGGGGATTAATAAAGCGATAGCTGTACCAACCCTGCCCATGGTCCCGAGCGATATCAATAATCGGAGTGAGCGGTTTGCCAGAGGCATCTTTGCCCTGAGACTGATCTTTACCGACGAGCTCTCTATTGCCTCCATGGGCGAGGATTACACCATCGAACCCCTGAACCACCACATAAAGCTCGCCCTGCACAAATTCTCTTTCGGGATCGTTGAACACGGCCAATGCCTTTTCGAGGCCATTCTGCTGAACGTAGTCGTACGCCTGGTGAACCAGGCTTTCTGCGTCTGACTTGGTCACCAGACGAAACTGACCAATCAGGTGCATCATATCGTTGGCCGATGCTGACAACTTGGAAACGATTTGACTGTTTTGGTTCACGTTGTCCGCAGTTTCATCCATTAACCGGGCTACCCGATGCAGGTTATTGGAAAGCTCCTCCGTCGTCGCTGTGGTTTGCCTTGAGGCCACGGCGATCTGCTCAATCTCCCCGACCATTGAAGCAAGATGCTGTAGGATATTGCCCAGTGCAGCCTCGGATTTCATCGCCTCTTCGGTTCCGGCCTGGACCACAATGACCCCCTCCTCCATCGTGGTCACCGCCGCACCGAGTTCGCACTGCATCGCCTCCACGGTATGGCGGATCTGATCGGTTGCATGGGATGTCTTCTCCGCCAATTGGCGCACCTCATCGGACACCACTGCGAACCCACGCCCTTGATCGCCGGCTCGTGCGGCTTCGATGGCAGCATTCAGTGCCAACAGGTTGGTTTGCGACGCGATATTGCTAATGAGATCAATGATCTGCCCAATCTCTCCGGAGCGCTCTCCCAGACCTCGAATAACGCCGCTCGACTTTGTGACGATATCGCTCGTCCTCTGCATCGCGTCGATCGTCTTAATCACGACGGTCTGCCCCTGCAACGCCACCTCATTGGCTTCACTGGTATTGTCTGAAGCTGCCTTGCAGTTCTTCGCCACCTCGGCCGCCGCCGAGGAGAGCTGCTCGCTAGCCGAGGCCGCCATATTTAACTGCCCCACCACCTCCCCAGCCGCTCTGTCGATACGATGCAGATTTTTATTAAGATTTTGAGACTGATAGGCCAGCAACACGCTGCTGTGAGAGAATTTGTTTAAAACGTTCTTAAGCTTGCTGACAGCCTGATCCAGATCGCTCTGAGCGCCTTCTGTTCTATAGGAACAGGATGCATTCAACGGTCTTAAATCGCCCCGAGCCAAGTTCCCGGCTAGTTCTTTAATAGCGACGACATCACGAGCACTGCCGCGAAATCTGAGCAGATGAAGGATCCTCGCCAGCAAACCAAGACCCCAGAGGACGGAGGTAAATCCAAACACTTTTTGCACGTAATCGAGTTCAGGTGCCGATAGATAGAGAGCATACGTCATTACACACCATCCGCTCACTGATAACGCGATACTGGCTAAGACTAAGGACCTGTTCGATAGCATACATACCCCGCGGTAATGCTTTGATTGGCATTGGTGCGCATGCGCTTGCCAAGATCATCACTGTCGTTAGTTGTGGGCCACGCCGCTTCGAAAGGCAACTTCGATGAGCGATCCTTCGTGGGGAGTTTGCATATCCTGTGCACTCTTTATCTCAATTCCCCGTCATTTTATGCATAAAATCCATTTTATGCAATTTTTGTAATTAAGTGCAAATCCATCCCCTCCACCCCAGGCACTGCCAATACTGGACAAAATTTGCGTCGTGGCTGTTGATCGCTTCAGTTTGCTCAGCCAACTCCGTATTCGTCGTTCGATCAAACTCCTGTCCCATCACTCAAATGTGCATAAACTTAACAATATGCACGTTAATGCGGAGATGCTATCTTTAGGCGCAAATTTGCTCGGGAGAACAGTCATGCGAGTTCGGATAGAGCTTGAGGAATCGGATGTTGAAAACATCATGGAGGCAGCGTGCAACGAAGCGATGACCAACCTTTGGCCAGTATCTATTGCGATCGTTGATGAGGGTGGGCATCTATTAGCTTTCCGCCGACTCCAGAATGCATCAAAGTCTTCAGTGCAGATCGCAATCGATAAAGCTCGTAGTGCTGCGCTAACGCAGCGGCCGACAAGTTTTTTCGAAGACATGTTTCGTTCGGGCCGTCCTGCCGCCAGTCTCCATGGAGTCATACCCATGACCGGAGGACTGCCCATCATGTTTGAAGGCCAACTAGTGGGTGGAATCGCCGCAAGCGGGGTCAAATCTGAGTTTGATGTCCAAGTAGCACAAGCCGGCTTGAATTTCCTTCGATAAAACTCCACTCCATTGGCATCCGTCCCGTGTCATTAAGCAGCGCAAAGACCGCGAAGGATGACAAAACGCGGAGCAGATACCCAGCTCCAGGTCGACCGAACGGATGTTGTCATCGATGTATTTCGATGATCGCATCCCGCACGTCTGTGGCCCGTCTGGCGGTGTTTTTCAAGGTGGTCGTCCGGACGATGAACTCACAGCCCCGCCGGGAAGTCATAGAACGCCTGCAGCTCCCCCAGTTGTGAAAGAACTGTCAGGGTTATACTCGGTGCATCATGCTCGCATCTCCCCGTACATCACTCTCACTTGGCCTGAGGCCGTTGATAACTGACCTCCCTGTCGGCTAATGTGAGTTAATGGTCAATCCTTGATCGTGCTGGACATTAATTCGCAAATTTTTCGGGCCGCGCGATCTATTCGCAACGCCCCTACTCCTGTTTTCCCAGTTTGACTTTATGCCAGGCGATCATATCCATGATCTCCGGGGAAAATACATCGTAAGAAGGGATCCCGCGATTTTTGAGGCTAACGCGAATTGAAACCATGTGAGCCGGTTCCATTCCGTTTTCAACCAAAGAAGACACAAACCCGGCAAATTCAGGCGCCGGCACCAGGCCATCTGTCACCAATTCGGGATGAATGAAGTTCAGACCGTAAAAATGGTGATCTTTGTCCTCAACCCTGCCAACCATGTGCGTGCCGCAGGATGAACAGGCATAGCGTTTGATCGATTGGGTTTCATCGACAACCTGTAGTTTGTCGCTGTTTTCCGCAACGGTTAATTGACCATCCGCCACAACGGCGATCAACGCCATCGATGCATCTTCGGGCTTCCAGCATTTGGAACAACCGCACAGGTGATTATGATAAGCCTGTGCATTGACGGTAATGACGACAGGTTTTTCCGCGCAGGAACATGTCAGGGTTTTACCCTGCAGAGACACCTTGCCGGATGCCGGGTTATCCAGGCAGGAGTGTATCTTTTGTTCCTTGGCAGCGAATGCCTCTGCACGTTCCTTCAGGGCTTCGTTCATCTTGATGTAAGCTGCACGCCCCAGGGTATTTATCCCATCCCAGACCTGGGTCAGAAAGGTTCCAGCAAAGTCTTCGTTATGGATCAGGGTGGTTGTACCGTCTTCATTCGGTTCCAGAATGAAGTAATGCTCCGCGCGAAACTCGCCTGGGGTCGGGCGTTCGGAAAGCCAGCGCAACTCTCGCGCACCGACAATAGCGGTCAGTGTCGGCCTCAGAGGAACGGTGGGCATCCCTTCGCGCGTCAAGATGCCTTCCACCTGACGGCCAACCATCGTTTTTCCCTTCAATTCAGGAACCAGTGGGTTCCATTCGGGATATTTCTCGATATCGTCCAACACGGCCCAGATCACATGGGCCGGCGCATTAATGTTGACTGCTGTATCTAGTGTTTTTTCCATCGATCCATGCCTTGCGATAATAGTTTTCAACGAGGACGGGGCAGACCCTTTGACAGGTCCGCAGCGCGCTTCACAAACTGTCGAAAATCTCTTTTAGCGATTGATTGCAATTGGCCAGTTGTTCACCGGTTGGAGACAAACCGTTCAACACCATCTTGCGCCCGATCAGGTAGGCGCGCGGGGCGTTCAGGGCGTCGACCGCGACCAGTTGGCCGTCGCGGTGGTACCAATGCGAGCGGCCCTCACCTTCGACGTCGCGGACAGTGATTCTGTCCTGCGTTGAAATCTGACCCGCGATTTGCAGTTTCATATCGAATTGATCGGACCAGAACCAGGGTTTCGGTTCGTACATCATCTCCTCGCCCAGAATATTGCCGGCAACCAGCTCTCCGGTATCGATGGCATTGCCCACGCTTTCCAGGCGCACATCACCGGTTTGCAAGCGATAACAAGCGCAATCGCCAATGGCATAAATATCCGGGTCGGATGTTTGACCAAAGGCGTTTACAAGAATCCCATTAGCGACTTCAAGACCGGCCTGTTCGGCCAGTTCCACTCTGGGCATGGCGCCAATGCCGGCAACAACGATATCCGTCGGAATCGCTTCGCCATTGCCAAGCACAACAGACTCAATTTTTCCGTCGCCGCTCAGTTCCTTCACCTGTTCGCCCACACGAAATGTAACGCCCTGATCCTGATGCAATTCCAGTATGTAATCCGCGGTCTCTTTTGACGCTACACGTCCCAGAATATTCGGGGCGGCTTCGATCACGTCGACCTCCAGCCCTAACCCCTTGGCAACGGCGGCCATCTCCAGACCGATATACCCTCCCCCGATAACGACCATGTGCCTGGCAACGTCCAATTCAGGACGCAGATTTTCAATGTCATTCAGATCTCGGATGGTATGAATACCTGACATCGAACGGGTCATCGATTGCGGCAAATTGCGGGCGGCAGAGCCGGTGGCCAGCACCAGCGCGTCATAGGGCTGCACGCGTCCGTCGGACAGTTCGACAGCTTTATTGTTGCGATCTATCCGCATGACTTTAGTGGCGGTCACCAACCTGATTTGCTGTTGCTCATACCAGGATTGAGGGCGCAGCAATAAACGTTCAGCTTCGACTTTCCCCAGCAGATAGGCCTTGGAAAGTGGCGGACGCTGATAAGGTAATTTCGGTTCATCGCCAATGAGAATGATCTCTCCGTCAAAGCCTTTAGCGCGTAATTTGGCGGCACAGGACAAACTCGCCTGCCCCGCGCCAATCATGACGACAGTTTTCATGTTTCAACTCCGGTCCTGTTCAGAAAGGACGTTGAATTGAATGATCGGAGGGCGGCGGATGTGGCTATCCGCCGCGACGGGAGGAACGATCACTCGCCGGGAATATGAACGACCATGCCATCCATATCGTCAGAAACTCTCACCTGACAGCTCAAGCGACTACAGGGCTGACGCTCGGCTTCGGTGAAATCCAGCATATCCTCCTCGTGATCCTCCGGTGCATCCAGCCGGTCATAAACCGCTTTGGGCAACACCACATGGCAGGTGGCACAGGCCGCCGCGCCATTGCACTCGGCCAGGATGCCTTCGACGCCGTTATGCAGCGCGGCTTCCATCAGCGAGAGACCGCTGGTTGCTTCGACCGTGGCTTCAACACCACTGGGTTGTACAAAGGTAATTTTTGTCATGACTGCACCTCGTTAACGTCCCAGGTGACCGGCAAGGATGTGGGGCCACGGAAAACCCACCCACTGATCTTTACCGCATCAGGATCTTGCAGACGAAGGTTCGAAAGGCGTTCGAACAACCGCGGGACTGCCAGTTTGGACACCAGAATACGTGCGACCCAGGTGCCGGCACAGAAGTGTGCGCCGGCGCCAAAGGCCAGATGGGCCTGTTTGGGACGGAAGATATCGAAGGTCTCGGGGGAATCGAAGTGTGTCCGGTCATGGTTGGCTGCGGCGATGCACAAGCCGATTTGATCGCCTTTTTTCAGCGGTACACCGGACAGTTCAACAGCCTGGGTAACCAGGCGCGGATACATCCCGATCGGCGAAATCCAGCGCACGGCTTCTTCAAAGGCTTTTTCCCACAGTTTCGGGTCTTCTTTGACTTTCGCCAACTGATCCGGGTTTTGCAGCAAACCGAGGACGAGCGTCAGGATCGCATCGCGTGGCTCGTTATGGCCGCCGCCGATAAAGACTTTTACGTTACCGTAGATCTGCTCTTTACTTTGGTCGGCCTGTAACAGCGAGGACAAGGCGGATTCGTTTGGATTTTCCAGATGGTAAGGGATCATGGCATCGATGGCTTGTTCGATCTCATCGGTCGCCTGTTTAGCGCGCCGTGAAATTTCGGGATCGCCGCCATAGTTGCCGTTGCCGTCCATCATCGCCTGAGACCAACGCGCAACCGTCTGCCATTCGACATCACCCAGGCCCAGAACTGCCACCAACGCACGCGCCGCCATCGGGCTGGCAAAAGCGTCAAACAGGTCGGCTTCGCCCTCTTTTTCAAAGGCCTCGATGATGTCATCGACGATACCTTCCAGTTTCGGCGCCCAGCAGCGTTTTGCCGTGCCGGGCCGCAGGGAGGGTTCCACCGCCTTGCGTTCTACCTGATGTTCTTCACCATCTTTACGCATCAGATTGGGGCCGCAGACCTTCACAACCAGGGAGTGCGGGTTTTCGGAAGAGTAGGTAACCGGATCACGCTCCACTTCCATGATGTCGTCAAAGCGTGTCACCAACATCAGGTTAGCCGCTTCGACACGGACGACGGGGCCCATTTCCTGAGCTCGAGCATAAATCGGATAGGGATCGGCAAGGATGTCGGACATGGTGACATCACCGATGACGGGGATAGTGGGCATGTATGCCTCCTTACTTTATTTTTATGGTTTCAATCGTAAGAAAGCACTCCGCATCGAGCAATGGTATGATCTCGATACAGGTCATCGAAGTATTCGATGGGCAGGTCGGTTAAGGCGGAGGAAGTCGTGAAGCAGCTTGAAAAGCTTGATATCAACATGTTCAGGACGCTTGTCACCATCTACGAACGCGGTTCGTTCACCGAAGCCGCCCACCTGATCGGCATTAACCAGTCGACCGTCAGTTATACAATGAAGATTCTGCGCGACAGTTTCGAAGATCCCCTGTTTGTGCGTACCGGCAATAAAATCGAGCCAACCGATCGCTGCCACGAAATCGTTGAAGAGTTGCGCGATGTTCTGACGACCCTTGATCGATTGGGGTCAAAGAAAGAGTTTGAACCGGAAGAAGCCCAGGGCACCGTAGTGATCAGCTGTAACTATCATGAAAGACGCGCCCTGATCCCGGAAGCGGTTCAGCGCATTCGACGTGATGCCCCCCATATCAAAGTCCATTTGCATGAAGCGGCCGTAGACGGCAAACGCCAACTTTTGGAGAACACCGTCGATATCCTGCTAGGCCCCGTCGCGATCATCGGTGATGTCTTTTACCGTCGGCACCTGTTTTCAGATCGATATGTCTGCTTAATGGCGGCCGATAACCCTCTGGCGGACCAACCCCTTACCCTGGATCAGTTTTGCACCGCCAAACATCTCGCGATTACCCATAACGGGCGCTGGGAAGCACTGTTTTATCCCATTTTGCGCGTTCAGGGTATTAACCTCGCCCCGGATGTTTCCATCCCCAATCATGACAACTTGCGCCAGATGATACGGGGCAGTGATCTCGTTGCGACCATTCCCGGGCGATTAGCCAAGGATTTAAGTGACGAGCTTGTCATCAAACCTTTCCCGCTGGAGGTTCCCATCGCCATTGATATGTATTGGACCGAGCGCACACATTTTTCCGGACTGCATAAATGGATCCGGCAAATTTTGGCCGACGTTTCGGTCGAACATCGAAAACGCTTCCCATTGGATAACGGAAGTTAAAAGAGCCCGCGCAATCCAAGGCTGTGTGGGCTAACTCCAAATGAAAGCCATCAGCTAAACGTGCGGTTTTCGATCAGAAGAATCGGGCCGGCCGGAGTACCCGGCGTCACAGTTTGGACCGGGTCACGTACATACCTCATTCCGCTACCGATCAGAGTTTTTCCGCCAGTTCCGGCAGCACCTGGAACAGATCCGCCACCAGACCGTAGTCGGCGACCTGGAAGATCGGTGCTTCCTCATCCTTGTTGATCGCCACGATCACCTTGGAGTCCTTCATCCCCGCCAGGTGCTGGATCGCCCCGGAGATACCGACGGCAATGTAGAGCTCCGGTGCCACGATCTTGCCGGTCTGGCCCACCTGCATATCGTTGCTGACAAAACCGGCATCCACCGCGGCACGGGAGGCACCGATACCGGCGCCGAGTTTGTCGGCCACTTTTTCCAGCAGGGCGAAGTTTTCGCCGTTGCCCATTCCGCGGCCACCGGAGACGATGACGCGGGCGGCGGTCAGCTCCGGACGCTCGGACTTCACCATCTCCTCGCTGACGAAGGCGGAGGTCCCGGCGTCGCAGGCTCGATCCAGCGTCTCGACGCCGGCACTGCCGCCTTCCGCCGCGGCCTTGTCGAATGCGGAGGTGCGCACGGTGATCACCTTGATCGCATCGCCGGAGCGCACGGTGGCGATGACGTTACCGGCGTAGATCGGGCGCTTGAAGGTATCGGCGGATTCGACGGCGATGATCTCAGACAGCTGGCCCACATCCAGCAGCGCGGCGACGCGCGGCATGAAGTCCTTGGCGGTGGTGCTCGCCGGGGCAACGACATGGCTGTAGTCGCTAGCCTGTGCCTTCACCAGCAGTGACAGGTTTTCGGCCAACCCCTTTGCGTAGGCGGCGTTGTCGGCCAGCAGGACCTTGCTGACACCTTCGATCTTGGCGGCTTCCTCGGCCACGGCACCGCAGCCACTGCCGGCGACCAGCACGGCAATGTCGCCGCCGATCTGACTGGCGGCGGTAACAGCGCTCAGCGTGGTCGGGTTCAGGGCCTGATTGTTGTGTTCTGCGATCAATAAAATAGCCATCAGAGCCCCCTTAAATAACCTTGGCTTCGTTCTTCAACTTGTCGACCAGCGCATCGACGCTGTTCACCTTGATCCCCGCCTGACGCGCGGCCGGGGCTTCCACCTGCAGCAGCTCGATATGCTGCTTCAGCTCGACACCAAGATCGGCCGGGGTCTTCACCTCCAGCGGCTTCTTCTTCGCCTTCATGATGTCGGACAGCTTGGCGTAGCGCGGCTCGTTCAGTCGCAGGTCGGTGGTGACGATGGCCGGCAGCTCCAGTGACAGGGTACGCAGACCACCATCCACCTCGCGGGTCACCACCGCCTTACCGTTATCAGGAGCGCCTTCCACCTTCAGGGCGTAGGCGAAGGTGCCCTGCGGGCGACCGGTGAGCGCGGCCAGCATCTGGCCGGTCTGGTTGTTGTCGGAGTCGATCGACTGCTTGCCGAGGATCACCAGGCCCGGCTGTTCCGCCTCGACCACCTTGGCCAGCAGCTTGGCCACGTTGAGCGGTTCCGGCATCGTATCGGTGTCGATCTGGATGGCACGGTCGGCACCCAGCGCCAGGGCGGTGCGCAGCTGTTCCTGCACCGCTTTCGGGCCAACGGAGACCACCACCACTTCGGAGGCGACACCGGCTTCCTTGAGGCGGATCGCCTCCTCGACGGCGATCTCGCAGAAGGGGTTGAGGGCCATCTTCACGTTGCTCAGGTCCACGTCGGTGTTGTCCGCCTTGACGCGTACCTTCACGTTGTAATCGATCACGCGTTTAACGCTGACAAGTATTTTCATAACGTACTAATCCTTCTCAATAGCGGTCCGGGTTAACGAATCAGGCCTTTTGCCTTCAGCGTTTCCAGTTGCGTTTTACGCTCGGGCAGCAGTCGTTCCAGCACCTCTTGGGTATGTTCACCCAGTCGCGGCGGCGGCAGGTCGGCATTCAAGTGTTGATCGTCGAAGCGCACCGGGTTGCTCACCAGATTGACCTCTCCGGCTTCGGCATGCGGCAGGCTGATCTTCATGCCACGATGCTGAACCTGGGGATCGGCGAATACCTGCTCCATGGTGTTGATCGGACCGCAGGGTACGCTCTCGACCTCCAGGGCATCGAGCCAGAATTGAGACGGCTTGGACTTGATCAGCTCTTCGACCTGCGGGACCAATAGCGCCCGGTTCTCCACCCGGCTCCGGTTGGTGGCAAAGCGTTCATCCTGCGCCAGCTCCGGCGCACCGGCGACGGCACAGAAGCGCTGGAACTGGGTGTCGTTGCCGACGGCGAGAATGATATGGCCGTCCGCCGTTGCAAACGCCTGGTAAGGCACGATATTCGGATGCGAGTTACCCAGGCGTTCGGGCGATTTGCCCGAGGTCAGGTAGTTCAGCGCCTGGTTGGCGAGCACGCCCACCTGCACATCCATCAGCGACACATCGATCCAGGTCCCCTCGCCGGTGCGGTCACGGCCGATCAGCGCGGACAGAATCGAGGTTGCGGCATACATGCCGGTGAACAGATCGGTGACGGCGACGCCCACCTTCACCGGCCCGCCGCCGGGCTCGCTATCCGGCTTGCCGGTAATCCCCATCAGACCGCCCATCCCCTGCAGCAGGAAATCGTAGCCGGCACGCTTGGCATAGGGGCCGTTCTGGCCGAAGCCGGTAATCGAGCAATAGATCAGGTCCGGCTTCAGCGCCTTCAGGCTGTGGTAATCGAGTCCGTAGCGCTTCAACCCGCCGACCTTGAAGTTCTCCAGCACCACATCGCAGCTCGGCAGCAGTTCACGGATCAGCGCCTGGCCTTCGGGCCGTGCAATATCGATCGCCACCGAGCGCTTGCCACGATTGGCACCCAGATAGTAGGCCGCGTCCCGGGTTTCGCCGAGAAACGGAGGCCCCCAGCCGCGGGTGTCGTCGCCGCGCTCAGGATGTTCGATCTTGATCACCTCGGCCCCCAGATCAGCCAGGTGCTGGCTGCACCAGGGACCGGCCAGGATACGAGACAGATCGAGTACACGGACACCGGATAGAGGCTTGTTCATCTTATTTCCCCAGTTCAGGGAGGCGAGGCGCCTCCCCATCGTATCGGCACGAACTGATGGAGCAGTTCGACTGTTCCAAAGGCACGGTGAGAGAGGCGCTTAAATCGCTGGAGGTACAGGGACTGGTATCGATCAAGACCGGCCCCAACGGCGGCGCGGTACTGGAGCGGGTGCCCTATGAAAAGGCCAGCGAGCTGCTGCGCAACTACCTGCATTTCGAGCAACCGTCAGGCCCCGAGATCTATGCCCTGCGTACGTTGATCGAACCAGAGATCGCGGCGCTGGTCGAACGTTGTGCAACACCGCCGCAAACCTTCGAGGAGCGCATGGCCCCATGATTCGCGATCTGGTGATCTCCAAGAAATCGGCACTGCCGGAGCAGCATGGGTTCTCCTGTGCCAACCTCAAGGACCATCAACAGTTAATGAAAGCATTCCACGCCCAAGACGCCGACAGAACGCGCTCGCTGATGCTCGAACATATGCAATCGGCCGAACACTTCAACCGGGAACTGGAGGGGCAGCTCAACCAGCATTTCCTGGCCCCGCAGTAACCCCCTCAGTAAAACCCCAGGCAGGAGCCGGCGATCAACCGGCTGCGCTACACTGCACCATCCCTTATTGCGGCGCACCTATCATAAAGAACACCGCCTTGGCGACCCGGTCCGATTTGTTGCGCCAGGCATGGCGGGTACCGTTCTGGATCACCACATCGCCGGGTTTGAGAACCCGTGCCTCACCGCCGTCGAGCTCCAGCCAGAGCTCGCCTTCCAGCAACACACCGTAGTCGATAGTCGGCGTCTGGTGCATCCCCGGCTGTTCCGGATCGAAGCATTCGATCAGCCCTGGCAGTTGTTCCGCCATCTGCGCAAACGCACGCTCGGGATTGAGCGGTGACGCCATCACACTGTCCGGTGGCAGGCTGACCATCAGCATCGAGCAACCACCGGCAGCGGGAATCAGGGAGGTCCGCACCTGCGTCAGGTCTTCGGTGTCCGCCGTACCGGCATTCGGCGCGTTACACCAGACCTGCGCGAAACCGTAGCCCGGAATATCGGCAAAATCGGCCGCCCGGGGCGCAGTGTCGTCGGACACAAACACCGGCTTACCCTCGGCATCGTGTCCTGTCACGATTCTTCTTACCTGCATCTCACAATCCTCGTACTCAATTACGTTAACTGACAATCGACGGACGATGACCACCGCGGATCGCAGTGGCCATCGTTACCGATCAGTTAAGGGCAGATCACGAAGTTACCGAACCCGCCGTGGCGGTTTTCGATACCACTGATCGCCTTGTTAACGTCCTCGAGAGGGAAGGTACTGTGCTCGAAGAAGGAGAGATCCATGACACCGGCCTCGATCATGTCGGCTATCTCCTGGCCCTGTCCGGCGGTGAACCAGGCCGAGCCCATCAGGGTCTGTTCCTGGTCCATCATTCGATGGATATCGATCGGCATCTGGCCGGAGACCGCACCAATATTCACCAGCGTGCCGGTGCGCTTGAGACTGCGCATGGCATCGAGCAGGGTCTCCTGGGGAGCTCCCGGACCCAGGGCATCGATCACGATATCCACGCCGTCACCCTTGGTCACGTCGTAGGCCCACTCCTCGATACTGCCGGAACCAAGCTTGTGGATTTCGATACGTCCCGGCGGTGCCAGATCCTTCACGCGCTGGAACAGCGCCTCGTTGCGCGCGGTACCGATAATCTTGCGGACACCGATCGCCAGCGCACAGGCCAGAACACCGACACCCAGGGTGCCGCTGATACCGTTGATCAGAACGGTACTGTTCGGTCCTGCACCGGCCTTGCGCAGAGCACGGTAACCGGTACCCACGTAGCCAAGACGCGCGGCGGTATTGAAATCGAGATTGTCCGGCAGTTTTACCAGGCTGTACTGCGGCGCCGGCATGTACTCGCACAGACCGCCGTAGGGGTAGTCCTCGTAGATTCGCGGGCTGTTCTTGGTAAAGCCGAAATAACCGTTGAAGGTATAGGAGGTACAGCCGGTGGTGTTACCGGCGCGGCAGGCACGGCAGGAGCCGCAGTATCGGGCCGGGTTGACGTAGACGCGATCACCCGGCTTGAAGTCATACACCTGGTCACCCACGGCCTTGATAACACCGGCGGGGTCGAGACCGAAGATCGCCGGCAGCGGTGGCAGCGGCATATGGGGGAACCAGTGTACCCAGTTGGTGAGGATATTGTGCAGGTTGGGCACGATGCCGCAGGCCTCTACCTTGACCAGCACTTCGGTGGGGCGAATCTTCGGGACCGGAATCTCCTCGATCACCATCGGCTGGCCACACTCATACATACGGGCGGCACGCATCATTTTAGTTGTCATGTTGTTTCTCCTTATTTTTTTGTAGAGACTGCAGGAATTGTTGGCGTTTGAGAGGGTCCTGCAGAGTACACAATTAGTAAGGCTTAACGCAGACCGTCTTCACCCGTTACATCTTCTGCGGATAATCCGCCCAAGCGGGCATGGATACGACCGCCGGTGGCCATGGCCAGGCCAAACAGAATCTCATTCCGGCGCGGGCCGTCCCAGACTGCCATCTCAGCGACACCGAAGTGACTGCGTACATAGGCCGCCTGGATATGGCCCAGCGGAATCATCAGCCGAGTTCCGGGGCCGGCGATGGTCTTGGCCGAGGGCACGATCGCCTTCGGGTTACCCAGTACCTCACGCATGGCCCAACCACCTGCTTCGTGCCAGACGGCACCCTGTTCCAGTTCGCCGTCTTCACCGACGATCGCCGCCTTGCCATAGGCCTGGACCGCGTCAGCACCGCCAAGCGCCTCGACCAGACGATTCGACAGCTCGGTGCCCAGGGCACGCAGCTCGCCCATAAACGGCATCAGGTCTTTAACATACCGGCCCGCATAGGGGTTGGCCACCACAGCCGAGGCTACGGCGATCTTCAGCGGAGAGGACGCGACCGGCCCACCTTCGTGAAACACCTCCTCGATGTCCAGCTTATATTTGCGGACTTTTATCAGCGACATGCGCACCCTCCATTTATTGTCTTGCATCAAGATTTGCTCGATAGGGCTTCCATAATATGCACTTTTATAGTTATAGTGCAATATACTTATTTTGTGCACAAAAATTAAAGACGCAACGAACCCGGAGGACAGAGATGAAACTTATTTCCTATACCAAAGAAGGTAAAGCGGGCTTCGGCGCCGTTACCGCCGATAACCAGGTGATCGAACTCACCGACAAGATCACCGGCGTCGACTGCCTCGCCACCCTGGTCGGCAGCGAAGCCATGATGGGCAAGGCAGAGGACTACGTGGCCACCGCCAGCGCCAGCCTTGGCCTTGACTCGGTCACCCTGGAGCCGGTCATCCCGCAGCCAAGCAAGATCATCTGCGTCGGCATCAACTATGTCGCGCACGCCGCCGAAGCGGGACGCAAGGTGGGCCAGTATCCGGTCATCTTCCAACGCTTCGCCGACACCCTGCAGGCCGCCGATGCGCCGATCATCCGTCCGATCGTTTCTCACGAATTCGATTTCGAAGCGGAACTGGCGGTGGTGATCGGTAAAGGCGGCGGTCATATCGCCCCTGAAGACGCCATGTCCCACGTGGCCGGCTACACCTGCTTCAACGATTCCAGCGTCCGCGACTGGCAGTTCCACACCCACCAGTACGGCATGGGCAAAACCTTCCGCAAGACCGGTTCGCTCGGCCCCTGGATGGTCACCGCCGACGAGATCGCGGACTACCGCGAGTTGGAGATCAAGGGTCTGCTCAACGGTGCACTGATGCAGCAGGGCTCACTGTCTGAACTGGCGTTCGATATCCCCCACCTGATCTCCTACGTCTCTCAGGCCCTGGACTGGAATCCGGGCGACATCCTCGCTACCGGCACCCCAAGTGGCATCGGCTTCAAACGCACCCCGCCGATCTTCCTGAAGCCCGGCGACGTCTACGAGGTGGTCATTTCGCAGATCGGCACCCTGTCAAATCCGGTGGCCGACGAGGCTTAACGGTCTGTGGTTAAATAAACGGATAACAACAAGAGCAACCAGCATGAACACCTTACCCAAACTGCATTTCACCCACGCCGGTATCCACTGTACCGACCTGGACATGATGGTCGACTTCTACTGCAACAAGCTCGGGCTGGTCATCAGCGACCAGGGGATCGCCTCCACCGGTCATCGTCTGTACTTCCTGACCCAAGATCCGGAGATCCACCACCAAGTCGTGCTGTTCGACGGTAAACCGGAGGGTATGACGTTCAACCCGGTCAACCAGCTCTCCTTCCTGGTGGAAAACCTGAACGATCTGCGCAACTTCTACCGTTTCGCCACGGAGTGCGGCATCCCGAATATCGGTCAGGTGGACCACGGTAACGCCTGGTCGATCTACTTCAAGGATCCAGAGGGGAACCCTATCGAGGTCTACGTGGATACTCCGTTCTATACCTCCCAACCCTGCCGCGAACCGCTCGATCTGAGCACGAGCAACGAGGCGATCCTCGCTACCACCGAAGCGATGTGTCGCCGCCGCCCCGGCTTCCAGACCCGCGCCGAGTGGATCGAATCGACGAAACAGCTGATCGCCGAAAAGCGCGTTCGCCTGTAGGCCAATGTTGCTCGGCTCGCACCCGGCGAGCCGAGCCCCCCCTGAACAGGAAGTGGAACGCTATGCATAAAAACCTGATTGCCGGGCAGTGGGTGGACGGCCAGAGCGAGCGCGTCAACCTCAACCCGTCAGATACCAACGACCAGATCGGTCGGTATGCTCAAGCGTCGGTCGACGACACCCTGGCCGCCATCGACGCGGCAGAGAAAGCCCAGCCGATCTGGGCATCGCTCAGCCTGCAGCAACGCGCCGACGCGCTGGAGTTCATCGGCACCGAGATTCTGAGCCGCCGACAGGAGCTGGGTACCCTGCTTGCCCGCGAGGAAGGCAAGATCCTGGCCGAAGCGGAGGCCGAAGTGAGCCGCGCCGGTCAGATCTTCAAATTCTTCGCCGGTGAGATCCTGCGTCCGCAGGGTGAACATCTGGATTCCGTGCGCGCAGGGATCGAAGTCGATACGTTCCGCCTGCCGGTCGGTGTGGTGGGCATCATCTCGCCGTGGAATTTTCCCATCGCTATCCCGGCCTGGAAGATCGCGCCTGCACTGGCCTATGGCAACGCCGTGGTGTTCAAGCCCGCCGACTTGGTGCCCGGTTCCGCCTGGGCGCTGGGCGAGATCATCGCCCGCGCCGGACTGCCGGACGGTACCTTCAATCTGCTGATGGGACGCGGCAGCGTGGTCGGTCAAACGCTGGCGGAATCGCCCAGGGTCAAGGCACTGAGCTTCACTGGCTCCGCCGACACCGGGCGACGGATACTGCTCAGCGCTGCACCGCATCTGACGAAACTGCAAATGGAGATGGGCGGCAACAACCCGTTGCTGATTCTGAACGATGCCGACCTCGAGCAAGCGGTGGATGTAGCAATTCAAGGCGCCTACTTCTCCACCGGACAACGTTGCACCGCTTCTTCCCGTTTTATTGTCGAGAAGGGGATCTACCGCCGGTTTACCGACGCCGTACAGGAAAAGCTGCGGGCCTTGCGAGTGGGCCATGCGCTGGACCCACAGAGCCATATCGGCCCCGTCGCCGACAAGACGCAGTTCGAACAGAACCTGGCGGATATCGACGCGAGCCGTAATGAAGGCGCGGTGCTGGCATTCGGCGGTGAGACACTGACACGGGAAACCCCAGGATATTTCATGAGCCCGACACTCTTTGTCGATGCCGATCCCCGCATGCGCATCGCACAAGAGGAGTTCTTCGGCCCGATTGCCTGCGCCATTCCCGCCGACGACTACGACCACGCGCTGCAGTTGGCCAACGACTCGCCCTACGGCCTCTCCGCCGGTATCTGCACCAGTTCGCTGAAATATGCTACGCATTTCAAGCGCCATATGGAGAGCGGTATGGTGATGGTCAACACACCCACGGCCGGCGTCGACTACCACGTGCCGTTCGGCGGTACCAAGGGATCCAGTTACGGACCGCGCGAACAGGGGCGCTACGCAGTGGAGTTTTACACTAGGGTCAAAACTGCTTATACCCGAGCCTGATTGCAGCGTGTGCGCGCTGTACACATAAAAAAGGGGCCACCGGGGCCCCATTTCATCTCGCGCCAGAAGCCTCAAACAGACTACTGCAACGTCGCGTTCTCCTGCAGGCGCAGCGCCGCCGTGACACTTTTCAGCGTGCCCTTGATGTGCTGCTCCAGCAACTCCACCGCGGCCTTGCCATCGCGCTCCAGCGCCACGTCCATCAGGCGCCGATGCTCGTCACTCTTGTTCCTCACCGAGGTACGGTTCAGTGCGGAATAACGCCGATAGCGTTCGGCCTGATCGAATAGAGAGTCGATGATGCGTAGCAGACGGTCGGAGGTGCAGGCAGAGAACAGGGCAAAATGAAATGCCCTGTGCCGTTCCGTCCAGTCGTTATCCAGCGCCACCGAGCGCCCGGCCAGTTTCTTTTCCGCCAGGCACAGACGGTGGAAGGCGCCGATCACGTTGGCTTCCCAGTCATCGTCGCCCTGCTCAATGGCGTCGGCCAGCGCCTCACATTCCAACAGGCAGCGCAAACGCGTGATCTGTTCGAAATCATCTACCGACAGGGCAGCGACGCGGAAGCCACGATTATCACTGGCCACAACCACACCTTCCTGCGACAGGCGATTGAGCGCTTCTCGTATCGGCGAGCTGCTCAGACCGTATGACTTGGACAGGCTGGCCACCTTGAGCTTCTCACCGGGGGCCAGCTCACCGTAGATGATCGCTTTCTTCATCTGCTGAAAGGCCACCTCGATGAGTGATCGTTCTTGAGTGTTTTGCATGGGATATGCACCTAACTTCAATCATTAGGTTGATTTTATGCGCAATACCACTTTTATGCAATACACACCAATTAATGCACACCATCTGGTCGAGCACTTGACTTCCCCCCTTCCCTAGAGATATTTTGTGCATAAAATTACATTCTATGTTATATGTTATTGCAAATGCATTATTCATCCATTCGTGCATCAGTGATGTGAGCAGTTACAGGAGATTAACGGTGACCAACTAACCCAAAGCAACAGATAAACACTCGCGCTCGAACCATGAAAAACAACAAACACAAGAGGTTTTCATGACCACGCCAACGAAGATTCAGTCACACTCGAATCGCTCCAGCCATCCAGTTCGTACCCTCGGTACCGCGTTTGCACTGCTAACCTCCGTCAATGCTTTCGCCTTCCAGATCGATACCGGTAACCCGGAGGTCTCGGCGAGATGGGAAAATACGCTGAAATACAGCAACGCCTTTCGTATCAAAGGAATCGACAATACGGTTGCCGCAACCGGCAGCAATCCCAACGTGGACGACGGCGACCGCAACTTCAATCCCGGGCTGATCTCTAATCGTTTTGACCTGCTGTCGGAATTCAACATCCGTTACCACAACGTTGGTGCCCGCGTCAGCGGCGCCGCCTGGTACGACTCGGTCTATAACACCAGCAACGATAACAATTCACCGTCGACTGCGAACCAGACCAGTGTCCCTTACAACCATTTCACCAACGCCACGCGAAAACTGCACGGCCGAGATGCGGAAGTGCTCGACGCCTTCGTCTTCGGTTCCTCCAATATCGGCTCCACCCACGTCTCCGCGCGGCTCGGTCAGTTCACCCAGCTCTATGGCGAAAGCCTGTTCTTCGGCGCCAACGGTATCGCCAATGCCCAGACCTCCGTCGATCTGATCAAGCTGCAATCGGTACCGGGATCCAAGTTCAAGGAGATCCTGATGCCAACGCCCCAGGCGTCCGTCAACTGGCAGTTAACGCCGGCGTTGAGCCTGGGGACCTACTACCAGTTCAAGTGGCGCAAGACGCGTCTCCCCGGGTCCGGCAGCTACTTCAGCAACGGCGACTTCGCCGGCGCGGGTGCGGAAAGCGCGTACTTCCCCACCGGTAACCTGACCCATTCCAAGGATATCGAGGCACGGAATTCGGGCCAGTTCGGGGCCCAGCTCAAATACACCATTGGCGACTGGGATCTCGGTCTCTATGCGGCGCAATACCACGCCAAGACGCCGCAGTTCTACTTCCGTCCCGCCTTCATGGGCGGTGACGACAGCTACGCGGCGGTCTATGCCGAGGATATCAGAACCTTCGGCGCCAGCTTCAGTACCCTGGTGGGCGAAGCCAACGTGGCCGGCGAGATCTCGACTCGTATCGACACGCCGCTGGCGGCAACAGGTGGGGTTGTACTCACCGGCATGGGTGCAGATAACGGTAAAAATGCGGCCTACCCGGTGGGTGACTCACTGCATGCCCAGGTGTCGATGATCAACCTCTACGGCGGCAGCAGCCTCTGGGATGGCGCATCGTTGGTGGGTGAAGTGGCCTATAACCGCCGCCTCAGCGTGAAGAAAAACGCCGATCAGCTCGATCCCAACTCCACCCGCGATGCGGTCGCGCTACGGTTCGCCTTCGCGCCGCAGTATTTCCAGGTACGCCCGGGCGTCGACCTGCAGGTGCCGATCACCGTCGGTTACACCCCCTATGGCCGTTCTTCCGTGACCCCGCTGGCGTTTACACCTGAGCACGGTGGCGATATCACCATCGGCCTGAAAGCCGACTACCAGAAGACCTGGCACGCCTCACTCAGCTATACCAACTTCTTTGGCCCCGGCGGCCCCATCGTCAATTCCAGCAATGCCTATAGCTACCAGCAGACACTCAAGGACCGGGACTTCGTCGCCTTCTCGATTCAACGCACGTTCTAACCGGTTCCATCCGGTTCAGGAGATAACAATATGAAAAAGCCGATACTCGCACTGTCCGTCCTGTTCGCACTTGGGATATCGATCGGTCCGGCCCAAGCTGCCGTCTCAGCCGATCAGGCCAACGCCCTGAAAAGCACACTCACGCCCATGGGTGCCGAACGCGCCGGCAACGCCGACGGCACCATCCCGGCATGGACCGGCGGGATGACCAAGGTGCCCGCCGGGCCCAAATTCGGTGATATTCCGGCCGATCCCTTCCCCGGCGAGAAACCGCTGTACCGCATTGACGCCAAGAACGCGGCCAAGTATGCCGCCAAGTTGAGCCCGGGCGTCCAGGCGATGCTGAAGAAGTACCCCGACAAGTTCCATCTGGAAGTCTACCCGACCCATCGCACCGCCGCCGCACCGGACTGGGTGTACAAAAATACCTTCAAGAACGCGACCAACTGCAAGCTGGGCGACAAGGGGCTGACTCTAAGCGGTTGCTACGGCGGCATCCCCTTCCCCGTTCCGCAAAACGGCAGCGAGTTGATCTGGAACACACTGCTGCGGGTCGAAGCGGAATCAATCGAGATGGGCTTCGTCAACATGGTCGGTAACGACGACGGCTCGCGCACCCTGGCCAGCGCCGGCAAGGAAAACTGGCAGTACCCCTACTACTACCACGACGGAGACGCCAAGGACTGGTCCGGCCGCTACGTGTTGCTGCGCTTCCTGACCTCCGATCCGCCCTACAAGGCCGGTGAGTCGCTGGTAACCCAGGACAGTATCGATCCGAAGTACCCGCGTATGGCCTGGCAGTACCTGGTGGGCCAGCGCCGCGTACGACGGGCGCCGACCGTGGGCTACGACACGCCTGACTTCGTTGCCTCCGGCGCCAACTACTTCGACGAGGTGCAGGGCTTCATCGGCAGTCCCGACCGTTTCACCTGGAAACTGATCGGAAAGGAGGAGATGTATATCCCCTACAACCTGAACAAGTTCCACAGCGAGAAAGCCAAAGACGTGTTCACACCGTACGTGCTCAACTCCGACAAGATGCGCTGGGAGCTGCATCGGGTCTGGGTACTGGAAGCCAACGTGGCGCCGGGCAAGCGCCACGCCGTGCCCAAGCGTCGCTTCTATATCGATGAGGACAGCTGGACCGTCAGCCTTGTCGACGGCTACGACGCCAAGGGCAAACTGTGGCGCGTCACCCAGGTACTGCCGTTCGTCGATCCGAAGATTCCGGCGGTCGTCATCAAGCCGATCGTTGTCTACAACCTGCAGGGCAGCATCTACAGCGTCGTGCAGGGCCTGAACGGCAAGACCTACAAAGCGGTGCCGCGCAAGACCGACTATTTCTTCACCGGCAACGCCATGATGGATTCGGGCTTCTGATCCCGATCCTGCGGACCCAAGGGCGCATGCAAATGCGCCCTTCTCTGCCGACCTGCGAGATGCTTACGATGACCCTACTCACACACATTCAGTCCCCGCGACGTCGCAACAGGCTTGCCACCCTGACCGCTATCGGTCTGGGACTCTGCGTGCAGGCAGGTACTGTCTACAGTGCGGCGCCCCTGTCTAAGCTGTACGAACAGCCCTCCATCACCAGTCAGCTAGCGACGAAATCGCTGATGCTCGACGTGGCGGACACTGGCAGCCGTCTGGTGGCGGTCGGCGAACGCGGCTTTATCCTCCTCTCCGACGACCGGGGTCATAGCTGGCGCCAGGTCCAAGCCCCCGTCAGCGTCACGTTGACCCGGGTCGCTTTCGCCGATGCGCAGCAGGGTTGGGCGGTCGGGCATGCCGGCGTGATCCTGCACACCGTCGACGGCGGGCTGACCTGGCACAAGCAGCTCGACGGCATCACCATCGCCAATCTTGACCTCGCGCAGGCGCAGGCTGATTTCGCTGCGGATCCCAGCAAGCGCAACACGCGCGCCCTGCGGGGGGCCAAACGGCTGGTGGCCGACGGCCCGGACAAGCCGCTGCTGGATATACACTTTTTCAATGCCCAACACGGCATCGTCCTCGGTGCCTACGGACTGGCGCTGGAAACCCTGGACGGCGGACAGCACTGGCACAGTATCCGTGACCGGATCGATAACCCCTACGGCTTCCATCTTTATAAGCTGGCGGAACTCGACGGCAAACTGTTCATCTGCGGCGAGCAGGGGCTGCTGCTGCGTTCGTCCGACAACGGCCAGCACTTCACTGCACTCCAATCTCCGTCGCAGGGCACGCTGTTCGGCATGCTGACGACAAAAACCGGCGGGCTGCTGGCCTACGGTCTGAAAGGCGTGATCTATCTGTCGGAGGACGGCGGCGACAGCTGGCAGCAGATCGAGAACTCGCTGCCCGCCACGCTGACCGCCGGCAGACGCCTGCACGACGGCTCGCTGCTGCTTGTCGACGAGGCGGGCCGGCGCCTGCTGAGCCGGGACAACGGCCACAGTTTCCAGGCCTCCAGCCTCGACAACCCCACCTATCTGACCGGCCTGGTCCAGACCGGCGACAGCGGTCTCGTTCTGACCAGTCTGCGCGGCCCCATTCACCTCGCCTCCAGCGATAACAACAACAAGGAGCCCGGACAGTGAACGCCAAACTCTCCCATCACCAACAGGGGCCGGACACCGAAGCGGCCGTCTTCGACGAGCGCTCCGGCAGCCTCGCCGAGCGCCTGCTGTTCAGACACCGGGCGGTCGTGATCGCGCTCTGCGCCCTGGTCAGCATTTTCCTCGGTCTGCAGGCCACCAAACTGCACTTGAACGCGGCGTTCGAGAAGATGATCCCGGTGGATCATCCCTACATCCAGAACTACTTCAAGTATCGCGGCCAGCTTGGCGAGAGCAGCAACACCCTGCGCATCGCCGTGATTCCGACCCACGGCACCATCTACAACGCCAAGTACCTGGACACGTTGAAGAAGATCAACGACGAGCTGTTTCTGATCAAGCATGTCGACCGCGCCTATATGAAGTCGCTCTGGACCCCGGCCACACGCTGGATCGGTGTCACCGCGGATGGTTTCGACGGCGGCCCGGTAATCCCGGACGATTACAACGGCTCCGCCGCCAGCCTCGAGCAGGTGAAGCACAACGTGGAGCGCTCCGGCGAGATCGGACGTCTTGTGGCGGCCAACATGCACTCCAGCGTGATTCTGTTGCCGCTGCAGGATGGTGCCACCGCCAAAGGCGCGGAACCGATCGACTATCAGGCGCTGTCGCAGCAACTGGAGCAGATCCGCAAGAAATATGAGAGCAAGGATATCAAGATCCGTATCTCCGGCTTTGCCAAGGTGGTCGGCGATCTGATCGACGGTCTCAAGCTAATGCAGATCTTTTTCGGCGTCACCCTCACGATCTGCGCCGCGGTACTGCTCTGGTACACCCGCTGCATTCGCAGTACGGCACTGGTGATCTCCTGTTCGCTGGTGGCCGTGGTCTGGCTGCTGGGGCTATTGCCGCTGCTCGGTTTCGACCTCGATCCCTACTCCATTCTGGTGCCCTTCCTGGTGTTCGCCATCGGGCTCAGTCACGGCGCCCAGAAGATGAACGGCATCATGCAGGAGACCGGCCGCGGCGCCGACAAGATCGTCGCTGCCCGCCAGACCTTCCGCCGTCTGTTCCGCACCGGCCTGATGGCGTTGACCACCGACGCCGTCGGTTTCGCGGTGCTGATGGTGGTCCATATCCCGGTAATCCAGGATCTGGCCCTCACCGCCACCCTCGGCGTGATGGCGCTGATCCTCAGCAACCTGGTGCTGCTGCCGATTCTGCTCTCCTACACCGGTGTCAGCCGTCGCGCCGCCGCGCGGGAAGCGGAAGCGGCGAAGATCGACATGACCGACGCCCAGCATCTGCGCCACCCGATCTGGGCCTTCCTCGACCATTTCACCCAGGCGCGCTGGGCCGGTACGGCGATCGTTGTCGCCCTGATCCTCGGCAGCTACGGCTATGTGGTGGGCTCGAAGGTCAAGGTCGGCGACCTGGACCCCGGCGCCCCGGAACTGCGCCCGGACTCCCGCTACAATCTGGACAACGATTTCATGGTCACCAACTACGCGTCGAGCAGCGACAAGTATGTGGTGATGGTGAAAACGCCGCGCTACTACTGTGCCAACTACGACACGCTGGTGAAGGTGGACGCGCTGGAAGCCAAGCTGCAGCAGTTGCCGGGTGTGGTCTCCACCAGCTCCCTGGCCGGGCTCAGCAAGCAGGCGTCCGCGGGCATGAACGAGGGCAGCATGGCCTGGTACGGCCTGCCGCGTAACCAGGGACTGCTGAACGCGATCATCACCCGCGCCCCGCGCGAGCTGTTCAACCAGGACTGCGACCTGATGACGGTCAACGTCTACCTCAAGGACCATAAGGCCGATACGCTGAACCGGGTGGTCAATCTGGTGGACAGCTTCGCCGCCGCCAACAACAGCGACAAGATCCAGTTCATGTCAGCCGCCGGCAACGCCGGGATCGCCGCCGCGACCAACATCGTCGTCGAGAAGGCCAACACCGAGATGCTGATGCTGGTCTACGCCGCCGTGATCGTGCTCTGCTACCTGACCTTCCGCTCCTGGCGGGCGGTGGTCTGCACCGTGCTGCCGCTGATGCTGACGTCGACCCTGTGTCAGGCGCTGATGGTCAACCTGGGAATCGGCCTCAAGGTCGCGACCCTGCCGGTGATTGCGCTGGGGGTGGGGATCGGCGTGGATTACTCGCTCTATATTCTCAGTATCACCCTGGCCAACCTGCGTCAGGGCCATGCGCTGACCAACGCCTACTACGCGGCGCTACTGTCCACCGGCAAGGTGGTGATTCTCACCGGTATCACGCTGGGGATTGCCGTTGCCACCTGGGCACTGTCACCGATCAAGTTCCAGGCCGACATGGGCATCCTGCTGGCGTTCATGTTCATCTGGAACATGCTCGGCGCGCTGATTCTGACGCCGGCGCTGGCCAGAGTTCTGCTCGCCCCTGCGCATGAACCGAGGCCAAACATGGTCGCCGTCAGCGACTGATTTTCATCGACCTTGCTCCCCGATTGCCGCCGGAATTCCGGCGGCTTTTTTTGGCTAGTCCGGGTCAAATGGCCACATGGGCAGGTAGATCGCGAAGATCATCTCCGTGCCGGTGCTGATCGACTGATGTTTGTAACGCTTGAGCCAGCCGCCAAGGCTTTTGGTGCTGGCGAGCAGCTCAGGGGCGGTGGATAATTCTGTCATGCATTGAGTCTCCTGAGGAATTGTTTGAGCGGTATTGAGGTGCCCAACTGAATCCAGAGAGCCAAGAGCCGCTGTTGCCTCTTCCGTCTGACACGCCTTGAACCCATCCATATGGGCTGACTGCCATCGGCTTGGAGTTGGCACCAGAGCGGGTCGTCCCCGGGCGACTCGTCCGAGGGCGTGACCGGGAAGGCGCTGTCCGGCGCCAGGCGCAGCAGGTAATCGCGAGGCTGGTACGCGTTGTCCGGCTGGCGGGTTTCCAGCCGCACCATGACCACCAGGTCGCGGGTCATTAAGCCGTACCGGGTTTTCTCCGCCTCCGGTACCGTAAAGCGCAATTGCAGGTGGTCCTCATCCTCCGGGATGGTCATGGACCCGATGACCTCTGCCGCGCAGCGCTCCCGGAGATGTGTTCGAATGCCTGCTTGGCAGCCCCTTTCCCGCATCAGGCCCGCTGCCGCGCCG
>NZ_SJDL01000051.1 GCF_004327985.1 Marinobacter halodurans
TGACCCAGCACCCAAGGAAATGGACATGCAGATTAAACGCCCCCGGGATCTCGAACTCAGGGATCTCCCCCGTATCGAATCGCCAACGTTTGCCCCGAGCAATCTTCCACTCAACACCGATCTCGCCGGCCCCAGCCTGCACAAGGCGCTCAAGTTGGCTGACGACTTCATCGGTAGCCCCTATCGATCTGACAGGGAACGAATGGATCGGCTTAAACGCAAGTTGCGGGACGGCTCCCTGGTCCTGGTCAAAGGCACGACCGATACACGGCCCTTCAGCCCGTTGATCGCCTGGGAGGAGGACGGCGTTTTGCCGGGTCGCTGGAAAGTCGTGAAAGACGTCCACGGCCTGAACCTCGCCTCCTGGGTCGCCCGCATGAACGACTGGCAGATCACGCTGGAGCAGGTCGAGCGCCTGGGACCCGGTAGCGTGGGGCATCTGTCGGCGAATTCATTCGACAGCGATCTCCGGGAGCGGCGGGCCGCCGAACGAGAGCGGGCTCAGCGGGACTCGCAGAAGAATCTTTCGTTGCCGGTGGGGGCGGCTGCGGGTGTAGCGCCTTTGGCGGCAGAAACTGCTGATGCTTCAGAGCAGGAGCCCTCTGACAAGGAACTTCATATTGAGGTAGGGGTTTTCCTCGACGGAACGGGAAACAACGCGGGCAACGTTGAAACGTATAAGAAAAAGGTGGCAGAGCTATGCACAGCCCCTCTTGATCGAGGGGATATCGATAAGGAGGAGTGCTCACTCCGTCTAGCGTTGACGCTGGGTGACAGCTATGCAAGCGAGCAAACGAATGTGTTTAAACTTTTCTCTCTCTACCGGGAAGAAAAGCATGAGGACGAAAAAGAAGTCATGAAAAAAGCTGGCATCTATGCCCCGGGTGTAGGCACTTCAACCGGCCAGGATGACTCGCTCATCAGCTCAGCCACAGGCCTTGGCGAAATGGGCATACTCAATCAAGTCACGCACGCCCTAGACGAAACAGTTCGCCGAATCAGGCTCTTCAGTAGCGAGCAACAACCAGACGCTCTCACCTTCGACATATTCGGCTTCAGTCGTGGCGCCGCCGCTGCAAGGCAAGTGGTTGCTGAAATTGCAAAAGGGCTTAATGGCGAGTTAGGCAGGAAACTAAAAGCCGCGGATATTAGCTACCCAACCAAGGTCCAGATACGTTTTGTAGGTCTCTTCGATTCTGTCGCAGGCGTGCTCGATCCACTTAACCTGGATTTCACGACATCAAACGACAGAAATCAGCCTGTTGATATTTACCTCGACCCAAAAACCGTCAATTCAGCAGTACAACTCATCGCGGCTGACGAGTGTAGAGAAAATTTTGCACTAAACAGCATCGCAAACGAGGATGGTACCATCCCGAGTAACTTCACCGAGATTTCCCTCCCAGGTGCCCATTCCGATGTGGGTGGCGGCTATCCGGATATGATGACCGAGACAGTTCTTCTCTCGCGCAAGCGGGTCATTGATGATCACAGGACTGAATGGCCGGAACAGACTGTCGACTGGGACAACCTCGAGTCAATTCTAGCCGACACTGCGGCTCAAGGCTGGATTGGTGAAAATAGCCTCAAAATGGATAAGGGCAGCATTCCCTTCTTGCGGATAGATAAATCAACGCAAAGAGACCCCACCCCAAACGGACGAGTCACACTCAAGCTCCACATGGCTCGACATGTAAGAGGTGAATTGTCGCGCATTCCCCTGCGAATAATGCATGACCTTGCATTGAGATCAAAAGTCCCATTAAACCCCGTGGAATCATTAGATGAGGGCGTTGAGCTTCCTACTGAGCTGGTCGCAATACTCGACAAGCTTTGGTCCCAAATCAAGCAAGGATCCGACAAGCCAGAAATTTCCGAAGAGGACAGAAAGCTTCTGCTGCAACGATATGTTCACCACTCAGATAACTTTAACCCGGTAAAATTCCTAGCCGCCCAGAGTATCGTTGAGCTCGAAATTCCATGGGATCTGATCCTGCCATTCAAACCAGCTGCGCACCGTAGTCGCATCGTTCACGCCAATGCGCCGGAGAACGCATGAAATTACTCGCCTTATCGTTGATTTCCTTATTTTTTATAACTTCATTGACCGGATGCGCAGCATCAAGTGAGGCAGGTCGAAGTTGGTCGTTCTCAGTCGCTGCACCGGAACATTATCGCGTCTGGGTCGAGCATCTCGAACTCGAGAAGTCAGGGGTCAAACACTGGCGCATGCCTATAGGCGGCGTGGATTGCTGCTGGAAAGGTCCAGATGGACCAAGTGGGCCGGGTGGACCAATAACCGTTCTGCCTGACTACATTGGCATCCAATGGTTCTCTTTTTCGGAGCAGAAATACTATCAACGCCTGATTCCTGTTCCTGAACACCTCAAGCAAAGGATGGAACAGCCCGCAACTTATTCCGGTGCCCATGGAGAACATCAGGCGCCCAGGGATATGTTTGTTGTAGGTCTCGCCCCCGGGGGACAAATCGTTCTCTGGATCATGAACCAAATCGGCAATGAAATCGAAGTCGCCCGGATGCAGGCGAACGAGATCGGGGGGGACCCCAACGATTATCGCGCGGCCACGAAGCGATACCTCGAAGCAAACGCCGCCTACCTCAAGCAACACGGTGTCCCGACAACAGGCTGGTAGTTACCATATATCCCGAAGGGGCAGGGTAAGGGAGTAAACCGTATTGCCGGGTTGTCCGGTTTTTTTCATCACGCGGGATGAAATAGGGCATCGATATGCGATTCAGGGGCGTCCATCACGTCGAGTTTTCAGTACCGAACTACGAGTCATCGGTGCCGTTCTACGACCGGATGTTCGGCTGGCTGGGCTACACGAGCTTCTGGACGTTGAACGTCGGCTACACCTCCACCTACTACATGGCCCGTTTCCCGATGCCCCACAGCTACATCGGGATCCAGCCCGCCGAAGAGGATCGGACGCTGGATCACACGGCGCACCAGGTGGGCATCCACCACATCGCCCTGTGGGCCCGCAGCCGGAAAGAGGTGTGGCAGTTCTACGAGGAGTTCCTGGTCCCCGAGGGTGTGGAGGTCACCGATCAGCCGGCGGAATACCCCATCTATGCACCGGGCTATTTCGCGGTGTTTTTCCTGGACCCCAATGGCATTCGCTGGGAGTTGGCGTTTACGCCCCGCATACCCACGCCGGGCAATGTGCTGCGAACGCTGAAGGCCGTTCGCGAGCTGCGCAAAGCCCATCCGGAATGGACCGAGCATCCGGCAAGGGCCATGATGAGGGACATACCTCCCCGAAAACGCCGGTGACCTCTGGAAAGCGGCGACCAACGGGGATAATCCCGCATGGCCGAAACCGAAATGATCCCCAAATCAGCGACGCTGCGCATTGTCAGACCCACCGATCATCTCGCCGCGACCACCGCGATGTATAGGAACGGGCTGGGCTTCCAACTGCTGGGCTCGTTCCGTGACCACGACGGCTTCGACGGCGCGATCCTCGGCCATCCACGGCACAACTATCACCTGGAATTTACCCACCATCGGGGCACAACCGTGGGCCGGGCGCCGACGCCCGATAACCTGCTGGTGTTCTACGTGCCGGAGCGTTTGGACTGGGAAGCGAGCTGCCGGCGAATGCTTGAGGCCGGTTTTGTACCGGTCGAATCCTACAATCCTTATTGGGATGACGCCGGCCGGACGTTCGAGGACATCGATGGCTACCGGGTCGTGCTCCAGAATCGGGCCTGGTTGACGTAACACGGTCGGCATGCCATCGATCGGTTGCCCCGGGTTTTGTGGTGACCGGCACCGAATAGCGCCCGGATACGTACAAGTCCCCATGTGGCTTGTGCGGCTCTCAAACCATTGTCGTGCTGCCCTGGCGCCGTCGCGGCGTTATCCTCATCCACTCGATATGCAGGGTTTTTCGACGCTCTTCTGGCACGGCGGGGAACGTTTCTTGCTGTCTCTGCGCCCAAGGCGTCTTTCCGGGATTTCCTGGCTGTCTATCGCCCCTCATTCGCTGTTGACCCCGACCAAGGAGTACATGAATGGCAACACCCTCCCAACACGATCTCCGCAAGGACTTCCGTACGCTGCTGGAAAGCAACCAGTGCTATTACACCGCGTCTACCTTCGATCCCATGTCGGCCCGTATTGCCGAGGACCTGGGGTTTGAGGTCGGAATCCTGGGCGGCTCTGTGGCGTCACTTCAGGTATTGGCCGCACCGGACTTTGCGCTCATCACCCTGAGTGAATTCACCGAGCAGGCGACGCGGATCGGGCGGGTGGCACGATTGCCGATCATCGCCGATGCGGACCACGGCTACGGCAACGCGCTGAACGTGATTCGCACCATTACCGAGTTGGAGCGTGCGGGCGTGGCGGCACTGACCATCGAGGACACGCTGTTGCCGCCCAAGTACGGCCGCAAGTCCACGGACCTGGTGCCGGTGGAGGAGGCTGTGGGCAAGATAGAGGCGGCGCTGGAAGCCCGCATCGACCCGGCCATGGCGATCTTTGCGCGGACCAATGCCGGCCACCTCAGCACCGGGGAAACCATCGAGCGGGTCAAGGCCTACGAGGCCGTCGGCGTCGACGGCATCTGTATGGTAGGGATTCGCGATTTCGCGCATCTGGAAGCCATCAGCCAGCATGTGGATGTGCCGCTGATGCTGGTCACCTACGACAACCCCGAACTGAGCGATCGCGATCGCCTGGCGGATAACGGCGTGCGCATCGTCGTCAACGGCCACGCCGCCTACTTCGCCGCCATCAAGGCCACCTACGACTGCCTGCGTGAGCAGCGGGGCATTGCCGAAGGCAAGCTGTCCGCCAGTGAACTGTCCACGCGCTATTCCACCGTCGACGAGAACGTTGAATGGGCGCGTCGGTTTATGGACGTGCACGAGTAACAGACCACATCCCGGCCAGCGGCTGCCGGGTGATGAACCGCGTTGGCGAGCGATTCCGGGACGGCCGGATCACTCCGCCAATGAGGTCCTCTCCGCGGTTGCCCGCACCTCTGTATGGCTTTCCTCCGTATTGACGTTTTTCACCATTTTGCCTCTCGTTACTGCCGTTTCCCGCGAAGACGGATTATGCTGAACCGTGATGTTTATCCTCGGGTTACTGAAGCGCTGGCATGTCTGTTGATCCTGAACTGTTATCCCACAAGCTGATTCACCTGCTGCCGGACCCGGTGTTCGTCGTCGATGAAAACGGGTGCATCGTCTTTGTCAGCAAAGCTTGTGAGACGTTATTGGGCTACACCGCGGAGGAGATGCTTGGCACGCCGATTACAGGCTATGTCCACCCGGACGATCAGGCACGGACGCTGGCGGCCGCCCGGCGGGTCATGGATGGCCAGCCGCACATCGATTTCGAGAACCGTTACGTGCGCAAGGACGGCGATGCCGTCCACATCCTGTGGTCCGCACGCTGGTATGAGGAAGACCGTGTCCGCATTGCCGTGGCCCGGGATGTGACCGCCTTGCGCCGGGCCGACCAGAAGCGGGACATCCTGTACCAGGTATCGCAGGCGGCACACGCCGCCGATAACGCCCGCGATCTGTGCGAGGCCGTTTGCCGCATTCTCGATACCTTTCAGGACGGGGATGACCTCTATGTCGCCCTGTACGATGCTGATCGCAAAGTCCTGTCCTATCCCCGCCTGACTGACGGCGACGTTGGATGCTGGGTGGATGCGCCGCTGACAGGGAACTCTGCGGCGGCGAACGTCATCCGGAGTGGACAGGCACTGCTGGCAACGCGGGACGGGCAACGACCGGGCCTGGGGCTGAATCGTATCGCACGGCCCGGCGAATCGGCCTGGCTGGGGGTGCCGGTGGTCTCCCGGGACCGGGTCCTGGGGCTTGTGATCATTGAAAACCGATCGCCGGCCGCGTCTTACTCAACCGACGACCTGGATCTGCTGCAGTTCGTGGCCATGCAGATGGCGACGGCCCTGGAGCGCAAGCAGGCTGAGGACAACCTGCGCTACCTGGCCCATCACGACCCGCTGACGGGGCTGACCAACCGCACCCTGTTCTACGACCGGCTGGAAACCGCACTGCGGACCGCGCGCCGGACGAGGGAGAAAGTGGCCCTGTTGTACCTGGACCTGAACGGGTTCAAGCAGATCAATGACCGCAAGGGGCACGAAGCCGGGGACCGGGTGTTGTGCGAGGTGGCCGCGCGCCTGGAGGCCTGCACCCGCGAGTCGGACACGGTGGCTCGCATGGGCGGTGACGAGTTTACCGTCCTGCTCACGGGGCTTCACGACGCCGGTGCCGTGGAGGCGCAGGTCCGCAAGATCCGTGACGCGATGGCGGCACCGATGCGCCTGGGGGATGAGTTGCTGACGGTATCCACGAGTATCGGCGCGGCGATCTATCCCGACGACGGCGAGGATGCCGGCCAGTTGTTACGCCACGCGGACGCCAGCATGTATGTAGTCAAGCGGGCGTCGGTGGGGTAGTTCAGCGACGCTTCATGGGTCTGGAACGAGCGGCTCGCCGCTTTCGCACACGTAACCGGTGATGGCATCTTCGGACAGGACGGTATCGCCTTCATCCGGCCCTACATAATGGAATGCCGGTCCATATTCCGCCTGACAGGCCCTTTCGTAGAATGCTTTCACCTCCTTTTCCGGCTCAAGGGCCACCAGCGTGTAGCTGCCATCCGAGTTGGGCCTGAGTACCTGGATCACCTGCATCGACTCGCCGGTCGGGCTCTGGATGGTCAAGGGTTGCCGGAGGGTGTCCGTGGCCGGTACTTGGCAGCCGGCAAGCAGCGTTACCAGCACAACCAGGGGGATGAGGGTGCTGCGGTGGTTTCTCATCCTTGAGACTCCTGAGTGATCGATCAACGCAATTTAGCCCATTTTCCAGCGCCTGTCAGGAGCCGGGGCGGTGGACTGTTCCCGTTCCGGACCCCCGACGTTGAAGTCCAGCCGGCCATTGGCAATCCCCGCACGGATGCCTGATCAGGTCTCGTCCGTCAGCCGGGCGAACAGCGGCATCAACAGGGCGAACAGCTCCGCCTGGGAGGAGATGCCGCACTTGGCATAGAGCTGGCGGCGGAACACCTTCACGGTCTGCGGGCTGACGTCCAGGTGCAGTCCTATCGACAGGGACGAATGCCCCCGCAATATGAACAGCGCCACCTCCGCCTGCCGCGGGCTCAGCCGGATGTCGTGCTGGCGCCGGAGCGCCTCCCGCAGCCGATCGCCCAGCGGGGCGGGAGGTTGCGGACGGCTGTCCCCGGGCTGGAAATCCTGCCAGTTCTTTTCCGCCAGTGCGCTCAGTGTCCGTTCGTTGTTGTGCAGGGCCTGGATCTCACGCTTGCTGAACGGCGCGCCGCTGGAGCGGTCCCGGCCCAGGCAGGTGGTGATGGTGACCGTGTCCGGCACGGTGGCGAACACGGCCATTTCATCGAGCAGGGTGGTCTGCCCATGTACGACGGCCGCCTGGATCCGAAGGCGTTCTGCGGCCGCTCGGTGGACCGAGGCTGAACGGATGGCAAGGTGATCGTAACCCGGGGACCCGCTCGCGTCTGGTAGGGTTGTGGATATAGACGACTTGTCGCAGAACGCGACAGGGCTGTTCGCGCAGAGGCTCCCATCACCTGCCAAACGGAGTTCGGTATGACAATCCATCTGGAAGCGGCACCACTGATCACGCTGGGCGCCGGCCTGGCAATCCTGTTCTTCCCACGGCTGCTCAATTACATCGTGGCGTTCTACCTCATCGTGCTCGGCATCCTGGGATTACTGGGCCAGGGGTTTTGACCCGGGCCTGAGTCCACGAGGAAGCCTTATACAGGGCTCGCAATCGCGCTGTTTGATCCGCGGTTGTGGCTTTCATTGAAGCCGTATGAACCCCCGGCGGTCAGCTTCGGCTGGCCGTCAATACCCGCCTGCCTGAAACAATTTGTTGCCTGAAACTCTTTGCGTTTTATATCTATTTTACATTTGAAGTGTTAGTTTGGTCGTTCCGCGTGCAACGGAGCCCTCGTAAATGCCTGAAAATCGAAAAAATAATGGCATGGTGCCGGTGGGACGTGGACGTGATGATAGCGTCGGGTTCCTGCAGGAGGAATCGGGTCAGGGCTCCCATCAGCAGTTTTCATCGCGGGCTGCCGGAGGATTCGGCGGCCGGTGCGTGTCTGTGCGCGTGCTTACGGAAGGAGATTTCAGGGGTTCTTCAAGCTGTAGACCGTCATGAATACAACAGAGGCGCTTGCCGCCGATAAGAAAAAAATCGTTGCGCGTTTTTCCACCAAGAGCGATGCCATTGCGGCATTTCAGCTGTCCACCACCCTCATTCCCTATCTGACGGCTTGGTACCTGGCCATTGAGAGCCTGACCGTGTCCCTCTGGCTGACGGCCGCCTGCACCGCCGTGATCTGCCTGTTGTTGCTGCGGGTGTTTGTCCTGATGCACGAGTGCGGGCACAACTCGCTGTTCGCCACACCCCGTTATAACAAGGTGGCCGGCTTTGTGCTGGGTGTCATCTGCGGCATGCCCCAGTATGTGTGGTCCCGCAATCACGCCTACCATCACGCTACCAACGGCAACTGGGACCTCTACCGCGGCCCGCTGGCCACGCTTTCGCTCGATGAGTTCAATGCGCTGTCTCCCCGACAACAGACCGTCTATCGGGCCACCCGTCATATCGCCATGGCGCCGGTGGGCGGATTCATGTACCTGATCTTCAACCCGCGTTTCACCTGGATCAAGGGCAGTCTGGCGCTGGCCAGCCACCTGCTGAAAGGCAAGTGGCGCGAACCGCAGCGCTCCCTGCGAAGCCTCGCGGCGGACTTCCAGCCGCGTTACTGGAAGAACTGGAAAGAGTACCGGCACATTACCGGCAACAACCTGGTCCTGCTCAGCCTCTGGGCCGGCATGAGCCTGGCGGTGGGCCCGCTTGCCTTCTTTGCCATTTACCTGACCAGCCTGTCCCTGGCCGGTGCCGGGGGTATCATCCTGTTTACCGTCCAGCATAACTTCGAGGATGCCTGGGCAGTGGATGAGGCCCACTGGGACTACAACCGGGCCGCGGTCGAGGGCACCAGCTTCCTGGTATTGCCCGGCTGGCTGAACTGGTTCACCGCGGACATCGCCTACCACCACATTCACCACCTGTCGGCGTCCATTCCCAATTACCGGCTGGCGGAATGCCACCGTACCTATGCGCACCATTTCACGGGCGTAAAGCGGATTTACCTGCGTGATATTCCGGCGGCTCTCCGGAACAACCTGTGGGATGCGGACAATCACCGGATCACGTCCCACGCCGCCGTGCAGGACCGCAGCAGGCGCTGGAAAGGGGTGCCGGAGACGTCCGTCTGACGTCTTTCCCCGGCCGCTTTTCCATGGCGTCCCCATGCCCGGAAGCTACACTGTCAATTGGGGGCCTTGCTTCCCGGATGCCATGCAGCCGGGGCTTTCATCGACGGTGACCTGCAATGACAGCCAGCATCATCGATCATCTTGTCGTCACCGCGCCCGATCTCGACACGGGCGTGGACTACGTGAATGCCAGACTCGGCGTCACGTTGCAGGGTGGTGGCGAGCATCCGCGCATGGGGACCCATAACCGGCTACTCAGGCTGGGCGAAACCACCTACCTGGAAGTGATTGCCATCAACCCGGCCGCACCTCCCCCCGGGCGTCCACGCTGGTTTGCGCTGGACTCGCTGGCGGCCGATTCCCGGCCCCGGCTGCAAACCTGGGTGGCCCGCACCAACGATATCCTCGCAGCTGGCCGCGCCTCCGACGATCGTTTGGGCCGGATCGAACCCATGTCCCGGGGCAACCTCGAGTGGCTGATCTCGATTCCTCCCGACGGAAACCTGATCTTCGATGGCGTCGTGCCCGCGCTGATCGAGTGGGGCTCCGATGACCACCCGGCGGCAAAACTGGCGGACGCAGGGTGCGAACTGGTGGGCCTGGAGCTGTTCCATCCGCAACCCGAATGGATTCAGGCACTTCTCGATGCGATCGGGTTCCAGGGCCCCGTCAGCCTCGCCCGCTGCGCGCCGTCCGAAGGGGGCTACCTGGTGGCAAACCTGCGCACACCAAGCGGGTTGGTCCGGCTGTCCTGAATCCGCCGATCGACAGTGGAGGTCCATTATTGAACACGGGGCCGTTGCAGGGCGCGCATGAAGACCGATAACACCTCCGATGACCTGCCAACTGCGCGGCCCAGCCTCTCTGCGGAAGCGGCACAGGTGGCGACCGCCAAGCAACCGCGTTTTACGCTCCGGTGTGATGTATCGCCTGCGTCAGGGAATGGGGTATGAACGGGGCATCGCGCAGCGCTCCAAACTCGTCTAATCTGTCAGGGTTTCAATCACCTTCAACGGAGTGAATGTGCCATGCCGATGACCGAATCCCCCGACTGCGACCTGATCTTCTACACCAACCCCATGTCCCGCGCCCGTATCGTGCGCTGGATGCTGGAGGAGACCGGCGCGACCTACCGCCAGGAAATCATGGAGTACAACACCACCATGAAGTCCGAGGCGTATCTTGCCATCAACCCGATGGGCAAGGTGCCGGCCATCGTTCACAAAGGGCAGGTGGTCACCGAATGCGCGGCCATCTGCGCCTACCTGGCGGACGCGTTTCCGGAGGCGGGCCTGGCGCCGGAACCTTCCGGGCGGGCGGCCTATTATCGCTGGCTGTTCTTCACCGCCGGGCCGCTGGAGTCGGCGGTGATCGATCGGGTGCTGGGTGTCAAGGTGGCCGATGAGCAGCAACGGATGGTGGGCTACGGCAACTATGAGCAGGCCGTGGACACGCTGGCGGGTGCGGTTGCGGCTTCGCCGTATATCGCCGGTGACCGGTTCACCGCGGCGGACGTCTACGTGGGATCCCAGATCATGTGGGGCATGCAGTTCGGCTCGTTGCCCAAGCGGGCGGAATTCGAGGCATACGGCGCCCGGCTGTCCGAGCGGCCCGCCCTGAAGGCCGCCATGGCCATCGATGACGAATTGGGGCAACCCGCCTGAGGGGCGCCCCGACACCCAACGCGGGCTGAAGTGGAGTGGGCATATGCTCAAACAGGGCGCGTTGCTGTTCGCCATGATCGGGCTGGTGGCCTGTAGCGGGCAACCAACCGGCCCAGTGTCCCGGGACGCCCCTGCGGCAGGCGGGCCGGCCGCCGAAGCGCCGATCGATCGCAGCGTGAAGGGCGCCGTCAATGTGGTCCGGCGCTACTACGCGGCCATCGACGCCGGCGACTTTGATACGGCCTACGCCCAGTGGGGCGAATCCGGCCCACCGGGGCAGGCCTACGACGACTTCGTCAGCGGCTTTGCCCGGACCGTGCGAGTAACGGTGGAGATCACCGGCGAGCCCCGCCCGGAGGGCGCGGCGGGGTCCATCTATGCCAGGGTCCCGGTCAGCATCCGGTCCGAGTTGGCCGACGGGCGCTGGCAACACTTTGAAGGTTACTACGTGGTGCGCCGTGTGAACGACGTGCCCGGTTCTACGGAAGCCCAACGGCGTTGGCACCTGGAAGGGGCCGACCTGCATAAGGTGCGATGACATGATGCGTTTCATGGTGGTGGTGCTGTTCATACTGGCATCCGCAGGGTGCTCGAACCGTGGTATGTACGAATCCATGCAGAGCACGGGCGAGCGGGAGTGCGGCACCCTGCCGCCGGGTGCCTACGAGCGCTGCATGGATCGCTACAGCAAGGACTACGACGAGTACGAACGGGAGCGGAAAGCGCTGTAGCGGCACACCGTCTACCGGTCATGGTTAATGATGTGCAATGAACGGTTCGTCGACCGCGGCGGAAAAGGCGCGTTAGCAGGTCGATCCTGTCGGGATCGAAGGGCTGCTGATCCTGCTTTTCGAACAGCCACAACGACCTACAGCGGCGGCCTATAATGACAAATCGATAAGCCGATTCCGGAGCGTCTCTCGGGTATGCTGGGCCCCATTCAATTGGCGCTTGTGGATCAACCTTGTGAGACGTTTTCGCTCTCTTTTCACCTTACTTCTACTCACCGTGACCCTGACCGTCCTGGGGGCCTCCCTGGCCAAACCCGACGTGCCGCTGGATCTGTCCGACCGGCAGCTCTCGTGGATCGCCGGCAGGATCTTCCAGAACGAATGCGCCGGCGACACCGACTGTCTGGTGCACTGGAGCGAGGGTGATGATTTTCCGTCCCTCGGTATCGGCCACTTCAAGTGGTACCCGAAGGGCGTCGAGGAGCCGTACGCCGAGAGCTTTCCGCAGTTGGTGCACTACATGGCGTCGGAGTCCGTCGGCCTGCCGGAGTGGCTCGCCAACATGAGCCCGCTCGACGCGCCCTGGCCGGACCGTGAGACCTTCCTGATGCACCAGCACGGGCCACAGGTCGAGTTCCTGCGCTGGTTCCTGGACGAGACCCGGCACATCCAGGCCCGCTTCATGTACGAGCGGACCCAGGATTCACTGGACGAAATCCTCGCCGCGACCCCCAAGGCCGACCGACCGGCCATGCGCGAGCGCATGGACAAACTGCGCAGCACGCTGGGCGGCGTCTACGCGCTGATCGACTACGTCAACTTCAAGGGGGAAGGGCTGGCCGACCGCGAGGCCTATCACGGTCAGGGGTGGGGCCTGCGCCAGGTGCTCATGCGCATGGGGGACATCGACCAGGGCACCGCCCTGGAGCGCTTCCGCGTCGCCGCCGCCGATGTGCTGAAACAGCGGGCCAACAATGCGCCCAGCGCCGTCGAGAAAAAACGGTTGCTGGCCGGCTGGCTGAACCGGGTGTCCACCTACCACGAGGTGGGGCAGGTCTGATGCCGACCGGACCAGCCGGTCTCCAGGCCGTTAAAGCAGGATTGTTATCGGATATGTCGCCTTTGGCGGCCTGAGTATCCATCCTCTGGTATTTCGTTGGCCCAGTCCGTAAGCTTTTGCGTGGTGCTGGACAGCATCGAACTGAAAGACCAAGGAGGGTGCGGTTTTTCAGTCAACAACAATAAGGTGCCCTATGCAGCATGTTCTGCAAGATCATGAATTCGTCAGGCTCGTCAAAGAAGAACTTACCCCGCAACACACGGTTTACCGAATAGAAGTCGAAGGCGAAGGCACGCTGTACAGCTTCGACAACCACCACACCGCCGTTCAGTATTTCGACATGCTGCTGCGACCGTTCTTCGCAGAAGCCCGCCGCCGGCTCCGTGCGGCCTCCTCCAGAAAGGTCAGCGCCGACCCGCCCGCCCTGGTGTAGCACCACTCCGGAATCATCCGGATCGGCAACCCGTTTCATACGACTGTCATCCAGGGGCGCTTTAATGCACCTGCTCCGGCGATTCTCCTGTCGGCTGGAGCCAACCCGGCGCCGGATAGCGTCGCACTGGAAAGCCAGGGATGGTTGGTTTTTCAGCCCCCGGAATAGGTGCCGTATGCAGGACATTCTGCAAGACTACTCATTTGTCCGACTGATCAAAGAGCAGCTCTCACCAAAGCACACCGTCTACCGGATCGAACTGGACGGCGAGGGCACGCTCTACAGCTCCGAAAGCCTCCATGCCGCCGCGCATTATATGGACATGCTGTTGTACCCGTTGCTGACGGAGTCTGCTGCCTGATGGGCGTTGTCCCCGCGGCAAGCCATTCAACGTCACTCGTCATTCGTACTTGCAGTGCCCTGGAGTGATCCAAGGGGATATGAGTGGACTGTTTGCGTCTATATAAAATTTTCTATAATGCATAACACGCAAATTGGCCTCAGCATACGGCGTATGGCCTGGACAATGATCACGGGCCGCGTAAGGCACTCAGGGTGGCTCTGAAGTGACGATATACCGTGAATTTGCGCCGTCGGCGGCGCTCGCTCCCTTCGTGGAATGTTTCTGGGTGGCGCGGTCCGGTGAGCGCACCGGAGCCACTTCCCGGGAGATCCTGCTGCCGGATGGAACAACCCAGCTCATACTCAGCTTTGGCGGGGCCTACCGTCGTTTCCAGCATGCCGATGCCGAGCGTGGAGAGCGTGTGGCGGGCAGTCACGTCGCTGGTTTGCGCGCCACCGGGGTCTTCATCGAGCAGGAGGGCGGTGAAGACATCTTCGCTATCCGGTTCCGGGCGGGCGGTTTGTACCCGTTTCTCCAGATTCCCATGTTGGAACTCGTGCAGGGCAACCTTGCCCTGGAGGATGCTCCGGCCAGACTGGCCGATGAGCTTGAGGGGCGTGTGTTCGATGCGATCACCCCGGAACAACGGGTGGCCGCCGCCGAGGCGTTGTTACTGCGGCGGCTTCGCGCGACTGGCGCGGAAGCGGAAACGCGGGCGGCGTACGTGCGGCATGCTGTCGGGCGAATCTATGCCTCGCAAGGCCGGGTTTCGATCGATGCCCTGAGTCGTGAGCTGGGCTTGGGGTACCGAACCCTGGATCGTGCCTTCAACCAGTATGTGGGCGTTCCGCCCAAACGCCTGTGCCGCATCGTGCGATTCAATCATGCGCTGCTCCTGATGCAGCAGCACGGTGCCGGGGATGTCCCATGGATCGCCCTGGAGGCGGGGTATGCGGACCAGCCTCACCTGATCCGCGACTTTCGTGAGTTTGCCCACGCGACGCCTGTCCCGTTCCTGGAGAGGCGCTACCGTATTGTCGAGGTCAGTCGACCAGCCCTGGAACGGCGATTGTCCAATTCGTTCAATACGGATCGCTGAAGTCGTTTTACGCTTCAAGGAAACTTGGGAGGCTCCTTTCGGCTTCCCGGCTTCAGCAACCTTCCGATCAGCGAGGGCATTCAAATGAGCGTTAAACCACGCTTCGGCTTTCTGGTGGAGTATGTCAGTGACATTGAGGCGGCCACGCGGTTCTACACTGAGGTCGTCGGGCTTGAGGTTCAGCGGCATCACCCGACCTTTGTCCAGTTCGACCATTTCGCGATCGCCAGCGACGCACCTATGGCCGGCGGTAGCAATCTGGAGTTGTATTGGCTGGTGGACGATGCGGAGCGCGCCCTGGGAGAGTTGCCGCAGGAAGCGCAGGTGTGTCTGCCGCTGACGAGCTTACCGTTTGGAAAAGTCTTCGGTATCAGGAACGCGGACGGAAAGCCTCGCTACCTGTTGGAACTGGCTGCGGACCGACCCAGCCGGGCCGTGGGTTGAGCGCGGACGGTAGGGTCGAACCTGCCGCGGCGATATGCCGTCTATGCACAAGGGTTTGGGCCCTGGCCGGATCTTCCAACCCGGGCTGGAACCAGGACGGGGTAGGGGCAGCGCCCGTTAAAGAAGCTGCCATTCATGACACCGGGCCAGCTCACGATTCCCCTCCGGTGAGCTGGCAGGCCTGTGCCGGTTGGATGGCACCGGTTGGTCAAGGGTGTTGACCACTCTCATCAATTCCAAAATTCCAACTGAAGGATACCCAGATGCTTACTTCCCTGCTGGCCATTGCGGTTCTTCACTGGGCGGTTCTCGTGATCCCGGGATTCAACTTTGTTCTCGTCGGGCAATTGGCCGCCAGTGGCAGTCGTGTGGCAGCCTTTTCCGCGGTTGCTGGTATGACGGCGGCCACGCTGGGCTGGGCCACTCTGGCCATTACCGGGGTCGGAGTCGTCTTCACCTCGCATGCGGTTTTCAGGGAAGCGGTTCAGGTTGCTGGTGGCCTCTATCTGCTTTACCTGGCCTTCAGGCTTTGGCGCTCTGATCGCCAGGGCACCGTTACGGAGGCGTCCGTGCTCAGCGCACCGGCTGCGTTTCGGGCGGGCTTTATGACCAGCGTCCTGAATCCCAAGATTGCCCTGTTCTACGGCAGCATCTTTGCTACCGTTCTTCCCCAGGACCCGGGCCTTCCGTTGATGGCGTTGTCGGTCCTGCTTGTCTTCGCCAATTCGGCAGTCTGGCATTCGTCCATTGCGCTGCTGTTTTCGCGCCATGCCATCCAGACCGCTTATCTACGCAACTACCAGGCGTTGAACCGTGTCTCTGGCGTCGTCGTTGGCGCCTATGGGGCCAGACTGATTTCCTCCGCAGCCTCGGAGTTCCGGTCGCGCGTCGCGTAGGGTTTCAGGGGGCAGAGGTGTTCGTTGGAAGGCGTCAGGTCGTGTATCTGCCGGTCAACACGAGGCTTGATGTCCGTTCAGGGTCACTACCCGTGCGAGTCGCACCCAGTAGACCCTGATTCACAGCATGGCATGCCATGAAATGGTGCCGGGAACAGGAGTCGAACCTGCGACCTGAGCATTACGAATGCCCTGCTCTACCTGCTGAGCTATCCCGGCACATCGGGTCTGGCGGCCTGGAGGGCAGGGCGCCGGTGTGTTTGTGCCTACGCTAACCGACGGAATAATACCACTTCAACCGCTGACGTCATCCCCCGGGGTGACTTTCCGTGACGCCGTCACCGTTCGGCCCTATGCCCTTGGCATCATGGCACCCTGGAACGCGTGATCCGGGGCGCCCGCTCTTCACGCGGGGCTTTTATTGGCTACACTGCTTCGGATTCCCTTCACAAGAAGTCGTCCTGTTGTTATGGAAGAAACGCCGGGCAGTCTGGCCCTGGAGAATGTGGCCGTCGGTGCGCTGAACGCGGTGTCGTTCAGTGTGGCCCCGGGCGAGGTGGTTTGCCTGTCCGGCCCGTCGGGCGTCGGCAAGAGCCGGTTGTTGCGTGCCGTGGCGGATATCGAGGCCCACCAGGGAGCGATCCGGCTGGCCGGGGAAGCGCAGTCATCGATGCCGGCCCACCAGTGGCGCCGCCGCGTGGTGATGGTGCCGGCGGACAGCCAGTGGTGGTTCGATACGGTCGCCGGACATTTCGACGGCGACCTGCCGGAAGACGACCTGGCCGCCCTGGGGTTCGGGCCGGAGGTGGCGGGCTGGTCGGTGAGCCGTCTGTCCACCGGGGAGCGGCAGCGGCTTGCCCTGTTGAGGGCGATGGTGCTCGAACCCGGCGTGTTACTGCTGGATGAGCCCACCAGCAACCTCGACGCCGAGCGGGCACGGGCCACCGAGCGCTGGCTGCTCGATCGGATCGAGGCGCGGCGCATGGCGGTGCTCTGGGTCGCCCACGATGCGGAGCAGATTGCCCGCGTGGCGCGGCGTCATGTCCGGCTGGTGGATCATGGGATGGAGGTCGTTCGTGAATGTGATTGACCTGGCCTGGTGGAAGCTGGCGCTGACGGCGGGCCTGGTCCTGTTGCTGGCTGTCACGATCCATCTGGGGCGGCTCGGGATGACCCGCAGCCTGCTGGTTGCCGCGGTGCGGACCGTGGTGCAGTTGTCGTTGATCGGCCTGGTGCTGGAGGCGCTGTTTGCGGTGGGCAGCCCGGTCTGGGTACTGCTGATGGCGCTGGTGATGCTGCTGGTGGCGGGCCGTGAGGTCATGGCGCGCCAGGGCCGCCGTTTGCGGGGGCCGTGGGCGTTCGGCCTGGGAACCGGCGCCATGTTCGTGTCGTCGTTTACCGTGACCGTGTTCCTGCTGGCGGTGGTGATCGGGCCCCGGCCCTGGTACGAGCCCCAGTACGCGATCCCGTTGCTGGGTATGATCCTGGGCAACGCCATGACCGGTATTGCCCTGAGTCTGGATCGGTTGACGGAGGCCGTCTGGCGCCAGCGGGCGGTGATCGAGTCCCGCCTGATGCTGGGTCAGACGTGGCGGCAGGCCGTGGGAGACATCCGCCGGGACGCCATGCGCAGCGGCATGATGCCGTCGATCAATGCCATGGCGGCGGCCGGTATCGTCAGCCTGCCGGGAATGATGACGGGCCAGATCCTGGCGGGCAGTCCGCCGGGTGTCGCGGTGAAATACCAGATCATGGTGATGTTCGCGATCACGGTGGGCTCGGGCTTTGGTTCGGTGATGGCGGTGGCCTGGGGCAGCCGTCGCCTGTTTGACGAGCGCGAGCGGTTGCGGCTGGATCGTCTCACGTCGTGACGTCGTTATGCCGGCAGGGTTTGCCCGGATTACCGGGTTTTGAAGTCTTGAGGTGTTGGCGAGAGGGGACGGCGTTATATCGGGGCAGGTAAAGCATGACTGCTCGACCTACCCCGTTATTCTTTGCGGTTGCCGGTATGGTGACAGACCCGTTGTGTGTGGTGTCGTGGGTCTGGTGTGTCCCCGGAATCCAGTGGCTTATGCGGCACACTGCGATCTACCGGCGGGGACGGTGCTTTCGTGATCCTCACGAAAGGCTTTCTGGCCCTGCGGCCGGCGTCGTCTCAGTCGAACTTCCAGAACGGCTGGCTCAGACGGAATTCGGCCTGCTCACGGGAGTAACCCACGTCTTTCAGCAGACGGTCGTCCATGCGGCTCACCATGAAGGCGAAGTCTCTTTTCTTTTTCCACTTGCTGTAGAAACCCATTGCTTTTTTCATCAGATTGTCTCCTTTCGGATCAGGTTTGGAGGATTGCTCTAGGATGACAATATGATAGGTCCCGAAGTTTTTTCTGGGTATACCTAGAAACACTTATCTTCTTTTATTTTAGTAAGTTGCGGGGTTTTTGATGATTCGGGGAGGATCGAAAATCGTGATGGGTCCGAGTGAAAAATGCCATTCGTAGAAACCCGAAGAAGGCCCCTTTTTCACGTAAGGAAAAGCCACTACCGGGGGAGCGGTAGTGGCGTTCTCGATACCGGTTTCAGACCTGGAAGCGGGCAATCTGGCGGGTCAGGTTTTCCGCCAGGCGGGCCAGTTCGTTGCTGGAGGACGAGACCTGCTGGGTGGCGTTGGCGGTCTGCTCGCCGTCCTCCCGGATTTCAGTGACGTTGCGGTTGATGTCTTCGGCCACCGAGGCCTGTTCCTCGGCGGCGGTGGCGATCTGGTTATTGTATTGGCGGATGTCTTCAACCGACTGCACCACGTCGCGGATGGTGTCCCGGGTGGACTCCGCCCGGGCGAGGGTCTGCCCGGCCAGTTCGGTCCCGCGTTCCATGCTGGTTTTTGAGGTGTCTGCGCTGTTGACCAGGTTGGTGATCAGGGTTTCGATCTCGGTGGCGGAGTCCTGGGCACGCCGGGCCAGCGACCGCACCTCGTCGGCCACCACGGCAAACCCGCGGCCATGCTCGCCGGCCCGGGCGGCCTCGATGGCGGCATTCAGGGCCAGCAGGTTGGTCTGTTCGGCCACGGCCTTGATGACGTCCAGGATGGTGGCGATGTTCTGGGTCTCGGACTGCAGGCCCAGCATTTCCTCCATGACGTTGTCGATCTGGCTTTTCAGGTCGGCGACGTTTTCCAGGGTCTCCCGGACGGCGTGGTCGCCGTGGGCCGATTTGTCGTTGGCGGTCTTGGCGGTCTCGAAGGCGGACTCGGCGCTGCGGGCCACTTCGCTGACGGTTGCGGCCATCTGGTTCATGGCGGTGGCCACCTGGTCGGTCTTGTCACGCTGGCTTTCCACGGCGGCGCTGGTCTGCTGGGTGACCGTCGACAGCTCTTCGGCGGCCGAGCCGATGCTGGCGGCACCGCTGTCGATTTCCCGGATCAGCTTGCGCAGGCTGCGCACCATCCGCCCGAAGGTGTTGAGGAGTTGCCCGAATTCGTCGCCGCGTTCGCTGCTGGTGTCGACGGTCAGGTTGCCGTCGGCCACGGCGTCGGCAATGGCCAGGGTTTCCCGGATGGGGCGGGTGATGGAGCGGGTCATGGTCCAGCCCAGCAGCGAGGCGGCAATCGCCGCCAGGATCGATGTGGCAACGATGGTGGTCAGGGCGCTGTCGTAATCCTCGTCCATATGCTCGAGCTGGACCTGACGCAGATCCATGGCGGTGTTGATGGCTTCTGCGGCGGTATCGCTCAACTGGGACTCGATGGCACTGGCGTCGCTGCCAAAGGTGCCCAGGGCCTTTTTGTAGTCCTTCAACAGTTCTTCATAGCGGCCGGCGTTGTCGATAATCAGGTCGACACGCTCTTGATCGTCGGGCACCACCAGTTTTGAACGGAGATTCCGGGCGATACCGGCGGCCTCCCGCGCGCTCTTGCCGGCGGCCTCCATAAAGTGAGACTCGCGGCGAAGTTGGAAGCCGCGCTCATTGTTACGGGCATCCATCAGGGCGGCCTTGATGTCGCCCACTCCGGCCACGATGCGGGCACGATGGGCGTAGCTTTCCAACGCCAGGGCGCCGGTCACGGAGATGACGATGGTGAGGATGACCAGGATAAAGAAACCGGCGACGAGCTTTTTACCGACAGAAATACGATTGAGGGTTTGCGACAACATGGGTTGAGATCCTCTCTTTAGTGCCGTCACGGAGACAGGCGGGGAAGCGTCCGGGCCCGCCCGATGGTTGGAACTGTACCTGAAAGGTTAGCCGCTCAATGGCGCGCATCAAGCCGTTCCGCTGGGGGCGCCGGTCGGGCGCCTTACGGACCGCCGCGGAAAGGGGGTTATCTCCGGACGGTCGGGTGGTTACTGACCTGGAGCATAGCGGGCTCGTCGGTGACGCCCGCGCGGTATTTCCGGATCAGGTTATGGTAGCGGGGCGTCTTGCTGAGCTGCGCCATGGCATCGCGAACGGCATCGGCTTGCAGCACCAGCGGTGATTGGCGGGAAATGGCAATCCAGGATGCTTTGCCCTCGACCGTGTAAGGGGACACGCCGACGTCGATATCGAAGTGCTCAACGGTATAGAGCCCCACCAGTTCCGGCGCAATCACCACGTCCACGTGGCGCTGCTCCAGCATGCGCATCAGGTTTTCGTAACGGGTGGCGGTCACCTTGTTCAGGGTGTCGTCGCTGTCAAAACGCGGGAAGTAGCTGCTTCCGCGCAATACGCCGATGGTCCTGCCCTGCAGGTCGTCGTAGCTCGTGATCCGGTTTTCCGGGTCGCGGAAGAAGAACAGGCGACGCTCCGCCGGAAACGCCTGGACCACGAAGTCCATGTACGCGTCCCGCTCATCCGTCTTGAGCGGTCCCAGCATGAAGTCGGCCTGACCGTTTTCCATCATCCAGAGCACGCGTCGAAAAGGCGCTTCCTTATAGACGATGTCCCAGTGCAGTTGCCGGCCGATCTCATTGAAGATATCGATATACAGCCCCCCGAACCGGTTGCCGTCGACGATGCGGTAAGGCGGCGCGTTGTTCACGCCGACCACCACCCGCTGGGTGTCGGCGAGTGAGGGCAGGGCCAGCAGGAGCAGGCTTGCCAACAGGAATGGGCGCATGAGCGTGGCCTGACGATTGCCGGGCTGTCCATGCCCGGAAAATGAAGGACTCACGCAAGTATAGCGTTTTAGTTCCTGTTCCGGTGTCAGATCTTGTAAAGGGGGCGGCCATTGCGTCCTGGCGGCCCACCGGCCGTCAGGACATCGGCTGCCTCCCGCGAACGCGTTATTGGCCCTGCTGGAGCTGGTTGCGGATTTTCTCGCGCGTATCCAGCGACTCCTCCAGCATTTCCAACTGCAGGTCGTTGATACGTTTCTGGGCTTCAAGAATGGCCTTCTTATCGACTTTCTCGGCCGTGTAGGCGCGCATCATGTTGTAGCGCTCCTGGCGGACACTTTCCATGCGTTTCCATTGATGGTCCTGGAAATCGCGTTCTATCCGGTGAATCGACTCCCGCTGTTTGTCCGAAAGATTGCTCCAATCTCCATAGCCGCCCGGCGCGCCGTACATCATGCCAGGGCCGCCCATCATACCTGGGCCTCCCATCATGCCGGAGCCTCCCATCATGCCGGAGCCTCCCATCATGCCGGGACCGCCCATCATGCCGCCGCCATAGCCCCAGCCTGGCATGTCGTCTCTATCGTAGCCGTGGCCCCATGCAAGCCCGGAAAAGACCAGGGCTGCGGCGAACCCCATCGCAGGCAGCCTTCGTTGTTTGGGATTGATCATGCTCGTCACTCCTGAGTGGAAAGAAAAATGATGGAACCCCTTTAAAGTCCACTTTAGGTGGCGCGGTTGGGGGGTACCTTGATTCCCGTCAAGAATGACAGCGGCCGGGGACACTAGAGCGGCAGGCCGGCCTGCTGTACCAGCTGTGCTGGGTTCATGCCCGGTGCGGCCAGCCTGTCCGATCCGACACACAGGGCGCCGCCCGCAGCGGCGAGTTTCAGGCAGTCGGCCAGACTGGCATGGCGTCCATAGCCATACAGGAAGCCGCTGAAGAAAGCATCGCCCGCCCCGTTGGTGTCCAGGACGGTGTCCACCCCGAAGACCGGCTGTTCCAGCCACTGGCCGTGGCGATCCAGCAGGGTTGCCCCGTGCCGGCCGTGGGTGCAGACCACGAACTGCTTGCCGGATCCGACCAGCGCTTCCATGACCGGGCGGTAGTCCGGTAACCGGTCGCTGGACAGGAAGAGCACATCGGCCGCCTCGATGAAGGGCTGGTGGTAGGTATCCTGGCCGTCGTAGTCGTGCAGGTCGATCCAGACCGGCTTGCCCATCTCCTTCGCCAGCGCCAGGGCGGGGCGGGTATAGGCCAGGATGTTGATCACCACCACATCGCTGTGTTCCATCGCAACGCGGACCGCCTCCCAGTCCACATCGGAAGGCTCCGGGGGCGGTTGCACGAAAAAGGAGATGCGGTCACCTTGGGCGTCCATCAGGTTGACGTGCTGCTCGGTGGGTTCGGGGGTGATGGTGGTCAGCAGGTGAATGTGCTCGTGGGCGAGCTGTTCACGGACGAAGCGGGCCTCGTTATCCTCGCCCAGCAGGGTGTGCAGGGTCACGGTGTCGCCCAGCGCCGCCAGGTTGAGCGCCTTGCCGGCACCGGTGCTGCCCAGCGCCCGATAGCTGGCCCGGGGCCACAGGGTCTGGGCCGTCGGGGTCGGGAACTGATCCAGGTGGATGATGGTGTCGACGGACGTGCCGCCAACGATGAGTACGGATCGGGTCATGGCCGGGCTCCACTGCAGCGTCGGGAAAGGCGTCAGTGTAGTGGAGTTGCAACAGTCCCGGCTCATCCTGGGCACTACGCCCGGAGTCAGTTGTTCACGGTGTAAGCAGCGTGATCCGTGCCAGGATACGGATTCTTAAAGAAATTCCGTTTCTTGCGTAAAATCATGACAAGCCTAAAGTTTTTTCTGTTATATAGGGCGGGTCTATAGGTTGTTTTAGAATAATCAATTTAAATCGGTGGCGGCTTGCCGTTACCTTACGCATTCCAATCACTTTTCAAGGAGTCATTTCACATGGGTATTGTTAACAGCGAAATCAAACCGTTTAACGCAACCGCCTTCAAACAGGGCGAGTTCGTCGAGATTTCTGAAGCGGACGTGAAGGGCAAGTGGGCGATCTTCTTCTTCTACCCGGCCGACTTCACCTTCGTGTGCCCGACCGAGCTGGGCGATGTGGCTGACAAGTACGAAGAGCTGCAGAAGCTGGGCGTTGAAGTGTTCTCCGTGTCCACCGACACCCACTTCACCCACAAGGCCTGGCACGATACGTCCGAGACCATCGGCAAGATCAACTACTACATGGTGGGCGACCAGACCGGCACCATCACCAACAACTTCGGCGTGATGCGTGAAGGCCAGGGCCTGGCGGACCGCGCCACGTTCCTGATCGATCCGGACGGCATCATCCAGGCGGTTGAAATCACTGCCGAAGGCATCGGCCGTGACGCCGACGACCTGCTGCGCAAGGTCAAGGCGGCCCAGTACGTCCGCAACCATCCGGGCGAAGTCTGCCCGGCCAAGTGGAAAGAAGGCGAAGAGACCCTGGCTCCGTCCCTGGACCTGGTCGGCAAGATCTAAGTTTCCCCGACTCGGTGAAACTGACTGGAAGGCCCGCTCTGCGGGCCTTTCTCATTTCTGCAGGGCGCAAAAAACCGGTTTATATAGCGATTTGCTATTAAAGTTTTTGGGTCAATTAATTTGAGCGTTCTCGCCCGCGACCGTATCGTTGTACCCAGATTTGAAACGAATTCTCACTGAGTTCAATTCACGAGTTTCACGTTAATACGAGGGGAAATACACACGATGTTGGATGCCAATCTGAAGGAGCAATTGAAAGGGTATCTGGCCAACGTCCGGGAGCCGGTCGAGCTGGTTGCCACCCTGGACGACGGGGCCAAATCCAGGGAGCTGCTGGAACTGCTGCAGGAGATCGACGCGCTGTCCGACAATATCAGCCTTCGTGACGACGCGGATGCCGACGTGCGCCGCCCATCCTTTGCCATCAACCGCGTTGGCACCGACATTGGCGTCCGCTTTGCCGGTATCCCCATGGGGCATGAATTCACGTCGCTGGTGCTGGCGCTGTTGCAGGTGGGCGGTCACCCGTCGAAGGCCTCCGAGGAGGTGATCGAGCAGATCCGGTGCCTGGACGGCGAGTTTGAGTTCGAGACCTATTTCTCCCTGTCGTGCCAGAACTGCCCCGACGTGGTCCAGGCCCTGAACCTGATGAGCGTGCTGAACCCGAAGATCCGGCATACGGCCATCGACGGTGCGCTGTTCCAGGACGAAGTCGAGCAGCGTGAAGTCATGGCGGTGCCCAGCGTCTACCTCAACGGCGAGTCCTGGGGCCAGGGCCGTATGACGCTGGAAGAGATCGTGGCGCGCCTGGACACCAGGTCCGACGAGAAGGAAGCCGAGAAGATCAACCAGAAGGACCCGTTCGAGGTGCTGGTGATCGGTGGCGGGCCGGCCGGCTCCTCCGCAGCCATTTACGCGGCGCGCAAGGGCATTTCCACCGGTATTGCGGCCGAGCGCTTCGGCGGTCAGGTGGCTGACACGATGGGCATCGAGAACCTGATTTCCGTGACCTATACCGAAGGGCCCAAACTGGTGTCGGCCATGGAGCAGCACGTCAAGGAATACGACGTGGACATCATGAACATGCAGCGCGCCGAGAAACTGATCCCGGCGGCACAAAAAGGCGGCCTGCACGAGGTGCGGCTGGCCAACGGCGGCTCGCTCAAGGCCCGCAGCGTGATCCTGTCCACCGGTGCCCGCTGGCGGCAGATGGGCGTTCCCGGCGAGGAAGAATACCGCAACAAGGGCGTGGCCTACTGCCCGCACTGCGACGGCCCGCTGTTCAAGGGCAAGCGCGTGGCGGTGATCGGTGGCGGCAACTCCGGTGTGGAAGCGGCCATCGACCTGGCCGGCATTGTCGGGCACGTCACGCTGATTGAGTTCGCCGCTGACATGCGCGCGGACGACGTGTTGCAGAAGAAGCTGCGTAGCCTGAAGAACGTCGAGATCATCACCTCCGGCCAGACCACCGAGGTTACCGGCGAGAATGGCAAGGTGAATGGCCTGAACTACACCGACCGCAACACCGGTGAGAACCATCACATCTCGCTGGAAGGCGTGTTCGTCCAGATCGGCCTGGTGCCCAATACCGAGTGGCTCAAGGGCGACATCGAGCTGAGCCAACATGGCGAGATCATCGTCAACGACCGGGCGGAAACCTCGATTCCGGGCGTCTTTGCCGCCGGCGATGCGACCACGGTGCCGTACAAGCAGATTGTGATTTCCATGGGTGAAGGGTCCAAGGCCGCCCTGAGCGCCTTCGATTTCCTCATCCGCAATTCTGCGCCGGATGAAGAAGACAACGCCGCCTGATCGGCGCCTACCGGCTGGGAGGCGGGCTCACCCCGCTCCCCATCACGACAGACCCCGGTTGGCCAGGCGGCCAAGCGGGGTTTTTTGTTGGTGCGCCAGGCATGGCGCGTAGCGCCTTGACGGGCGCTGTTCTGGTACAGGTGGTGCTGGCCGGATGACTTGGGGGTGCAAGTCCCCTGTGGGCCCGGTAAGGGGAACTACTAGCCGAACGGCA
>NZ_SJDL01000052.1 GCF_004327985.1 Marinobacter halodurans
CTTCCGGAGCTATCCAAGGCGTAGCGGACAGCCAACTGGTATGTTCCCGCACTCGCCATGAACCGATAGCCAAGCTCACCTTCACCGACCATGTCGACAAAGCCACTGCCCTCATATCCGTTATGGGTGGTGTCCACCACATGGTTGTTAAGTTCCCCATCCTCCGCCTGGATCGTCATTTGGGCATAGCTATCGTCAATAGCGCTATCGACAGTCACTGCAAACTGATCGCTTACAGCAGCACCGGAAAGATCCGTTGCCGTTACCAGGATGTCCAAGGTACCGACATCCGCTGACCCTGGCGTACCGCTAAAGCTTCGCGTGCTACTGTCAAAACTCAACCATGTGGGCAAGGATGAACCATCAGCCAAGGTAGCCGTGTAGGTCAAACTGTCCCCCGCATCCACGTCCATGAAGCTGTCGGCGGGAATCGCGATGCTAAGCGGCTTGTCTTCAGAGGCGGAGACATCCGCCAAGCTCTGGTTGATAACAGGCGCATCATTCGTATTGGTTACCGTTATCTGGAATACGCTCTCTGCTGTTGCTTGGCCATCGGAGGCTGTCACCAGAACATCAAGAGCCCCCACCTCTTCATTGGTGGGCACGCCACTGAAGGCTTGCCCATCAAAACTCAACCAGGCGGGTAGCAGTGAACCGTCGGCAAGAGTCGCGGAATAACTCAGGGAGTCACCATCTACATCATCGAAAGACGAAGCAGGAATTGAATAGGAGAAGGCACTGTCTTCAGGCGCCACCTGATCCAACAAACCATCATTCACCGTTGGAGCAACGTTTTCCGCCAATCCAACCTGCACAAATTCCAACTTGTCGATATTGGCGCCGCTTGAGCCTGTGGTGATCAGCTTTACAAGGTTCTCGCCTTCAACCAGACTGACCTCCAAAGTCTCTTCACCCCAGCTCGTCCAGCCCCCTGTGCCCGCAAAGTCAGCTGTTTCTACAACCACACCGTTGACTTCAATCTGAAGCGGTCGGCTTCCGGAGCTATCCAAGGCGTAGCGGACAGCCAACTGGTATGTTCCCGCACTCGCCATGAACCGATAGCCAAGCTCACCTTCACCGACCATGTCGACAAAGCCACTGCCCTCATATCCGTTATGGGTGGTGTCCACCACATGGTTGTTAAGTTCCCCATCCTCCGCCTGGATCGTCATTTGGGCATAGCTATCGTCAATAGCGCTATCGACAGTCACTGCAAACTGATCGCTTACAGCAGCACCGGAAAGATCCGTTGCCGTTACCAGGATGTCCAAGGTACCGACATCCGCTGCCCCTGGCGTACCACTAAAGCTCTGCGTGCTACTGTCAAAACTCAACCATGTGGGCAAGGATGAACCATCAGCCAAGGTAGCCGTGTAGGTCAAACTGTCCCCCGCATCCACGTCCGTAAAGCTGTCGGCGGGCATCGTGATGCTAAGCGGCTGGTCTTCAGCGGCGGAGACATCCGCCAAGCTCTGGTTGATAACAGGCGCATCGTTTACTGGATTAACAGCAATATCCACCACACCTATATCAGTGAACGTTCCGTCACTCAGAGTGTAACTAAAACCCGCAGGACCGTTGTAATCGGGAGTAGGAGTAAAGGTAACCGTGCCTGCGGATGCATCCAGTGTGGCTTCACCACCGCTGGAATTACTTACATTCACGATGTTTAGGGAATCACCATCCAGATCGGAGTCATTAGCCATGAGCTCTGCTACGGTATATACCAAGGCCGTATCTTCATCCACGCTACGACTGTCACCTCCAGCGACTGGGGCATTATCATTAACTCTTGCAACATCAATAATATCCCCGTCACTCGCACTTCCATCGTTTGTACTGACTTGAACCGTAACGTCGAGCGCTTGAAGATCCAGCTCGTCATTATTGATGGCGGAAACACCGAGTTCGGTGAGCTGCACGGTGTTACCAACTAGCTGTAAGTAACCATCATTGTTGTCAAGCAAATTATGGGTTAAAACCTCGCCATCCTTACCATTTGATACGAATGTGGCAACAACATCTCCGGCCGCAACGCTTTCTTCCACCACGCCAACGGCCGCTACCTCTATCGCAGGAGTTGCCTCATCAACCGCCCCTTCGACTTGTACCGTAACCCATGTGGTATCTACATTTTCTCCATCGCTGACACTATAGAGGAACACCCCTTGGCCAACGAAATCGTGATCAGGGATATACGTAACGGTGTTTGACTCCTTATGGAAAACCACCTGCCCACCCACGGCCTGGTCTGCCGAGACCAGCGTAAGCGTATCCCCATTTTCATCGGTATCATTAGCCAGAAGATCTGAACCATTAATAACTACCGCATCGTTAACTGTAGTCGTTATTACATCGTGTGCCGCTACAGGATCAGCATTAGACTCTTCGGGATATATAATCCAAGCCCTGCCTCGATCCTGCGACTGACCATCACTAATGCGATAGTCAAAGTGGGCCAGCCCTTCATACCCAGAGTCAGGAACAAAAGTGATGCCCCCCGTTTCAGCGTCATATTCGACAGTCCCGCCAACGGCATCAGACACATCCGTCACACTCAGTACGTCCAGCTTGTTTGCATCCCGATCATTGGCCAATAATTCTGATGAATGGATCTGAACTATCTCATCCTTATCCGCCTCAAAATTATCCGACAGGGCCTCTGGTCTCGAGTTAGCGTAGGTCACGTTCAAATCAAAGCTTTCAACAACCGTATCCTTGCCATCCGAAATTAGATATTGAACTGGAATAACTCCATACAAATCCAGGTTATCAAGTGTAATTTCAAATCGCCCTCCACCCTTGTTCACCCAGTGGAGGTCCTCGGCGTTCCATTCGGCAAACCCCAGGTATTGTACGTTATCACCATCACTATCAGTAATCGATGACATCAAATCCGACACATCCAACAGAGCACTTCCAGTAGAGTACATACTCAGGCTGTACCCCTGGCTCACGGGTAGATTATTTTCAAATACACCTGATGCTCTTTCTTCTAGGTTTACAGAATCAAGAACAAAATCAGTTGAGCCTCCCGTTAAATGTAGCGAATCAATCTTATATTGGTCCCCCAGGAACCAATTCTGGATAGTCACGTTACCCCCGCCACCCCCGGAAATAAGCATATCATCACCGATACGCGAGAAGCTCAGGTCCGCCGATGTTGATCTCGAGTCAAACTCATAGTCCAGGAATAATTGGTCATCCCCATCAGTTGACGATGAATTATCGATTACGACACTATCTGAAAGTAACACATCATAAATATCATCACCTTCTCCACCGACCAGTAGGTCATTGCCTTGATCCGAAACCAATATATCGTTACCTGCACCTCCTAACAGGATATCGTTTCCGTTTCCTACTTTACTTCCCCCCGATCCAGCTTTAGATCTTCTCTCGGAATCACCATATAACCGGTCATCACCACTGCCGCCTTCGATATAATCATCGTCTTCATTTCCAACAATTGTGTCACCACCACCAGACCCATACAATCTGTCATCTTCGGAACCTCCATAAATATAATCCTTCGACTGACTTCCCCTTATTTCATCGAGTCCAGCTTCTCCGAAAATACGATTGTAACTCCACTGTAGCCACTCTCGGGCTACTATCTGGTCGTCACCGGCACCTCCGTAAATCCTGCCCGTGGCATCGATTGCATCATCCGCGGAGGTAGCAGTAAGGTCGTGCCCCTTAATAAGTGAAATATTATTCAGTTGAGTCAAACTCAGATCAACGGATTTAACTTCAAGTGTATTGCTACCCTCCCCGCCATCGATTACTTCCGGTGCATCTTCTGATTCAAAATAAATGTAATCAACACCTTCCCCATAAATAAGCGAATCGACACCCTCACCGGCATCCAGCGTTAAATGCGACGACACTGCCCCCTTAACGATGAAACTGTCATCACCCGCACCACCGGAAACATATTGACGAGTACTCCCGGACACTGGCGTTGTGTCAATCACGAACTGATCATTATGACTGGTGCCAACAACTTGGGAGTTATCCTTGGAAAGGATATGATCAATATTGCGCAATTCGATACCGGTAAGATCTATCTCATCCCCTGTTACAACATCAACACCGCCAACACCATCAATAATTTCAATATTGTTCAGTCTGCGCCCTAACTTGATCGTTTCACTGGCTGAAGTCCCTATAATGGAATCAACGCCATTTCCTCCATCGATAAAATCGTTATCCAGCCCTTCATGGAGAAAAATGTCATCGCCATCTCCGCCCCACAGGACATCTCTACCAGCGCCACCGGATAGCGTATCATTGCCTCCCGACCCATTTATAAAATCCATCCCTTCGCCCCCGGAAAGGACTTCGCTACCAGCACCTCCGGTTAGATGATCACTATTGGCCAATAGAGCGGTCGTATCGATAGTTACACCACCAATAACGATTTCTTCGATGTGATTTTCGGGGTGATCGAACCAATCCTTAATGGTAACGGAGCTACTATCATAGCTCTCATTATCGATTAACAAATCCTCGCCGATCCGGTAAAAGGCATGGTTTCCACTACTTGCGATCTCCAGACGGTCATGATCCTCGACCAAGCCTTGATCATCGACAACTATCTGCCTGTTTTCAAATCCTAAAATCGAATATACGTCATTTCCCGCTCCGCCTATTAATAGATCCTTTCCGCTCCAATTAATCTGGCTAACCAAGGTGTCGTCACCCAAGCCGCCATCCAGTGTATTATTGCCCGGACCACCATAAAGTGTATCGTCACCTTCTCCACCGTATAACTGGTCGTTCCCATCGCCTCCATCCAAAGTGTCACTGCCAGTACCGCCATATAGAACGTCATCACCTCGCCCGCCGGTAAGGTTATCGACTCCATCTCCACCGAAGAGCCTATCGTTGTCTCGGCCACCGACCAATGTATCGTTACCCAAGCCGCCATAAAGCCCGTCATCTCCTGAGCCCCCCGTCAAAGTGTCGTTTCCCGCCCCTCCATCCAGAGTGTCGTTACCTTGCCCTCCATCTATCTGGTCATCACCTGAAAAACCAGATATGACGTCATCTCCCCAGAGCCCATTGATAACATCGGCATTATCAGTGCCAGTATGATATTTCTGTCGAACTTCATCGAAGGTCCATTCCGATGCGGTATCGCCATGGACAAAAATGATAGGCAAGGTCTCGCCATGATAGTGACCAGATGAACCGTTATACTGGAAATATTTTGATAATTCGAGACGCTCTCCTGTTTCTGGGAAATCAATGATTAGATTATCATTGTTCCGGCCAATAACAGCCGTATCCGGATTTACCGAGGCCTTGATATAGACCCTGTTAATTTCGTCTCCTGAATAAGGAATGGTATCGATCCAGTCATAACCAAAACCAGTTTCGACCAAATAAATATCGTTTCCAGGACTATTATAGATATAATCATCGCCGCCCCCGCCGGCGATAATATCATTCCCATTTCCACCATCTAACTCGTCGACGCCGTCCCCGCCACGTAATATGTCATTGCCATCGCCACCATAAAGCTCGTCATCGCCATCACCACCGATTAACGTGTCGTCTTCGTATTCGCCATGGAGCCGGTCATTGCCGCTGCCCCCGAGAATGAGGTCGTCGCCGGAACCACCATAAACCGTGTCGTCGCCGGCACCAACAATGACATGATCATCGCCACTATAGGTGTATACGGTGTCGTTACTATCGGTACCCGTATAGATCTCGCTGGAGCTTGAGCTACCGGTGGCCTGGTCGGTTTCCACTTCCGGGGCGTTGAACTCCAATAGGCGACGGCCACGCAACCCATTGGACTGAATCACGGTAATGACCACTTCCAGGTCTGCCAATTCGCCAAAACTGCCGTTGGCGCTGAAGGTGGCTGTCTCGGGATCAAACATGATCCATTCAGGCAAGGAATCCCCGTTGGATAATGTCGCGCTATAAGTCACTTGTTGACCAGGTTCAATTACGAATGCATTGGCAGGGAGTCGATAACTGGTAGGATAATCGGCTCGCAAGGGAGCGCTCAGCGTAGCACTATCGCCAACATATGGAGCCCGATCTCCGGTATAGAGTGCCTGGAGTTCAGCGCCCTCTATATTTGTTCCATCGTCCAGCACTATACGTTGCAGCAACTCAATGGCGGCTCCAAACCCAGGCTGCGCAATTGTCATAGCGCCGACGGCCTGCCCATCGGACGTTATGGACAATTGAAGGCCGTTTACGGTATCGGTTAGGCTTAGATCCGAAGCATTGATACCCGCGCCTAAACGAATCGTTGCCAGGCCTTCGCTGTCAACAATAACGTCTTGACCATCCCCAAGATGGTATACATACGTGTCGTCCCCCGCTCCACCATAGAGTGTGTCGCTCCCCTCACCGCCTTCCAGGGTGTCGTTTCCAACGCCTCCAACGACCAGGTCATCACTCCCCCCGCCTACAAGGGCTTCTCCCGCGGATGTGCCAACGTAGACCTCACCGCCATCATCAAAGATGATCGATTCAACCTCGTGCGTGTAGCCATTAAAATGATCAGTGACCGTAATCCGATCGTCGGTATCGGTATGGGTGATCACCAAGTCATTTCCGACTTGAGCAACGGCTGTATTCGTATTGTTGTATCCAGTTCCTAACCGAATGGTGTCATGGTCCGGCGTTGTTGGGTCAAGATCTGCGGTATCAACAATCTCATCGACGCCATCGCCGACGTTAAACAGATAAGTGTCGCTTCCTTGGCCGCCATGCAGGGAATCATTCCCCTTACGTCCTGAAATGACATCGTTTCCACTACTTGCAAAAACACGGTCGTTTGCGTCGCCCGAGGTAATGGTCCGGCCAGCACCGCTATCCTGGTAATCATGAAGCTGGCTCAAACTGCTGGTTGCAACGGTTGTTTGCTCTAATCCATCGTCCACCACGATCTCAAGATGATTCAGGGTGTTGCCTTCGGTAAAGAGCCTGTCCTGGCCGCTACTATCCAGGTAGAGATAGGCACCACCCGAAACAAACTTAAGGCTAAGCTGGGCGGGGTTTACGCTCCGTAAGACAAGTTTGTTATCGCCTTCCGTATCGACAATCTGGTCATCGCCATCACCAAGGGTGTAAAGGTACTGGTCATTGCCCGCCCCGCCGATGAGCGCGTCCTGGCCCAAACCACCGATCAGGACATCATTGCCTTCATCACCGAACAGCCAGTCCGATCCAGCTCCACCGTCAAGGGTATCGTTGCCTGAATTCCCGTAGAGCGTGTCATTACCCAGTTCGCCGTAGGCCGCGTCGTCACCCCCACCCGCAACCACCACGTCGTCTCCGGTTCCACCGTAAATCCTATCCGCTCCGTGGTACTGCTCATCAAGGTTGGCGGAACCCGGGCGAGTCATGACCTGCCCCAAGACGGTTTCCTGCACTAGCGTATAGCTGCTGTCACCGAACAGGGTGTCGTCTTCTGCCCCCCCGTAGATTCGATCATCGCCCCCTCCACCATGAATCGCATCCTTTCCGGCTTCCCCATGGAGTTCGTCGTTCCCGTGGTATTCTCCCTGTAACCGAATGACGGACTCGCCAGAATACAGCTCTTCATCACCCGCCAGGACGTCGTCGCCCGCGCCACCCCACACCGTGTCATTACCACCACCGGCAGTGACTTGATCGTTACCGTCACCGGCTTTTATGACATCGTGACCGTGAAACTGTCCCTCGAGCGAACTGTTGTCGCCCCAGATCAAATCGTCCCCGGTACCACCATCAATAACATCATCACCGCCGTCCCCCAGGATCTGGTCGTTTCCCGCCCCTCCGACAAGCGTGTCATGACCGTGAAGGCTGCCGTCAAGATCGTTATCCGGATCATCGCCCATCGGGTAGCGATCACCATGAATCAAATCATCATCACCGCCCCCATCGATGGTGTCATTGCCCAGCTCGCCATAGAGAGTGTCCTCTCCGGCGCCCCCCAGGATGATATCGTCGTAACTCCGACCCTCTTCCCGGGCCTTGATCAGGTCCGGATCAAGAACCTGAGTGCTACCCTCTAACGTTAATTCAAGGCGGCTGTCCCCCATGACGGTGTCATTGCCCTCGCCGCCAACCAGGATATCGTCCCCCTCTCCACCATAAAGGTGATCGCCACCCAAGCCGCCGGTTACCCGGTCATTCCCCTGGTCGGCGGAAATCCAGTCGTTGCCGGCTTCACCGTCGATAACGTCATCGCCGTTATCGTGTTCACCAACGTATTCGGGAATCTGGACACCGTCCTGATCATATTTATTGGGCGCATATCCCCAGATACTGTCACTTCCGTCACCACCCTTGATAACGTCCGCGCCCGCCCCTCCCTGAAGGGTATCAAAGCCTCCATTACCCAGAATGAGGTCATCACCGCCGCGGCCATAAAGGATCTCGCCTTGATACCCACCGGTTAAAGCATCATTTTTCTCCGTGCCTTCAAAATAGAAACCATAAGACACCTCGCCATCGGAGTTCGTGGCGTTTGACAGGGGATCGCCATTGTGGTCCGTGGCCGTGTCATAGTCCCACAATTCCGTAATTTGGCTGGTGTCTACATCCACACCCTGTTCGTTAATAAATTGCTGGTCCGGATCAGATTCCCTGGCGGCCCATTTATTCTTGATATTCTCGGGATCGGCACTTCCATTAATTACTTCTCCGGAATTTACTACATATAGTCCCTCAGGCACTACCGGCTCGTCAGAAGGAACCGCATCATTTATTGCAACACCAAAATTATTAGTGCTTTCATTAAACCCATTGACTACAATCGTGCCAGAATTATTATCAGGTACCGTTATGACAAGAACACATGAATCAGCTAAAGTGTAGGTATTTCCAAAATCATCTTCATAGATATTGGATTGATCTGAAATTTTGGTAATTTGTGTAATTATCTGGCCGTTGATGACGAGTCTATTCTGCCCAATCGTATCTCGGATGGCATCCGTTCCCTCACCGGCATTGTAATAATAGGTGTCGTTACCTTCCCCACCATCAAGAATATCGTTTCCCTGACCGCCATAGAGGTGATCGTCGCCACCATCGCCGAATAACGTATCGTTTCCTTCAAGGCCTTTAAACGTGTCGGACCCGCCCCCACCGAAGAACAAATCGTCGTTAGAGCCGCCTTCGAATTCAATATCTGAATTGTTACCAAAATAGATACCCTTGGGAGCCTGACCGAGAGTACCTGTAACCGTAATAAGCTCTATAGCATTGTCTTCATGGTGTATAACAATTACATAGGATTCTTCCGTAACGCCGTCAAGGCTGACACCATCTTGTTGCATCTTCTGAAACAGGTATGTTAACGCTCTTGCTTCAATCCATTCCTCACGGATTGCTCCCGTTTGGTGTTCGTCATTATATAAATCAAGTTCACCTTCAACATTGTGCTGTGAGTAATCGGCCCCTTCAATAACGAAGGGGTTCAGGTTTTTCAACGCATACCGCACCGCAACATCTGATCTAGCTCCAGAAACCAGTTCACCTACATGGTAATTGAAAGTTTCCGAGGACAAATGCGGATCCGGATTTAGTTCGCTGGTCTCATAATTGGGAGTGAGAGAAATATATCGTAGCTGACTAGCGGACTCAGCAGGAACCTTACTTAATATTTCCTCAGAACCTACAGCATCGCCAAAAATGGTTGTGGCAACTTTTCTTAAGAAGTCTCGCCTTTCAGAATCCGATTTATCTTCAAGGTCATTGTAAAAGGCACTCAATGCTTCAGCACCAAATATGCCTCCCACTAATGCGGCACTAAATACTGCAACCGCGGCTACTGGCAATGATACGGTGACGCCCACAGCAGCAAGAGCCGCCAGGGCGATTGACCCAACCATACCACCAGCCAATTCACCCACAAACGAACCTGTGGTGTCTACTGCGTAATCTTCCATAATCTGAACCGCAGCTTCGTGGTCGCCGGCTTGTTCGGCGGAATGAGCCGCGCTTGCAGCAAACATAAAGCCGGCAAAAGCACCCAGCGGCCCCAACTTATTCAGTACCTTGCCGGTTCCGACCGCTAGATCTTCGCCTATGGACATTAGCGAGGAGGACCAAGCCTTGAACTCTATTTTTCGGGCATCATCTAAGCTCGCGATAGCCGTGTTAAGTTCTTCGAGTTTAGCGGGGTTTTCGGATATTATTCCGGCGTAGTCATCCGGAGTAAGACTCAGATAATCAGTATAGTTCTCATGCCCTAAACCACTTAATTCGAACTGTACCAATGAGTTATTTCGTACATGATTAAATACCGACTCTGCCCCCCCTGCGGCATCACGAAGAGCAAACAACTCATTTCTTGCAATCCCGTCAACACTAGTTACTTTTGGATTTTCCAACAAAAGTGGAAGCTCAACCTGAGCGAATACGCGCTCTGAATTAGCAAATGGTGCTAAAATTCGCACATCGCCTTCAGCAAGAGAGACAAACCTTTCAGAGGTTAAAGCCCAGGCTCCGGGTTGTCCGTTATAATCCACGTCAAAGAGAAATTTATTAGCTTCTGTTCCTCTCTCAAATGGACTATCTCCAAAAGTATTTTCAAGCGCTTCTACGAGCACGCTATTATTCAAATCCAAGAACTTAGCTGCTTCTGTATTGTCCACAATTCGGAGTGCGGAATTTTCTACTGCCATAGCTTGAACAAGTGGATTTGTACTAGAACCATCACTCAAAGGCCCGCTGTATAAAAGGGTGGTTGTACCACTACCCCGTACATCCAGTTGACTTATTAGATCTCTTATTGATTCTGGTGTTGAGTATTCACTAGGGTTATCAATTAGAATCCGGGTTGCTTGATCAGCAGTAAGTGTCATTCCTTATACTCCCTTAAAATTTAAACTCCACTTTAAAATCAGACAGCTGTCGCTGAGCACCTCGGTATCCATAAACAGACAATGCTTCTTTTAGGACTGGAATAATCTCCTTATCCCGCAACCCCAAACCATCAGGTTTCTCAATTTCAAACAATGACCAGACTGTTTTTCCAATGTTATCGCTCAGTTTATAGAAAGACTCATCACAAACGTCGAGGATCACAGTAAGCAATTCCCCCTTCCACCATAGAACAAATGTGTGTCGGTTTGAAAACTCCTCGCGACCTGACGATTGCCAAATCAGGAAAACATTCCTCTCTCGATCGACTGTCCAACTATGGCGGAAACCAATAGGTTTGGAACCTTTAAAGTTTGGGTGATATGAATCCCATATCTTATCCAGGTTGTAATTTTTGACATCATCTTCGGGAACGAACTCATTTACAAAAGCCATAACCAGCCATCTCCTGTTTGACAATAAATTCAAATAACTAATTAATCACCCCTGCAAAATCGTAGTCGTCAGGCGAATCACCAGAGTGAACCTTCTCTTTACCGGAGCTAATATCATCGGGGCTATCCTTTTATAGGTTGGTCTGGCGGACATGGCTTACTCCCGCTCCGCGATCTTGATCATGTAGTTATTGGCTAGGCGCCCGGCAAAGGCGGCGCCCGCCGGGCCCTCGATGCCGCCGGACGCAGCCGCCATGCCCAGGTTACCGTACCAGTGACCATGGGCCGCCAGATAACGGTAGTAATCCAGCACCTGCGTTTTTTGCTCGGCCAGCGTACCGGCCGAGTCGATAGCATCCAGATGCGCTTGTAAATCCGCTTCATTCAAGCTTGTGGCGTTGGTCATGATCAGTTCCTTCTGCCTTTTCTTCCTGTTTCATTGATCGTTAGGGTTCATAAGTTCCTGGATGCGTTGCATCCAGCCTTCATGAATGCGTTGGTAATCCGCCAGTTGCCTGCGGTCGAAGTGGTATCTAAGTAACAACCGGTTTTTTAGTGCCGTATAGCGCTGGCAAACAGGCGAAACATACACTTCGCCGGGCACATGGCACAGGAGATAAAAATCCGGCTGGCAGGGGTCGCCTTTGATATAGAATTCGGATTGCTTAGTGGAATGAGCCCACTCTATGGAGGGATACACCATCAGGCCCAGGTCCTGATTCAAAACACCACCCCGCAAACAGGTGGTGTTTTTATGGCCATGGGATCTAAGATCAGCTTGAAATAGCCGCTGGATCGGATCGCGCCAGCGTGGGTCCCTGGGGTTGTCCTTATCCTCGCACAAGCCCAGCCGTTCGCAATTCGAGACACGCCGTATATCTCTAATGGATCCGCCGGTATGAGTCCGCACATGCTTTTCATTCGGCCACTCGTTTATGTCCGGAATGTCTTTCGGGCTCTTCATGTCCGGCAGATAGAAATCGAGATAAACGCTCTTCATCGCCTCACTGGGCTTATCCCTTTCAATGGAAATATATTTACGGGGAATATGCAGTTGCACGCCGTTTATCTCGGGATGGGCCACGTCCTTGTCAAAAGGTTGGGTCGGTTGTTTCGTGGTTTTTCCAGTATCGCCGGATTCCGGCGAGCAACCGACCACTATCCAAAACACCAGCAGCACGCTTAGCAGCAGGAGTTTTTTGGTCATCGTCGTCAATATCATTGTTGTGATCCTTTTATAGGCCATGCAACGTCCACAAACCGGCCAGTCGGTGTGGGTGAGAGGGGGCTATATTCGGTGGGCTCCATGGCTCCTCCCTGGTGGTTTGTATCAATTCCCATGCCCTTCGGTTGGCCTCGCACCAAGGGCTATGCCGCTTCCTTTTCTTTTAGGTCACTTTTGTTTTAAGGGATGATTTCTGGATAAATGTATTCAAAAATGATTCGTCTATAATTCGAACCATTCTTATTAAACATTTCTCTAAAGTAGGAGTCAGGTATTACGAAGGCAGATTCAAACTCATCCCTTCCAGTCTTGATCGTAACCATCGCCTCAATATAGGAAACTGGCGCATGCTCACCTTCACCCACTTTACAGTAACAATTTAACTCAGACATTTTACATCTGACCGGCATGATCTAATAAACCTAATTATATAACCAACCTTCTCCATGCAACTTTATTAAAAACCCCGCATACAAGACCTGACAATACAAATACACTTAAATATTTCGCTGGATTCTCGATAAAGGCATGTAGGCCGACAGCCCAAACGACAGGAAAAAATATAACACCAGAAACAACTCCAGATACCGAACCAACAATTATCGCTATAATAAACTGCAGTTCTTTTTTTTCTCTATCTAGCCTTAACAGAATCATCCAGTCAATTATTGAAGAAAACAATGCCGGAACAAAACCAAACCCATAACCAAAAACAATAACGATGATCATTATCGAGTCATCTGTGGGATACCCTATCCAGCGAGCGACAATATATGAGCCTATCGGAGGCCCCAAAGCAACAAAGCCAAAAACCAGAACAATAAAACATTGAGCCATCCGTTTTATATGCATTATCTTTCCCTCACACTCTCCTGCTTATATCGCAATAACGGTGACAGGAAATATTCAATCAGTCGTCTCTTACCAGTTTTAATCTCAACCACAACAGACATTCCAGGAGACAACTTAACCCACCGATTCTCCACTTGAAGACCATCCTGGCGGAGTTTGATTCTTGCGCTGTAAACCAATCCGAGCTCTTCATGCTGGATGGCATCATCAGAGAGAGATAGAATTTCGGCGTCGATCACCCCGTATTTGGTGAAATTGAAGGTATCAATCTTGACCTCTGCATTCTGGCCCTCGTGAACAAAGCCGATATCCTTGTTGAGCACGAGCGCCTCGACTTCCATCGTGCCCTGTTCAGGTACAATCACCATTAGGGGTTGGGCAGGTGTTACCACGCCTCCGATCGTATGCACGTCCAGCTGTTGCACCTGGCCCCCAATGGGGGCTTTCAGCCGGTATTGGGAGTCCCGTTGCTGAGCCTTTGCTTTCTCTTCAAATAGGGATGCGGCTTGAACCCGCACTTGCTGAAGCTGGTCCAGCGTCTGTTTATAGTGTTCGGAAGTAAACGTTTGCCTCTCGAACTTGCTAGCCTGGATACTAGCCTCCAACTGCGCGATTCTTGCCCGCTGTACGGCAACGTTCTCTTCCACTTCGATCTGTTGCTGTTTGACTTCCAGGTAATCCATCCGCGAGCCCAGCTGTTTCTCCAGCATGACCTCGTAAGCATTTACCCGCTCGCCCAGAACCGCTAATAGACGCTCATTCTTGCTCAGCTCCGCTTCGGCCATATCCCTTTCAGCGTTCAACCGCCTGGCTTCCTGGGAAAAGCCTCCCAGTCTTGAGTAAATTTCATTTACCTCCTGATTCAGGAGATATTGTTGTTCCGGTAGTGCAAAGGCCAGCTTCTTATCCCCTGTTCGAATGGTCGGCGCTTCCGACAGGGGTTGTTCAAACCAGTTTGCCAGTGCTTGCAGGCGAATGACCTGCACCGCTACAGACGTCCATTCCTGTTGCAAACGCCGGACATCCGCCTGTGTAAGGCTTGTATTCAATGTAATAAGCGGATCACCCTTCTTGACCTCTTGCCCCTCTTCGACATGAATCACGGCGACCGAGGCGGTTTCCAAAGGCTGAATTACCTTGATCCTCTCATTCGGGACGATTTTCCCGCCGGCTGTCGCGACTATGTCAATTTTCCCGAAAGTCGCCCAAAGCCCGGCGATGACAAACAGTAAAATAATGACATAGAGAATGACGCGCCCCACGGGGGATGCCGGCGTCTTCTCGATTTCAATGGCAGCGGGCATGAACTCGAGGATGTCCTTTTGGGAGAGGGCATCACGCTTTTCATCTTTTTTCTTCAATGGGAAGATTTTCATCGCTTGAGCCCCATAGTCTGAATTTTCTGGGGCCCGTAGGCGAAGTTCATGCCCTTATTGATCGGAGCATCTGTGCTGTGTGAAGCAACTGACGTATCAGGGGACTCATGGACGGTTTGTCGGATCGGCAAGGAGGTGTTTTGATAGTCGTGGAGCCTGGCATAGTAGCCATTTTGGGCAAGCAAACATTCGTGGTTGCCGCTTTCGACAATCTGGCCATTTTCCAGAACAACAATACGGTCCGCATGCCTTACGGTCGTCAGGCGATGCGCGATGATGAAGACTGTCCGTCCTTCGCACATCTCACGCATGTTTTCCTGAATGACGCGCTCGGATTCGTAATCCAATGCGCTGGTCGCTTCATCAAAAATAAGGATTCGTGGATTGGTGATAAGGGCGCGAGCAATAGCAATACGTTGACGCTGCCCCCCGGAAAGAGACGCGCCCTGTTCGCCCACGTGGGTGTCATAACCCTCCGAAAGCTGAACGATAAAGTCATGGGCACCTGCCAATTTCGCGGCGCTAATGACATCGTCCATGGGGAGGCTGGGGTCGACAAAGGCGATATTGTCTTTAACAGAGCCGTTGAACAGGCGGTTTTCCTGCAATACAACACCCACCTGCCGGCGCAGCCAAGCCGGTTCCATCTGAGCAAGGTCTACGCCATCGATCAGCACCCTGCCCGATTCCGGGATATAAAGGCGCTGTATCAGCTTGGTGAGAGTGCTCTTGCCGGAACCTGAGCGCCCCACAACCCCAACGATTTCCCCGGCTTTAAAGTCCGCTGATAGCTGGTGGAGAACATGGGGGTGATCCGGGGTATATCGAAAGGAAATGTTATCGAAGCGAACGTTTCCTTCAATTCGCGGTAACGTCGTGCGATTGGGATTATGGCCCGCTTCCGTTGGGGTATTGAGGATATCACCCAATCTCTGGATGGAGATGCCGGCCTGCTGGAAGTCCTGCCAAAGCTGGACCAGCTTGAGGATGGGGCCACTCACCCGGCCGGCAATCATGTTGAAGGCAATGAGTTGACCAATGCTCAGGTCGTTCGACATGACCAACGTAGCGCCGACCCAGAGTATTAACACTGTCACAATCTTGTTGATGAATTGGGCAACCTGGCTGGCGATATTTCCCAGGTTTGTCGCTTTGAACGAAGCGGCAATATAGGCAGCGAGGTTCTCCTCCCAACGGCGCTGCATTTGGGGTTCGACTGCCATCGCCTTTACCGTCTCGATGCCGTACATCGACTCGGTGAGGAACGCCTGATTCTCCGCGCCTCGCTTGAACTTCTCGTCGAGACGGCGGCGGAGTATGGGCGTGATGATGATTGACAACACCACGTAGAAGGGTATGGAACCGAGCACAATCCAGGTCAGCGTGGGGCTGTAGAAGTACATCACCGCGAAGAACACAACCGTAAAGAACAGGTCGATGACAAGCGTCAGCGCCGAACTAGTTATGAAGTTCCTAATGGTGTCGAGTTCCCGGACACGGGCAACCGTATTCCCCACCTGTCGACTTAAAAAATAGGAAATTGGCAAATGGGTCAGATGATTGAAGAGCTGGGATCCCAAGGTGACATCGACACGGTTCGTCGTGTGCGTGAAAACGTAATTGCGTAAGCCGTTCAGGACAACATCAAAGATCGAGATGACGATCAGTCCGAAAGCCAAAACATCCAGTGTGGTCAGCCCTTTATGTACGAGCACCTTGTCAATCATGACCTGGAAAAACAGCGGCGTAATCAGGGCAAAAAGCTGAATGAAGAAGGAGGCGATTATGACATCGCGAAGCAAGTGTTTGTATTTAAGGATGGCTGGAACAAACCAGCTAATATCAAATTTGCCACCGAGGCTTGGCAATGTGCTTCGCTTGGTGACGAGGATGATCTTCCCCGTCCAACGTTTATGGAATTCTTCTTTGCTGAGCTTTTCCGGCCCGCCGGCAAGAGGGTCTTGAATCAACACCTCGTCTTCGCTCACCTGCGCGATGATGACAAACTGACCATTTGACACTTGGCCGATTGCTGGAAGACTGAGTTCGGGGAGCTTGGACCAGTCGGTGTGGTGTGCTCGTGCTCGCAGCTTCAAGTAACGTGCGGCACGAACCAGATCTGCCCCCTGGAATGTGCTGTTATGAGTGGCGAAATGATGACGGAGTTGTTTGGGATCAGCGGCAACCTTATGGTACCTCGCCAGCATCACGAGCGCGGCAAGGCCAGTATCCACTTCCCCTGTGGGCGGAACTACCTGCATTCTTGTCCTTAAGAACTACTAGTAATAGATCCTTAAAAAATGTAGCACATCGGTTCCGGGTTTGGGAGAAAAACCTATAGCTTTTTCTTACACGTGAACAATTGTAGGAAGAGAAAGCCGGTGCCACCAAGACCTTCTTCACCAAGGTGAAAGAAGAACTGGAGTTTATCCCCGCCCAACTAAAAGTGCTGGATGGCAGGGATGGCATACCATAGCGACCACTACGGATTGCGTGGAAATGCACGTAGACCCATGTCGAAATTTCGGGAAGCCATTCGATAAGCCGGTGTATCCAGTCATTTCCGTTGAGGAGACCGTTGTCATGAAATACCTTTGTCTCGCCTAAGAATCCGAAGCCGATCTGGCCGGGCTTTCTCACGACGAGTGGCTGACGCTGCGCCAGGAGACGCTCGACTATGTCGCCAGACTGGAGCGCAATGGCCAATTACTGTCGACCTGGGCCCTGAAAAGCGCCTCACAGGCGCGCACCGTGCAGGTTCGCAACGACCGGGCGATCGTGACCGACGGCCCTTTTGCCGAGACCAAGGAGCAGTTGGGAGGCTATTTCCTGGTGGAAGCCCGGGATATGGAGCAGGCTTTGGAGATTGCAGCCGCGTGGCCGTCGGCCAGGATCGGCCGCATCGAAGTGCGTCCGGTGGAGCCGGCGCTGCCCGAATCGGCCCGTTATTGACGGGTCCCGGCCCCCCGGTCCGACCGCCAGCGGGCAGGCTGGTGGCCGTTCCCGGTGCCGGGCGCGATGCCCGGCACGAGGGGGGGGATGGTTCAGGCGGGCTGCCCGTCCGGTCCCATCGGCAACGGCTGTATCATGCTCACCCGGTTCCCTTCCGTATCGCGAAAGGAAACGTACGTCCCCACGCCGGGAATATCCATGGGTTCGCCCAATACCTCACCACCGGCCCGCCTGACTCGCTCCGAAGCCTGCTGTATGTCGGCGACAGCAATCACCACCGACGGGTACTGGTCCGGACGCTCCGGACAGCGAGGGAAAAAGCCACCGTTAATACGGCCCGGCTCCCGCGGCCCGCAGCCGTCGGATTCCGCCGTGGAGGCCAGGGCGTAATTGCCCATCTCCTCTCCAAGCATTTCCGTCTGCCAGCCAAAGGCCGAGGCGTAGAAATCGGCCATTCGCCGACGATCGTCATAGGGCATTTCAAAATGTACAACAGGGTCCATGGTTGCTTCCTCCAGGTTCGGTTCAGGGTCTCCGCCGGCGATCCCGGCCAGCGGTTACTTCCTAATCGAACGGCGACCCGGGGAATCGACACCCATCCGTCTGATCCAGTCCAGATGCCCGGGACGCTTGTCCATCAGCGCCCGGGGCAGGCCACCGCCGCGGCCGGCACCTGGCGGGCCGCCACGCGCAACTGCCTGCGCAGGTATAGGTTGTTGGCAATCAGCGCGCTGATCACCAGGGCCGCACCGGCCACTTCATGCAGGCTGAACGCCCTGCCCTGCGCGATCCCGATGGCGAACGCGGTGACCGGCACGAAGTTAATAAACAGCACACCGTTGACCGGCCCCAGCATCCGGATGCCGGTATTCCAGCTGAGCACCGCCACCAGCCCGCCCATGACGATCAGGTAGGCGAACGTACTGTGAAGGTCGACCACCTCGGTCCAGGTCGGCACCTGGATGGAACCGGCTGCCGTCAGCCCCAGCGCAATGGCCGCCAGGGTGATCGATCCCAGGGTGCAGGTCAGCGCCGTATAACGGACCGGCGACCACTGCGGGAACAGACCGCCGCCCATCGTGTAGCTCACCCAGCAAACGGCACCGGCCAGGAACAACAGGTCCCACTGGGCTTCCCCGCCGCCGAACGCCCGCGCCGGATCACCACCGGTAATCACCAGGAACACGCCACTGAACGCCAGCACGATCATCGCCAGGGTGAACGGTGCCGGGCGCTCGCCTTTCAGGAGCCAGGAGAGAAGCACGGTAATCATTGGCATCAGCGCCATGATCACCGCGCCATGTTCCGGTTCGGCGTGCTCCAGGCCGGTAAAGGCCAGCAGGTTAAAGCCGGCAAAGCCCAACGATCCCAGCAGGAACAGCTTGAGCAGGTGCCCTTCGGTACGCCAGGCCCGGGGCCCCTCCACCAGCCCGATAATCAACAACAGGATGACCGCGACACTCGCGTACCGGATCAGTGTCATATAGAAAGGGTCCATCACCGCCAGGGCCGGCTTGGCTACCGGGAACATGCCCCCCCAGGACATGGCGGCCGTCAGCAGTAGTCCGACGGCCAGGATTGAGCGTTGCATCAGTGCCTCCCGCTTTCCAGGCAACGATGTCCGTTGCCGTTATTGAGTGTGAGGACGCACGATAACTCTTTCCCCGAAGAAGATAATCGGGCTAAATAGAAAACCATTGTTTCTATAAACAACTTAATTGAGAAGCTATGCACAGCCTGGAAAACATGGCGGTCTTTGCCGCCGTCGTCGAACACGGCAGCTTTTCCGCAGCGGCGGATTGGCTGGGGCTGTCCACGCCCGTCGTCAGCAAGCGAGTCTCGGCTCTGGAAAAGGACCTGTCGGCCCGCCTGCTGCACCGCACCACCCGCAAGCTCAGCCTCACCGAAGCCGGCTCGGTCTTCTACCCGCACTGCGCCCGGATCGTATCGGAGGCCCGCGAGGCCGGCGACGCCGTGGCCCACCTCAATGCCGCCCCGCGCGGCCTGCTGCGGATCACGGCACCGATCAACTTCGGCTCCTACCAACTGGCGGATGCCCTGCCCGGGTTCCTGGCACGCTATCCGGAAATCGAGGTGGAAATGGACATGAGCGACCGGCAAGTGGACCTGGCCGCCGAAGGCTTCGACCTGGCGATCCGCCTGACCAGCCAGCCGCCGGCGAACCTCGCCGCCCGCCACCTGACCGCCTCCCGGCGCACCGCCTGCGCGTCGCCGGAATACTGGGCCCGACACGGCAAGCCGGTCGTACCCACCGACCTGACCGGCCACAACTGCATCATCTACAGCCCCAATCCCAACTTTAACCGGTGGTATTTCAACGGGCCGGCAGGGCTGGAAACCATCTCCGTCAACGGCAACTTCCGGGTCAACAACACCCAGGCCATGGTGGCCGCGGCCCTGGGTGGGTTGGGGGTGCTGATGCTGACGTCGTTCACGGTCGACCGCTATATCCGATCCGGCGCCCTGGAGCCGGTGCTGACGGATTACATCTCGCCGGAGACCGACGTCTACGCGCTCTACCTGCCCACCCGCCACCTCTCGACCAAGGCGCGGGTCTTCATCGACTTTCTGGTGGAGCGCTATCAGGCCGGCCCAGCCCCTGATGATCCAGGGCAGCCGATGCCAGGTCCTCGCGCAGCCAGTCGATAAACAGACGGGTGCGTACCGGCAACCGGCGGGCATGGGGGTAAACCACATGGATGGGGCGTGGCGGCTGTTCGAAATCCGCCAGCAGGATACGCAGACGCCCCTCGCGCACGTGATGGGCGACCTGGTAGGACAGGAACATGCCGTAACCCAGCCCCGACAGGCAGGCTTCAATGGCCGGTGCAATCTGGTTGCAGTCGAAATTGCCGGTAACAGGAACCGTGAACACCTGCTCGCCTTCCTGGAACGTCCAGGGCGTCCAGCGGCTGAAGACATGGACCGCATTGCCCCGCAACAGGTCCCGGGGATGCACCGGGACCCCCTGCTGTTCCAGGAAATCCGGCGCCGCCACCACGACACGCCGGACCTCGCCGACGCGATGGGCGATCAGGGTGGAGTCCGGCAACCGACCGATCCGCACGCCCACGTCCACCTGCTCGTCCACCAGGTCGATGTTGCGATCATTCAGCAGGAGCTGGCACCGAACCTGGTCGTAGCGCTTCAGGAACCCGGTCACCGCCGGGGCCACATAGTACTGGCCGAACAGCACCGGCGCCGTGACCCGGAGTTGCCCGCTCGGTGTCGCCTGCTCTGCCGCCAGCGACGATTCCGCCTCGTCGATGCTGGCCAGGATCGCTTGACAATGGTCGAGGTAGTGCCCGCCTTCCCGGGTCAGCGAGATCTTCCGGGTGGTGCGATTGAACAGCCGCACACCCAGTGCCGACTCCAGCTCCGCCAGCCGGCGCACCACGGACGGCAGCGAACTGCCCAGCCGCCGGGCCGCGCCGGTCAGACTGCCGGCCTTGGCGATCTCCACAAAGGTGTGCATGGCTTTGAGCTTGTCCATCGCGCCCGATTATTCCGTTTTTCGGAGTAGTTAAATCAGCATAGAGGCATTTATTGCATTTTACGAGCATCCAATAATGACCGGGCATCGTTATCCATCAGCCAAGGAGCTTGTCATGCCCATACCTGATCAGCCCATACGCCTCCACCAGCATCCGCTCTCCGGCCACTCCCACCGGGTGACCCTGTTCCTCAACCTGCTGGGGCTGCCATACGAGGCCATCGAGGTCGACCTGCTGCGCGGCGACCAGAAAACCCCGGCCTTCCTGGCGCTCAACCCTTTTGCGCAGGTTCCGGTGATCGAGGACGGCACCACGGTGCTGCCCGACTCCAACGCGATCCTGGTCTACCTGGCCAAGCGTTACGACGCCGAGGGCTGGTTACCGGACGCACCGGAAGCGGCGGCCCGGGTGCAGCGCTGGCTCTCCGTCGCGGCCGGCCAGTTGGTGAGCGGTCCGGCCATTGCCCGGGTCAGTAACGTCTTTGGCCGACAGGCGGATCTCGACCAGTGCGCCGTCGTCGCCAACCGGTTGTTTCCCCTCATGGAGAACGAGCTGGCCGACCGCCAGTGGCTGGCCGACACACGCCCGACACTGGCCGATGTAGCGATGTACAGCTACACCGCCCACGCGCCGGAAGGCGGCATTTCCCTGGAACCCTATCCACAGATCCGCGCCTGGCTGGAGCGGATCGAGTCCCTGCCCGGTTTTATCCCGATGCCACGTACGCCGGTTGGCCTGCAGGCCGCCGAATCACGATGAGGGGAGAGGCGCCATGGACCGAGTCACCCCATCGGCTTTCCACCAGGGAGAGCAGGCCGCCCAGGAGCGGGTTGGCGTTCGCGACAAGATGGCGCCCATCAGCCAGCGGGTCTTCCGGGATTTCATGCCGGAACAACACCGGGAGCTGTTCACCCGCCTGCCCTACCTGGTGGTCGGCGGCCTCGACGGCGAACACCAGCCCTGGGCCAGCCTGCTGTTTGGCGACCCGGGGTTCATCACCTCACCGGATGCCCGCCAGTTGCGGATCAGCGCCCGGCCCAGGCCTGAAGATCCCCTGGCGAGCCTCCTGACCGTGGAAGCCCCCGTGGGGCTGCTGGGCATCGAGCTGGCCACCCGTCGGCGCAACCGGGCCAACGGCCGGATCGCCCAGGTGGATGATGGCGGCTTCAGCGTTGCCATCGAACAGAGCTTTGGCAACTGCCCGAAGTACATCCAGGCCAGGATGCCCGACACGACCACACCGTATCCGGCCTCGGACACGCCATCCGCCGGCCGGCGTTCCGACCGCCTCGACAGGACGACCGCCGCCATCGTCGACCGGGCCGATACCCTGTTCATCGCCTCGGCTCATCCAGCCTCCGACGAACGCGGGATGGCCAACCAGGGCGTCGACGTATCCCATCGCGGCGGACCGCCCGGCTTTGTCCAGGCAGAGGCCGACGGCCGGCACCTGGCCCTCCCAGATTACGCGGGGAACTTCTTTTTCAACACCCTGGGCAACCTGCTGCTCAATCCCCGGGCCGGGCTGGTGGTTCCGGATTTCGCGTCCGGCGACCTGCTGGTCATCGCCACTGACGCCCGCATTGACTGGCAGGCGACGGATGACCGGCGGTTCCCGGGCGCGCAGAGGCTGGTGCGACTGGCCATCCGGGAGGTGACTCACCTGGAGCGGGCCATGCCCTGGCGGTGGAGCGGGCCTGAGCCGTCGCCCTATTTACCCAGCATGGCGAGATACTGACGCAGGACCACCGCATTGTTGCGGTCAGGATTGGAAGCACTGTAGACGAGGGTGACCGGGTGCTCCCGGGCACGCCGGGCGAGGGGCCGCAGCGTTTCCCGGTAAGGCTTGAGCTCGGCCAGGTAGGCGCGCCGGAAGGCGGACCAGGTCATCCCGCCGGCGTGATAGGTCTTGCGCAGGTCGTTGGAGGGAGCCACGTCCTTGAGCCAGTCCTGCACCTGCAGCCGATCCTTGCTGATGCCCCGGGGCCAGAGCCGGTCCACCAGGATCCGCTCTCCATCGGCCGGTTCAACCGGCTCATAGGCGCGTTTCAGGGCGATCGCCATGGGACATCTCCTGTTCAGGCGTGGGTCAGATCCACCACCCGGCCCTCAGCGGACGAATGCTGGGCGGCGGCGATAATCTCCAGTCCAGCCAGCGACTCGCGCGGATCCACGGGCGGCGCCTCACCCGCCAGGAAACGCTGGCCCACCAGTTCATAGAAGCGCAGGTACTGGCCCGGATCGTTGTCGATGGGCCGCTCCTCGCTGCCGGCCACCAGCCGTGCCCGGCCGTCTTCAACCGCATCGCGCCAGCCGGGCTGGTCCGGACGGGCGCTGGCCTTCAGCGCATTTTCCTGGCCGTCCAGCCCCACACTGCAATAGGCGGCCCGGCTGCCCAGTACGCGGAACCGCAACGCGCATTCCGGCGCCACACTGCTCATCCACAGGTGCGAGCGCATGCCACTGTCGTGGGTCAGCGCGACGAAGGTATCGTCGTCCACCTCGGCATCCGGATAGCGATGCTCCAGTTCCGCATAGACCGAACGCACCGGCCCGAACAGCATCAGCGCCTGATCGATCAGGTGGGCCCCCAGATCGTACAGCACACCGCCGGCCTCGCCCGGCGCACCGGACTGGCGCCAGCCGCCCTTGGGCTCCGGCCGCCAGCGCTCAAAGCGGGATTCAAAGCGCCGGATGTCACCCAGCTCTCCTTCGTCACGCAGCCGCTGGAGGGTGAGGAAGTCACCGTCCCAGCGGCGATTCTGGAACACCGTCAGGAACAGCCCACGCTTCTCCGCCTCCTCGATCAGCTCCCGGGCTTCCCCGGCAGAGGCGGCCAAGGGCTTATCCACCACGACCCCGAGCCCGGCGTGCAGGGCCGCCATCGCCAGTGGTTTGTGGGTCCGGTTGGGCGACGCCACCACCACCAGATCCAGCGTATCCGCCGCCTGCCACAGCTGCGCCGGCGTGGCGTAGAGGGTGGCATCGGGATAGGCCTTGCGCGCTTCGTCGGCGCGCTCCGGATTCGAGGTGACGATCGCCGCAAGCGTCAACCCCTCGGCAGCGTCGATCAGGGGCGCGTGGAAGACCGAGCCGGCCAGACCGTAACCGATCAGGCCGACGCGTACGTCTCGGGACTGGGACATCAATCAGGTTCCTTGGTCGGGAAGCGTGGACAGCCGGCGTCAGACGCGCGCCATGGCATCGGTCACGGACAAATCGCCTGACAGCACATCGAAGGTCAGGTTCTCCGCGTTGTGGGCCGACAGCACTTCCAGCAGGACCGAAGCCACGTCCTCACGGGAAATGTCGCCGCTACGCCCCAGCTTACGGCTGATTTCCACCAGCCCCGTGCCCTCGCTCAGGGTCAGCGGTCCCGGACGCACGATGGTGTAGTTCAGACCGCTGTCGCGCAGGTGATCGTCGGCGGCTTTCTTGGCAGCCAGATAGTGCTGGAGTTTCTCGGGGCCCTTCTCCGGCTCGTCCACCCGCATGCTGCTGACCATGATAAAACGCTTCACACCCACTGACTTGGCGGTATCGATCAGACGGATCGCCGCATTCTGGTCCACGTCGACGGTTTTCTCCGGACCGGTGTGCGGCCCCGACCCGGCGGTAAAGATCACGGCGTCACACCCTTGCAGAGCGAGGGTGCAGTCGTCTTCCAGATCACCGACCACCGCTTCGGTCGCGCCCAGTTGTTCCATCAGCGGAATCTGGTCCGGATCACGCACCAGGGCCCGTGCTTCGTGGGAACTGTTCGCCATCTTGCGGATCAGGTGCTGACCGATTTTTCCATTGGCACCGGCTATCAGAACTCGCATGTTCTCTCTCCCTGTCTTCGATGATCGGATAAACATGATCCGCGACCTGCCCCTATCGCTTCAACCCCGGATGCCATTAAAGATTTAGATGGCCTAAAGACCGCCTGGCGCCCGGGTAGGGCTCCCTCATCGAGTAGGAGGGGGAGTTGCCTCCCCCGTCCTCTCACACCACCGGGCATACGGTTCCGTACCACGGCGGTTCATGATTGGCTCTGAAGCCGGTTTATCGTATCCAGCAAACTGACCAGAGACAGG
>NZ_SJDL01000053.1 GCF_004327985.1 Marinobacter halodurans
TGCCGTTCGGCTAGTGGTTCCCCTTACCGGGCCCACAGGGGACTTGCACCCCCAAGTCATCCGGCCAGCACCACCTGTACCAGAACAGCGCCCGTCAAGGCGCTACGCGCCATGCCTGGCGCACCAAAAAAAGGGCACCCGCAGGCGCCCTTGTTGCCGGTTGAGACCGTCAGGCCTCAGTCAGCCATCGGTTAGCTATTCCCCATGGCGGACTCGAACCCTTCCTGGATGGATTCGGACGGCTCCGGCGTTGCCAGGGAGACCACCACGATCGAGATCGTGGCGAACAGGAAGCCCGGGATGATTTCGTACAGGTCGAGAATACCACCGGACAGGTTGCCCCAGATCACCACGGTAACACCGCCGACAACGATACCGGCCAGCGCACCCAGGCGGGTCATCCGCTTCCAGAACAGGGACAGGATCAGCGCCGGGCCGAAGGCGGCACCAAAGCCGGCCCAGGCGTAGGACACCAGTTCCAGGACTTTGCTGTCGGGATCGAAGGCCAGCAGGCAGGCCACGACGGCAATGCCGAATACGGCGAAGCGACCCACCCAGACCAGCTCGTTCTGGGAGGCTTCACGACGGAACAGTGCCTTGTAGAAATCCTCAGCCAGGGCAGATGAAGACACCAGCAGTTGGGAGTCCGCGGTACTCATGATCGCCGCAAGGATCGCCGCCAGCAGGATACCCGCTACGAACGGGTTGAACAGCGCGTTGACCAGCAGCATGAAGGCCTTCTCGCCGTCTTCCAGCGGGGTATCGAAGTACCCGATGGCGGCAAAGCCAACCAGCAGGGCGCCGAACAGCCCCAAGCCACTCCAGAGGACCGCAATGCGACGGGCTGCCGGGATATCGTCCTCGCTACGAATGGCCTTGAAGCGCGCCAGGATGTGCGGCTGACCGAAGTACCCCAGCCCCCAGCCCAGCAGCGACAGGATTGCCATGGCGGTCATGGCCTTGCCATCGGAATCGGTGAACGCACTCAGGAACTCCGGATTCTTCGCTGTCATGGCAGCCTGTGTGGCCGACCAGCCGCCGTCCGCGTTGATCGCCATGATGGGAACGATGAGCAGCGCAGCGAACATCAACAGCCCCTGGATGACATCGGTCCAGACCACGGCGAGGAAGCCACCAAAGAAGGTGTAGGACACCACGGCAACCGTACCGATGATAACGGCCGTGGTGTAGTCGATACCGAACACGGTCTGGAACAGCTTACCACCCGCAACCAGGCCGGAGCTGGTATAGAACAGGAAGAACAGCAGGATGAAGAACGCGGAAATGATCCGCAGGAGACGGCTGGTATCTTCAAACCGGTTCTCGAAGTAGGAAGGCAGCGTCAGCGAGTCGCCGGCAGCCATGGAGTATGTCCGCAGGCGGCGCGCCACGATCAGCCAGTTCAGCCAGGTACCGACCAGCAGGCCGACAGCAATCCAGATTGCTTCGTAGCCGGCGGCATAGGCGTAGCCCGGCAGACCCAGCAGCAACCAGCCACTCATATCGGAAGCACCGGCACTCAGTGCCGAAGGCAGCGGACCGAGACTCCGGCCGCCAAGAACGTAATCTGAAAGGTTGGATGTACGCTTCCAGGCGATGTAGCCAATGGCCAACATCAGCAGGATGTACACGATAAAGGTCAGCGTGACCCCCAGGTTATTTCCCACCATCTGGTGTTTCTCCCCGTCCGCTAGTAGAGGTGTGTTATTTTTTGTGGTCCTTTCACGCTGCTCCAGGGCGGCGCGCTGCGATCACTGCGGCGGATACAACTCGGGACAGCCCAGGCCATCCCAGTGTTGCATTCACTCTGCCGGACCCACGTTCTATCCGGCGAATACAGCGATGCATTCCTGACGACTGATGTCGTTCGTGGTTGTCGGGGTTCGTTGTTCCGTGGTTCGCCGTAATGGCTGAGACTACAGTCCCTGGTGACCGGTCCCGGACTGACGTCGGCCCCAAAGTCCTGGCACCCAGTCATCATTGGCCGAGAACCAATAGTGACGGGTACACGCAGCCCACCCCGGTAGGGTCAACGCTGACTCTTCCGGATGAACTGAATGTAACCTTTTCAAACCCTCCCACTAATGTAGTGAGCGGGACCGGCCGCGGCTTGCATAAAACTACGGTTTTTTTATGAAAACGTACGGTTTTACGCCGACGCCGGAGGCTCATTCACCCTACCGTAAGACGGAAGGTGTCACGCCCCGGTATTTCTTCATTGCGTGGGTGAGCGCCCCCTGGCTCGAGAAGCCGGTCAGCAGGCTGATTTCCGCCAGCGACAGGCGGGGCTGTTGGAGGAGTTCAATGGCCTTTTCCAGACGCGCGTGGATCAAGTACTGATGCGGGCTCATGCCGGTCATTTCACGGAAGGTTTCATGGAACCGACTCACGCTCAGGCAAGCCTCGCTGGCCAGGTCCTTTACGGTGATCTTCTGGTGCAGGTGGTTCCGCACATAATGCCGGATGGCCTCGGCATTGAAAGTCTGGCGCTTGCGACGTGGCGCGTTGCCATTGCTCAGGCGCTGGGACAGGCAATGGATAATACCCGTAGCAAAGTGTTCGTGGAGAGAACGGTTGTCCGGTGACTGGTTCAACTCCGACGCGCACAGTTGGATCAGGCTCTGGAGCCGGTTGTCCATATCCAGGTGCGACGGCCGTTCGAACAGTGGCGCAAGCCGGTCGTAATCGCCATGCTTTGGGTTGGACAGCGCGGGTGCCGTGGTGTCGAGATCGATGACCAGCACATGGTTCACGTCATTGCCGAAATAATCGTGGCGGGTTTCCGTCGGCAGCAGGCAGGCTCGACGGCTATCGAGATCGACGCCCCATCCCTGACCGGCCAGCCCGGACGATCCCTGCAGGCCGATCACCACCTGATGGTGAATATGCTCGTGTTGTGCGGCATTCTCGGGGAGTTTCAGGACTCGGGCATTCAGCATAACGTGCGAAGGGCCGTCACAAGGGATCTGGCCTATTTAAGCATATTCCACTCCATGATTCACACGTCGGGCTCCGCAGCTCCCGCCGGGCATCATGCCGCGAACTCGACGCCGGCCTCGCTGCCTGCACACCAGCGCACGCGTGCGGTCCTGTCGCCAATACGAGGGTGCCTGAGCCGTACCAATCCGCCTTCGCTGACCGCCCCGTTACCACTATAATAGAGGCGTGCGCCCGATTCGGACATATCCATTAGGGTGCATACCTCACCAACATCGGGCATATCGGCCACGGACAGGGTCTCGGGCACTATCAGCCGCAGGTGGCGCCGCTCATGGAAGACCGGCACTCCCTCCACCAGCGCGCTCTCAAGGCGGGCACGGTTACGTATCTCCCCGCCTTCCTGCAATCGTTCGCTGGCGGCCACATGAACTTTCTCCGTGACCGCCGGTTCCAGTCCCATCGCCTCACGCTGGGCCAACCCGATGGGCCGGTCGTAGGCGCCGAACAACCGGTATGGCAGGGTTAAGCTGTTATGCGACGGAGCCATGTAACGCGTCTCGGGCGGTGTCTGGAAAACGTCTCCGAGCCGCCACTCCAGACCGTGCTGATTGGCCTGGCTGATCATGAACTGCAGGGCCAGGTCCGACAGGCCGGTTGACGCATAGCCCCCACCGACATCGCCATGCACCCCTGGCAACCAGACCTGCAGGGTACGCCGGGCAACGGACTCATCCTCGTGGAGGCTGGCATCCGCTGGATAGGTCCACAGATCCGGTTTGAACGACACGCGGGCTTCGTCGATTGCCAATGCCTGCACGGCATAGGACACGGAGTCAGACAGCTGTGTGTTGTGGAATCCAACCCAGGGACGCGACAGCTTGCGCAGCCCGGGCAACGGGATTCCCAGGGCACCCACGGTGTCGAACACACCCAGAAAGCGGATGGGGATGCGCCGGCTGGACTGTTGCAATTCCTCCACCAGCGCCGCCTGTGGAACGCTGTCGCGCTCGTGCCCGGGTTCCGCCCGATACCAGCGATAGGCCAGGGGCAGGAAGTGCATCTCGGACTTTCCCAGCAAACCCAGGGTGTGGATGAAGCCGGCCAGACTGCGCACGGTGTAGGCACCGCGACTGAAGCCCAGAAGATAGATGTCGTCGCTGGGGGCCCAGTTGTTCGTGATGAAACGATACGCCTGCAGAAGGTTGGCTGACAGCCCTGCTCCGAACAGGCTGCCCAGCCATCGGTCAAGGCCACCGCCGGTCCCGACGCCGTTGTCGTAATAGACCACCTGGTCGCGACGACCGGAATGGGCCTTCAGGGCCCGGACACACTTGAGAACGTTGGACGGCTCGGCCTGGTTCGCCTCGCTTTCGGGACGATTCCAGGTACCGTCACAGCATACGATGATTGCTTTCGACATAACCATCCCCTCCATGCTCGCGGCAGGTGCCACCGACTGCAAACAGGGACGATCGGTACGGCCGGAATCCGATTCGCGCTCCACCTGATCCTTAAGAGTCCGACCCATCGTGGCGACACATCGGACTGATTATTATTTAATCACCTACGAAGCTTAGCAGACAAATCGGGATCTGGCCGAGACGACCGCTGATGTGGTCACAGAAAGCCGCCGGGGTTGCTCAGGACTGGCTCGCGACAAGGGGCCGCAAGGTGGTAATCAGCGACTCACTGACAGACGCCAGGGGGCGGGAAGCATCAAGCACATGGTAACGTTCCGGCCATTGTGCGGCCCGTTCCAGGTAGGTCTGGCGGATCCGTTCGAAAAAGGCCACGGTTTCCCGCTCGAAGCGATCCAGCTCACCCCGCTTGCGGGCCCGGGCCATGCCCACATCCACCGGGGCATCCAGCAGGATCACGTGATCCGGACGGCGACCACCCTGGACCAGGGTTTCTAGCTGAGCGATGTGATCCCGCGACAGCCCACGTCCGCCGCCCTGGTAGGCGTAGGTGGCATCGGTAAAACGGTCACACAGTACCCAGCAACCGGCCTCTAGATGGGGCAGGATGAAACGGTTCAGGTGCTGAGAGCGGGCCGCAAAGACCAGCAACAGCTCCGTCAAGTCATCCATGACTTCATCCCTGGGCGTCAACAGGACATCACGAATGCTCTCGGCCAGCGGCGTTCCCCCGGGCTCACGAGTCACCACCACATCAATCCCCTGCTTCCGCAGCCAGCTTTCGGCCACGCCGAGCTGGGTGGATTTGCCGACACCTTCGGAGCCTTCGAACGTAATAAAGTAACCGGGATTCATCCTGTCTCTGCCTATTGCGATTGGGGCGACGAGCGGTAATCGGAGCGGCGCCGGAGCTGGAAATCGCGCACCGCACGCTGATGCTCCTGCAGCGTCCGGGAGAACACATGGGAACCATCGCCCCGAGCCACGAAATACAGACTATCCCCGTCATCCGGATGCAACGCGGCGTGAATCGCCTCGCGCCCCGGCAAGGCTATGGGAGTCGGCGGCAATCCGCTGATCCGATAGGTATTGTAGGGCGTGACCGCACGCAGGTTCTTACGGGTAATGTTGCCGTCATAGCTGTCCCCGAGACCATAGATCACGGTCGGATCGGTCTGCAGGCGCATGCCTTTCTCCAGGCGACGGACAAACACCCCGGCAATCTGGCTGCGCTCATCGGGGACGCCGGTTTCCTTCTCGACGATGGACGCCATGATCAACGCCTCATAGGGGCTTTCATAGGGTAGGTCGTCGGCCCTGCCCTGCCACTCTTCCTGCAGGATGGACTGCATGCGATCATAGGCTCGGCGTAGGATATCCAGGTCGCTCTCCTGCCCGGTATAGACGTAAGTGTCCGGGAAAAAGCGACCTTCAGGGTGTTCATCCGGGTGGCCAAGGCGCTTCATGAGCTCGGCGTCGGTCAGACCACTGGAGGCAATATCGAGATGTTGCTGCTTTTCCAGCGCCTGGCGCAGATCTGCAAAGCGCCAACCTTCGATAAACTGGACGGACCAGGTCTTGGTGTCCCCGTTGACCATCTTGCGGACCATGGCCAACGCCGTATCGCCGGACACGAATTCGTAGGTGCCGGCCTGGATCAGATTGCGATCCGGATGCAGGCGCCCCCACAACCGCAGCCACAGCGAGTCGCCCACCAGGCCATTGCGCTCCAGTTGGCGAGCCACGCCACTGAAAGTGCTGCCATGCTCAACATTGAACAGGACCGGCTCCGACAGGGTGACGGGGGTTTTCAGGGTAGCCAGGCCCTGCCACACCCATAGGCCAGTGCCGGCGGACGCCAGAACCAGCAGCAGACATAGAATAAGCAAACGTTTAAACAAGGTCAGGATCCAACTGCATCCGAAAGAAAGGACCGGATTCTGGCAAGCGCCTCGTGCCGAGGCAACTCGAACTGGTCGATCCAGCCGACCATGATACCGCCCACGACACTGTTCATCAGCATCAGGCCGCCAAAATCCGAATCGTGTATATCCACCCGGGTGATGGCTCGCAGCTGCACAGATTCCCCTAATCGGGCCAGTTCATCAAGTGCCGCCTGCCGCGCCACGCCGGCCACGGCCAGGGTATCCACCGCCGGCGTCACCCAGTGGTCGCCGACCCGGGCGATCAGATTGGTGCGAGTCCCTTCCAGCAGATCGCCGTTCGGGCTGCCCATCAACGCTTCGTACGCCCACTCGGGCATGGTCTGGCTGGCCAGCACCTGGGGCAGACGATTGAGGCTCTTGATGCCGGCCAGTTGAGGATCAACGACCAGTGGATTGGGGCACCGGGAGACGGCAACGGGCTGGGCCGGAGACGGCGGACATTCATGGCGGCTCAGGCAAAGCCGGGGGTGGGCAGACGCCGGAGGACGGTAGCCACGCCCACCACTGCCACGAGTCAGGATCAGCTTCAGGACCCAGGACCCAGGCGTGGCGTATCGGTCGACTGCGGCATCCAGGGCGGACGCCAGCGCCTCCCTGGATGCCGGGATACCCAACCGGCCGGCATCATTGGTCAGTCGCCGAAGATGCCGGTCCCGGAGATTGGCCTGGCGACCATTGAACCGGATGGTTTCAAACAGACCGTCGCCGTAGGCCAGCCCCCGGTCAGCGACCGGGAACGTGCTCTCGTCCGCCCAGATGCGTTCCAGCACGGGCGGGATCAGCCCTCGTAGCGGCGGAAGATCAGGGTGCCGTTGGTGCCGCCAAAGCCGAAGGAGTTGGACAGCACGGCTGTGAGGTCCGCTTCGCGTGCCTTGTGGGCGACAAAATCCAGGTCGCACCCTTCATCCGGATGATCCAGGTTGATAGTCGGAGGCAGGATTCCGTCGCGCAGGGCCAGCAGCGAGAAGATCGCCTCCACCGCACCCGCCGCACCAAGCAGGTGACCGGTCATGGACTTGGTACTGGATATCGCCAGCTTATAGGCATGTTCGCCAAAGACCGCCTTGACGGCATCCACCTCGGCGACATCACCCACCGACGTGGAGGTCCCATGGGCGTTGATGTACCCGATCTCGGACGGGGCTACCCCGGCATCGCGCAGAGCATTCCGCATGGAACGCTGGGCGCCCTCGCCCGACGGGGCGGTGATGTGGTGAGCATCGTCACTCATGCCAAAACCAACCACTTCACCATAGATGGTAGCTCCACGGCGCTTGGCATGCTCCAGCTCTTCAAGCACCAGCACCCCGGCGCCGTCACTCAGCACGAACCCGTCACGGCCCTTGTCCCAGGGCCGGCTGGCCTTCTCCGGCTCATCATTACGGGTGGACAGGGCGCGGGCCGAACCAAAGGCGGCAATGCCGGTCGGCGTGGTGGCCATTTCCGAGCCACCGGCCAGCATCACGTCGGCATCGCCATACTGGATGGTGCGCGTGGCATAACCGATGTTGTGCGTCCCGGTGGTACAGGCAGTGGTAATCGCGATGTTCGGCCCCTTGAAGCCGAACCGGATGGCCACGTTACCCGCTACCATGTTGATGACGATTGCCGGGACGAAGAAAGGCGACACCTTGCGGGGGCCTTTCTCCTCCAGAATCCGAACGTTCTTCTCAATGAACTCCAGACCGCCGATACCAGACCCGATCGCAACCCCCACACGGTCGGGATCACAGACGCCCTCGGCATCGAGACCGCTGTCCTGTACCGCCTGGGTCGCCGCCGCGATCCCGTAGTGGATGAACGCATCCATCTTGCGGGCATCCTTCGCGCTCAGGTACTGCTCCAGATCGAAATCCTTGACCGCTCCGCCAATCCGGGTGTTGAAATCCGTCGAATCAAACCGATCAATCGGCCCGATACCACTACGGCCGGCACGAATACCCTCCCAGGTGGAGGCCACATCGTTACCCAGCGGAGAGACAGTACCGAGACCCGTGATTACGACACGTCGTCCAGACATCATTGAATCACCTATAGTTTCCCGTCGGCTGCCCGGCGAAGCTGCCGGATCACCATTTTCATTGGGTCATTGTTATTCACCAGACGGATCCTGACCCGCCCGACTCCGGTCTCATCCCGGAAAATTGCATAGCGTCAGACCTCGCGGTTTATCGCAAACCCCGGTGACACTATTGTGACAATCTCACACATGGGTTGTCATGGCGTCCGTTCGACCCAGCGGTTCAACACAGCCCAACGACCACCACACCACCCTGGCGCCAATAAAAAAGCCGCCCTTAATGACCCGACTAAGGACGGCTTCTGCTTGGCTTTCAATAAGACTGAGTATCAGGTATGCGCGACGATGTAGTCGATCGCGTCCTGAACACTGGCGAGCTTCTCAGCTTCTTCGTCAGGGATCTCAGTCTCGAATTCCTCTTCGAGAGCCATGACCAGCTCAACGGTGTCCAGTGAATCCGCGCCCAGATCCTCTACGAAAGAAGACGTGTTCTGAACTTCAGACTCCTTGACGCCCAGTTGTTCACAAACAATCTTCTTCACGCGCTCTTCGACTGTACTCATAGTTTCCTCACTTAATTCGCAACCAAGCACTAATTTTGCGTGCAGTTTAGTGTAATCCCCACCCGCAAACAAGCAGGGTTTGAAGCTAATGGCTTGTTGTTCAAAGGGTTACAACAAACCCATTATCCCATGAACATACCACCGTTCACGTTAATGGTTTCCCCGGTGACGTAGGCCGCTTCCTGTGAAGCCAGGAACGCCACCACCGCAGCAACCTCTTCCGGCTCGCCCAGACGACCGGCGGGAATGACACTCATCATAGCGTCCCGCTGGCTGTCGTCCAGTTTCTTCGTCATATCCGTATCGATAAAGCCCGGTGCCACGCTGTTCACCGTAATACCGCGATTGGCCATTTCCTTCGCCAGACTGCGGGTCATCCCCTCGACGCCGGCCTTGGCCGCACAGTAGTTCACCTGCCCCGGATTACCCATGCCGGCAACCACGGAACTGATGTTGATGATTCGCCCCCAGCGCGCCTTGGCCATGCCGCGCATAACCGCCTTGCTGGTGCGGAAAATGGAGCTGAGATTGGTGTTGATGACATCATCCCAGTCGTCTTCTTTCATCCGCATTAACAGATTGTCGCGGGTGATGCCGGCATTATTCACCAGGATAACCGGTGCTCCGGACTTTTCGGTGATCGACTTGATGCCGGCATCAATGCTCGCGGCATCGGATACGTTCATCACGATGCCGTAGCCACCCATGGAGGACAGCGCATCCGTAATACCTTCCGCGCCCGCCTCCGATGTGGCCGTGCCGACGACCAACGCACCGCGTTCTGCGAGCACTTTCGCAATTTCCCGGCCAATCCCCCGACTGGCGCCAGTAACCAGGGCAACCTTGCCTTCCAGCGACATAAACCGTGTCTCTCCTGTCTTATCCTTTTACCCCGTCAAGGGCCTTTTGCAACGCATCCGGCGTTTCGATGGGGAACACGCTGAGGTTGCGATCAATGCGCTTGGCCAGACCGGCCAACACTTTGCCCGGACCGCATTCAACAGCCGCCTCGACGCCCTCTTCGCTCAGGTACCGGACAGAATCCGTCCACTGTACAGGCGAATACAGCTGGCGCAGGAGGTTTTCCTTGAGGCTGTCACGATCCTGTTCGGGCGCCCCAGTCACATTCTGCACCACGGGTATGACAGCATCGTTGAAGCTGATGTCATCCAGGGCCTTGGCCAGTTCATCGGCAGCCGGCTTCATCAGGGAGCAGTGCGACGGCACACTCACCGGCAGCGGCAGGGCACGCTTGGCCCCCTTGCCCTTGCACACGTCAATAGCACGGTCGACTGCCGCCGAATGTCCGGCAATCACCACCTGGCCCGGTGCGTTGAAGTTAACCGCCGCAACGACGTCGCCTTCGGCCGCTTCCTCGCAGGCGGCAATAACCACATCATCCTCAAGCCCCAGGATAGCAGCCATACGGCCCTGCCCTGCGGGAACGGCATTTTGCATCAGCTCGCCACGCAGGCGAACCAGCTTGACCGCATCGAAAAAGTTGAGACTTTCCGCGGCCACCAATGCGCTGTATTCACCCAGGCTGTGGCCGGCCACGAAGTCCGGACGCGGGCCGTTATCCACAAACCACTGCCGCCACAGGGCGACACTGGCCGTCAGCAGCGCCGGCTGGGTAACGGCTGTGGAATTGAGCTCATCCTCAGGACCATCCTTACAGATGGACCAGAGATCGAAGCCCAACACCTGGGACGCTTCTGAGAATGTTTCCGCGATGATCGGCCAGGCCTCTGCTGCCTCGCCGAGCATACCAATCGACTGTGATCCCTGTCCCGGGAAAAGAAATGCTGATTTCATGGCGCTCAGTCTACCCCTGTTTCCTACCTGAGAAGATTAGCCAATGGTACAAGCCTTGAGACCACAAGACACGGGGCTTCAAATCATCAATTCGTCCAGTTGCTCATTGATCCGGCGCGGAACTTCCAGACGCACCTCCCGGCAGGCCTGCCGGATCGCCGCGAGCATTGCCCGCTCATTGGCGTTTCCATGACTCTTGATGACCACACCCTGCAGCCCCAGCAAACTGGCACCATTGTGCCGCGACGGATCAATGGTTTTCAGCAGACGCGTCAGCGTCGGACGAGCCAGCCAGCCGATAATCCGACCGTAGAGGGACCGGGTAAAGGTCTGGTCCAGCAACTCCATCAGCATGGCGGCCACCCCCTCACCGGTCTTCAGCGCGATATTCCCGACAAAACCATCGCAGACCACCACATCAGCCACGTCGCGGAACAGGTCGCTCCCTTCCACATAGCCGATATAGTTCAAGGTCTCGCACTGGGCCAGCATATGGGACGCCAGACGCACCTGTTCGTTCCCCTTGATTTCTTCTTCGCCCACATTGAGCAGGGCTACGCGCGGTTCCTGCAGGTTGTTGACCGCGGACGCCATCAACGACCCCATCAATGCATACTGGTAGAGATTCTCGGCACTGGCATCGACGTTGGCGCCCAGGTCCAGAACATGGCACCGGCCTCGTAGCGAGGGGATCAGCTTCACGATCGCCGGCCGTTCAATACCCGGGTACATGCGCAGCAGGGAGCGGCCAAAGGCCATCAGGGCGCCGGTGTTGCCGGCACTGACACAACCCTGCGCCTCGCCGTCGCGCACCAGACGCAAGGCAACGGCCATGGACGAATGCTGTCGGTGGCGAAGGGCATGGGAAGGACGTTCATTCATCCGGACCACGTCGATGGCTTCGACGATACGGATGCGGGGATGGGATTCGGCCAGGAGGGTTTCGAGTTCACTTTGCTGGCCAACGAGGATGATATTGAGACCCTCGTTTTCCCGGACAGCATCAAGCGCTGCCGAGACTGCGATGGCGGGACCGCGGTCTCCGCTCATCGCATCGACGGCAATGGTGATCGAAGTCATCGTTCACCTTGCAGGCTGGCACGGCCGGGCACGTACCGTTCAATACGGGCAGTTGCAGACCGCACCGGCTCAATTACTCGTCGCGAGTCTCTACGACCTGCTTCCCGCGGTAGAAACCGTCCGGGGAAACGTGGTGACGACGATGCACTTCGCCCGTAGTGGAATCAACGGACAGGGCCGCAGCGCCCAGTGCATCGTGAGAACGACGCATGCCGCGCTTGGAGCGGGTCTTACGGTTCTGTTGTACAGCCATGGTATTACTCCTGAGCTAAAAAATAATAAAGCGCCGTGCGCTGTTCAGCGACCGGCGTCCTGTTCCGCGACGCACTGCGAATCAGTGATCGTCTTTTTTCTTGAGCTCCGCCAGAACACTGAACGGATTCTCGCGCTGCTCCGGTTCGTCGGCCGGCCCTTTATCCTGCCCGGCATCAAGCGCTTCGAGCGTCCCGGCGGCCGGACAGTCCTCGAGCTCATGCAGCGGATACGGCGGGATAACCAATAACAGCTCATCCTCGACCATCTGCCAGAGATCCGCTTCAAAATCGTGGATCAGGAAAGGCTCCAGATCCCGCGGCAACTGCCGCGCCTGCTCGTCACTGATAACCAGCCCCAGCCGGAACGACGACATCAGCGACGTTCTCATCGCCGACATGCAACGCTGGCACTCGAGTACGACCGGTGCGTCCAGCTGCCCTTCGACAACCCGACGTCTTTCGGCATCCATTCCAAACTGCAAATGGACGTCGACGTCGCCTTCCGGCTCAAGCAGCAGGGCTGCGAATCGGGAGAGCGAACGCAATGCAATGACACCGTCAAGACTCGCCTCTTTTTCAGCAAGCTTGTTGGGTTCAACGGTCCGGGGCAGCTCGGCATTCGACATAGGCGCGCAATTTTAGGGCCCTGCCCCCCGGCTGTCAAAGCCTTCTGCGCGTTATTTCGGCAATTACACAAGCGGCTTGTGGGATCACGCAGGCAAAGCGAAAGATTTTGACGGCGCCCCGAGTCCGGTATCCTGGCTGAAACCACCGTCGCCAGAGCCCCCATGACCATCAAACCCCTGCTTCTCGCTTCCTCTTCACCCTACCGCAAGGCCCTCCTGGAGCGCCTGCAACTGCCGTTCACCTGTGCCTCGCCGGATATTGACGAGACGCCCCGGGCCGGAGAGACGGCGGAAGAACTGGCGGTCAGGCTGGCCGAAGGCAAGGCGGAAGCGCTGGTGGAGCGTTATCCGGGCCACCTGATCATCGGCTCGGACCAGGTAGCCGAGCTGCCGGACGGGTCCCTGCTCAACAAACCGGGCAACCACGCCACCGCCCGGCAACAACTCGCCGCCTGCAGTGGTCAGTCCGTGTTGTTCCAGACCGGCCTGGCCCTGACCGATGCCGACTCAGGCAGCACCTGGAGCCTGTGCGAGCCGTTCCGCGTCCATTTCCGGGAGCTGGACAGCGAAACCATCGACCAGTACCTGAGCGCCGAACAACCTTACGACTGCGCCGGTAGCTTTCGCATGGAAGGCCTCGGCATCGCCCTGTTCCGCGCCTTTGAGGGACGCGATCCGAACAGCCTGGTGGGCCTTCCACTGATCGCCCTGGTCGACCTCCTGCAGGAGCAGGGCATCCATCCGATCGCCGCTGCCTACCGCAATTCCAGACGCGACTGAACCAGGGCCTGGGCCAGGCCGCTGCCAACAGAGACTCCCAGATCGTCCACCAGTTGCTTGAATGGCGACGGCTTGCGGCTGTAATCGACCATCTTTTTCTCGCCAACCACTTCGCGTGCCACGTAACGGGCGCTTCCCAGGCCATCGATCAATCCCAGCCCCAGCGCCTGCTCGCCCGTCCAGACCAGACCACTGAACAGCTGATCGTTTTCTTTCAGGCGATCACCGCGACCTTCCCGGACCTGTTCGATGAACTGCTGATGCGTCGTTTCCAGCACATTCTGCCAAAACGCCACCTCACCCGGTTTCTCCGGGGAAAACGGGTCCAGGAACGCCTTGTTCTTGCCGGCGGTGTAGAGTCGACGCTCAACACCGAGCTTGTCCATCAACCCGGTGAACCCGAAACCTCCGGCAACCACGCCGATCGAGCCCACCAGGCTGGCCTTGTCGGCATAGATCTCATCGGCGGCAACGGCAATGTAGTAGGCGCCGGACGCGCCGATATCGGAAATCACGGCATAGACTTTCTTGTCGGGATGCTCGCCTTTCAGCCGCTCGATCTCGTCATTGATATAACCGGCCTGCACCGGACTCCCGCCGGGACTGTTGATGCGCAACAGAACCGCCTTCGCCTCGGTGGCCTCAAAAGCATCCCGCAGAGCGGCAATCACGTCGTCGGCATTGGCCTCCTCATCCGCCGCAATGGGGCCGTTGATTTCAACGACGGCCGTGTGCGGCCCGGCAGCCGCCTTGAGCCCGGATTCCACAGGCACCTTCAGCAGGAACAGGAGGGCAAACAGGTAGATGAATGTCAGGGACTTGAAAAAAATCCCCCAACGCCGGCTCTTGCGCTGCTCGGACTGCATCGACAGCACCAGCTTTTCAATCAGCTTCCAGTCCCGCCTTTCTTCCGGCGCCTGTGAATCACCCGCTTCGGAATCCTGCTTCGAAGGTGGTGTCGACTCCGCTCCCCACCCCGCCTTGCCATCGTTATCCCAATCTGACATAGCCTGCTTCCTTACTACTGAACTGCTGATGGATAATTTCGAACTTCAGGCCAGCTTCAGCGCCTGCCTGAGCTCTTCCACATCGCTGACAATCGCAGCAGGCGCAAATGCCTGCAGACGCTCGCGCCTGTGCACGCCCCACTCCACGCCAATCGCCGGCATACCGATACGCTGGGCCATTTCCATGTCGTACACGGTATCGCCGATCATGACCGCCTCTTCTGCCGCGATGCCGAAGTGCGCCATGATCTCCCGCAACATGGTCGGATCCGGCTTGGAGCGGGTTTCATCGGCACAGCGGGTGATTGCAAAGTGCCCGGCCAGCCCGGTCGACTCAAGAGCCCGGGTCATCCCACGCCGACTCTTACCCGTGGCAACCGCAAGTCCTTCGGCGACCTTCCCCAGGTCGGTCAGCAGCGCTTCCACACCGGGAAAAATATTCTGCGGCGTCGTCTGCTGACTGAAAAAATAGCGCGCATAACCCTCCCGGATCGCGTTGATATCACCCATGTCGAGCCCCGGGTAGAGCTTCTGCAGAGCCTCAATGATACCCAATCCGATGATATCGCGATAAGCATCCATCTCCCGCGCCGGAAAACCCAGTTCGGTGGCGGCGCCGTGCAGACTGCTGGCAATGTGGTCCACGGAATCGATCACGGTCCCGTCCCAGTCGAAAATCACTACCTTCGGAGTCACTTCTCTCTATCTCCCGTCTCGAATACTATCCAGCGCCTCATCCTGCGCCCCGCCGCTCCCGGAGTCGCTCAAGCGTTTTCCCGAAAACCTCTTCATAAGGCGCCTCGAAGCGCTGGTGCCGGCCATCGGGCAACACCAGCTCCAGCGCATGGGCGTGAAGCATCAACCGCTGACCGCCCACCGTCCGAAAGGCCTTGAGACTGGCATCATCCATATACTTGTCATCCCCGGCGATCGGATGACCACCGAAGGCACAATGAACACGAATCTGATGGGTCCGCCCGGTAACCGGAAACGCCTCGACCAGACTGTATCCGTCAAACAGCTCCAGGACCCGATAGCGGGTCAAGGCCACCTTGCCGGCATCGGACACCCGCACCATGCGTTCTCCAGAACGCAACTCGAAACGCTCCAGCGGCGCATCCACCTCCGTCCGGCCTGCCGGCCAATGCCCGACCACCAGGGCGTGATAGAGCTTGACCACGCGTTTGGCGCGAATCTCATCCTGCAGGTGACGCAACGCCGCCCGCTTCTTGGCCACCATAATCAGCCCAGACGTATCCCGGTCGAGCCGGTGCACCAGCTCGAGAAAACGGGCCTCCGGCCGGGCCGCGCGCAACGCCTCGATCAGGCCGAAACTGAGGCCGCTGCCACCGTGCACCGCCATCCCCTGGGGCTTGTTGACCACCAGCATGCGTTCGTCTTCATAGATGATGGCCGCCTCGACCACGCGCCGGACCCGTGCACCCGGCACTGGTGCAACCGGCTTCTCCCTGGTCACCACCGGAGGAATGCGCACGGTATCGCCCGCAGAAAGCCGGGAATCCGGCTTGGCACGCTTCTTGTTGATACGCACCTCGCCCTTCCGGACGATCCGGTATATCGCGCTTTTGGGGACGCCTTTCAACTGCGTCAACAGAAAATTGTCCAGACGCTGCCCGGCCCCGTCCTCATCAATGGTGGCCCAGCGCACGCTGGTCTTGGGGGCGACATCGGTCTCCGCCTTTACGCCGGACGCGTCCTGGCTTGGAGCGGCGGCCTTAGCGGACACGGAAGCCGGGCGACGGCGGGAGGACTTCTGCCGGGCCGGGCGTTTTCTGTCGGGTTTCTGCCTGGACATGTTCTGACGGTATTCCGGGGAGTGTTGCGCGGGATTGACGAGCCGGGGCAATACTGTTATGTTCCGGCCTGCTTTTATGCTCAAAATCGAGCCCTATAATGGTAAGGTAATCGATACAAGCGAGCCGGAAGTATACCGACACTACTCAAGACTTTGAATGCCGGCGGCCAGACACAGTGCTGCTGGTCATCGGGCAGAGCAAAAAGGCACCTCCCCGTCGCCGGTTGACCCTACAGGGTCCGGGATCAGGGAGGTACACATGTTCAATCCGCACGGAAAACCGGCGGGTGACATCGCGAAGAATCATTGCAATCACGCCGGGCCGGGCCGTCCAGCTTACGAATATGACGTGAGACCTTGGAGCCGGTGTGAACTTGAACTGGATAGCATGCATCAACTGACACTGAATCGTTACGGTTTATCCGCGAAATTATCGGAAGAACAGACCGTTAGCCTTCTCGAAAGCGTGGAGCGGCCTGCCGCCAGCGCCTGATCGTGTCCGGCTGTCTAGCGTCAGCCGTCAGCTGCATCCTGCCTCGCCGATGAGCGCCAAAACGGCCGGTTTCCGTCGTTAACCGACAGGAAACTCGTTCTTCATGAAAAGAATGCTGATTAATGCAACTCATCCGGAAGAGTTGCGCGTTGCATTGGTAGACGGACAACGGCTTTTCGATCTCGACATCGAGGCCAGCAATCGGGAACAAAAGAAATCCAACATCTACAAGGGCAAGATCACCCGCATCGAGCCCAGCCTTGAAGCCGCCTTCGTCGAGTTTGGCGCCGAGCGTCACGGCTTCCTCCCCCTGAAGGAAATCTCCAAGGAATACTTTAAGAAATCGCCCAAGGACATCGAGGGCAAGATCAACATCAAGGATGTCCTGAACGAAGGCCAGGAAGTCATCATCCAGGTCGACAAGGAAGAGCGTGGCAACAAGGGCGCCGCCCTCACGACCTTTATCTCCCTTGCCGGCCGCTATCTCGTGCTGATGCCGAACAACCCGCGTGCAGGCGGCATTTCCCGCCGCATCGAGGGTGACGAGCGCGCCCAGCTCAAAGACGCCATGAACGGCGTCGAAGTCCCCCGCAACATGGGCGTCATCGTCCGCACTGCCGGCATCGGCCGCTCCAGCGAAGAACTTCAGTGGGACCTCAACTACCTGACACAGATCTGGCAGGCCATTACCGATGCCTCATCCAGTCGCCAGGCTCCGTTCCTGATTCACCAGGAAAGCAACGTCATCATTCGCGCGGTCCGGGATTACCTCCGCCAGGACATCGGCGAAGTGCTGATCGACTCCGAGGTGGTGTATGAGGACGTCCTCAGCTTCGTGCAGGCGGTGATGCCGTCGTTCGAGAACAAGATCAAGCTGTACAGGGACGAAATCCCCCTGTTCAGCCGGTACCAGATCGAAGGCCAGATCGAGACGGCCTTCCAGCGCGAAGTGAAGCTGCCTTCCGGCGGCTCTATCGTGATTGATCCGACCGAAGCGCTGGTGTCCATCGATATCAACTCCTCCCGCGCCACCAAAGGCCACGATATCGAAGAGACCGCCCTGCAGACCAACCTGGAGGCGGCCGAGGAAATCGCCCGCCAGCTGCGTCTGCGCGATATCGGCGGCTTGATCGTCATCGACTTCATCGATATGACGCCGGCCAAACACCAGCGCGAAGTCGAGCAGAAAGTCCGCGAAGCGCTGGAACTGGACCGTGCACGCGTCCAGGTGGGCAAGATCTCCCGTTTCGGCCTTCTGGAAATGTCGCGACAGCGTCTGCGCCCGTCTCTGGGCGAGACCCGCAGCGAAGTTTGCCCACGCTGTGATGGCCAGGGTACGATCCGCGGCATCGAATCCCTCGCGCTGAGCATCATGCGCCTGATCTTCGAAGAAGCCGCCAAGGACAAGACCGGCGAGGTCCGCGCAATCCTCCCGGTGCCCGTCGCCACCTTCCTGCTCAACGAGAAGCGCAAGCAGCTGGCTGACATCGAGGCCCGCCAGGAAGTGAACGTACTGGTCGTACCAAACCCACATCTGGATACGCCTCACTTCGAGATCCTGCGCGTTCGCGAGGACGAAATCAGCGCCGTTGAGCGTGGCACCAGCTACCAGATCGCCGAAGAATACAAGGAAGACGAAACACCGGAAACCCAGGTGGCCCGCGAACAGCCCGCCCGCGAGGAAGCGGCCGTTAAAGGCATTCGCCCGGTCGCTCCTGCCCCCAAGGCTGAAGCTGCTCCGGCGACCAGCCAGCAAGGCCAGGAGGAAGGACTGTTCAAGCGGCTGTCCCGCAAGCTGTCCGCCTTCTTCAGCGACGAACCGGTCGAAGAAACCGAAAGCCGTGACAAGAGCGAACAGCGCAGCCCGGCACAGCGCCGTGACGGCAGCGGTCGCCAGGATCGCCGCAAGGCACGGGTAGCCCGCGACGACAGCCGTGGCCGCGATGACAACCGCGATGGCGGCAATCGCCGCCAGGGCGAGTCCAACCGTCGCCAGAGCCCGGATGAAGGCGGCGGCAACCGTCGCAACAAGGGTCGTCGTAGCGCCGACCAGCCGTCGTCCAACAAGGGGCAACAGCAGAGCCAGGGCGGCAGTGGCAAGCCCGGCGGCGGCAACAAGCGCAAGGACAACCGCCAGGATGACAAGCGTGGCCAAAAGGACCAGATGACCCAGAAGGATCAAAAAGATCAGAAGGATCAAAAGGACCAGAAGAGCCAGGACCAGGACCGCGCCCCTCAGGGCGGCAAGCAGCAACAGTCCCGGGGTGGGGATGAAAAGCGTCGCCGCCCACGTCGACCGCGCAACCGCGATGGTTCACCGGTAGAACAGGACAAGCGCCAGAGCGACGAGCGCAAGGCCAACAAACCGCAGTCCGCGGACAAACCGACAGCCGATAAACCGGAGCAGGCACAACAGGGCAATGGCAAGGCGGCTGAACAGCCCAAGTCCGCTGATCAGGGCAAGCCATCTGAGCAACATCGCCAGCCTGAAGCCCAGTCCCAACCGGCAGAACAGCCGAAGGCGGACAGGAGCGGCCCAACAACCAGCCCTGGCACTGATTCGACCGGCAAACCGGCCGAGAAGGCACCAAAGGCTGAAGGCAAGCCCGCCAGCCAGGACGGTAAGGACAGCCCTGCCCCGGCAGAGGCAGGCAAGGCTCAGGGCACTCAGGACCGGCAACCCGAGCCATCCAAAGCCCCCAGAGACGATCGCCAGGCAGCGGCTGACAGGAAAGACGAGGCCAAACCGGCCGAACCCAAGGCTGAAAAAGCCGGGGATACGACCGACAAGCCGGCTCCCAAGGCGGAAGCCGTCAAGCAGGACAAACCGGACGAAGCGGCCACACCGGCTGCGGAGCAAACGCCCGAAGCCAAGGCCGAGCCGGCTCAGCGTCCTGCCAGGGAAAGCGACAAACCAAAGGAAGCGGCGGCCCAAACCCAAACCGCCGAGCCGCAGAAGGCCCCTGAGAAGCCGAAGGCAGAAGCCCCGGCGGACAAGGCCGAGGTAAAGCCTGAGCCTGCCGGGAAGGCTTCGCCGAAGGAGGCTGCTGAAAAGACCGCGCCTCGCCAGGAGAAGCCCTCAGCCGGCGATCGTTCCAGCCCAGAAAAGGCTCCGGCTGAGTCCGCTGGCACTGCCCCGCAGAAAGCCACGGCCGAACCGGAAAAGGCGTCACCAGCGGCTACCGAAGACAAGGATGAGCCCGCTCTGGCACCGTCGGGCCGTGCGTACAACGACCCGCGCGAGGTGCGCAAGCGTCAGTTGGCCGCCCAGAAGGAAGCCGAAAAGAAAGAAGGCAGCAACAAGCAGGCTGCGGAGACCGCTGACTCCGGCGACAAACCGTCCGCCGGGCACTGAACGGCCTTCAGGAGAGCGCCCCCCACCGGGGCACCACCCCAAGAGCGGGCTCCGACATTCCGGAGCCCGCTTTTTTATCCTCATCAACAGGCTGTCATCGCCCGTTAACACAATGACATACAGTCTTCCGGCGAGAGCCGCTATACTGGCGGATGTTCCAACAGGAGTGTTTCCCTATGCTGTCTCCCCAAGAAATCGAAGCGGTTGAAGATATCCTGTTTGCGGATCCCTGGGGCGACGAGGCCCTGGACTTTTTCGGATTGCACGGCGTGGTCAGCGCCAGCGTTGTAGGCCCCCATGAACTGGATGCCAAGGCCATGTTCCTGATCGCCACCGGGCTGGATGAACTGCCTTCGGCCGGTGTCCCCGAGGCTTTCGCCCACGCGGTGGACAAGCTCAGCACGATGATGGCCGCGTCACTGGACCGGGGAGAAGCCCTCGAACTGCCGGAACCGGAAGATGGCGATCCCCTCAATGCCCTGGAGAACTGGTGCGCCGGCTTCGTCGACACCTTCCTGCAGCATGAAGACGAGTGGCTGGAAGCCAACGAGAAAGAAACTGCCGACCTGTTGGTGCCCATGCTGGCACTATCCGGCCTGTTTGAGGATGAGGACTTCGAGCGGGTACGCAGTAGCGATCAACTGAGTCAGGAAATGGCGGACGCCATCCCAGACTCATTGACGGATCTCTACCTGCTGTTTCATGTGCCGGCCTGAGGCCCCCCGGCAGGCGGCACCAACGCCGGTCGAAACGGCGTCAGCCAGCGCTGACGCCAAGACGATGCCAGATGGGCTCCAGCCCGTCGGGCAACTGTCCCGGTAACCGCCCCAACTCACACCAGGGCGCTCCCGGAAAGTGGAAGTCGCTTCCCTGGGATGCCAGGTACCCTTCCCGTCGACACAGCTCCGCGAGAAACCCCAGATCACCGCTCGACTGCCCCGACGTCAGTACCTCCATACCCAGTCCGCCGGCGGCGGTAAAATCCTTCATCAACTCCCGCAGACGCGTCGCCGTCATCCTGTACTTGCGGGGATGCGCCACAACCGCCACGCCGCCGGCACGGATGATCCAGCGGGTCACGGCCTCCAGCGACGGCCAACATGCCTTGACGTCGCCGGGTTTGCCGGCCCCCAGGTAACGCTTGAAGGCCTGACCGCTGTCCCGCACCACGGACTCATCCACCAGGACCCTGGCAAAGTGGGGCCTGCCGGGAACATCACCACCAGCCACCCGGGTCGCCTTCTCCAGCAGGTCATCGACCTTCAGCCGCCGCAGGCGCTCGACAATCTGCCGGGCACGCCGCCAGCGGTTGTCGGCCTGCTCGGCCAGCACTGCCTGCCAGTCCGGATCCCCGTCGTCAAAACCCAGACCCACGATATGAATGGTCAGCGAACGCCACTGACAGGATAATTCGATCCCATTGATGAGGGTAATGCCGCAATCGGCCGCAGCCCGCGCGGCCTCGGCAAGCCCGCCCGTCGTGTCGTGATCGGTCAGTGCGAGATGCGTAACCCCATTGGCTGCGGCACGCCGGACCAGGTCGGTCGGCGATAGCGCACCGTCGGAAACGTTACTGTGGCAATGCAGATCAATACGGACGGATTGTGTTGCGGTTATGGTCATATGTGGCGTAACCCTTTAATGTACGTCACAGGATACGCTCACGGCCCTCCAGCGGCCAGTCGACAGAGGGAAAGACTCATGTACTACGCCATTATCAGCCAGGATGTCGAGAACAGCCTGCCCCTTCGCAAAACAGCTCGCCCCGCACATCTGGAGCGCCTGGAACAGCTCAAGTCGGAGGGTCGCCTGCTGCTGGCCGGTCCCTGCCCGGCGATTGACAGCCGCGACCCGGGCGAAGCGGGCTTCACCGGAAGCCTTGTGATTGCCGAGTTCGACTCCCTGGAGGCGGCGCAGACCTGGGCCGATGCCGATCCCTACGTAGCGGCAGGCGTCTACGACAGCGTGACGGTCAAACCATTCAAACCGGTGTTGTCCTAGGAGCCCGCATTGACAGATCGTAATAACCCGGTGCTTGATCGCCTCGGGAACTATGACAGAATTCCCGGTTTGAACGGCCTCTGAAAAGTAGCCTTACACAGCGTTGGGGCCTGTTTACCCGCCCCTCAGGCAGACGAAAACGAAAAGAAGGTCGCCCTCGAGACCTGCCCGATACCCGGGACGCTCCAGAAAAAAACAAGCAGGAATGATTCGTTGTGATTCACAAGCCCTTCACATTGACGAAACTATTGGCCGCTGCCCTTCTGACAGCGCTATGCCTCCCCGCCTTCGCCCAGACCAAGTACGTGGACGATGAACTGCTGATCATGCTCCGCAGCGGCGAGGGCAACCAATTCCGTATACTCGACAGCCTCAAGTCCGGCACCCGCCTGGAAGTCCTCCAGGAAGGCGAGAATTCCGGCTACACCAAGGTCCGGACCCAGGACGGCCAGGAAGGCTGGGTACTCAGCCGCTACCTGTCCAACCAGCCGATTGCCCGTGACCGTCTGGCGGCAACCCAGAAAAAGCTGGAGCAGACCGAATCCGCCCTCAAGGAAGCACGGGATCAACTCCAGTCGCTGCGCCAGCAACGCGACGAACTGGCCAGCTCCGAACAGTCCCTGCAATCCCGCGCCGGCAAGCTCAGCTCGGAGCTCGATCGCATCAAGGAGGTCTCCTCTAACGCGCTGACACTGGACCGTCGCAACCGCGAACTGCAGGAAAGCAACCAGCAGCTCAAGAAGGAAGTGGAAGTCCTGACGGCAGAAAACGAGCGCCTCGAAGCCAAGAAGGAATCGGACTTCATGCTGCTGGGTGCCGGACTGGTAGGGTTGGGCGTACTGATCGCGATCGTCCTGCCCTGGCTCAAGCCCACCCGCAAGACGGACAACTGGGCCTGATCATTCCGACTGACGGCGCACGTACAGAGCGACGTGCGCCACACCACATCTTGTGCCTGCAATCAAATCCATACACTAAATACCAGAAAGACAAGCCACCTTATGACGGATCGTTCTTTGACGTGCGGCTTTTGTCATCTTATATAAGGTAAAACACGGCCAGGAGGCAGAGGTATGGCAACGACGATGCGCGACTACTCGGAGAAACGCGATTTTCATCGGATGCAGGTCAATTCGGAGGTGACGGTCACCGATACCGATGGCAAGCAGTACAAGGGTATTTGCAAGGATCTCAGCGGCACCGGCATGCAGCTTCACATGGACACGGCCATCCCCGTGGGGACCGAGTTACAGACCTTCCTGCCTTCAACCAACGAGAAGTTTCCGCCTTTCGAGACGGTCATCGAAGTACTTCGCTGCGAACCCAGTGGCGACGGCTATCTGCTGGGGGCTACAATCAAGCAGGTGAAACGCTAGCAACCCTGGGCAAGAGCCCGACCCGACTGGCGGCGCTCCTCGACGGAGCACCTGCCAGCCAGGTTTCGGCGCCGTTTACTCCGGCATGGAGAGGGGCTTCCCGGAGACGATAATACCGTTGTTGTCGGCATAGACGTACTGACCCGGAACGAATGTGGTGCCGTGGAAGGTCACCGGTACGTTCAGGTCGCCGATTCCCCGCTTTTCCGTCTTGCGAGGTACCGTGGCCAGGGCCTGCACGCCCAGCTGCGTCTCACCAATAACATCCACGTCCCGAATGCAGCCGTAGATGATGATGCCGGCCCAGCCATTGCTGGCCGCTTTCTCGGCCAGCATGTCGCCCAGCAGCGCCGCCCGTTTCGAGCCGCCGCCATCGACGACCATGACACGACCTTCGCCGGGCAATCCAACCTGTTCCTTGACGACGGAGTTGTCTTCAAAACACTTCACGGTCACGATCTCGCCACCGAATGCCTTGATGCCGCCGTAATTGTTGAAACCGGGTTCAACGACGATCACTTCCGGATATTCGTCGCACAGGTCAGGCGTCACGATATTCACGGTCTTCTCCTTCTGGGGACAGGGTTGTTCTGCGTCGGAATCGAGTAGGAGGGGGAGTTGCCTCCCCCGTCCTCTCACACCACCGGGCATACGGTTCCGTACCACGGCGGTTCATGATTGGCTCTGAAGCCGGTTTATCGTATCCAGCAAACTGACCAGAGACAG
>NZ_SJDL01000054.1 GCF_004327985.1 Marinobacter halodurans
GCATCAAAGGATTTCAGCTTCTGGAACTGGTCGTTAACAACGTCGAGTTCCGGGACGGAGAAGCGGTTGAGCAACAATCAGACAGGAACGCTGCCTGATGTTCATACACCAGATTTGACGATAACTCAGATACTCCAGAGCAATCTGGTTGACACCACCCTCTGCGGAGGTTTGGATTCCCCGTCCCTGGTCGTCGTAGGTGTAGGCACCCCGCTGGTCGCCGTTTTGATCGACGATTCCGGTTAGGGCGTAGGGGAAACTTTCATTACCGTACTGATATCGGACTTGCGTGCCGTCAGGCTGCGTCACCGACACCAGCCGATTGAGATCGTCGTAGCTGTATTGCCATTCCGAGCCACCAACCAGCGATACCTCCACAACCAAACTTCGGTTATTGCGGGTAAGCGTGATGGTATGACGGGCCTGATCACTGATCTGGGAAACTTGATCATTGGTGTTGTAGGAGAAGTGGAGGACCCGGCCGTCGCGGGTCGCAACCTGAGTCAACAGCCCAGAGCTGTCGAACTCCCGCTGCAGCCCCTGCCGCGACTGAAGGAGATATCCCGAACCGTCCGCTTTATCGGAAAGGGACAAGCTGATGTCCTCATCCGGAACCCATTGGCCGCTGTTGTCGGAGAAATACAACACGCGGCCATCGCCCTCCTCCAGTCGAATGACGTTCCCTGAGGTCAGCTCAAACTTCCGCAGACGGGATAAACCATCAAGCTGCCAACCGACGCCGAAGTCGCCAATCCGGCTATCGGAAGAATTGTAATTCCGCGTCAGATGAAGCAGCGAAGAACCATGTAACGAGATATCGGTTTCGGACTGAAACTTGTTGCCGGTGGCCGCGTTGATGGGGTTGCCCACGAGACTGCGAGTGCCTTTGGGGCTACTGCAACTGGCTCCGCGCTGTTTCTCTGGGCTTGGAGTATTGGGGGCAGCTAGTAAACAACGGCTACCCGATAGCTCGTAGCCTGTCGGGCAACGAGGAGTACCTTTGACATATCCACCACCGCTGCATCCATTTTGAAGCTTGATTTTGGCTCGCTCGGGCGAATTTTCGCCAACATAAACCGCTCGAAATGAGCAACTGCTTGCGTTCCAATAATCTTGGTACTTTGACCACCATGTATTGATGGCGGCAGTAATCGACGGCATCCCAGAAACGCTGTACGGATAGCCCGTGGGAACCGAATAGGGAGAACCATATTTAGGCGGCAGCTCATTCACCCTTGCGCTAACGCAATGGGTGAGGGCGAACAGAGTAGTCGCCAACAGAGCTTGAGTAACATATGAGAAACCAAGGCGATGGCGCTTTGGTAGCATCTTACTTCCTTCCTTGAAAGCTAGTCGCGTATCCGTCGCGACAACTGCATTGACCGGAAGCTTCTCCGACTCCCAAGCACCAACTTACACAAACGTTAAATTTTTACAAGTTCCTTAAAGAATGGAGACGACACGTTAGGTGGCACTCCGCCTCTTCCTTAAATGCCTTCAGAGAACTAACACGCCATATCGCCAACCCGCACCATTCCTTTTGCCTTAGATCAGAGCTTTTCCAAAGGTGCATAGGCCAGGACGAGCCATTTTGCGCCATCGTCGAAGTTCACCTGCACCCGGGTGTGGTGGCCGCTGCCCTCGCAGTTCATCACCACGCCTTCGCCGAACTTGGGATGATGCACCCGCTGGCCCAGTTGCAGGCCGGCGTCGGCCATGGGGGTGCTGTCGAACAGGCCTTCGTTGGGTCGTTGGGTCAGCGCCGGGCGGGTGACGGTGTTGCGCAGGCGCACTTCCTGGATGCAGTCGCCGGGCACCTCCCGCACAAAGCGGGACAGCGCGTGGAATTTCTCCTGGCCATAGAGCCGGCGGGATTCGGCGTAGGTCATCACCAGCCGTTTCATGGCCCGGGTGATGCCCACGTAGGCCAGGCGCCGCTCTTCCTCCATGCGCCCCGGCTCTTCCAGGGACATGCTGTGGGGGAACAGGCCTTCCTCGACGCCGGCCAGGAACACCAAAGGGAATTCCAGGCCCTTGGCCGAGTGTAGGGTCATCAGTTGGACGCTGTCCTGATGCTCGTCGGCCTGGGATTCACCGGCGTCCAGGGCCGCCTGGGCGATGAATTCCGAAAGCGGATCGATACCGTCCTCCACCTCGAAATCCGCCATGGCGCTGACCAGCTCCTCCAGGTTCTCCACCCGGGCCTGGGCTTTTTCGCCCTTCTCGTTGGCGTGGTGGTCCCGCAGGCCACTGCCCTCGATGGCGCGCTGGGTGAGCTGCTTGAGATCCAGTTCGTCCTGGTCCGCTGCCAGTGATTCGATCAGTCCGATAAACTGCTGCAAACCGGTCTTGGCCCGGCCTTTCATGGCACCGGCTTCCAGCAGCCGTTCCGCCGCCTGCCACAGGGAGATGCCCTGGCCGGTGGCCAGTTCCCGCAGCTCGCCCAGGCTCTTGGCGCCGATGCCCCGCGGCGGTGTGTTCACCACCCGTTCAAACGCCGCATCGTCATGGCGGTAATGCACCAGCCGCAGGTAGCCCAGGGCGTTGCGGATTTCCTGGCGATCGTAGAAGCGCAGGCCGCCGTAAACGCGGTACGGAATCCCCTGGCGCAGCAGGGCTTCCTCCAGCACCCGGGACTGGGCGTTGGAACGGTACAGGATCGCCGCTTCGCTGCGCAGGTTGCCGTCATCCACCCAGGCGCTGATGGTGTCGGCGATGTAGTTGGCCTCATCCTGCTCGTTGAAGGCGGCGTAGAGGTTGATGAGTTCACCGTCGGGGCCGTCGGTCCACAGTTCCTTGCCCAGGCGGCCCTGGTTGTTGGCGATGACCGCGTTGGCCGCCTTGAGGATGGTCTGGGTGGAGCGGTAGTTCTGCTCCAGCCGGACCAGCCGCGCGTCCGGGAAATCCTGCTGGAACTTCTGGATGTTCTCGATCCTGGCGCCCCGCCAGCCGTAGATGGACTGGTCGTCGTCGCCGACGATGGTCATCGGTACCCGCTGGCCCGCCAGCACCTGCAGCCAGGCGTACTGGATGGTGTTGGTGTCCTGGAACTCGTCCACCAGGATGTGCTGGAAACGGCGCTGGTAGTGGCCCAGCAGCGCCGGCTTCTTGAGCCAGAGTTCGTGGGAGCGCAACAGCAGTTCGCCAAAATCCACCAGCCCGCTGAGCTGGCACTGCTTCTCGTACTGGCGGTAGATCTTGAGCATCACCGAGACGAAGTGGTCGCCCGGGTTGTCCTGGATGTGATCGGCCCGCAGCCCCTCGTCTTTCTGGCCGTTGATGAACCATTGCACCTGTTTCGGCGGCCAGCGTGTTTCGTCGATCTGCAGATCGCGCATGACCCGCTTGATCAGGCGCAGCTGGTCGTCGCTGTCCAGCACCTGGAAATTCTCGGGCAACCCGGCGTCCTGCCAGTGGGCCCGCAGCAGCCGATGGGCAATGCTGTGGAAGGTACCGAACCAGAGGCCGTAGCCGGACAGGTTCATCATCTCCGAGATCCGGTTGCGCATCTCCCGCGCGGCCTTGTTGGTGAAGGTCACCGCCAGCAGCCCGGTGGCCGGCACCTGGTCCACCTGCATCAGCCAGGCCATCCGGTGCACCAGCACGCGGGTCTTGCCGGACCCGGCGCCGGCCAGCACCAGCAGATGGGCGTTTTGGGCGGTCACGGCCTCGCGTTGGGCCTCGTTGAGGGGATCTATGATCGGGGAGACGTCCATCGGGAACCATACAGTCGGGAAATGAAGAGCGACGATTATAACAAGCTGGCGCTGTGGTTCACGCCATACCGGTGAGGCGAACGGAATCGTTTACATCAGGCAGGAACGGCGCCCGCCCCCGTAGGAACGGGCGCAACAGCAACAATCAGGCGCCGCGGGGCACGGTCTGGGGTTCGACAAACTCGAACAGCCCTTCGATGCCGCCTTCGCGGCCGATGCCGGAGGCTTTCATGCCGCCGAACGGCGCTTCCGGTGTGGGCCCCGTGCCGGTGTTCCAACCCACATGGCCAAAGCGCAGGCCGCCGATCACCCGGCTGGCGCGGGCGTCGTCTTTGGTGAAGACGTAGGCCGCCAGACCGAACTCGGTGTCGTTGCCCGCTTCGATCACCTCATCCTCGCCACGGAACAGCGCCATGGGCACAAGCGGCCCGAAGGTTTCCTCGCGGGAGCACGCCATCTCACGGGTGATGCCGCTCACCACCGTGGGCGGGTAGAACAGGTCGTTGCCACTCAGGGTATCCGGATTGGGACCGGCCACCAGCTTGCCACCCTGGGCCAGGGCATCGGACACGTGGCGGCGCACCTTGTCGAAGCCGGCCTTATTGATCAGCGGGCCGATGTCGACGCCCTCTTTCATGCCGTCGCCGACGGTCATGCGGTTGACCCGCTCCGCCAGTTTCTCACCGAAGCTGTCGGCCACCGTCTCGTGGACGAAGATCCGGTTGGCGCAGACGCAGGTCTGCCCGCCGCCACGGAACTTGTTGGCGATCAGGTTATCCGCTGCCGCGTCCAGGTCGGCATCGTCGAACACAATGAACGGCGCGTTGCCGCCCAGTTCCAGGGCCAGCTTCTTGACCCAGCCGGTGCTGTCGGCCATCAGGGTACGGCCCACTTCGGTGGACCCGGTGAAGCTGATCATCGGCACGTCCGGCGACTCGCAGAACAGCTTGCCGATCATGCTGGATTTGCCCATCACCAGGTTGACCATGCCCTTGGGAATGTCCACATGCTGGTCGATCAGGCTGAACAGGGCGATCATGGTCAGCGGCGTCTCGCTGGCCGGTTTGATGATTGACGGGCAACCGCCGGCCAGGGACGCGGACAGCTTCTTGGCGATCATGCCGATCGGGAAGTTCCAGGGGGTGATCAGCGCCGCCACGCCCACCGGACGGTAGTGGATCGTCCAGGTGCAGTTCTTGGGCTTTTCGTCGATGGTGTGGGAATCCAGGGTATCGATATTCTTTGCGCAGTAGTCGAAGAACCCGGCGGCGTATTCCACTTCGCCCTGGGCTTCCTTGAGCGGTTTGCCGTGCTCCAGACACAGGATCCGTCCCACTTCCTCCTTGTTGCCCAGCAGGGCATCGCGGATACCCACCAGCCAGTTGCGGCGGGTTTCCAGGTTGTAGGGTTCGGTCAGGCGCAAGGCCTGTTTCGCCTCACTGATGGACCGCTTCACGTCGTCTTCGGACATCGATGCGACCTGGGCAATGACCTCGCCCGTGGCCGGGTTGTAGACATCAATCGAGTTGCCCGTCGAAGTATTGACCCACTGCCCTCCGATATAACCATCAAAATGCGTCAATAACGGTGACTGAATCATGTCGGCTCCTTGTCTTGAGAGGGGGCTGCGATCAATCGTCGGCAAAGGTGCAGCGACACCCTCATTGAGGCTCATGCAATTCTGTTGGACGTGCACATACTTGAAGATGCACCGGTATCGGGAAAGCACCGCCGGCGTTGGTTCACCTTCTGCGACAGCCTCCCCCGTGTGTCGTTCCATAGTGGCTGATGCGTCCGCATTGGACAAGTCGCCCCGGGCGAGTCATTGCCCGGGGCAACGGATTGCCGCCGGTTCAAAAGCGGCATTGGGTTGAGCGGGGGTCCGGACGGTGCTTATACTCGAACTGTTGTCCAGTTTTTGTCCGGTCGCAACCGATCAGGGAGCCGAACTATGAAAGCGTTCTTTCATCCTGCGCAGGATCTGCACAGCCCCAAGACCTACTTCACCCGCGGCCAGATGCGACAGCCCCAAGAGGTTCCCGCACGCACGGAACAAATGCTCGAGGGACTCCGCTCCCTGGAATTCGAGGTGCTCGAACCCTGTGACCAGGGGGCCGGCCCGATTTCCAAAGTGCATGAACTGAGCTATCTGCGCTTCCTCGAATCCGCCCATCGCGAATGGATGGCCATCCCCGACGACTGGGGCGACGAGGTCATGTCCAATGTGTTCGTACGCTCCCCGAATGCCCTGCGCGGTATCCTGGCCAAGGCGGCCCGCTACCTGGCGGATGGCAGCTGTCCGGTGGGCGAGCATACCTGGAAAGCGGCCTACTGGTCGGCCCAGACCGCCCTGGGGGCCGCCGACGCGCTGCTGGCCGGCGACCGCAGTGCCTACGCCGTATGCCGTCCGCCGGGCCACCACGCCCGCAAGGACGCCGCCGGCGGGTTCTGTTACCTGAACAATGCGGCCATCGCAACCGAAGCCCTGAAGAAGCGCTTCGACAAGATCGCCATCCTCGATACGGACATGCATCACGGCCAGGGTATCCAGGAAATCTTCTACGACCGGGATGACGTGCTCTACGTGTCGATCCACGGCGACCCCACCAACTTCTACCCGGTGGTTTCCGGGTTTGAAGACGAGAAGGGGGAAGGCAAGGGCTACGGCTACAACATCAACATGCCGATGCCCCACGGTTCCTCGGAGGAGTTCTTCTTCGAGAAGCTGGAAGAGGCCATGACGGCCATCCGGCTGTTCCAGCCCGACGCCCTGGTGCTCACCCTCGGGTTCGACATCTACCGGAACGATCCCCAGGCCAAGGTGGACGTCACCTCCGAGGGCTTTGGCCGGATCGGCAAGCGCATCGCCGCGGCCAACCTTCCCACCCTGGTGGTGCAGGAAGGCGGCTACGATATCGATTCCCTGGCCGACAACATTCGCCAGTTCTTCGGGGGACTGGAAGGGCGCAGCGCATAAGGGCGCGGCACCCACTCTGGAAATTGAAAACTGGCCGGCCAAGGCACGCGACTTGCCGGTCAGCACAGCAAGAAGAAAAATCTGTGGACGATGGCACCGATTGCCGGCGCAAAATCCGCTTTCATGCCGTTGTCATAGAGTGCAGGTAGGCTTTGTTGCATCCGGCGCCGCACGGCAATCGTGCACCGCCGGGCGCAATCGGGTCAGGAAGTTGCTGATGCCATCCGGCTGGAGATGCCCGGGCAACGCCCGCATGTCCAGCCCGGTTGGAACGTCGATCGGCACCTCACGGCGCCGGTCACGGCAGCACTTCCTCATTTTCCAGAGGAGGATGTGACGCGTGCGATCTACAGGCAATGCCACCCAGGGTACGAACCAGCCGGTTGAATCGGTTCAGGCTGAAATTCTCTCCATTTTCGATCATCTCCAGCGCGATGAAATGCGCGACCGGGAGCAGGCAGCGGCCAGGCGCCGACTGGCGGCACGCCGGGCGATCGAGCAGCATTTCGAGCGCAAGGCGCTGGAGGAATCCATCCGCGACGGCTGGCTGGACGACTAACGTGAAGCCGGGCGCGGCGGATGCCGGCGTCCGGCACCGGCCCATCAGGCGGGAGCGTACACGAGGACGTTGTCCAGCCCCGACGCTTTCAGGTGGCCGGCATGCATGCGACTCATGGTGCCCTTGTCGCAATACAACAGGTAGCGGCAATCGTCCGTGAGTTCGTCGACGCGCTGGTTCAGCTCGTAGAATGGAATGTGCAACACTTGGTTGTTGGTCAGGTGCAGGGGCGCTCTTTCCTCTTCATTCGGATGGCGCACATCGATGATCACATCGTCCACGGCCGGCGTCTGCACCAATTCCACATCCTCCGGCGTGCTCATGGACTCCAGGACGCGCTGGATCGGCGTTTCCACCCGGGATTCGATGGCCCGTTCCAGGACCGCCGGATCCATCTTCGCCTCTTCCGCCTCGACCCGGTGCTGCTTGGCCCGCGTGACCGGTTTGCTGGAAATCACACCGCAGTATTCCGGCATGTTGCGGGCATAGCTCTCGGTGCCGATCTGCTCGGCGATGCGGATGATGTCCACCTTGTCCATGGTGATCAGGGGGCGCAACACCACCTCGTCGCTGGCGCGGTCGACCACGTTCAGGTTGGCCAGGGTCTGGCTGGAGACCTGGGCCACCGCATCACCGGTGACAATCGCCTTGGCTAGGCCCGTCTGCGCAACGGCAGCCGCGGCCTTGAGCATCATCCGCTTGAGCACCACGCCCATATGGCGATGATCCACCGAGCGCATGATCTCGCCCACCACGTCCTCGAACGGCACGGAAATGAACTTCACCGAGTGGGACGAGCCATAGCGGGACCAGAGATAATGCGCCACCTGCTTCACGCCCACTTCGTGCGCCGCACCGCCCAGGTTGAAGAACAGGAAGTGCGTGCGCAGGCCCCGGCGCATGGTCAGGTAGGTGGAAACGGAGGAATCATAGCCCCCGGAAATCAGCGATACGGCCGTTTCTACGCTGCCCAGCGGATAACCACCCAGGCCTTCGAAACGCCGCTCGACGATGTGGTAACGGTCGTGGATGACTTCGATCCGCACCTGCTCGTCGGGATCCTTGAGCCTGACACCGCTGGCTCCGGATTGCGCCAGCAGGACACTGCCCACCAGGCGCTCCAGATCGGCGGAGGAAAAGTCATGTTCACCGGTCCGCCGACCGCGCACGGCGAACGTCTTTCCGGCCAGCGCGTCGCCCCAGACGGCCAGGGCACGGTCGGCCACATCGTCCAGCGTGGTCAGCGGATAATCCCGGACTTCCAGGAAGTTGCTGATGCCGGGGATGCAGCGGAGCCGTTCCACCAGTTCGTTGCTGTCCAGTTCGTCCGGCACGAGGACGTCCACCCGGTCCCAACTGCCCTCGACACGGATGCGATCGTCGACACGGCGCAGGATTTTGCTGACGTTCTGGCGCAACTGGCGGATCTGCTGGCGACGGACGGGCTTGCTCTTGATCGCCACTTCGGCGCTGGGTCGTATCAGGAAATTCATAATCTGGATGCTGGCTGACTGATCAAAAAACGCACATTCTAACGGGTTGCCGCGTCACTTAAAAATACGCAAGGTACGCAAGGCGCGGGCGCAAGTGTGTCACAGTGTCCCCTGGGGTGCACCCGGATTGCCTCAAAACCGTTACACTCAGAAGTACAACTTCCATAAACCAAGAGCATTTCAATGACCCAGGAAACCATCAATGCCCTGGTCTCTCCCGAGGGCAGCCTGGAGATTCTCTCCAGTCATGAAGTGAACCGACTCAAGGACAAGAGCGAAGGCGGCCTGTACCGCCTGTTCCGCCAGTGTGCCCTGGCCGTCATGAACATCGGCGTGGACATCGACGACTGTAAGGACCTGATGGAGCGCCACGCCGACTTCGACATCCGTCTGGTGCCCCAGCCGCGGGGCCTCAAGCTGGAGCTGATCAACGCGCCGATCGATGCCTTCGTCGACGGCGAGATGCTGCGCGGGATCCGCGAGCACCTGTTCTCGGTGCTGCGGGACATCATCTACGCCCATTCGGTGCTGGGCAGCTATCCGGGCCTGTCCAGCGACGAGCCGGACACCATCACCAACCGGGTCTTCCACATCCTGCGCAACGCCCGGGTCATGCAGGCCGGACGCCATCCGGACATTGTGGTGTGCTGGGGCGGGCATTCCATCAGCCGGGAAGAGTATGTCTACAGCAAGGAAGTGGGCCACGAGCTGGGCCTGCGCGGGCTGAGCATCTGCACCGGCTGCGGCCCCGGCGCCATGAAGGGCCCGATGAAGGGCGCCACCATCGGCCACGCCAAACAGCGGGTCAAGAACGGCCGCTACATCGGCATCACCGAACCGGGCATCATCGGTGCCGAACCGCCCAACCCGATCGTCAATGAACTGGTCATCATGCCGGACATCGAGAAACGCCTGGAGGCCTTTGTCCGTGCCGGGCACGGCATCATCGTGTTCCCCGGCGGCGTGGGCACGGCCGAGGAAATCCTGTACCTGCTGGGCGTGCTGCTGCACCCGGAGAACCGCGACCTGCCCTTCCCGGTCGTCTTCACCGGCCGGCCGGAGAACGCGGATTACTTCGAGATGATCGACCGCTTCATCCGCAACGCCCTGGGCGAGGAAGCCGCCGCCCGCTACCAGATCATCATCGACGACCCGGTGCGGGTGGCCCAGGCCATGAAGCATGGCATGCAGGAGGTCCAGGCCTTCCGCCGCTCCACCCAGGACGCCTATTACTTCAACTGGATGCTGAAGATCGACCCGGTCTTCCAGGCGCCCTTCGAGCCGACCCACGAGACCATGCGCGAGCTGGAACTGCACCGCAACCAGCCGTCCCACCTGATCGCCGCCAACCTGCGCAAGGCCTTCAGCGGCATCGTGGCGGGCAACGTGAAGGAACAGGGCGTCCGTCAGGTCCAGGAACGCGGCCCGTTCGAGATCTCGGGGGATCCGGAACTGCTCGAACCGCTGGAAGAGCTGCTCACGGCGTTCGTCCAGCAGAACCGGATGAAGCTGCCGGGCGCGGCCTACAAGCCGAGCTACCGCATCGTGAACTAGGTGATCGCGGGAGGGAGTCCGGTGTGTCCGGCGACTCCCTCCGCAAGGTCGGTATTACTTGCCGCCGGCCGGCAGGCTGGAGAAGTAGGCGGCGAGGTTGGCGATGTCCTCATCGCTCAGGGCCGCGGCCTGCCCCTGCATGATGGCCGCCTGGCCACCCTGGCGGTTGCCGCCCTTGTAGGCTTTCAGCGCCATGACCAGGTACTGCTCGTTCTGTCCGGCCAGGTTCGGGTACGTCGGAATCTGGGCGTGGCCGTCCTGGCCATGGCAGGCCGCGCAGACTGCGGCCTTGGCCTTACCGGCTTCGGCGTTGCCTTCCGCCTGGGCCGCCAGCGGCATGGCGACGGCCAGGGTCAGTGCGATGGGGGTCAATACCTTCATGTTACGTCCTCGTTTCCTGTTCTCTCTCAATGTGGGAACCTCTGCCCAACGCCCGCGGCCACTCCCACGCGCCGGCGTCAGCGAGAGGCTCCTTATGGAAAAGCCCTTGTACGATGCAAGCTTATAGCATAGGGAAAAGCATCGTGAAATTCGCCCGTTGACCCTGCTTCTTTGGAACCGGATACCGATCCGACTTTGGTCGCACTGGAAGCCGACGAATGCAGGTGACATCGCACCGGCGATCCGGTCATCATGCCCTATTGTCTTGTTGCCGCCCCGGGCGGCCCATTATTTTCGGGAGCCGAGAACCACCCATGTCCATCCGCACTGAAACCCGGGCCTGCAGCGAAGGCCGGATCGGCCTGATCACACTGGATTCCTCTCACAACCTCAACGCCCTGTCGCTGGAGATGATCAACGCCCTGCAGGCCACGCTGGACGAGTGGGCGGTCGATCCATCGATCTGTCTGGTGCTGCTGTGGGGGGCCGGCGAGCGGGCCTTCTGCGCCGGTGCCGATATCCGCCGGCTGTATGAGGCAATGGACCGCGACGACGGACACAGCCAGGTCATCCGCTATTTCACGGCGGAATACCGGCTGGATCACACACTGCACGTCTACCCCAAGCCGCTGGTCTGCTGGGCCCATGGCTACACCATGGGCGGCGGGCTGGGTCTGCTGGCGGGGTGCCGCTACCGTTTGCTGGCGCCATCGGCCCAACTGGCGATGCCGGAAGTCAGCATCGGCCTGTTTCCGGACGTGGGGGCGGGGTATTTCCTCAATCGACTGCCGGAGGGCATTGGCCTGTTCCTCGGCCTGACGGGCGCGAGGCTGAACCAGGCGGACAGCCTGCGCATCGGCCTGGCCGACCTGGCCGTGGCCGACGAGACCCCGGAGGCGCTGCTCCAGCGTCTGCTGGAGACCCGCTGGAGCGGCGAGGTCGCCGCCGACGACAACCGGCTCTACCGGTTGCTGAACCAGTTCACCGGCGAGCGGTCGATCGCGTTGCCGGAGAGCCAGTTGGCCAACCATGAACAGCGTATCACCCGCCTGTGCCATGGCGACTCCCTGCCGCAGATCGTCAACCGCCTGGTCGGGGAAACGGTGGAGAACGATGCCTGGTGGCAAACAGCCATCGACAACCTCAGGAACGGCTGCCCGACCACTGCCTGGCTCACCTGGGAACAGCTGCGCCGGGCCCGCCAGTTCAGCCTGAAGGATATTTTCCGGATGGAGCTGATCATGGCGGTACGCTGTTGCGAGGGGGACGACCTCAGGGAAGGCATCCGCGCCCGGCTGATCGACCGGGACAACCGGCCGCACTGGCAGTATCCGGCGGTGGACGCGGTCCCGTACGACGACGTCGAGCACTATTTTACTGCGCCCTGGGCGCCGGCCGACGACCCGCTCGCGGATCTGGACTGGCATTCCACATGAGTCGGGTATGCTGACGACGAGCGGATACTAACCCCCGCCTCCTACTGCCCCCCGAAGCTGGCCTCGTTGCTGAGACTGGCCCCGGCAACTGGGCGCTGAGCGAGGCCTGGCCCTGGAGCAGGCTATACGAGCCTTCTGGTTAGGCCTCACCGTAGACTGTTTTCAGGACAAGCTCTGAGGTTTTGATTTCAAACACCATGGACCTAGGTGGTCACGCGCCAGAGCCTGTAGAATTTGCCCCAACAGATTTCACTCGGTAAGGAAGCCGACCCATGCGAATCAAGCTGTTCCGCAGTCTCCCGTTTTTTGCCCTTCTGACCGCGACCACCGGTTGCAGCTACTACTACGAATCCAAGGCCGACGACATGGTCCAGCGTCAGATGGACGCGATGGTGTTCGTGAAAGGTGGGGAATTCATGATGGGGAATCCGGGAGGATGGAGTGTTCGGCACGACACTATCCCAACCCACAAAGTCATTTTAAATGATTTTTATATTCAGAAGTATGAGGTCACACAAGGGGACTTTGAGCTTTTCCAGGCAGTGACTGGATACGAACATTCTGACAAGTATTACGACGATGAACGTGATGAAAAGCCAGATCGTTATAAGCCGGAGCTCCCGGCAGTCGCATCCTGGAAAGACGCATCCGCTTTTTGTCGATGGCTGGGTGAGCAAAGCGGAAAGGCCGTACAATTACCGACCGAGGCACAGTGGGAGTTCGCGGCTCGCGCCCGGGGCCAGATGCTGAGATATGCCACGGAGGATGGAGAGGCCGAGCCTAATGTAACGATGGCAGCCGGCCCTGAGAGGTTTACCAGAGATACGAGCAAACGCGACAGCAAGTTGCCGGTTAAGCCTGGTAGTTATCCGGCTAACCCGATTGGACTTTACGACATGTCTGGAAACGTTGGAGAGTGGGTTCAGGATAAGTATAAGGAGGACTACTACAAAAACTCACCTGCCCAGAATCCGCAAGGACCGGATGAGGGGCAGAAGGATGCATTTTTTGGCGAGAACTATCGTGTTTTACGGGGCGGCAGTTATCTCGACTTCATTGGTAATACAACTGTCACTCGCCGAAAAGGGGCTGAGTCCCTTAGTTCTGAAATTAGAGGCTTCCGATGCGCCTACTAAAATCCGAATGGGTGAAGGTAGTGAACTGACGTTGTTCAGGCGTACAGGCTCTCCAGCCATTTAAAGGTGCGGTCAGCTTGCGCGGAATTGAAAAGCCGCTGCCGAATGAGCTTGGAAACGTTGTGCTTGAAATCAACAAAAGTCCTTTTCCTTTCCTAGTTGCCCATTCGTTCGCCATAAATGGATTTTGAGGGTGGATCACCTGGCCCATAGTTCTTCGCTGCCGAAGCCTGTAGAATTTGCCCCAACAGATTTCACTCGGTAAGGAAGCCGACCCATGCGAATCAAGCTGTTCCGCAGTCTCCCGTTTTTTGCCCTTCTGACCGCAGCCACCGGTTGCAGCTATTACTACGAATCCAAGGCCGACGACATGGTCCAGCGTCAGATGGACGCGATGGTTTTCGTGAAAGGAGGGGAGTTCATGATGGGGAACCCCGGTGGTTGGGACGGCAGCAAGAACAGTTGGCCGCCCCACAAGGTGAAGCTGGATGATTTCCATATCCAGAAGTACGAAGTCACTCAGGGTGACTTCGAGTTGTTCCAGGCCGTGACGGGATATGAGCATACCGACGAAAGGTACGAGAAAAAGCGTGATGAAAAACCGGAGCGCTATGAGCCTGAGCTACCGGCGGTCGCATCCTGGCAAGACGCATCCGCCTTTTGCCAGTGGCTGGGGAAACAGGACGGCAAACCAATTCAGCTACCGACTGAAGCGCAGTGGGAGTATGCAGCCCGCGCTCGCGGGCAGATGCTGAGATATGCCACGGAGAATGGTGAGGCGAAACCCGACGTAACGATGGCAGCCGGCCCAGACCGAAATGCTCGTGATATGCGGGAGTACCACAATAAGCTGCCGCTGGCTCCCGGCAGTTTCCCGCCCAACCCGCTCGGCCTTTACGATATGTCAGGCAATGTGACGGAATGGGTTAGGGACAAATACAAGGAAGATTACTATGACCATTCTCCGGTCGATAATCCGCAAGGACCGGATGAAGGAAAAAAAGATACATATCGTGGTGAAAATTACCGCGTTTTACGCGGCGGAAGTTACCTCTCCTTTCTCGGAAACACCACCGTTACACGCCGTAAGGGGGGAGAGCCCCTTAGTTCTGAAATCAGAGGCTTTCGATGCGCCTACTAGAACTTGAGGGCGCATCAGTTCCGGAACGGGGCTATTCATGAGTACAGCGCCTCCAGCCATTGGAAAGTCCGGTCGCCTTGCTCGGAATTGAAAAGCCTCTGCCGAATGAGCTTGGAAAAGTTGCGCTTGAAATCAACAAAAGACCCTTTCCCTTCCTCATTGCCCATCCGCCGGAGAATCTCGACAAGTTCCCGTTGGCTGCGAACGGTTTCCAGAGTTTTGATGGCCGCTTCGCCACTGGAATGGGGGCTTGGGGTGGATTACCTGATCCATAGTCCTTCGCTGCCGAAGCTTGTAGAATTAACATCAGCAGTCATATCTCGGAAAGGAAGCCGACCCATGCGAATCAAGCTGTTCCGCAGTCTCCCGTTTTTTGCCCTTCTGACCGCGACCACCGGTTGCAGCTACTACTACGAATCCAAGGCCGACGACATGGTCCAGCGTCAGATGGACGCGATGGTGTTCGTGAAAGGGGGGGAATTTATGATGGGTAACCCAGGTGGATGGAGCGTGCGGCACGACACTTGGCCACCTCACAAAGTGGTACTGGACGATTTTCATATCCAGAAGTACGAAGTCACCCAAGGGGACTTTGAGCTCTTCCAGGCCGTGACGGGATATGAGCATACCGACGAAAGGTACGAAAACATGCGCGATGAGAAGCCGGAGCGCTACGAACCAGAGCTACCGGCGGTCGCATCCTGGCAAGACGCCTCCGCTTTCTGTCGATGGCTGGGTGAACAAAGCGGAACGCCCGTGCAATTACCGACCGAGGCACAGTGGGAATTCGCGGCTCGTGCCCGGGGCCAAATGCTGAGATACGCTACGGAGAATGGTGAGGCGAAAGCTGGCGTAACGATGGCAGCCGGACCAGCCCGAAGTGCCCACAATATGCGTGAGATCCGTAATAAGCTACCGCTGGCACCCGGCAGTTTCCCTCCCAACCCGCTAGGCCTTTACGATATGTCAGGCAATGTCAGTGAGTGGGTCCGAGATAAATATAAAAAGGACTACTACAAAAACTCACCCGTCCAGGATCCGCAAGGGCCGGACGAAGGACAAAAGGATATATTTTTTGGTGAAAACTATCGCGTTTTGCGTGGTGGGAGCTATCAAGAATTCATAGGCAACACGACAGTCACTCGCCGAAAAGGAGCAGAGACTCTAGGTTCCGAAATCAGAGGCTTTCGATGCGCCTACTAGAACTTGAGGGCGCATCAGTTCCGGAATGGGGCTTTTCATGAGTACAGCCCCTCCAACCATCGGAAAGTCCGGTCGGCTTGCGCGGAATTAAAAAGCCGCTGCCGAATGAGTTTGGAAAAGTTGCACTTAAAATCAATAAAGGACCCTTTCCCTTCCTCGTTGCCCATCCGCCGGAGAATCTCGACAAGTTCCCGATGGCTGCGAACGGTTTCCAGAGTTTTGATGGCCGCTTCGCCACTGGAATGGGGCCTTGGGGTGGATCACCTGGTCCATAGTTCTTCGCTGCCGAAGCTTGTAGAATCAACATCAGCAGTCATATCTCGGAAAGGATGCCGACCCATGCGAATCAAGCTGTTCCGCAGCCTCCCGTTTTTTGCCCTTCTGACCGCAACCACCGGTTGCAGCTACTACTACGAATCCAAGGCCGACGACATGGTCCAGCGTCAGATGGACGCGATGGTTTTCGTGAAAGGAGGGGAGTTCATGATGGGGAATCCGGGTGGATGGGATGGCAGTAAGGATAGCTGGCCGCCTCATAAGGTAAAGCTTGATGATTTCCATATCCAGAAGTACGAAGTCACCCAGGGGGACTTTGAGATTTTTCAGGCCGTGACGGGCTACGAGCACTCCTATCGTTTCTACGAAAAAAACAGGGATGAACAGCCAGAGCGTTATGAGCCAGAATTACCGGCTGTCGCTTCATGGACCGATGCCTCCGCGTTCTGCGAATGGCTGGGAAAGCAAAGTGGCCAGCCTGTACACCTCCCCACTGAGGCTCAGTGGGAGTACGCCGCACGCGCCCGCGGACAGATGCTGAAGTATGCGACGAAGAATGGCAAAGCGGAGGCTTCAGTGACGATGGCAGCCGGTCCTGATCAACATGCTCTCGGCGTGCGTGAACACCACAGCAAATTACCACTGAAACCCGGCAGCTTTCCGCCTAATCCGATTGGTCTTTACGATATGTCTGGCAACGTAGCGGAATGGGTTTACGATAACTACGAAGAGGATTATTACGCCAATTCACCAGTTTATAACCCTCAAGGCCCGACAGAACCGGTTATAAGTGACTGGACGAACGATCCTTACCGAGTCTTACGTGGCGGTAGTTTTAAAGATTTTATCGGCAATACTACCGTTACACGACGCTCCGACATTCAGAATGGCAGTGACGATACGTCGGGATTCAGGTGTGCTTATTGAGTGCCGGTGATAAAGGCATTAAGGGCTGCCGACCCTAAAAGGTTTGTTTGAGGCAGGCGAAAACACAATAACAAGTACTGGTTGAGTCTCGTAGTTCAGCGGCTAACCCACTTGGCCTTGTCTGGCAATGTAGGTGAGTGGATCCGAGATGAAAATGAAAAGTCTATAATTAAAATCATCGGCCCAGAATGCGCCTGGATCGGGTGAGGGGCAAAAGGAACAATTTTTTCGGAGAGAACTGTCGTGTTTGCCGAAGCGGGCTGCTACCTAGTCGTGATTGGCAATACGACAGTCTCGGGGGCTGCTCATGCGTAGAGTCCCTCCAGCCATTTAAAGGTTCGGTCGGCTTGCGCGGAATTGAAAAGCCGCTGCCGAATGAGCTTGGAAAAGTTGCGCTTGAAATCAACAATAGACCCTTTCCCTTCCTCGTTGCCCATCCGCCGGAGAATCTCGACAAGTTCCCGATGGCTGCGAACGGTTTCCAGTATCTTGATGGCAGCCTCGGCACCAATGGCCCGGTAAGGGTCCTCGAATCCGAGGAGTGCAGAACTGTCTTCCACCAGAATGCTCAAAATGGCGGCTTTGGCAGGCGGAGTTAGCTGAAATAATTGATCGTTTTGAAGTACTTTTTGAGCCGCATCCCTTACTCTCGTCTTTGCTGTCGTAAGACTTGTCCAGAATTCATTGAGCTCGATCGCCCGTTTGGCCATTAAGCTTTCAAAACTTGCCCCGCTTGTTGCTAATATCTTCAAAAGAAACGAGATATGCTCAAACGCCGTCTTTTCGATCCAATCCAGAAAACGAAAGTCCGAGCATTCAAGGGACCAACGAATAAACTTCACGAGCTCCCATAACTGCTGGATGTTCAGCTCAGCAGCCACGCCGCCGCCTCCACCGACGCCAACAACAAGGTGGCCTTTGAGATACAGATAGGGCTTTCCTGCATTCATAAAGACCTTAAACTCGAAAGCCGCCCCTATTCCCGCTGAAATGGCCAACTCCGGTTTTACATCTAGCAGCGACTTGAAGGCATCATCGACTACCTGCTGGTCTTCATTGGCTGTCGAATTGGCATTTTGATCGGCGAGCACCTCCGCATAGGCCGCTTTCCACTTCACCCCGAAGCTGGCTTCGTTGCTGAGGCTGGCACCGGCAAAGGCTTCGCCATTGGTTTCGCCGGAGAGGTCAACCTTGTGCCCCTCTGTCAGGACGTTGGCCCTGGCGGACAGCGATGCGCAGGCGCCGGCGAACCCCTGGATCTTGTACTCGGCATCGGCGCGAATGTAGCCACACTCCAGGGTCTTTTGCGCACCGTGCCCGTCGATGTAGTCGAGTTCCAGTTTGAAACCGTCCGGCCCCGGTAACTGGGCGCTGAGCGATGCCTGGCCCTGGAGCAGGCTGTACGAATCTTCTGGTTAGGCCTCTCCGTAGACTGTTTTCAAGGACATGCTTTGAGATTTTGACTTCAAAGACCATGGTCCTTGGTGGTCACGCGCCAGAGCCTGTAGAATTTGCCCCAACAGATTTCACTCGGTAAGGAAGCCGACCCATGCGAATCAAGCTGTTCAGTAGTCTCCCGTTTTTTGCCCTTCTGACCGCAGCCGGCGGTTGCAGCTACTACTACGAATCCAAAGCCGACGATATGGTTCAGCGTCAGATGGACGCGATGGTTTTCGTGAAAGGGGCAGGGTTCATGATGGGAAACCCCGGTGGTTGGGACGGCAGCAAGAACAGTTGGCCGCCCCACAAGGTGAAGCTGGATGATTTTCACATCCAGAAATACGAAGTCACGCAAGGTGACTTTGAACTTTTTCAGGCCGTGACGGGGTACGAACATTCTGACAAGTATTACGGTGATGAGCGTGACGAGAAGCCGGAGCGCTATGAGCCTGAGCTACCGGCGGTCGCATCCTGGCAGGACGCCTCCGCTTTTTGTCGATGGCTGGGTGAACAAAGCGGGAAGCCCGTACAATTGCCGACCGAAGCGCAGTGGGAGTTTGCAGCCCGCGCACGCGGGCAGATGCTGAGATATGCAACGGAGAATGGTAAAGCTGAACCCGACGTAACGATGGCAGCCGGCCCAGACCGAAATGCTCGTGATATGCGGGAGTACCACAATAAGCTGCCGCTGGCTCCCGGCAGTTTCCCGCCCAACCCGCTCGGCCTTTACGATATGTCAGGCAATGTGACGGAATGGGTTAGGGACAAATACAAGGAAGATTACTATGACCATTCTCCGGTCGATAATCCGCAAGGACCGGATGAAGGAAAAAAAGATACATATCGTGGTGAAAATTACCGCGTTTTACGCGGCGGAAGTTACCTCTCCTTTCTCGGAAACACCACCGTTACACGCCGTAAGGGGGGAGAGCCCCTTAGTTCTGAAATCAGAGGCTTTCGATGCGCCTACTAGAACTTGAGGGTGCATCAGTTCCGGAACGGGGCTGTTCATGAGTACAGCGCCTCCAGCCATTGGAACGTCCGGTCGGCTTGCGCGGAATTAAAAAGCCTCTGCCGAATGAGCTTGGAAAAGTTGCGCTTGAAATCAACAAAAGACCCTTTCCCTTCCTCATTGCCCATCCGCCGGAGAATCTCGACAAGTTCCCGATGGCTGCGAACGGTTTCCAGTATCTTGATGGCGGCCTCGGCACCAATGGCTCTATAGGGATCCTCGAAGCCGAGGAGTGCAGAGCTGTCTTCTACCAGAATAGTTAGAAGCGCAGCTTTGGCAGGTGGGGTTAACTGCGACAATTGATTATGCTGCAACACTTTCTGAGCAGTGTCCCTTACTTTTGTATCGGCTGTCGTCAGTCGCTCCCACAGGATATCCATTTGTTCAGCGCCTTGTTCCATTACAGCCTCGAAATCCTCAGAACTGACGGCGAACACCTTAAGCAAGAATGTGATGTGCTCAAACGCCGTCTCTTCGATCCACTCAAGAAACCGAAAATCTGAGCGTTCAAGGGACCAGCGAATAAATTTCACCAGTTCCCACAGTTGTTGGACGTTCAGCTCAGCGCCGACACCTCCACCGCCGCCGGCTCCAAGAACCAAGTGTCCCTTCAGATAAAGCACCACTTTGCTTTCAACCATACCAACACTGAAGTCAAAAGCAGCCCCAATCCCTGCCGAAACCGCGAACTCCGGTTTTACATCCAGCAGCGACTTGAAGGCATCATCGACTGCCTGCTGGTCTTCATTGGCTGTCGAATTGGCCTTTTGATCGGCGAGCACCTCCGCATAGGCCGCTTTCCACTTCACCCCGAAGCTGGCTTCGTTGCTGAGGCTGGCCCCGGCAAAGGCTTCGCCATTGGTTTCGCCGGAAAGACCGACTTCGCCGGTGTTACTTGATACCCGGGCCTGAGCGGACAGCGAGGCGCAGGCGCCGGCAAAGCCCTGGATCTTGTACTCGGCATCGGCGCGAATGTAGCCGCATTTCAGCGTCTTTTCCCCACCTTGGCCGTCGATGTAACGGAGTTCCAGTTCAGTGCCTTCTGGCCCCGGTAACTGAGCGCCGAGCGAGGCCTGGCCCTGAAGCAGGCTGTACGAACCCTCCAGTTTGCCGCCGATGTAGAGTTCGCCCTTGTTGGGGTTGTAGACAGCTTCCAGCCCTGCCTGGGAAGCAAAGCGGAACATCTGGGCTTCGGCGTCCGCCGAGAAACGGCCATCCTCGCTTTCGGTGTGCTCCTTAAACAGCTCGACTTCAAGCTGGTTGAAAAAATTGTTGTCCGAGCTTTTCCATTCGGCCAGTTTGAGCTTGAGGCTTTGTTCGGTCTTGAGACTTTCTCCAGCTTCACCCAGGGCCCGTTTGAAATCACCGCTCGTCATGGCCGCCCGGACGTCGGCCATCTTGAGGGGGCGCCAGTTCTGCCGGATTTGGGACAAAACTTTGCGGCGCATATAGCGGTATCCGCCTGCGGCGGTGTGTTTGACCTCGACAATGGGACGCGAGGGCATGGTGTCCATTAGCGGTTTTGCCACCACATCCACGGAGTGTGGCGGGCTGGTCTCCACCAGCCGCTGGAGCATGGCTTCCTGCTCCTCAATCAGGCGCTTGAGTTCCTCGTTTTTCTTGCGGCTGGCTTCGACCTCCTCCCGGTCAATCAGGTTCCAGAGGAACACCGCGACCGTGGCCTGGCCCATATAGTGACGAACCTGGTCCATAACCGGTGTGGTTTCTTCTTCCAGTTCGTTGAGTCGCTGCTGTCTTTGCACCAGCTCGTTCATATCCGACTCGCTGATGAAGTTGGGCCAGGCTGTTGCCTGTTTCAGTTCCTCGGACTCGGTTTGTAGTTGGGCCTTCTGGGTCTGCGAGACGTCGCTGGATGAGGTGGCCACGCGGTAGCGGATCTCGGCTTCCAGCGCGGCCCTGAGCATTTTGAGACGCTTTTCGAGGTTGTCGCGATGGGTGCGCGCCCGCTGTCGGGCGAGTTTCTGGGCCTCGACGATGGCTTCCACGGTGGGCTGCTGTCCCTCAAGCTCAACGCAGAGGGTAGTAAACACCTTCAGCGACAGCTGGTCGCGGGGGCTGTCCAGCGGGCGTTGCTGGGCTGGCAACAGGATCTGGTTCCGGATCTGGCCGATTTCCCATTCGATGCGGCGCAGGCGCCGTTCCTGGCGTTCCAGTTCCTGATTCTCTCGGGTCCAGCGGGCTTCGTATTCGGTGAGCAGGTCTTCGGCGGTCGTGCTCTCCTTGGGCCGGGGCAGTGCGCCGAGCTCCTTCAGTTGGTTCCAGGCGGCTTCCCGGGCGGCCGGGATGTCATCCACAGACCCGGCTTCAGCTTGTTTGAGTTCTTTCAGGGGCGCATGCAGGGTCGAGACTTCCGCATCGACTTCTTCCAGTTGGGCCTGGGTCAGGGCGTAAACGGTCTCTGTCTCTTCCGTCACATGCAGAAAGGCAACGTATTCCAACTGGCAGGCGCTGAACTCAACGTCGTCGGTGCTGGAATCGTTGGCCGACTGTGCCGGCGGGAGAGCCGGGCCTGATTCGGGTCGGCCTGCGGGTATGGAAAGCCGCCAGCCGGCCTCGATGTGGTCGGGATCGGTAATAAACGTATTCTCCGCCTGTAATTCCGACACGGACACTTGGTGGGCGGCGGCGATCTGCGAGAGGGTGTCCCCGGCTTTAACCTGATACTGCGGCATGACTCGACTCCGAGAGGCTTTCCATAGCCATTAAACGTTCCTGGGGTGTCATGGACGGGTCGTGCATGACTTTTTCAAACGGCGGTGTTTTCTGGAAGCTGGCGCCATGTTGGAGAGCGAGCCTGAGCCAGCGTTCCTGGAGGGCCGATGACTTGAGGCCCGACTCACGGGCCTCGAGCAAACGCGCCATGATCCAAACCGTTTGATCGGGAGCGTCCGGTAAGTGGGAGCGATAGGCGTGGCGATACCGAATTGCCTTATCCGCCGTGCGGTACTGGGGCACGCTGGCGAGCTCCTCACTCGACAGTTTGGGGGGCTCGCTGGATAGGTCGGTAGCCGCGTGGAAGTCGCTGCGGCAGGCTTTCCAGTCATAGCCGTCGTGCCAGGACCAGGCTTCGCCCTTGCGAATCAGCCGGTGACGTTTTTCGCCGAGCGCTGCGAGTAACGCCGTCAGCATTCTGGGTTCGTAGAAGCGAAACAGGGTCTCGTCCTGGCGGGCGGTACTCAGCAATAGCGACTGGAAATAGGTATGGGCTGAGCTGGCATCCAGGGGCGTTTCGATCAGCATGCCCAGCGGCTGGTTTGCCATGTCCTGGGCAATGTCGCTTGCGAATTTCTCATGCCCGCTGAGCTTGACCAGAATCGGACCGGTTTTCCAGGCGCTTTCCCAGCGGGTACCCGTCAGCAGGCTGGACCAGGTGATGGCTGAAGACGTCATGGCACCATAAAGCTGGCCCAGGAAGCTTTCGTCGACAGCCAGGTCCACAACGGCGAATGTCGGAGCGGCAGCCTGCCGCTGCTCCAGCCCCAGTTGTTCAAGTGTGTTGATGTAGCTTGCAGCGTCCATTGGCATCAAACTCGCAGTCGGAGACGGTCAGGCCGCCAGCACTGGCGGCTTCCTTGAGCAGGGTTTCGGGAAAGACGGCTTCGGTACGCGCGGTCTCGGAGGTTTCCGCGCCCAGTGGCAAATCCGGCGTCAGGGCTGTAGTGGCCGTGCCGCTGCCCGGGGAGCCCCCCGAGTTCATCTTGATCATCGGTCCGGAGAGCGTGACCCCACTGGGATCAACCTTGACGAAGCTGCCACCGGCCTTGAGGGTGATTTCGGCGCCGGCCTCGACGACGATCTTCATACCCGCTTTGTGGTGGATCTCGGTGCCCGCTTCCACCAGTTGGGCTTTGCCCTGTTTGCTGTGGTGGGTACCGCCGACCG
>NZ_SJDL01000055.1 GCF_004327985.1 Marinobacter halodurans
TCGCGTTCTTCGTCTGTAATAATCAAAGGGGTGACCGGTCGTCCCATTGCAGTAGCTCCCTCGATGTTTTCTGCAATTATAAACTTTAACCATAAAAATTCGACGAACTTTTGTTAAGGGACACTAGCTTGCCAGGAACGCAGCACGTTCATCCCGATACTGGCCAACAGCTTTGCTCGACACTTCATTGAAATTCCGGTGACCCACTCTGAACGTGAGCACGGCGAATCCAAATACGGGCTGATGAAACTGGTCAACCTGATGTTTGACTTGGTGACCACGATGACGACGGCCCCCCTGCGGCTGCTGAGTATCGTGGGAACATTGATCGCCGGCTGCGGCTTTCTGTTCGCGATGCTGCTTTTGATAATGCGGCTCGTGCTCGGTCAGGAGTGGGCAGCAGAAGGCGTTTTCACGCTGTTTGCAATCCTTTTCATATTCGTCGGTGCGCAATTTATTGGCATGGGCTTGCTGGGCGAATACATCGGTCGAATGTACGACGATGTGAGAGCACGCCCCCGTTACTTCGTCCAATCCGTTGTGCGCACTTCCAATCATCAAAAGGTGGATGAAGCCTCGTGAAAAAGGTCGTCGTTTTTGCTTATCACGATATTGGCTGCACTGGCATTGAAGCGCTGCTGAACTCAGGTTTCGAGATTCAAGCTGTCTTTACGCACTTGGATGATCCGAACGAACATCAATTTTTCGACTCGGTCGCCCAATTCTGTGCCCGACGTGACCTGCCGGTGCATGCGCCAGAGGACGTGAATCATCCGTTGTGGATCGAGCGTATCCGCACGTTGTCACCGGATTACATTTTCTCATTCTACTACCGGCACCTGCTGAAACCGGAATTGCTCGAGACCGCCGTCAAGGGGGCGTTCAACCTCCACGGCTCGCTGCTGCCTGCCTACCGTGGCCGTGCGCCCGTAAACTGGGTGCTGGTCAATGGCGAAACGGAAACCGGTGTCACCCTGCACCAAATGACCGTAAAGCCGGACGCCGGCGATATTGCCGGCCAGAAACGTGTCCCCATTACCGATACCGATACGGCGCTGTCCCTGCACCGGAAGATCAACACCGCGGCCCGCGAACTTCTCGACGACCTGCTGCCTGAGCTTGCTGAAGGTGACATCACCCTCACCCCACAGGATGAAGGACGCGCGAGTTACTTCGGCCGCCGCACGCCCGCCGATGGGGAGCTACACTGGAACAAACCCGTTTCCGAACTGTACAACCTGACACGGGCGGTCACACAGCCGTATCCCGGCGCCTTTTCGTTTTCCGGTGATCGCAAGTTGATTGTCTGGCAGGCTAAGGTCGTCGACGAGCAACACGACGCTACTCCCGGCACGATCACCAGCACAGACCCGCTGCGCGTTATCTGCGGCCAAGGGGTGCTTGAGATTGTCTCAGGACAGCCAGAAACCGGACTGTATTTGCGCGGCCCACAGCTCGCCCGTGAAATGGGACTGGTTGAAGGGATGCGCCTCGGGCCAAGAGTTTATGACCGTCGGAGCGAAGATCGACGCACACGGGTATTGATACTGGGTATCAACGGTTTCATAGGCAACCATCTGACCGAGCGGCTGCTGGCAGATGGTCAATATGAGGTCTTCGGCCTCGACATGGGCTCCGATGCCATCAGCCGTTTCATCGGCAACCCGAACTTTCACTTTGTTGAGGGCGATATCAGCATCCATACGGAGTGGATCGAATACCACATCAAAAAGTGCGATATCATCCTGCCACTTGTCGCAATCGCAACCCCGATCGAATACGTCCGAAATCCCCTCCGTGTTTTCGAACTCGATTTTGAGGAAAATCTTAAGATCGTCCGCTATTGCGTCAAATACCAGAAACGCATCATTTTCCCCTCCACGTCCGAAGTCTATGGGATGTGTGAGGACGCCGAATTCGATGAGGACCATTCAAGTCTGATCGTTGGCCCCATTAACAAACAGCGCTGGATCTACTCCATCTCCAAGCAGCTGCTGGACCGTGTGATCTGGGCGTATGGCCAAAAAGAAGGTCTTCGCTTCACCCTATTCCGGCCCTTCAATTGGATGGGGCCTCGTCTGGACAGCCTTGATTCAGCACGCATTGGAAGCTCTCGGGCCGTCACTCAACTCATCCTAAATCTGGTTGAAGGCTCTCCCATCAAACTGGTCGATGGTGGCGCACAGAAACGTTGCTTCACTGACATTGAGGATGGCGTTGAAGCCCTGTTCCGGATCATTGAGAACAAGGGCAACCTTTGCGAAGGCCAGATCATCAACATCGGGAATCCGAGCAACGAAGCCAGCATCCGCGAACTGGCAGAAATGCTCTGCGCCAAATTCGAAGCACATCCTCTGCGCGCTCAGTTTCCGCCGTTTGCGGGCATGCTGGAAATCGAAAGCCATTCCTACTACGGCAACGGGTACCAGGACGTCTCACACCGCCATCCGAGCATCCGTAATGCCAAGCGACTGCTGGACTGGACACCCACCACCGATATGGAACATACCATTGGAAAAACGCTCGATTTCTTCCTGAACACAGCCGTCAGCAAGGATTGAGAGCCACCGATGAAAACGATGGGACTTCGTATCGATGTCGATACTTTCCGCGGCACCCGGGAAGGCGTCCCGCGTCTGCTGGAAATACTCGACAGTCACGCCATCAGTGCGACCTTCTTCTTCTCAGTTGGTCCGGACAACATGGGTCGGCACCTGTGGCGCCTAATCAAGCCTAAATTCCTTCTCAAAATGCTGCGTTCCAACGCCGCCAGCCTCTATGGCTGGGACATTCTGCTCGCCGGCACGGCATGGCCCGGTAAGCTCATCGGCCAACGCCTTGGCTCCGTAATGCGTGAGACAGACCAATGCGGCCATGAAATTGGCCTGCACGCGTGGGACCACCATGCCTGGCAGGCACACACCGACCACTGGGATCAGGAGGAACAAACTCGTCACATACAACGCGGCGTCGATTGCCTCAACGATATTCTCGGCCGCGCAGTGACCTGCTCAGCAGCGGCGGGTTGGCGCGCTGACCAGATCACGGTGGATGCGAAGGAAGCCTTCGGCTTTCGATATAACAGCGATTGCCGCGGACGGGGCATTTTTCAGCCACTGCTCAGCAATGGGCAAGCCGGCACGCCTCAGATTCCCGTCGACCTCCCAACTTTCGACGAAGTGGTCGGACCCAATTTAACGCCTCTTGAGTTCAACCGGTTCATCCTGGACCAGTTCCAACAGCCCAACAGCGAGGTCTACACGGCGCATGCCGAAGTTGAAGGAATCGCCATGGCCGACCAGTTTGATCAATTACTCAGTGAATGCCGGAAGCATGGGATTAACTTCACTTCCCTCGACAACCTGCTCTCCGACCGCACCACGTTCCACAAAAACCGCATCGTCCGCGGCAGTGTAGAGGGCCGCGAAGGCTGGATCGGCTGCAAAAGCGACATATAACGATAAGGACGCCCAATGAACTTAAGAAGTTGGCTGCTTATTCCTCTTTACGGCCTCATCTATCTGATCCCTCTCAATTTCAGGCCACTGTGGATACCCGACGAGACCCGCTATGCCGAAATCAGTCGGGAAATGCTGCAAAACGGCGACTGGATTGTGCCGAAGCTGCTGGGTCTGCGCTACTTTGAAAAGCCGGTCGCTGGCTACTGGCTCAACAACATCAGCCAATGGCTGTTTGGCGATAGCAACTTCGCGGTGCGTTTTGCCTCGGCGGCCTGTACCGCCCTCAGTGCGTGCCTGGTTTACTGGTTTGCCCAGCGCCTCTGGCAGGACCGTCAGAAGGCCGTCGCATCAGCACTAATTTATCTGGCCTGTCTTCTGGTCATGGTGATCGGGACCGACGCCATCCTCGATGCCATGCTCACCCTCTGGCTCAACCTGGCCATGGTCAGTTTTTACTTAACCGTTACGGCGGTGACCCGGAAACAACGCCTCTGGGGCTACGTGATCCTCGGACTTGCCTGCGGCATGGGGTTTCTTACCAAGGGATTCCTGGCACTGGCCATTCCGGTCATCGCCGTGGTGCCGTTCATGCTGAAACAGAGACGTTTTCTGGAACTGGTCAAGTACGGCATTATTCCCATTTTGGTAGCCGCGGCCATCAGTCTGCCCTGGTCACTGCGCATCGCCTCCCTGGAAGGCGACTACTGGCACTACTTCTTCTGGATCGAGCATATTCAGCGCTTTTCGAGCCCGAACGCACAACACAATCAACCGTTCTGGTTTTACTTGCCAATCCTTTTGCTAGGCCTGATGCCTTGGGTCGGTTGGGTACCCGCGGCACTGAAGCGGCTGCGCCAGGAGAAAGCCGACCGCCGGGCGCAGCTCTATCTGGCGGCCTGGGCGGTGCTTCCGTTCCTTTTTTTCAGCACCGCCAACGGCAAATTACCCGCCTACATCCTGCCGTGTTTCGCGCCGCTGGCCATCCTGCTTGGCGCAGGCGTGGTGCAATTGGTTCGCGACAACCGCCAGACGCCGTTTAAAGCCAACGCCTGGATAAACATTGCCTTTGGGCTGCTGGGTGTCATCGCCCTAATCATCGTGACACTGAAACCCGGGCATCGCCCGGCATTCGGTCCAGACGATCACTTCGAACTGGCGGTTGCTTTCATCATTTTTGCCGCCTGGGCCGCGTTTGGATGGCTTCAACTGAGCCACCCCATCAAACGTTGGTCGCTTGCCGCCCTGTGTCCCGTACCCCTGGCTCTCTTTTTCTCGATGGCTCTGCCATCCTCCGTGACCTATTCAAAACTGCCTCAGATTTTCATACATGAACATCAGGCCCTTCTTGACCAGACGGATCAACTGTTGAGCAACAACGTTGGACTTGCCGGCGCTCTCGCATGGGAGCTGAAAACCTCTGACGTCATGATGTTCGATGATCAGGGTGAGCTGGACTATGGCCTCAGCTATCCGGATGCCCAATCTCGCTATGTCAGTCTCGCGGCGTTTCCCGCATGGCTGAGGGAAGCGCGGCGCTCGGGATCGGTTGCCATTTTGCTCCGCGGCAAGAAACCCGATTACTTCGACGCACTCCCAACGCCGGACCAGCATCTATCCAAGGGGAAATTTGATCTGATCATCTACACCCAGCGCAGCGGAAGTAGCTAACCATGGGCTTTTTACTGGTGATCCTGGCCTGTTTGCTAACCAGCGCCGGCCAACTTTTCCAGAAGCAAGCCGTTGAGTCCTGGAGAGGGGAGCCGTTGAGTCTGGCACTGCTGATCCGCAGTCCCTGGCTCTGGGCGGCGGTGACCAGTCTGGGCCTCGGGATCATCTTCTGGCTTCTGGTTTTACAGCAGCTTCCGGTGAGCATCGCCTACCCGATGCTGAGCCTGAATTTTGTGTTCATCACGCTCGCCTCGCGCATCTGGTTTCATGAAATCATCGATGCGCGGCACTGCATTGGCATTCTGCTCATCATCGCGGGCATTGTCGTGTTGAGGGGCCACTGATGCGCAGATATCTGGCGGCGGGCTCAAGTGTTTTGCTGGTTTCTTTCGCCCAGTTGGCGATGAAATGGGGTATGACGCAACTACCGGATCCCCGTCAGTGGCTTCAGTTGTGGCAGGACATCGGGCTCTACACTGCGCCTCTATCGGCAGTCGCAGCCGGCATTATCGCCTACGCCGTATCCATGGGGTGCTGGATGGTAGCGCTCCACAGCCTACCTCTGAGCAGAGCCTACCCAATGCTCAGCCTCAGTTACGGCCTTGTCTACTTGCTCGCAGGAACGCTTCCCGGGTTCGATGAGGAGTATTCAATCATCAGGAGTCTGGGGGTCGCGCTGATTGCCGGCGGTGTTATATTGATTAATTGGCGGATGCGGGCGGCGACTTCGAACTAAGCCTGCTTTGGCGAAGCGTCATCATAAAATGCGGCAAGTGATTGTGCCGACGAACTTTCAGTGAGGCGTCGCCTTGAGCTTCGACAAGGATAATGGGAATGCGGATACTGCTGGTCGAAGACGATCATCACCTCGCCCAGACCATGCTGGGCATGCTGCGGGAACAACACAACACCATCGACTGGATCGACGACGGCCAGAAGGCCGTCAATGCCATCACCGACGAGACCTTCGACCTGGTCCTGCTGGACCTGACCCTGCCCCGCAAGGACGGGCTGGAGGTGTTGCGCGACGTCCGCCGGCGCGGCGTTCCCACCCCGATCATTATTCTGACCGCACGCGGCGACATGGACGAAAAGCTGCTGGGCCTGGACGCCGGTGCCGACGATTACATGACCAAGCCCTTCGTCATGGCGGAGCTGAAAGCCCGCATTCGCGCTGTCACCCGACGCGCGGAGGGCAAGGCCGACACCAGTCTGGTGGTGGGCAACCTGAAGCTCGATCCGCAGCACGGCCAGGTCTTTCTGGCCGACCATGTCGTCACCCTATCCCGCGCCGAGTTCCAGATCCTCCACTACCTGATGCGCCACCCGGATCAGGTGGCGACCCGACGGCGCCTGGAAGAGCAGCTCTACGGCTGGGATCATGGCGCCGAGAGCAACGCGCTGGAAGTCCACATCCACCACCTACGAAAGCGAATCGGCAAACCGCTGATCCGCACCGTCCGGGGCGTCGGCTACATGCTCGACTCCGGTGAAGCCAGCCATGCCGTAATCGAGTCCTGATGTCGCTGACCCGCAAGCTTTCCATCACTGTTGCCCTATTAACAATGCTGCTGGCCCTGACCGCCGCCGCCTGGAGTTACATCGGCAGCAACCACGAACTGGAAGAGGTGTTCGACGCCGAACTGGCCCAGAGTGCGCGCATTGTGCAGGGCCTGGTCCACCACCTGTCCCACGATCAGCCCCTGGGTCAGCTCAAGGACGCGCTGGAGGATTCGCTGCGACTGCCGCCCGGCCTGGGCGATCACGACGACAGCGATGAAGCGCTGCCCGGCGACCGGGGCCACAAGTATGAAAAGAAGCTGGCATTCCAGATCTGGTCCCGGGACGGTACGCCGCTGCTCTCGTCGCCGGCCCTCACCGAGCAGACCGACCGGCCCACCCCTGGCTATGCCTGGGCAGAATCCCGCGGTTTCCAGTGGCGCACCTTTACGTTGCGCGACCCCGAAACCGGCCTCTGGATCCTCAGCGGCCAGCGCGAGGACATCCGCAGCGAGCTGAGCGGCGAGCTGGCGCTGAGCAACGTTCTGCCCCTGCTGATTGTGTTGCCCGTGCTGCTGGTGCTGGTGGTGATCGCCATTCGCTGGACCTTCCGCCCCCTGCGGCAACTGGAGCGGCCCATTCGCAACATGGCGCCGGAACGGATTCATCCGCTGGACGAGAAGCAGGCCCCGCCGGAAGTGCTCGGCCTGGTCAGCGCGGTGAACGGGCTGCTCCGGCGACTGGATCAGGCCCTGGAACGGGAACGCCAGTTCTCCGCCGACGCCGCCCACGAACTGCGAACCCCGCTGGCGGCCCTGCGTCTGAACCTGGAGGAGGCCTGCCAGTCGGCCCCGGAACAGTTCAGCGGCCTGCTCGCCTCCGTGGACCGAATGAACCATCTGGTTGAGCAGATGCTGTTGCTCAGCCGGATCGACGCTGGCTCCCCCGGCGAGCCTCAACTGGCCAGCATTTCGGACATCGTTGCCCAGGCCGTGGCCGACGTGGCTCCGGTTGCCATTCGGGACCACGTGGAACTGATCCTCGACGATCGCATCGACAATGACCGGGTGCTCTGCCACAGCGCCCTGATTTCCACACTGGTGCGCTCACTGACCGCCAACGCCATCCAGTACAGTCCGGCGGACAGCGAGGTGACACTGCAACTGACGGAAAAAGGGGCCGACACCTGCCTGCGGATCTGTGACAGCGGGCCCGGCATTCCCCCCGAAGCCCGGGAACGGGCCCTGCAGCGTTTCGTGAGACTGGATCAGCGCCAGGGCAGCGGCGCGGGACTGGGGCTGGCCATTGCCAGCCGCATTGTGGAACTCCACGGTGGGCAGCTCACGCTGGAAGACCGTCACGATGGGCGTTCCGGCCTCTGCGTGCGGGTGCTGCTGCCGCTCAACCGCCTTTGACGCGACCGCGCAGACGCTCGAACAGATCGCCCTGGAACGCCTCGGACAACGGATAGAGGTGCCCCGCCTCCGGCAGCAGCTGCACCTCGGCGTTCGGCAGGTTGTCGGCCAGGTGCCGGGCGTAGGCCACCGGCACGAAGGGATCCTCACGCCCCTGATAGATGAGCGTCGGCACGGTCACCTCATGCAGACGGAACCCCCAGTCCACCAGCTCGGTCATCAAGTCCTCGGCAATGGCCCGGCCCCCGCTCTCCAGACAGGTGATCTGATCGGCACGGAACAGCTGGGTGTGCATAAAGGACGACAGCAGTGCCCGGTCCTCGACACTGACCAGCTGACGGGCCTCGCGCAGGTACAGGCCCGGATGGCGTCGCGACAGCCGCATGACGATCCGCACCACCAGCCGCAGTAACGTCGGGCTGATGCGGGCCAGCATCGGTCCCGGCCAGCGGGTGGCTTCCAGCAGCACCTTGCGGCCTTCGTATTCGGCAAAGTTGGTGTACCCCGACAGGGACACCGCCAGCCGTACCCGCTCCGGCATGGCGTAGGCGCAGGCCAGGGTACGGGAACCGCCACTGGACCAGCCCATATGGATAAAGCGGTCAATGCCGAGTGCATCCGCCAGCTGTGCCACATCGCCGGGATAGTCCAGCAGGACCCGTTTCGGCTGGAAGGTGGAGCCGCCGATACCCGGCCGGTCCGGTGTAATCACCCGGAATCCGTGGTGTCTCGCCTGACGGTGGAAGAACCAGCCTTCCATGCGGCAGCCGGGCATACCGTGGGCAAACAGCACCGGCGCGCCCTGTGGATCCCCCAGGTCGGTGAAGACCAGGTCGCGGCCATCGCGCAGGGTGAGCCGGCCGTCGTGACTTCTGAACTGGCGAAAGCGGTTGATGGTCGTCTTCCTTGTGCTGTTGAGTGCCGGCTCGGGACCGGCGGAACAGGACGTCCGCAGTCTAGCAGTTGACCGGGCATCCGTAGATTCCACGACGACCCGGGTCAGCTCTGGCAACGGGCTTCGTGATAGGCTCGTTCCCGCTTCATCTCTGTGAACGGTCATCTCACCTGGACGCACTGCCTGTGGACGAAACCCATCAGCCCATTCCCGAACCCCGGCAAGGCACCATGGCCCGCACCCTGGCCGAGTGGAAAACGCTGGCGCTGCTGGGCGGACCAATCCTGATCGCGCAGATCGCACAGGTCGCCAACGGGGTCATCGACACCGTGATGGCCGGCCACGCCAGCGCCGAGGACCTGGCCGCCGTGGGCATCGGCAGCAGTCTCTGGGTGCCGCTGTTCCTGATGTTCATGGGCGTACTGGGGGCGCTTCAGCCGATCGTTTCGGGCCATCGCGGCGCCCGGACGTTCGGGCGCATCATGCCGGTGACCTGGCAGGGCATCTACATCGCCCTGGGCGCCTCCCTGATCATGATTGGCCTGCTGCTCAATGTACGGCCAGTGCTCAACCTGTTGCGCCTGGACCTCCACACGGCACTGCTGACCCAGGGTTACCTGGATGCCTTCTGCTGGGGCGTGCCGGCCATCCTCCTCATGACTGCGCTGCGCGGACTGACGGACGGACTGGGCCACACCCAGGTGATCATGGCGTTTTCCGTGCTGGGTACGCTGATCAACCTGCCCCTGAACTATATCTTCATCTACGGCAAGCTGGGAATGCCGGCCATGGGCGGCGTTGGCTGTGGTTGGGCCACATCGATTTCCAGCTGGATCGCGATGCTCAGCCTGCTGCTCTACCTCAATCGCAGCCGGGTTTTCCACCACTTTCACCTGTGGCGGGAACGGGCGCGGCCGGACTGGGACATCATCAACGAGATCCTTCGGCTGGGCGTGCCCATCGGCTTCACGATCTTTGTCGAGGCGAGCATGTTCTCGGTCATCGCGCTGTTCCTGGCACCACTGGGCCCGGTGGTGGTCGCCGGCCACCAGATCGCCCTGAACGTGGTATCGCTGGTCTTCATGGTGCCGCTCAGCCTGGGCATGGCGCTGACCCTGCGCATCAGCTTCCTGGTGGGGGCCGGCGAACTGGACACCGCCCGCCTCCTCGGACGCAGCACGCTGGTACTGGCGTTCGCCATCGCCCTGTGTTTTGCCTCGATCCTGTGGCTCGGCAACGACCTGATCGCCGCCCTCTACACCAGCGACCCGGCGGTGCAGGCGGTATCGATCCACCTGCTGGTGTTCGCCGCCCTGTTCCAGATCGCCGACGTTACCCAGGTGACCTGCATCAGTGCCCTGCGCGGCTACAAGGACACCAGCGTTCCGATGATCATCATGGTGTTCTCGTTCTGGGGAATCGGCCTGCCGCTGGGCTGGATGCTGACGTTCACCGATCGCTTTGCCGCCCCCATGGGTGCCGCAGGCTTCTGGGTCGGACTGACCGTCAGTCTGGTATCCGCCGGCGTGATGCTGGGGACCCGGCTGTTCCGCTTCCGCATCCCGGCTCAACCGGCGACGGCCTGATCACCACCCGGTTACGGCCGAGGCTCTTGGCCTCGTACAGGGCTTCGTCGGCCCGGGCCAGCCAACTCTCGGCATCGTCGGTCCCATCCAGGCAGGACACACCGAACGAGGCGGTAATGGGGCCGGCCGGGGTCAGCAGTTCGCTGGCCACCTTGTGTCGCAGGTTTTCCGCCACCGCCCGGATACCACTTTCCCGGACCCCGGGCATCAGCAGGACGAACTCCTCCCCACCGAACCGGAACAACTGATCGCTCTTACGGGTGCATCGACGGATCAGCTCCGCGCATTCGACCAGCGCTTCATCGCCCCGCGCATGACCAAAGCCATCGTTGATCCGCTTGAAATGGTCCAGGTCAAAGATGATCAGGGCGTAGGGCATACGATTGCGGCTGTAATTGGCCACCGCCGCCTGCAGCTCTTCCTCCATGGCACGGCGGTTCTTCACCCCGGTGAGCGGGTCGTGGGTCGCCAGCCGCTCCAGCCGCTCGCGCTGGTGTTCGTTGCGCCGGGCGAAGATGTACGCGCAGCTGCTCACCACGACGCAGGTGGTTACGAACGACAGCATCTGTTCATGGGAGTCAAAGGCGACATCCTCAATCACCAGCGCCACCACGGCCAGGCTGTTCACCACCACAGCCACAAACGGTACCGTCAGGAAGAAACTGGTCACCATCGCGGGATACAGCCAGAAAAGGCCGACGTCCCCCAGCAGCGTCGCCACCATGACGCCACCGGTACAGGTAAACATCGCCAGGCAGAAACCGGCACGGCGGTTGTCGCCGGTCAGCCAGGCATACACCACGGCGGCACAGATGGACACCAGGATGACCAGGTCGGTCAAACCGGCCAAGGCATTTCCGGTGATGAAGCGGAAAATCGCAAACGGTGTAATACCAAAGACCGCACAGGCGCCAAGCAGTGTAATAATCGACAGTTGAAAATCGTGTCTCAATCGATAGAACATGGTGCGCAAGCCAGCCACAGCAAGGGACGGCGGTGTCCCGATTATTATTGGTCTTGTCGGAGGGCGCTCCGGACGCGCGCATGGCGCGGTACGGCCCCTGGTGCCCCGAATCTGTCAACAGGGTAGTCGGTTCCGGCGAAAAGGGTAGCCTCTTATGACAAATGTTACGAAGCAGGTCCCACAATTGAATGGATTGAAAGGAGCACGACCGCATGCCGGCCCCGTTTGAGTTCCGCCTCCGCGTCCGTTACGGCGAATGCGATGCCCAGGGCGTCGTCTTCAATGCCCGCTACGGCGACTATGTCGACATCGCCGTCAACGAGTACATCCGCACGCTGTTTGGCGACTACCAGCGCCTGCTGGACCAGGGGGTGGATATCCAGGTGGTCAACCTGAACCAGAACTGGCGCGCCCCGGCCCACTTCGATGACGTCCTCTGCGCCCGCATCGAGCCGGGCCGGATCGGCAACACGTCGTTCAGCCTGCACATCGCGTTTGTGGAATATCGCGAACAGCGCCTTGTCATGACCGCCGACATCACCTATGTCCTGATCGACGCCCGGGCCGGCGGCAAGACCCCCATCCCCGAGGCCATCCGTCGCCAGCTGGCCGACGGGGCCCCCGAGACGGTGATCAGCCACGCCGGAGAGACCGCCTGAGCCCTCCGGAAAGCAAAAACTTGTTACAGGGGCGCTTTCGGGCACCCGTTCTATTACAACACGTACAGAAATAGGCTAAATTGGTCGGATGGGCCTCTGGAAGGCCTCAATTATAATAAGCTCCGGAAAGCGTGCGCGTTGTGCCAAACCTAGTCCGAATTGCCCCTGGCGCCCTGATTATCGGCAAGCCACTGCCGTGGACCGTCTACGACGCGGACGGCAATGTACTGTTGACCCAGGGCTACGTCATCCAGACGGACGTGCAACTGGAGCAGTTGTTCGAGCGCGGCCTGTTCTACCCCCGCCGCAGCGATACCCCCGAACCGGAGCCGGAACCCGAAGAAGACATCCGGCCCCGCAACCCCTTCAGCGACTACCCGGAACTCCTGCGGACCCTGGAAGTGACGCTGCAGTCGGTGCAGAACCAGTCGCCGGATGCCCAGCGTCGGGTGATCGGCCTGGCCAACCTGGTGGCCCGCTGCTGTCGGGAAGCGCCGGATCCGTGCCTGGCGCTGGTGCACCTGTATTCCGTGGAGCCAACCGCCTACGAACAAACCCTGTTCTACGCCATCATTTGCTATTTCACGGCCCAGCAGTTGGGAATGGACGACAAACGGGTGCTGGTTCTGCTGGGCGCCGCCCTGACCGCCAACCTCGCCCTGCTGCCGATCCTCGACAAGCTCAACCAGTCCCGGCGCCGGCTGAGCGACGACCAGCGCGCCATCATCCGTAAACACCCGATCCTGAGCGTGGCCGCATTGGAGCGGGCAGGAATCGACAACCGCCTGCTGCTGAAGATCGTCAGCCAGCACCATGAGCAACCGGACGGCTCCGGTTATCCCGAGGGCCTCAGCGGCCGGGACATCCTGCCGGAAGCGCGTATGCTGGCGCTGGCCGAGCGTTACACCGCGATGATCACCCGGCGCGCCTACCGCGACCGTTTCAGCATCACCCAGGCCCGGTCCGAACTGGCCGAAGCCAGCCACGGGTTGCACGACCGCAGTATCCACGACGCCCTGCTCAAGGCCATTACGGCTTATCCGCCGGGCTCACTGGTGCGGCTGGCCAACGGCGAAGTGGCGGTGGTGACCCATCGCGCCTCCGGCCTACAGGGCACCCAGGCCCAGGCCATCATGAGCCCCACCGGCAACCGCTACATCGGCGCCTTCAGGCGCGACTGCTCCCGCCCGGAATACGAAATCCAGCAGGTAGAAGTCCCGGAAATGCTGCCGTCCATGGACTACGGCCAACTCTGGTCATTTGATCGTCACTGACTGCTGTGCGATAACACCGGCCAGAGCTTTCTGCCGGATCCGCCATGACGTCACCGCCTTCCCCCGACATCGACCGTTTGCTTGCCCCTCTGCCGGAGGACTGGCAACGCCGATTGCGCCATGCCCACGCCGCTCGCGTCAATGCGGGCCTGTGCAATGAGGTGTATCGGCTCACCGCCGACGAAGGCGTGTTTGCACTGCGCCTGAACCATCCGCACCCGGATGCGCTGGGGATCGATACCGCCCGGGAACGGCAGGTGCTCAAAACCATCGCCGGACAGCCCTGGGCGCCCATCGTCCATCACCACGATGCCCACAGCATGCTGAGCGAATGGATGCACGGCGAAGCGCCCCTGGGTGGCGCGTCGACCCGGCTCCACTGGCTGGCTCACGCCCTGGAAAGCGTCCACACCATCACGACGCCGCTGCCTGTCATCGATATTCCGGAGCAGATGACCCGACTGGCACAACGCTGCGGCCCTGAGGCGTCCGCTGCACAACGGCGTGTTGATGCCCTGTTGACTCACTACCAGCCACCCAACTGCCGGGTCCTCTGCCACCACGACTGGCATCCGGGGAACCTGCTGATCGGTCGCGGCGGCTGGACGCTGCTGGATTGGGAATTCGCCGGCGCCGGCGATCCGCGCCTGGATGTGGGCGGCGCCATCAACGGTTTCGCCCTGAACAGTGATCAAATCACCACACTGAGCCGTATGACCGGGTTCGGCGTATCGGAACTGAAACGGGCCAGCGCGATCATGACCGCACTGGAACGGCTCTGGTTTGCCGCCAACCCGACCCTGATGGATGACGCTCAGCTCCGCCTGAGACAATGGATCGAGGCGAACTGATCATCCCGGCGTGACGGGTTGAATAACGGCGGTATCGGTCCCTATATACTTCTATAGAGGCAGAAATATACCGGCAAACAGCTATTAGACGACCGGTCTAATATACGTTAGCGTTGAATCACGGTATTCAATGACGCACTCAGGAGGAACAACATGAAAGTACTGATGGTACTGACCTCGCACGACCAGATGGGCGACACCGGGCACAAGACCGGCTTCTGGCTCGAGGAATTTGCCTCCCCCTATTACGCCTTCGTGGACGCCGGCATCGACGTCACCCTGGCATCCCCCGCCGGCGGCCAGCCTCCGGTTGACCCCAACAGCGACGCCGAAGACGCCCAGACCGACGCCACGCGCCGCTTCAAACAGGACACCGAAGCCCGCAAGGCGCTGGCCAATACGTTGAAGCTGGACAGCGTCAGCTCATCCGATTTCGACGCCATTTTCTATCCGGGCGGTCACGGTCCGCTGTGGGATCTTGCCGAGGACCCGACGTCCATCACGCTGCTGGAAGCAGCGGCGGGCAACAGCACGGTGATCGGCGCGGTGTGTCACGCCCCCGGTGTCTTCCGTCACGTCAAGGGCCCCAACGGCGAAGCCCTGGTCAAAGGCCGCAAGGTGACCGGGTTCACCAACAGCGAGGAAGCGGCGGTCCAGCTGACCGATGTGGTTCCGTTCCTGGTGGAAGACATGCTCAAGGAGAGCGGTGGTGATTACAGTCGGACCGACGACTGGGGCTCTCACGTGGTGGTCGACGGCAACCTGATTACCGGCCAGAACCCGGCATCGTCGGAAGACGCCGCAAAAGCGGTCATCAAGGCCATCAAGGGCTGACACCATGAAAGCGATTGCCATCGACAACGACCGGCTCGAGTGGCGGGATCACCCGTCGCCGGGCTCGCCAAGAGCTAACGAGGTCCTGATCGACGTTGCCTATGCCGGTATGAACCGGGCCGATCTGATGCAACGCGCCGGGGCCTATCCACCGCCACCGGGCGCGTCGGCGATTCTGGGCCTGGAAGTGAGCGGGCACGTGCATGCGGTGGGTGAGGACGTCACCCATCTCCAGGTCGGCGACCCGGTTTGTGCCTTGCTGGCCGGCGGTGGCTACGCGGAGCAGGTGATGGTGCCCGCGCCGCAGGTTCTGCCGCTACCGGAGAACGTGTCACTGCGCGAAGCCGCGGGCCTGCCCGAAGTCTTCGCCACGGCGTGGCTCAATCTCTACATGGAAGCGGCGCTCAAACCGGGCGAACGCATCCTGCTCCATGCCGGCGCCAGCGGCGTCGGCACTGCCGTGATCCAGTTGGGTCGTGCGCTGGGCAATCCGGTCTTCGTGACGGCCGGCAGCGACGCCAAGGTGGAAGCCTGCATGAGACTGGGCGCAGACGACGGCTGGAATCGCCACAACGGCAGCTTTGTATCGGCCGTGCTGGACTGGGGCGGAGCCGATATGGTGCTGGACCCGGTCGGTGGCGATTACATCGGTTTGGATCAGCAGGTGCTGCGGCCCAACGGGCGCATCGTGCTGATCGGCCTGATGGGCGGGCGTCAGGCGCAGGTGGATCTCGGCATCATGCTGATGAAACGCCAGCGGCTGATCGGCTCCACCCTGCGTTCTCAGCCCATCGCCGTGAAAGGCGAAGTGATGGATGCGCTGTATGAGACGGTCTGGCCCTTGCTGGCCGAAGGCGAGGTACGCCCCATCATCGACCGGGAATACCCCATCGAGAAGGCGGCCAAGGCCATGGAGTACCTGCAGTCCAATACCAGCCAGGGCAAGGTGGTCCTGGAGGTCACCAGCAATACCTGAGGCAGGTCCTGGACGCCGGTCTCTCCGGACCCCTTCCCGCGCATGCACCACTACCGGGCCAGGGGCTTCGACTCGACGCCCCTGGCCCGGTCATGATCGCGCCGGATGGCCTACAGCAGGCCCAACGCCTTGCCGTGGTGGTCCAGGTGTTCGTCAATGAATGACGCAATGAAGAAGTAGCTGTGGTCGTAACCACTGTGCATACGCAGGGTGACGTGGTGGTGCGCACGCTCGCAGGCCTCCGCCAGCGTCTCCGGATAGAGCTGCTCTTCCAGGAACTGGTCGGCGGTTCCCTGGTCGATCAGCAAGGACAGGCGCTCTTCGGCCTCCGGGATCAGCAGTGTCGCGTCGTACTCGGCCCAGTCGCTCTCGTCGTTCCCCAGGTAGCCGCGAAACGCCTTCTGCCCCCACGGGCAGGCCGTCGGGTGGCAGATCGGCGCGAATGCCGACACCGAGGCGTAGCGACCCGGATTCTTCAGCGCCGCGATCAGCGCCCCATGACCGCCCATGGAGTGGCCGGAGACAGCCCGCTGGTCGGTTACCGGCAGCTCGGCCTCGACCAGGGCCGGCAGCTCACGCACCACATAGTCGTACATCCGGTAATGCTTTGACCAGGGCGCCTGGGTGGCGTTGACATAGAAACCGGCGCCACTGCCGAAATCATAGCTGTCGTCCTCACCGGGCAGGTCCACGCCGCGCGGACTGGTATCCGGGCAGACGATGGCCATCCCCAGCTCAGCGGCCCGCTTCTGGGCGCCGGCTTTCTGCATAAAATTCTCATCCGTGCAGGTCAGTCCCGACAGCCAGTACAGCACCGGTACCGGTGCCTTGCGGGCCTGTGGTGGCAGAAACACGGCGAAAACCATGTCGCAATCCAGCACTTCGGAACGGTGACGGTAGCGGCGGTGCTCACCGCCAAAGCAGCGGTTGGATGAAAGCAGTTCCATCGTTGATTCCTCTCTCCCAGTCCTGGGTCACGCAGGGTGCTGCCGTCGACAACGACGGCCCGGGCCTGCGTCCCTCACGACCCTCAGTTATAGGGAAGGGCGTCCCACCCCGAATGAGGGGACGACCACCATAATCCTTTCGGGCAGGATTGCATATGCCCATAAGCGTCAGGGATGTACCTTGCCTGACGCCGACAAGCCCCCTGACCACGGACGGCCGTCAATCCTCGGTCGCGAACCGTGGCACGGACACCCCGTAGCCGGTCTTGGCCAGAGCGGCCAGGATCGCGGCCCGGGTAATGATACCGACCAGACGGCCACCATCCACCACGGGATAGATCTTGGGTTTGTTACGTCCGAGATTCTGGGCCAGATCCACCACCGCCATCTCCGGGGGCACTGTCAGCGGATCGGAAAACATGACGTCTTCAACGACGGGCTCACCTTCGTGATGATAGCTGGTCACGAGCATGGCATGAATGCAGTCCTGCTCGGAAACGAAGCCGAGGACGTGGCGCTTGTCATCCACCACCGGCAAACCGGTAACGTGGTTGCGCAGCAGCACCTCCACCACCTTGGTCAATGGTGTACCACTGCGCACCGGTTCGATGTGATTCCACATCACATCGCCGACCTTGAGTGATCGCATGACTGGCTCTCCTGTTTCGATGAGGCTGTCGCCCCTGGCGGACACAGCAGGCGGGTCGTCGTTGGGAGGGGACAGGCGTTCTGAACCGACGCCAATCCGGCCCCGTCGTTCTGCAATGCCCTGTCCCCTAAAACTAGGCAATGATGAGCCGTTAGGGAAATACAAAAATTGGATGGACAACGCCGGTGGCCAGGTCGATAGCGGACTCGACATCCGGCAAACCGGGCGGCGGGCCTTTCTCTGTGGTCACGCAACGCCGGAGGCATCCACCCAGCGCCCCCAGTTGATCCGGCCGGAGACGGCCGAAAGATCGCCCTCCGGCCTGATCACCCGGCCTCTGCAGCAGCCGGGAATCACGCTATCGTTCAGATTTTATGCAACATTCTCTTACAAAATTCGTAGACTACTTATTCCCCAAACTGCCCGAATATTGTACATTTCCCATGCGTTTTGGGGATCCCCTCCAGAAACGTGCTCCGAGTTCTTTCGGAGCGACCTGCGTGGCCTCCACAGCAGCGTCTGACACTGACACATTTTTTCGCTTAGGCGTTTACTACAGGATGTTCCCCGGCGGGACTCCTGGAGAAACTCGTTCTATTGGAGGTGTAATATGCGTTTGAACAACCTGGTCGTCCGTTTCCGCCGCAACCACGTGGCTGAGCCCGAACAGTCCCGCGTTGAAGCACTGAGCCGTCGTCAGACCATGAGCCTCGAAGCGCTCAACCGTCCGGCCCAGTCTCGCAGCATCAAGGCGGCCCTGCGCCAGCGCTAGAACCGGCGCCGCATAAGTCGAACAACAAGGAGGAATCTCGTTTTGAGTATTCCCGATTGATAGCCAGCTCAAGTCTCTTGGGCTGGCTATTTTATGGCCCGTCCGTTTTGCCTGCCCTTTCGATCTCCTGCCATCCGCAAATCCCCGCATGTCTCCCCAGCCGTCGCCAATACCAATCTGTGCGAGAATGACATCACGAAAACCGTTCCGAATGCTGATGAGGAGCCAACCGATGCAATACCTGCACACCATGGTCCGCGTTTCTGATCTCGATGCGTCCCTGCATTTCTACTGCGACCTGCTGGGTCTTGAGGAAGTGCGCCGCATGGACAACGACAAAGGCCGCTTCACCCTGGTTTTCCTGGCCGCCCCGGACGACCGTGAGCGGGCCCTGGCCGACAAGGCCCCCATGGTGGAACTGACCTATAACTGGGATCCGGAGGAATACAGCGGCGGCCGCAATTTCGGCCACCTGGCCTATCGGGTGGACGATATCTACGCCCTGTGCGAGAAACTGCAGGCCGGCGGCGTCACCATCAACCGCCCGCCGCGGGACGGCCACATGGCCTTCGTCCGCTCGCCGGACAACATTTCCATCGAGCTGCTGCAGAAAGGCGACGCCCTGCCGCCGAAAGAGCCCTGGGCGAGCATGGAAAACACCGGCAGCTGGTAAACGGTCAGCCCCGCGCCTGCCGGATGGTGGCCAGGCTCTGGCCGGCGATCGTCTCCAACAGCGGTGCCGGCATGTCATGGCCCATGCCGGGAATCAGCTTGAGGCGGGCATGGGGAATCAGGTACTGCAGTTGTTCCGCCGCCTGGGGACGCACCAGCGGATCGGCGGCACCGTGGATAATGCTGGTCGGCACCTGGATGCGCCGGGTAATGGGAGACAGGCTGCCCGTTGCCAGGATGGCTCGGGTCTGGCGCAGGATCCCCGCGGGATGGTAGCTGCGCCGGTAATCGTTAATCAGCCGGTCACGCACTTCATGGGGCGGCGTCGGGTAATCCGGACTCTGGATGGCGCGCCAGAAATCCAGTGAGCGCGCGACCACCGAATCCTCATCGTTACCCTTCACACCCACGCCCGACAGCCGCCACACCAGCGCCAGCCTGGGCATGGGCAGCCTTGGACTGTTGGTGGACGTCATCACCAGCGTCGCCGAGCGCACCCGGCGCGGGTGGTTTCCCGCCAGGACCTGGCTGATCATGCCGCCCATGGACACCCCGACGATGTGCGCGCTCTCCAGCCCCAGGCTGTCCATCAGGCCGCACACATCGTCCGCCATGTCGTGCAGGGTGTAGGGTGCCGGTATCGGCCGGCCCAGCCGTGACAGGGCCATGGCCTTGAGTGGATGCCCCTCCAGTCGCGCCCTCAGACGGGTCGACAACCCGATGTCCCGGTTATCGAAGCGGATCACCCGGTAACCGTCGGCGGCGTAGCGATCGAGCAGGGCCTCGGGCCACAGGGTCATCTGCGCCCCCAGTCCCATGATGAAGATCACCGGTTCCCCGTCGGCCGGGCCGCGGGTTTCAACGCAGAATTCAAGGCCATTGGCCGCTACGGTCAAGATCCGGGGTGGATCGGTTTTCAGGGCTATATTCACGGTCGACTCCTTCTCTATATCGTAAGCATACTGCATTCCCGTCCCCCGACCATGCCCCGGGTTCCATCGCCACCGGGTCAGCCCAGCCAAGCGGTCCGCCATACTGGAGACTGGCTCCGGCATTTATCACTTTGTTTCATTTGCACATTTCGGCAATCATACCGATTTCGGTCTATACTCCGCCCGTTCTGACAACACCAATCCCCGGTCCATTGGAGGAAACACACATGGAAGCCTTCTCGGAACTCGTCAAGTTGATCAACGGCTGGGTCTGGGGCCCGCCCATGCTGGTGCTTATCCTGGGCGTCGGTCTGTTCCTGAGCCTGGGCCTGAAGCTGATGCCGGTACTCAAGCTCCGTGCCGGCTTCCGACTGATGTGGCAGGGGCGCAAGTCCACCGACGAAGGTGAGATTCCGCCCTTCCAGGCGCTGATGACGGCCCTGTCCGCTACCGTGGGTACCGGCAACATCGCCGGTGTGGCCACCGCCGTATTCCTGGGCGGCCCCGGCGCGCTGTTCTGGATGTGGCTGACGGCGCTGGTGGGGATGGCCACCAAATATTCCGAGGCCGTCCTGGCCGTCAAGTTCCGGGAGGTCGACGAGCGCGGCGACCATGTGGGCGGCCCCATGTATTACATCCGCAACGGCCTTGGACGGAACTGGAGCTGGCTGGCGGTCCTGTTTGCGATTTTTGCGTCCATTGCGGGCTTCGGGATCGGCAACACCGTGCAGGCCAACTCCGTGGCCGACGTGGTGCAGACCAGCTTCGGCCTGCCCCATTGGCTGACCGGCCTGGTGCTGGCGGTGCTGGTCGGGCTGGTGCTGATCGGCGGCATCAAGCGGATCGGCCAGGTTGCCTCCTCGCTGGTGCCGCTGATGGCCGTTGCCTACCTGACCTCCGGTCTGATCGTCCTGGCCATCAATGCCACCGAGATTCCCGCCGCCATCGTGATGGTGGTCCAACACGCCTTCACCCCGGTCGCCGCCCAGGGCGGCTTTGCCGGTGCCGCGGTCTGGGCGGCCATCCGTTTCGGCGTGGCCCGGGGCATCTTTTCCAATGAGGCCGGTCTGGGCTCGGCGCCGATTGCCCACGCCGCCGCGCAGACCAACAATCCCATCAAGCAGGGCATGGTGGCCATGCTGGGTACCTTTATCGACACCATCGTTATCTGCACCATCACCGGGCTGGTGATCATCACCTCCGGCGCCTGGACCAGCGGCGAGTCCGGTGCGGCCCTGACCTCCATGGCCTTCGACAACGTCCTGCCCGGCGTGGGCAACTACATGGTGGCCATTGCCCTGGCGATCTTTGCCTTCACCACCATCCTGGGCTGGTCGTTCTACGGCGAGCGCGCCATCGAGTTCCTGTTTGGCGTCAAGGCCATCTGGCCCTACCGCGTGCTGTGGATCATAGCCATTCCGGTGGGCGCCACCTCGAACCTGGGCATTGTCTGGTTGATCGCCGACACCCTGAACGCGATGATGGCGATACCGAACCTGATCGCGCTGGCGCTGCTGAGCCCCATCGTGTTCCGCCTCACCCGGGAACATTTCGAGCGCGAAGCCGTCAAACCACAGTCATAACAGGACGTTATAAGCTAGAGCAAAACGGTCTTTTGAGTTAATCCGGACCGGCCCAATAGTCACTGGAAGCAATGGACGATCAGCGCCGTGGGCCGGCGTTACCGACTAACAGGAGGAGCATCAATGAGCTTACGTCTAGGCGATACCGCACCCGACTTTGAACAGGATTCCAGCGAAGGCCGCATTCGGTTCCACGAATGGCTGGGCGACAGCTGGGGCATCCTGTTCTCGCATCCGGCAGACTTCACCCCGGTCTGCACCACGGAGCTGGGGCTGACCGCCAAACTGAAGGACGAGTTCGCCAAGCGTAACGTCAAGGCGATCGCACTGAGCGTCGACGATGTGGAGTCCCACAAGCGGTGGATCAACGACATCAACGAGACCCAGGGCTGCACCGTCAACTTCCCGATCCTCGCGGACGGTGACCGCACGGTTTCCACCCTGTACGACATGATTCACCCCAACGCCGACGACAGCATGACCGTACGCTCCCTGTTCGTGATCGACCCGAACAAGAAGGTACGGCTGATGATCACCTACCCGGCCAGCACCGGCCGCAACTTCAACGAAGTACTGCGCGTGGTGGATTCGCTGCAACTGACCGACGATCACAAGGTCGCCACCCCGGGCAACTGGACCGCCGGCGACGACGTGGTCATCGTGCCGTCCCTGCAGGACGAGGAAGAGATCCAGAAGCGTTTCCCGAAAGGCTACAAGGCGGTGCGCCCCTACCTGCGCATGACGCCGGACCCGAAAGCCAACTGGAGCGGCGACTGAATCAGTCGTTGCCCATCGAGTAGGAGGGGGAGTTGCCTCCCCCGTCCTCTCACACCACCGGGCATACGGTTCCGTACCACGGCGGTTCATGATTGGCTCTGAAGCCGGTTTATCGTATCCAGCAAACTGACCAGAGACAGG
>NZ_SJDL01000056.1 GCF_004327985.1 Marinobacter halodurans
TGGAAACACCCGGAACTGGGAAGTCACCGGTCCGGTATCGCTTAACCCTGGGAAATCGCAGGAAGTTGAGCGCAATAAGCTGGCCGCTTAAATGCGGTCATTTGGACAACTGGGTTGAAAATCGCCGCAAGCTAAAACAAACAATATTTCTAATGAATTTTAGATCGTTCTCAACAACATAGGACGGATCTTCGCTGCTGCCTGAAATTCTTGATGAAAGATAATCCGCTAATGAGGAAGACCTCATTATAGACTCAACCTTATGAAGAAGCTGCGAATCTGAATAGACGCCATAATGCTGACAACTATGATTCAGAAAGTTGAGATAGCAGATCTTAAATAGCATTTCCTTTTGTGCATAGTTCGGATACTCCCCGGTGAACAACGAATCATTATAGTAGTCCGAGTTTACTTCCAGCTCCTTAGCCACCTTGATTTGCCCCTCTATGTCTAATGGCAAATTCTTTTTCAAAAAATCTTGGCTTAAATATTTGTTATTAAGAAGGTTTTCAAATTTACCGGAAGGTATCTCAGGCCTGTCATCTTCATCATCGTACAACAAATGCCAAGAGGCTCTAGGATAGTTTTCGGGGAAGCCAATCGGAAAGGAGACATCAAAGAGCGAAGCTTCTGGCGCACTCTCTAAAATATGAGCTTCGCCAACGAAATGCTCCCCCATCCGACCAGCTCTACCCAAAATGTTTTTAAAACTGAAAAAATCCAATATGTTTGTAGCTTTACGACGGTCATACATAATAACTGTCTTAGCTACGGTATTAACACCCTCAATTATCGTTGAAGTACATACAAGAACCTTAAGCTGTCCTTTGTTAAATGCCTTAATCATCCACTGCTGAATTGCGCGAGGAACGCCACCATGATGTATTCCAATACCCGCACGCAGAGATTCAGCTACGATCCAATATGGACTATAATTGGCTTCTATCCATGCCACTGCATCTTCAACATCTTGGCCTATATCAAAGCCTCCTTTTTCTGCAAGCAAACCTGCCACAGTGGAAGCACTCGTTGGTGACTGGCAGTAAACAATTTTTGAATCTGAATTTCTATATACTAGCTCTTCTAGCTTTTGAAATCGCCTCGGATCATTTTTTTTATAATTATAATGAGTAACATCAGCGGCTACAGTCGTAAACTGCGTGGGAATGAAGTAATAATCCCTTCCGTAAAAGTCTAAACCTCTAACACTCTCGATGTTAGGGCCCAGCAAATAAAACTGAGCACTTAATTTGACTAATTTATGAAACGCATAATTTAAAAGAAGAGCCCGTTCATCAGATTCCTCAAACTTTGGGTCAACTTTGTAGAATTCATCTACGATCAACAGATCAATTTTATTTATGTGATTTAACTCTAGCGCGCGCTCTTGAGTAAGCGCATAAATATTTATGGCGTGATCCGATTCCAGCTCTGACTGCGAACTGTGCGTAATAACTTTAAGATTATTTTGAAATTTTTCAGAGATTCTTTGTCTGGTTTCATCAATTAGTGCCAAGGTAGGAAGGATTATAACAATTTTTTTGAAGCGACCACTTCTAATAAGTGAATCAATTAAAATACTTTTTCCGAAACTTGTTGGCGCACTGAGTATTACATTTTCCCCGTTTACTAGCTTATTATAGACTTTGGATTGTAATGAATGAAATACTAATTCCTCACCCTCTGTTTCAGGTCTATGGAGTTCATAGGCCAACGTTTCAAAAAAGTCTAAATGCGCGCCTTGCTCAGGAAGCTGCATGTATGGAAACAACCCCGTTTTACGCAACATCGAATTAAGTAATACGGAGTCAAATTCATTTCTATGCTCTAGCAGCCTAATCAATAGTTCCCGGCCTTTATCTATGCTCTCTTTAGAGTTACACAGCATTGAAATATGCTGTAGTATTTCAAAATTGTTTTGATTTCTAAACACTCCATTCTTTAAGCGAACTTTAAGATCATCAAATGATAAATCCATTACTTAACCTCCAAGCCGCTTATTAAACTCATCGTTCAAACGATCTATATCTTCAGCTGGAATCATAAAGATATAGATTTTCAGTGAGTCAATTTCTGAAGGAAGGTTTTCTAATAATTTAGAGAAGTTTTTTTGCATTTCTTCTTCAATGGATTCTTTATAGTTTTCTTTATCTAGAAAAGCGTCAGATCTATATATTACAAGAAGCGAAATACAAAGCCTACTTAATAAATCGTTTAAGGACGTGTCTTCATCCAAAAAATCGACTATATCAGATGACGAATAATGAGACGCCTCAAAGAGATCGACGATCACTCTTCGCTCTTTCTCAACAAATTTAGGATCAAGTATACTTTTTATTAGATCGAAACATTTAGGAATTGTTTCAGTAAACCTTACTTTCGATATAATACTGCTCCCAAGCCATAACTCTTGGATTCCGCTATTATTTACAAAATGAGAATTTCTAAAGGATTTGTACTGACTAGTGTCAGCTAAGTAAAATACCTTGCATGGAATAGGCTCGCTTTTGAGAGCTGTGCGCAAGCATGTATGTAGCGTCAAATTCCCCAGGATTTCATCCATTTGCTCTGAAAATTTATCGCGTATTCTTTTTGTTGTGTCGTGTAGTTTCTTCCCATATTCCAAATGGTTAGTGGGTAAATTACTAAGCTCTGAAGCTTGCAAACAGAACTCTGGCAACCAAATGAGAAGGTGCTCGACGAAATCATCTACGCGCCACTCGTTTAAATTAAGTCCGATATCAAGCCCATGCCCTGTTCTAATTTTCGCATCAGTATCATAAAAGACATCTATTAAAAATGGCTTTATGATTTTCTCTGGTGAATAAGGGTGTTTAGTAGGGTTGGCACTGGTCGCGGCATTATCCATTAATTTCTTGAATCGCTTCTCAAACTCGTCCTTTTTAAATATTTTTTTTTCGAACTCTGTCTTGTTTGATGCAGCCGCTGCTTCGATCGCACTTAAAAGTAGCTTGTCATTGATCTCCAAGATTTGCGCCGACGTCAAATTGTAACCAAAATTTTCGGCAATACTATTTATCGAATTTTGATTCCTAAACTTTATCGCATCAATTTCTTTTATCACTTCCCAGTGGCAGTTATCTACCCAGTACTCAGCCGAGTTTTTATTTGGTGATACCGCACCTTTATGCCGCCTTGTTATTACATTTATGAGTTGTTGGCGCTTTTTTGCGTCCCTTTGTTCTTTAGGATAAAGCAACGTCTTTACCGATGATGAGCCTACGTCACGAGATGAGATTATTCGAAATTTAGCAGGAACTTGCAAGCTATCAAGCTTGAGTTGTTTTATGTAAATCTCGCTATCGCATAACTCTTCAGTAGACCATTTTTTTGCACCATCAGTGGTTTTTACCTGAATATTTAAAACATAGTTGCCGGTGGTTCCTGAGACTACTATTGAGATATCGTCGCGGGTCTCACAATGAACTTCTTGTACGGAACTATCCGAAAGTAATGAAAGTATGTGGCGTACAGCTATGTGATCTTGGAAAAGGAAGCCCTTTTTAGCGCCAACTCCGCCACTATCGGAGTTAGTGGACGTTATGATTCCATTCACGAGAAAACCCCTAATACAATTATTTTCGTTCTTCGTCAGAGTGCATTTATAATATTCTTATTTAGCTTACTATAGAGTATCTAGAATAGACACCTAGGGAGACTCTTAATAAGTCTCAAATTCAGCGATAATACGGTCATCGTCGCCCGCATAGGATTCAGTGCCGCCATGGATCAGATTACCTTCTCCGAGACCGAGTACCAGACCAAGAAGCGCAAAACCCGCCGCGAAATTTTTCGGGAACGAATGGAGAAGCTGATTCCCTGGAAGCAGTTGGAAAAAATTAGCCCGTCACTATCCCAAGGTTCAGACGAGCCGTCCGCCTTACACGCTGTCCACCATGCTCCGCGTTCACTGCATGCAGTCGTTCTATAACCTCAGCGATCCGGCAATACCACCGCTGCCAATGTTCACGACATCGTGCCCACCGACGAGCTGTTGCACGGTTACGAGCAACGAGTCTTCGATGATACCGGTTACCTTGGCGGTAAAAGCGGGATGAGCATAAGCACCGCGAAAACGTCTCCTGGTTCATTGCCAAACGGCCTGACTCCCGGAAGAAGCTGGATGCCGATAAATTGAAAGCCGAAACAATCAAAGCCAGTGTTCGTGCCAAGGTTGAGCATCCCTTTCGGTACATCAAGCAGGTCTTCGGTCATGGCAAGGTCCGCTATCGTGGTGTTGCCAAAAACAACCGGCTGCATCTGCTGGCAGCGTTCAGCAACTTGCTGAGTGGTAAAAAATACCTGCTGGTTTAGGGCCGGCGCGCCTGTTTTCCGCCAAAATGGCGGGAAGCACACTAATAACGGGAAAATAGTGTCTGAATCTTCGATTTTTGCCGGCGAAAACCAAGACCAGCAAAAAAACCACGGTTATTCAGACTTCCCTAGTGTCTACATATTGTCTACAAATTTTTAGCACTTGAACTTAAGAGCTTTAGGTAAGAAAGGTAATCTATTGATATTTATGGTGCCCGGGGCCGGACTCGAACCGGCACGACCTAACGGTCAAGAGATTTTAAGTCTCCAGTGTCTACCAATTTCACCACCCGGGCAGAGGGAGTGCTGAAAGGAGCGGGGATTGTATAAGCAGCTGTGGCTGATCGCAATCTTGCCCTTCAAATCGGTCAAATCTCAACCAGACCACTCCCCTATTCGGGCTTTCGAGCCACTCCGTACGTCACAAATCCCGCGATCTTCGGCGTGTTCTGGATGTATAGGCTGTCGGCCGACTCTATCTCGAAGCCGGCGGACTCGAGCAGCCGTGTAATCGGTCGGTTCAGGTGACAGCCGCCTGCGACTTTTCGCCACGCCGGGGTCAGGCGGTCCTGCCATTTGCGCACGCCCGGCTCCGGGGCGCGGCCGTGTTCGCAGAACAGGAGCTGGCCGTCCGGTTTGAGGACGCGCTTCATCTGCTGCAAGGCCTGGAACCAGTCCGGGATGGTGCAGAGGGTGAAGGTGAGCAACACGGTGTCCACGCTGTTGTCCTCCAGCGGGATGCGCTCGCCCGGCAAATCCAGCCATTTGACCTCCACCGGCGCCTCCGCCACGTTTCGCGCGGCAATCCGTCGCATGCCCTCGGACGGTTCCAGACCCCATACTGAATTGACCCTGTCGGGATTGTAGTACTGGAGGTTCACCCCGGACCCCATGCCCACTTCGAGGACATCGCCCCGGGCCTGAGGCACCAGTTGCTGGCGCAGTTTCATCACCGGTCCGATGGAGCAGGCACGGTTAATCAGGTGGGGTAAAACATGATCTTCATAAAGTGACATTGGAACACTCCGGTTCGCGCACTACTATTGTGAGAGGCATGTAGGCTATTGATTTCCGATATTGATTTCAGTCAATGCACGCAATGGCTCGACAGGTACGCTGAGCAGGATTTTCGGACTGGTCATGGATCCTCACAGTCCGTCATTCCGGATGCCGGTAACAATAAGGGGTCTTCTGGTCACCAGACAGCACCCCACTCCTCAGATGGCATTTCGTTTTCGTTTGAGCGGCCGCTCCAGCATGACCTGGAACGCCTTTGTCTAACCTGTGCCCGGAGGTACCCGTGGATTTAGATCCCATTCTCCTCTCCCGTATCCAGTTCGCCTTCGTTGTATCGTTTCACGCGATCTTCCCGGTCTTCACGATCGGCCTGGCGTCCTATATCGCAGTCCTGGAAGGACTGTTCTTTCGCACTCAAAACCCGGCCTGGGAAAAGCTGTCGGCCTTCTGGACGAAGGTTTTCGCCGTGGTCTTCGGGATGGGCGTGGTCTCCGGCATTGTGATGTCGTTCCAGTTTGGTACGAACTGGAGCAATTTTGCACAAGCCTCGTCAAATTTTATCGGGCCGTTGCTCAGCTACGAGGTGGTGACGGCCTTCTTCCTGGAGGCGGGCTTCCTCGGGGTGCTGCTGTTCGGGCGTCACAAGGTGCCGGCCGGTGTGCATCTGTTTGCTGCGCTGATGGTGGCCCTGGGCACGTTCATCTCGGCCTTTTGGATCCTGGTGGCCAACAGCTGGATGCAGACCCCGGCGGGCACCGAAATGCGCGATGGCGTGATCCACGTGTTGTCCTGGAGTGAAGCGATCTTCAATCCCTCCTTCCCGTTCCGCTTCCTGCACATGGTGATGGCCTCTTTCCTGACCGGCAGCTTCGTGGTGGCAGGCGTGAGCGCCTGGTACCTGCTGCTCGGCCGCGAGAAGGAAGCCAACCGCAAGGCGCTGTCCATGTGCCTGTGGCTGATCCTTTTCCTGGCGCCGGCACAGGCCTTCATCGGTGACGAGCACGGTCTGAACAGCCTGGAACACCAGCCCACCAAGGTCGCTGCGATGGAAGGCAACTGGGAAACCCAGTCCGGCGTACCGCTGCTGCTGTTCGCTTGGCCGGATCAAGAAACCCAGTCCAACCTGATGGAAATCGGCATCCCGCATATGGCGAGCCTGATCCTGACCCACGATTGGAACGGTGTCGTGCCGGGCCTGAAGGAGGTATCGCCGGATGAACAGCCGCCGGTCTCCATCGTGTTCTGGAGCTTCCGCATCATGGTCGCCATGGGCCTGTTGATGATTCTCGCCGGCGTGATCGGCGTGATCCTGCGAGCCACCGGCAAGCTGTACAGCACCGTCTGGTACCTGCAGAGCCTGCGACTGATGAGCATCGCGCCCTTCCTGGCGGTTCTCAGCGGCTGGTTCGTCACCGAAGTGGGCCGCGCGCCCTGGCTGATCTACGGCATCATGACCCAGGCGGAGGCGGTCACCCCGTCGCTGACCGGTGGTATGGCCCTGTTCACACTGATCGGCTACATCGTGGTCTACGCCATGGTGTTCACCGCCGGCGTCTACTACCTGTTCCGGGTCCTGCAGATGGGCGTGGAAGACGAAGAGCCGGTGGACGAGGAACACGATCGCGCGATGCGTCCGCTGTCGGCCGCGCACGTGACCTTCGAGGCCGGTCCCTATCCGGGACGCGATCACGACACCCACGCCGCACCGCTGAACAAGGGAGGCCACTAATCATGCAATTGATCGATTTACCGCTTATCTGGGCTGTGATTATCGGGTTCGGCGTCATCATGTACGTCCTGATGGACGGCTTTGACCTGGGGCTGGGTATCCTCTTCCCCTTCGCCCCGGACGAACAGGCCCGGGATGTGATGATGAACTCCGTCGCTCCCATCTGGGACGGCAACGAAACCTGGCTGGTGCTCGGCGGTGCCGGGTTGCTGGCCGCGTTCCCGCTGGTCTACTCGATCTTCCTGCCGGCGCTGTACATCGGGGTGTTCCTGCTGCTGGCCGGCCTGATCTTTCGCGGTGTGGCGTTCGAGTTCCGCTTCAAGGCGCGCACGTCCCGCTACCTGTGGAACTGGGCCTTTGCGGTGGGCTCCATGATCGCCTCGTTCGCGCAGGGTTGCGTGGTCGGCGCCTACATCCAGGGTTTTGAAACCCAGAATGGCGTCTACGTCGGCGGTGCGCTGGACTGGCTCACCCCGTTCACCGTGCTCACCGGCCTGGGCCTAATGGCCGGCTACGCGCTGCTGGGCAGTACCTGGCTGATCCTGAAGTCCGAAGGCTACATCCAGGAATGGGCCTACAAGATCACCCGTCCGCTGCTGATTGCGGTGCTGGTGGTGTTCGCCATCGTCAGTGCCTGGACGCCCTTTGTAGACGAGCTGGTGCGTCAGCGCTGGTTCTCCGCCATCGAAGTCATCTGGATCTTCCCGGTGCTGGCGCTGTTCTGTGCCTACCAGATCTTCCGTCACGTCGGTAAACGCAACGAAGGCATGCCGTTCGTGTCCACCATGGGGCTGTTCATCTTCAGCTACCTGGGCCTGATCGCCAGCCGCTGGCCGTACGTGGTGCCGCCGGACTACACCTTGTGGGATGCGGCCTCAGCACCTGAATCCCAGTTGTTCCTGCTGCTCGGGGTGCTGTTCGTGATCCCGATCGTGCTGGTGTACACCGCCTGGTCTTACTGGGTCTTCCGCGGCAAGGTCAAGGCAGGTGTCGGCTATCACTGAACCAACCTCCTCCAATGACGAGGCTCCCGGCGCTGCGGCCGGGAGCCCTTCCTCCACGGAAAAGGAAAGGCAACGGCGGGTCCGGCACTGGCTCAACGAGCTGGCCGGCCCGGCGCGGCCCCAGATTCGCCTCGCCATTTTCGGTGGCACCGCCTCCGCCATTGCCATGGTGGTCCAGCTTGGGCTGACGGCCTGGCTGGTGTCTCAGGTGGTGATGAAACACGTCGAACTCGTCACACTGACACCACTGATTGGCGGTATTCTCGCCGCGATTCTGCTGCGTGGCGCGTTCCAAATCATGCGCGACAACGCCGCCGCGGCGTCCAGCGAAACCATCCGCCAATCCGTTCGCCGGCAATTAATTGAAAGCTGGCAGGCACAGGGCCCTGCGGGGCTGGCCCGGACCAGTCCGGCCACCCTGGCCAGCGAATGGCTGGAACAGGTGGAAGCCCTCCACGGTTACTTCGCCCGCTTCCTGCCGCAGATGATGCTGTCGGTCATCGTGCCGCTGCTGATCCTGGTGGTGGTGTTCTGCTACGACGGGCTCGCCGCCCTCTTCCTGTTGCTCTCGGCACCGCTCATTCCGCTGTTCATGGCACTGGTGGGCATGGGCGCCGAGAAGCTGAACCAGCAGCACTTCGAAACCCTGGGCCGGTTGTCCGGTCATTTCATGGACCGGCTGCGGGGGCTCACGACCCTTCAGCTGTTCGGTCAGACGGATAAGGCCACTCGCGAGGTGGGCCAGGTCACCGACCAGTTCCGCAAGGTAAACATGAAAACGCTCAAGGTGGCGTTCCTGTCCTCGGCGGTGCTGGAGTTTTTCTCGTCGGTCGCCATTGCGGTGATCGCCATGTACATCGGCTTCGGGCTGCTGGGCTATATCCATTTCGGCGGGGCCGATGAGCTGACGCTGTTCAGCGGCCTGTTCATCCTGCTTCTGGCGCCGGAGTTCTTCCAGCCGCTGCGCCTCCTGTCCCAGCATTACCACGACCGCGCCTCTGCCATCGGCGCCGCGGATTGCCTGCTGGAGCGCCTGGAGGCCGAATCCGCTCGTTCTCCAACGGCCCCGGCGGTTTACGACACGCCGGACACCGCCCAGGGCATTCACCTGAAGCACGTCTCGTTCGGGTTCGCCGATCGCGGCCCGCTGTTTGCCGATCTGTCGCTGACGATCGGCGCGGGCGAGATTGTCGGGCTGGAAGGGCCTTCGGGCTGCGGCAAGTCCACCCTGCTGCACCTGATTGCCGGCTTTTGCCTGCCCCAGTCCGGATCGATCAGCGTGTTTGGCGAGACGCCGGGTGCCCGCCCCTTCGGCTGGCTGGGTCAGTCCCCCTTTATCCTACAGGGCACCTGGGCGCAAAACCTGCGCCTGGTGGCGCCAGACGCCAGCGACGAGCAATTGTTGGATGCCCTCGCCAAGGCCGGCCTGACGCACCTGGTGGAAACCCATCCGCAACGGCTGAACGCGCCCGTGTCCGAGTCCGGCGCCGGGCTGTCCGGCGGTCAGGCTCGTCGACTGGCCCTGGCGCGCATTTTCCTGGCGGATTACCCGCTGGTGCTGCTGGATGAACCCACGGCCGGCCTGGACGCCGAAAGCGAAGAACAGGTGATCGCCGCCCTGGACGAGCTGGTCGCCAATGGCCGGACCCTGGTGCTCGCCAGCCATCACCCGCAATTGCTGGATATGGCGGACACGGTGTACCGCGTCCGTCACGGAGGGCTGATCCATGAATGAACTCTGGCCCTGGCTGAAACTGATCCTGCAACGTCGTGGCCGCTTGGTGATCGGCGGCGTGCTGATCCTGCTGACGGTGCTGTCCGCCATTGGCCTGCTGGGTCTGTCCGGCTGGTTCCTGACTGCCTCGGCCATCACCGGCGCCCTGCTGGCCAAAGGCATCCACGCGTTTTTGGACATCTACGTGCCGGGCGGCGGCATCCGCTTCTTTGCCATCACCCGGACCGTGTCCCGCTATGTCGAGCGGGTGTTCAACCACGACACCGTGCTGCGCCTGCTCGCCGACCTGCGCGTTCGCCTGTTTTCGACCCTGGCTCACCAGCTGCCCCATGAGCACCTGTTCGCCCGGGCCTCGGATCGGCTGAGCCGTCTGGTGCAGGACATCGATGCACTCGACAACCTGTATCTGCGGCTGCTGGCGCCGCTGGGCGTGGCGATTCTGGCCATTGGCACTGTCAGCCTGCTGGCGTTGCTGGTCAGCGGTCAGCTTGCCCTGTGGGTGCTGGTCGCCCTGCTGGCGCTGGCTGCCGTCATCACGCTGGGTCTGGCCCGAATGAATCGACAGCGCACCGCGCGCCGGGTGGAGCGCCTGGAAAACCTGCGTGGACGGCTGATCGAGACCCTGGAAGGTCAGGCGGAACTGCGGGCGGCCGGGCTGATCGGCGCATATTACGATCGGCTGCTGGACGACGACGAGGTCATGATGCGCCCGCAGTACGCCACGGAGCGGTCGGTTTCCACGGCGCAGGGCCTGATCACCTGGACCGTGCAGGCCATCGCGCTGCTGGCGCTGGTGATGGGGCTGGGCGGCGTCGAATCCGGCACTGTGAGTGGTCCCGTGGCGGTGTTGATCCCGCTTGCGGTACTCGGCCTGGGTGAGATCCTGATTGCCCTGCCCCCGGCTTACGCGGAATTCGGCGGTACGGTAGCCTCTGCCCGTCGTCTCAACAACGAAGTGCATTACGAGCTCATGGACGCTCCGGAGACCGTCGACGAGCCCTCGCCCGGCGAGCTGGAATGGCTCGATGTGGGCTTTGCGTTTGAGGATCATCACCCGCTGTTGAGCCACTTCTCGCTGAAACTGGCCCCCGGGGACCGGGTTGGCTTCATCGGTGCGTCCGGTAGTGGCAAGTCCACGCTGGCCGACCTGGCGGCCGGTCTGCTGACCCCGGATACCGGCGAAATCCGTTGCCACGGTCGGCCCCGCTGGCCGGCGGGCGGCATTGGCGCGCAGCGCAACGTGGCTTACCTGACCCAACGTACTCACCTGTTTAACGGGACGCTGCTGGATAACCTCAAACTGGCCCGGCCGGACGTGACCTCCGGTGAAATCTGGCACGTGCTGGAGGTCGTCCAACTGGCGGAAGCCGTGGACAGCTGGCCTCTGGGCCTGATGACCTGGGTCGGCGAAGCGGGCCGCCAACTCTCCGGTGGCGAGGCCCGCCGGGTCGCGCTGGCGCGGGTGCTCCTGCTGGATGCACCCATCGTGATTCTCGACGAGCCGTTTACCGGCCTGGATCGGGAAACGGCCGCGCAGCTGTCCAAGGCGCTGGAAATCGAGTTGAGTGGCAAGACGGTGGTGGGCCTGGCCCACGACGCCAGCGCCCTGCCACCGATGCACAGGACGCTGACGGTGGAGGAATGGCGAGCCTGACGCGCGTCTAGCGGTTCTCGAGCAATTCGAAGCGCAGGCCCGCGTTCGCCACCAGGCGGTCGATGGCTTTCTGGCCCAGCAGGGAGGCCGGAGTCCAGAAACCGCCGGGGCGCTTTTCCGGCGTGTCGATGTCGAACGCCAGGCACATGGCCGCCTCGCCCAGCATCTTGCCGGTGGAGCCGTAACCGGGATCCCGGTCGCCGGTCACCTTGGTGCGAATGATCTCCCCTTTTGGGGAAATGCCCACGAAACGCAGGTCAAAGAAACCTTCCTCCTGGGCTTTGGGCGTCGGGCCTTCGCCCGGCTTGGGCAGGACAAACTTCTCCAGCGCCCAACGGGCCGGTTTGATGGTCGCAGCCACCAGGAAACCGCCCAGTCCCGCAGCCACACCCAGCGCCGCCGCGCGTCCCTTGAGTCCTTTACCGGTCAGGACCGCCTCGTCGTAACCGAATTCCTGACCGTAGGCGGCACCCTGCAAGGCGTTGGAGCGGTGTACGACACGGGTATTGATGGCGCCCATCACGAACGGCGCCGTCCACGCCTGGAAATCCTCATCGTATTCCGCCGCTTTCACGTTGTGCTGACGACGGGCCGGCCGGAAATCCTTCGGGCAGATGGAATACGGGTTGGCCAGTTCCTTGCGCAGTGCGGGATCGGCCACCGCTTCCTTGGTCACGTTGATCATGCTGGCGACGGTACCACCGGACAATCCGCCCTTGGCTGCCTTCACCCGCATTTTCACCGTCGAGCACGGCTCACCGAACTGAGCTTTCGCCTGCTGCTGAAGGTAATAAACGCCCATGTCCGAGGGAATCGAGTCGAAGCCGCAGCAATGAACGATGCGCGCGCCGGTGACTTTTGCCTGCTCCTCGTAACGCTCGATCATCTTACGGATCCACTGCACTTCGCCGGTCAGGTCGCAGTAATCCGTACCGCTGTTCACGCACGCCTGAACCAGCGGCTCACCGTAGAGTGCGTAGGGCCCGACCGTGGAAATGACCACGCGGGTCTGTTCGCACATCTCGGTCAGCGATGCTTCGTTGCCGGCGTCCGCGATGATGACCGGAAGATCCGCGGCCGCCTCACCCAGCCCCGACTTGAACGTTACCAGCTTGGCTTCCGAACGCCCGGCAATGGCCCACTTCACCTCGCCACCAACGCCATATCGCTCAAGGAGGTAACGGGACAGGATCTGCCCCACGAAACTGGTCGCGCCGAAAACCACAATGTCGAATGGTGCCTGACTCATTCTGAGATCCCTTTTGTTGACAGTAGCTGAAAATTTATTCGTACTTTTTTGATTATTATAATTTTCTGCGATTAACCATAAACGCCATGAACACCGCCAGCCCCAGGCCCCAGAAGCCGTTCAGCACCAGTCCACCCATCCAGGTCTGAGCGGACACGGGGATTCCCTTGAGCGGAAACACCACCAGCATGGCGACCACGGTGGGCCCTATTGCACCAAGAACAATGGCACTGATCCAGTGCGCCAGCGGCTTCATGCGACGGATAGCCGCCCAGATGGGAATACCCCAGAGCCCGCCGAAGAACGCCAGTGACAGGACCGCAGGCACACCGAATGGCGGAACGGGCGCAACGTTGTACGGCGCCACCGGCACCAGACCGGTCAGATAGAAAAGACCAAACAGCCCCTGGTGAAACAGAAGTGTCGCCAGCACACCGGCAACAAAGGCCTTGAGCCACTCCATAGCGATCCCCCGATTGGCAGTACAGAAGAGGCAGTATAGACAGGATTCAACGCGTTAGTGGTGATGCCTGGTTTGGTACGCACCCGCGCATCCTGCGGTTCAGGTCGATCAGTAGATTCGGCCCCGACGTCCCAACTGGTAGCGAACGGACTCCGGAAGCAACCCGCTGACTGACGCGATAACCTTGTTGAACCGGCCGGGAATGCAAACCGGCTTGCCGGCCAACGCGGCCCGGTAGCCCTCCTCGACGACGGCCGGCACGTTCTGCCACAGAATCGACGGCAGGCGACTCACCTGTTCGCGCGTGCCCTGGACGTCGTGGAACTCAGTGTAGGTAAAGCCCGGGCACAACGCAGTCACCCGAACGCCGTGCTGGCGAAATTCCATGTCCGCGCTCTCGGACACATTCACCACATAGTTCTTGATGCCCGTATACAGCATGCCCGCCGGCGACGGTGCAAAGGCGGCCAGGGACGCCACGTTGATGATGTGCCCATAGCCCCGCTTCACGATGCGCCGGCCCAGCTTGACCATCAGTTCGGTCAGCGCCGTGACCATCACCTGGATTTCCTGGTTCAGCACCGACCAGTCGCTGTCCACCAGGCTGGTGCGCGCGGCAAAACCGGCGTTGTTCACCAGGAAGTCCACATGGAGCCCGGCATCGTCGACGGCGTGGAGGATGCGTTCTACGGCACCGGAGTCGCCCAGGTCTTCGGCCACGATGTGAACCGCCACCCCAAAGCGGGCCTGCAGATCCCTACCGAGCGCTTCCAGACGCTCCCGGCGGCGGGCCACCAGCACCAGGTCGTAACCCTGACTGGCGAGTTTCTCGGCGAATCCCTGACCGATGCCGGCGGAGGCGCCGGTGACCAAGGCGGTTCTTCGGCTCATGCTATCTCCCTGTCCTGTACTGTCGCGTTGGGTTCCACGGGTTTCCGGGCGCCCGGTATCAAAGCGGCACTTCGGCCAATCGCAAGGCCGCTGACGTCCCTCACACTATGCATGAAAGCCTCGCAGGCCAAGTGCCTGTAGGGACGACAACGATGAAACAACCATGGTAACAGGAGTTTCCAACGTGACGGTGTTCCTCGCCTTGTGCGTGATTGGCCTGCTCATCGCCGCGATTGTGCTGTATCGCCAGCTCAAGCGTCAGGGTGAAATGCTGGAGAGCGCCCTGTCCCGGATCGAATCTTTGAACGGTGGGCGCCGTAGCGAAGAACCGCAGATGGTATTGACCGTGCGGGTACTGGATCCGATCGCCGTGGCCAAGCGGGAGTCCCGGTCCGCGCGGATTGTGGCGGATCACCTGCCCAATATGGTCTGCCGCCGGGTTTACCAGCAGGTGATGCGTGAAGTCGGCGCTGAACTGGCAGAGCGCGGCGTCGAAGCCGAAATGAAGGTGGAATATCGCTAACGGAGAAGGTCTCCATGCTCTGGATACTGCTGACCGGCACAGCCGTGACCGCCTTGTTTATGGGGCTGGCCTGGCAGCGTGCGTCACACATCAGTGAGCAGTTCAAGCGACTGGAAGCCACGCTCGCCCGAGTCGAGAATGCCGTTCGCAAACGCGAATTCGAGCGCATCGAGGCCGACAACCGGCGCCTGATGCTGCAGGATTCCGTCGACGGCGGCACCGCGGCGATTGCCGTCCTGCACCGCATGCTGAGCGACACCACCTTCCAGGCCATCGATCGCCTGTCCGGAGATGACCGGATCCGTGAAAACAGCCTCCGCGCCCGGGAAATCCATGACGACGTCTCCACCCGGGTGTATCGCTCCATCCGCGTCGCCAATCGCCAGATCCATTCCCTTGCGGACGTCATCATCCGCCTGAACCGTCGACGCCAAAAGAACAACGGCGATAAGGACTGAGAACGCTTCTCCTTTGGCGGGCAACGGCATAAAATTCGCACCTATCCCCGCGCTTTCGGAGACCCCACACCATGTCGTATTCCGCCGGTGCGCCTTCCGTTCTGGGAAGCCTGCGTCGCATTGAATCGAGTCGTCTCTTCCAGACGGCCGTCATCTCGATCATTATTTTGTCGGCGCTGGCCATCGGCGCCAAGACCTATGACCTTCCGGACGTGGTCGAGCAAGCGGTGCTGTTCCTCGACGGTGCGATTACCGTATTTTTCCTGCTGGAAATCATTTTCCGATTCGCGGTCTATCCCGACAAGAAACGCTTCCTGCTGGACGGCTGGAACCTGTTCGACACCATCGTGGTTGTGGGCAGCCTGATCCCGCTCGATAATTCCGAAGCCGTGCTCCTCGGCCGGCTGCTCCGGGTGTTCCGGGTGCTGCGTCTGGTTTCGGTGGTTCCGGAACTGCGCTTCCTGATCAACTCCCTGCTCAAGGCGATTCCCTGCATGGGTTACATCGCCCTGCTGATGTTCATCATCTTCTACATCTACGCCGCGATGGGTTCCCTGTTCTTCGCGCCGATCAACGAGGATCTGTGGGGCGACGTGGCCGTGTCGCTGCTTACGCTTTTCCGCGTGGCGACGTTCGAAGACTGGACGGACGTGATGTACGAAACCATGTCGGTCTACCCGCTGAGCTGGCTGTTCTACATCACCTTCATCTTTCTGACGGCGTTCGTGTTCCTGAACATGATGATCGGTGTGATCCTGGAAGTAATGAGCGCCGAGCAGAACAGTCGCGAGGCCGAACAGGCCCACCGCGAACGGGACGACATGGCCCGCAAGCTGGATGAGGTGCAGCAGCAGTTGAGCAGCCTGACCGACATGATGAACCGTCGTTTGCCGGCAGCGGACAGCGAGAATCGCCGGTAGGTATGTCCCGGTCGTAAGGTTTTGCACGGGTATGTAGCCGACGCTTCAGCTTCGGAGGGCCCGGCAGGGCCCCGGGTTTATCGGCAGGCCTACGGCCTGCTCAGAAGCTAAAGCGTCTGCTACATTAAAAACCACTTCCGCTTACCGATGACGGTTGTGTTCCTGCACATAACGATTGGCATGATTCGGGAAGCGATGACCGCGAGATGTCGCGTCCTGGTGTAGCCGACGCTTCAGCTTCGGAGGGGCCGGCAGGGCCCCGGGTTTATCGGCAGGCCTGCGGCCTGCTCAGAAGCTAAAGCGTCTGCTACATTAAAAACCACTTCCGCTTACCGATGACGGTTGTGTTCCTGCACATAACGATTGGCATGATTCGGGAAGCGATGACCGCGAGATGTCGCGTCCTAATGTAGCCGACGCTTTAGCTTCGGAGGGGCCGTCAGGGCCCCGGGTTTATCGGCAGGCCTGCGGCCTGCTCAGAAGCTAAAGCGTCTGCTACATTAAAAACCACTTCCGCTTACCGATGACGGTTGTGTTCCTGCATATAACGATTGGCATGATTCGGGAAGCGATGACCGCGAGATGTCGCGTCCTAATGTAGCCGACGCTTTAGCTTCGGAGGGCCCGGCAGGGCCCCGGGTTTATCGGCAGGCCTGCGGCCTGCTCAGAAGCTAAAGCGTCTGCTACATTAAAAACCACTTCCGCTTACCGATGACGTTTGTGTTCCTGCACATAACGATTGGCATGATTCGGGAAGCGATGACCGCGAGATGTCGCGTCCTGGTGTAGCCGACGCTTCAGCTTCGGAGGGCCCGTCAGGGCCCCGGGTTTATCGGCAGGCCTGCGGCCTGCTCAGAAGCTAAAGCGTCTGCTACATTAAAACCACTTCCGCTTACCGATGACGGTTGTGTTCCTGCACATAACGATTGGCATGATTCGGGAAGCGATGACCGCGAGATGAGGTGGACCCGATCAGTTGGACAACCTGATGGTGTCACTAAGCTATGATCCGGTTGTTTCCCTGGCTCAGGCTAGCCAAGGCTATCGGTTGCCCGTAGTACACCTCATCGGGCGTTTGATACTCA
>NZ_SJDL01000057.1 GCF_004327985.1 Marinobacter halodurans
CGCCGGGCCGAACAAGCCCACACACGAGCTGAGCGAGGAAGAATGGGACCTTGTACAGTCCGTTAACGTGAAAGGCGTGTTCCTCGGGACCAAGCATGCCATACCCCACATGAAGCGGGCCGGGGTGGGCAGCATCATCAACCTGTCGTCGATTTACGGCATCGTCAGCGCGCCCGACGTTCCCCCTTATCACGCCTCCAAAGGTGCGGTACGGCTGATGACAAAAACGGATGCCCTGCTATACGCGCCCGACAAAATCCGGGTGAATTCCGTTCATCCCGGGTTCATCTGGACACCGATGGTTGAGCATCATCTCCAAACCACCGGCATGGCGATGGACGACGCCAAACAGGCCACCGCCGACCTTCACCCTCTGGGCCATATGGGGGAACCGGACGACATTGCCTGGGGAATTGTCTATCTCGCGTCTGATGAGTCGAAATTTGTGACAGGCAGCGAGCTGGTCATTGATGGTGGCTATACGGCGCATTGAATGAAAAACGGCGCATAATTATTTTTTTACGCTCTAATTAAACGGGTTTGCTGACAACACCCGTTCAGGGGAGGCGGGTGTGTCTTGAGCTTTTTATGGAAGGGGCAGAACGCAGGACCTGGCGCCGAGCTCTATGTTAGACCCTGAGCGGCGAGCTCCACATGGGCGGTCAGGTGGAAAAGTATTCAGAATCTCTCTTGCGCTGCTTTGGCCTGGGAGGTGACTGGTTGTTGAAGTACTCTTTGTCACTTTTTTTATAAGTATTGCAAAGCGCGGAGGCTCTATTAATGGCTGCGGAAGAACCGTATAGGGAGAAGTTTAAATAAAAATCATCGCGACCGTCTTCTAAGAACGAAATCTTTACTCTAAGCGTTCTTCCGATTTTCATGTCCTGGATTAGCTGGTTTTCCTTGTCGGTATACAGGGAGATAAAAGCAATGGTGTCGCCCATTTTGTTTGCACTAGACATCCACGTGCCGTTGATGACATCTCTAGTATCAACTCTTGCCTGAAATTCGCCGATGTTTAGAAGCCCTGATTTATCAATACCTTCAGGGATTGCCATGAGCATATTGGGGTTCAATGTCTCGCAATCGTCCGCCATGTCAACAGCAAAGAAAATGACGACGTCTGTTTTACGTTCAACGTCGCTGATAGCCCTGAACACTGGCTCGCCACTTTCAGTCGCGAGCATGCCGCTCTTCCAGTGGCCGTGATCTTTCTCAAGTTCGAGCGAGGCTGTTGCGTCTGCAGCCAATAAACATAGCAAGCCGATTACAAGCCTGGTAATCGTTTTCATTTGACTAGCCGTTGCCCTTAACTCATTGAATCTGTTATTGCCGAGGGCGCCAATCTTATCGTTATTCTTAAAGCGTAGCCGCTAACGCCAGCTGGCTCCAGAATTGGGCGAATCGTTGGTTGAAGCTGCCTCCTGCCGAGTTATAACTGAATCTGGTGTTTGAGGGTTTGAATGGAAGTGCCTTTTGCCCTCGTATTGGCCAGGAGCGCTCTGGGGCAAAACGTAAGACCTGACGCGAAGTTTTGCACGGCTTGCCTGCCATTCTGACAAACTGAAAATAAAACCGATCTGCCCCCCTTTATCGGGCGCATCTTCCACTACTATCAAGGTAAGTCAGTGCTAAAGACGACGTTACCGTGGGACTGTCGATCAAAAAATCGGAATTTTCGGCGGAAGAGTTTGAACGTTTTGCTGCCAAGGTCCGGACGGACCTTTCAGCGCTCACTCGGCTCCTGGACCGGCCCGGCTTCGGTGAAGGGGGGAGTTCGATTGGAGCCGAGGTCGAGTTCTACATCGTCAACCCTGACCTGCGCGTTCAATCCATCAACGCAGAAATCGCCGCCAGCGTTCAGGACCCCCAACTGACCCTGGAACTCAACCGCTTCAATCTCGAATACAACCTCAGCCCACAGGCTTTCAGGGGAGATCCGTTTGCCAGAACGGAGCAGGAGTTGCTCGCTGCCATCAGACGCATCAATCGGCACGCCGCACCATTGGATGGCGAACTGGTAGCGATCGGCATTCTGCCCACACTTCGTGAGTCCGATATGGGCGCGAAGGCGATGACAGACGTGCCCCGCTACCATGCACTGTCCAAGGCGCTGCTCAAGCAACGGGGCGAGCCATTCAGCATCCACATCGGCGGCAACGATGTCATCGATCTGGAGGCCGACGACGTCTACATGGAAGGGGCCAATACCTCGTTTCAGCTGCACTGGCGTGTCCCCACTGACCGCTTTGCCGACTATTTCAACGCGGTCCAACTGGTCACGCCGGTTGTCCTGGCCCTGGCCAGCAATTCCCCCAGTCTGTTTGGCCACCACCTCTGGGACGAAACCCGGATCGCTCTGTTCAAGCAATCCATCGACAGCCGATCCCCCAATCACAAAACCTGGCGCCACCCGCCACGGGTCTATTACGGAAACGGCTGGGCACGCAGCGCCTGGGAACTGTTTGCTGCCTCAGCGTCTCTGTATCCTCCCATCATTCCAGTGATGTCGGATGAAGATCCGATGGCCGTGATTGATCGGGGAGAAGTGCCTGAACTGGCCGAGCTGCGCTTGCACCAGGGAACCACGTGGCCCTGGAACCGGGCCATCTTTGATCCCTCCGGCGATGGGCATCTGCGCATTGAGATTCGCTCTATGCCGGCAGGTCCGACCGCCGTTGATATGTGCGCGAACGGGCTGTTTGTGATCGGGGCTGCATTGGCCGTGCTTGATGACATCCGTCATCTGACGTCGATTCTCCCGTTCCATTACACTGAACACAATTTCTACCGCGCAGCCAAATATGGCATCGACGCAGAGATCATCTGGCCGCACAAGGATCAGGTTCAGTTACAGGATATGCCCCTGTTGACCGTGGCCCGTGAGCTTCTGCCGCGCGCCCGGGAGGCTTTGAAGCGAACAGCCGTGGACGAGACGGAAATTCACCACCTGCTGGGAATCATCGAAGGCCGCATTGAAACCAACATGACTGGCGCCCGGTGGCAGCGCCACATCACCGAGTCCCTGTTCAGGACCCTGAACCCCGATGAGGCGTTCCGCAGTATGCTGTCCCTTTACATGGCCAACCAGAAGAAAAACATCCCGATCCATGAATGGACACCGTCACCGTGAGCAACTCGAACGTTCTTGATTATCTGAATGATCCGTCGCCCCGGACGCTGGGGCGTTCACCACTCGAGTGGCTGGACCGACTGCACAAGCCCACGGTTGTTCATGTTGCCGGTCGTGATCGCTCCCGGACCCGGGCCATGGCGACGCTTCTTCACGGCAATGAGCCTTCGGGTCTGTTTGCGCTTCACCGATGGCTACTGGAGCAGCACGTACCAGAGGTCAACATGCTGTTTCTCCTCGGCGGCGTCTATCCCGCGAAGATCCCGCCCTGGCTTTCAGTGCGCCAGCTTCCCGAAGGACGTGACCTCAACCGGTGTTTCAAAGAACCCTTTGAGGGGCGAGAAGGTGCGATTGCCGAGGCCATGCTGGCGGAGCTTCGCAATGCGAAACCGGAATGCTTGCTGGACGTGCACAACACCTCAGGCACAGGCCCCGCCTTTGCTGTGACCATCACCAATGACGCCGCCCATCAAGCGCTGACCTCGCTCTACACCGACCGCCTGATAATGACGGATCTTCGTCTGGGTGCGCTGATGGAATATTCGGAACAGGACGTACCTACGGTGACCATCGAGTGTGGTGGATCTCAGGATGAACAAGCGCATCAACTGGCGTACGAGGGACTCGTTCGGTACACCTCAAAGCCAGAGGTGTTATCACTGGAAAAAGCGGCGTGGGACGTCGCCGTACTGCGCAATCCGATTCGGGTGGAGCTTGCGCCTGACGCGACCATAGAATACCGCCTTGAGCCCACCGGGCTGGCTGACCTCACCTTCCCGCCAGATATCGAGCACCGCAATTTTGGGATTGTTTTCCCGGATGAGCCGCTTGGATGGATTGGAAAAAAGGGCCTTGGCATACTCAAAGCGATCAGCCACAACCGGACTGAGAACATGGAGCAGGTTCTTCGAATCAAGGATGGTCAGATCTACCCCGCCCAGGCCATCAAAGCCTTCATGATTACCACTAACCCGGTTATTGCGAAGAGTGACTGCCTGTTCTATGCGGTCAAGGCAACAGGCGAACCCATTTTTAGCGACGGGGGCAGGTAGCAACGGGATCTTGTCTTTTGCTGTGGCGCTTCCTTTGGGCAAAAGGCAAGGCCTGACCCTGAGTTGTGGATTGGCTTGATCAAAATTAATTCGCTCCGACCCCGAGCCTGACCCCGAGCCTCTAAAACGCAAGACTTGGCCCCGAGCCTCTAAGCGAGCTTCTAAGGGGTAAAACGCAAGACTTGACCCCGAGCCTTCTCCGAGCCTTCTTGTTGGGACTGTACCGATCGAGCGGCCATTCCGGATATTGCTCGCGAAATAGTTGCAGGACATCATGTTCAATGAGGATGTCATCCAAATGATTTCCCCGAGTAGTCTCGGCGTTTCGGCGCTCGTTCACCTTTTGTTCGTGGAACTCGCGCGATTCCCTGTCGAGCTCAAGGTGGCCGACGTCGAGGAAACGCACTGCTCCTTCCAGGTCACGCAAGGTCCGGACGATTCCCCGATTGTGAATACTCGGCGCAAATGGAATGTCTATGCGGCCCAATTCGAATGCGCGCACAATTTTCTGTTCGAGGCTATCCTCTTGTATCTCGAGCACACTGTTGATCAATGCAGACGCCTCTTTCCTGATCAGTGCCCGCTCGGCCGCGACTTGGCCGTGGTTCACAGTGCATTCCTCCGCACGAGCGATACCCGCATCTACCAGTTCAAGCGCTCGTAAGTTGTCTTCCAATGTCGGAATAGACCGGGATTCCGCGGGCGCCTTCACAATCATTCGGGTGGCGCCCGAAAGAGCCGCGGTTGTTGCCGAGGCTGCAATCAGCTGTTCCGATCTCCATCTGCTCTGCGGGAATGCCGCCATGTACTGATGAAAATTTGTATATACGTCTACGTCATCGTATCCATGTTCACCAAGGATTTCGCGTGCGAGCGACCCCATAACTTCGATCGCCGCGATATCCTGGCAACGGTTGCCTTGTTCGGCATAAGCAAGAGATACGCATTTTACGCCTTGTCCAGCCGCCAATAGCGCCTCAAGAACATTGGTGGCGATCGCAATACATGGGGGGATCAGCGTAGCGGTCAGAGTGCCGAAAAATTCTCTGTCTAGTACGATGCCGTGTTCTTGATAGTAGTAGCCTGTCAAGAAATCGACGTATCGCCAAGCGCTTAGTGCATCCGAAAGGGGGTAGTCCTTGTAGTATGGAATGTTGTAGCTGATGGGGCCGCCCTCAAAGGCGGTAACTCCGCCAGCATAGGACATCTCTGCAAGTAACCTGGGGTCGCGTGTGCTATGCCGCGTCTGTATTGGCAAAGCAACATTCTTGGTGATCTCACGTAGTACATCGATGTTATAATTGATCAGCGGAAATCCGTTCAAACAATTGTCACGACCTTTCGCGCTTTCGCGTATAGCCTTGGCGGCACCGCTGTAGTTGTTGTTTCGGGTCATCGAGTCAATCTGATATGAGACCGCGCGAACACCGTTGTCACGGAATATCTTGAACTGAAATTCCTGGTCTGATGCATCTGGAACGCCCGACCGAGGTTGGACGATCATGGTGTGCTTGTCGTGAGCACCTTTCAACGCTTGAGCAAATGAAGGCACCTGTTCGAGGAATCTCGCGTTGTCCTGAAGAGACTTGGCGCCCGCGCCAGATGGCCAGCTGCGCAATACCTCGTCTCTCAGGTTCAGAAATTCGAGCCGGCTGGAGATGCGTGTGGCGAGTCCTTTTGAACCTTGGACGTTACAGCCAGCACGCGTGGCTGGCGCCCGGAAAACGACAGGCTCAACAGTGTGTAAGTCAGTCTTCAGGGCCTCCAGCACAGTACTGATATCGACAAAATTGGCATATACGCGATCAAAACCTTTCGAGACAAAGTGGGCCTCGACGCCCTCAGTCGAACCCACCGCAAGGTTTCCACCTAAATACCACAGCGCCTTCCCTCTTTTGAGTTCACTCTGGAGTGATCTTAAGTAGTGGCGAGCGTGACCATCCATGCACGATATCAAAACGGCATTGACCTGGTCACTCAGCTCAAGAAAATCATCCAGCGAGTTATTGATGCCGAGGAAGTGAGTTTGGTAGCCTGCATGTGACAGCGCATGCTTCAGGATATTGAGGCCAACTGAATGCGAATCGCCGCCAATGCCGCCTAGGACCAAGCTGTGATGTTTTGTGGACATACCGTACTCCCCTGGGGCTATCGAAGACCCAAAAAACGTGACAAACTGAAGCTATTGTCGACTCCAGCAAGAACCGGTGCAGGTGCAGCGCGGAACTAGGTCCACGCTTCTACCGTCTCTTCATGCTTGACTTCCTGTACTCTGTTTTGTTCGTCAACCTTGACGACCACGGGCCGATGCGAGGCCAGTTCATCGGGGGTGTAGCTCGCGTATACGCACAGGAATACGGTATCTTGCGCGTTGCAAAGATGGGCCGCCGCGCCGTTCAGGGAAATGGTTCCCGACCCCCGAGGTGCGGGAATCAGGTATGTAGTGAATCGATTGCCGTTGTTGCGATTGTAGACATCGACCTGTTCGAACGGTACGACACCGGCGCTTTCCATGATGTCGAGATCTACCCCGCAGGAGCCTTCGTAGTCCAACTCGACCTGTGTCACTTTCACAGCATGGATTTTTGCCTTTAGCATACGACTGTACATGTGTTCTCCTCTCTAAGACTGTACATGCGTTCTCCTCTCTAACTCGTGGTCTTGGCGGAATGGGCACGATGCTCTCTTGAGCAACGGCGTGGCGCTTCGCTTGGATTATCGAGAAGGTTGGTTTTTTAAAGTTCTAAAAAGTTCTTGAATTCTTTAATTTTTTTTGTAATTCGCGCACGTTGAAAATTGATATCAACGCTGTAAGCTAGCCCAGACTCAAGTTACTGTCAATTCTGGTGTATTGCCGGGGTGATCAAGCGGAGCTCCGGTGGTCGATTGATGGCTTAATTTTGGCGACGCCGTCGATGAAGGTGACTCCCCGCTCGAACTCCTCAAGCTGCTGCTAATAGCCTTTGAGTAGACTCCATCGTTTATGCCCGCTCTGCTCGAGTGCCGAGCGTCGAGGGGCAGGCTGTGATGGGGGTGCGTGTGACACGTCCGCGGGTCTTGGCGGTGCGCAGGCCGCGATGGCGAAGGTCGAGTCGATTGTGTTGGTCGTGCCGATCAACTGCCAGTGACTGGCGGGGATGCCGTAAGAAGGCCAAATGCCTGATCGAGTGTCTCGATGACTACGCCAGGAAGTTCGACTGAACGTCCTCTAGCCCGGATTTCTCATAGGGCATAAAAGAAAGCGGCTGAAAGTGTTATGATTTCAAGCTCCTAAACACAAAATCAACACCAACAGCCGCTGCCAAAATGATACCTGAAAAACTGACCTTCTCGCCACTCGCCCGCCGCCAGATTGAAGCCGATTTTTCCGGTGGCCACATCACCTCCGATGCAGGCTTGCTCTTGTTACGTGAGATCGACAAGCAGCATCGCCTGACCCGTCGCCTTGCCTTGGTCCTGCAAGACCCAAGAACACCAGAGCGGGTTCAGCACAAGCTGGACACCATGGTTCGTCAGCGGGTTTTCGGTGTGGCGGCCGGCTACGAAGACCTCAATGATCACGAAGCCCTGCGCTTTGACCAGGCGCTGCAAACGGCCGTTGGCCAGGACGATCACCTGGCCGGCAAGTCCACACTGTGTCGCATGGAACAGCGGGCGGACCGGCAGGCCGTGGTGAAGGCCCATGAACTGCTCTGGCACCACTTCATCGAGCAGCATGACGAACCGCCGCAAGAGATCGTGCTGGATTTTGACGGTACCGACGTTCCGGTGCATGGCGACCAGCCCGGCAAGTTCTTCAACGGCTACTACGACCACCACTGCTACTTCCCGTTGTACGTGTTCTGTGGTCGCCCCACCTGCTGGTCAGTTACCTGCGCACCAGCAACCGCAGCGACAGCCGCCACAGTTGGGCCATCCTGGCGTTGCTGGTGCGGTTTATTCGGAACTACTGGCCGGACACCCGCATCGTGTTCCGGGGCGACAGCGGTTTTTACCGCCCCCGGATCCTGAGCTGGTGTGACCGGAATCGCGTCGATTATGTCGTCGGCATCAGCAAGAACAGCCGTCTGCTCAAGGAAGTGGATGTGCCGATGATGCTCGTCCGTACAACCCAGTGGCAGCTGAGAGAAAAGGTGGCGGAAACCTTCCGCTTCCAGTACCAGGCCAAGTCCTGGAAATACCCCCGCTGGGTGGTGGCTCGCCTGGAAGAAGGCGAACTGGGTTCCAACCCCAGGTTCATCATCAGCTCCCGTTACGATGACGGGGTCAAGCTTTACTACGAGCAATACTGTGCCCGGGGCGACATGGAAAACCGGATCAAGGACCAGCAACTGAGCCTGTTTGCCGACCGCACCTCCAGTACCCACTGGTGGACCAACCAGTGGCGGCTGATCCTGTCGGGCTTCGCCTACACGTTGTTCGAACGGTTGCGCATCCACCTGAAGAAAACGCCCTTCGAACGCATGAGCGCCAGCACACTGCGACTCAAACTGATCAAGGTTGTTGCGGTGATCATCCGCAATACCCGGCGAGTCCGGGTGCTGATGAGTGACAGCTACCCGTACAAGGATGAACTCTCGGCCCTGGTGCGCCGTCTGGCTCCGGGATAGAGCGACGGGCGCCCCCGGCCCGAGGCAATGGGGGTAAGGGGGCGGTGTGTCCGAATCACCATTGTTGATCAACAATCAGGCAGCTAAAGCTGGATCCGAACCAGTATGGCCGTAATGCGTCCAATCTGAGGCGGTTGGCGGCAACCTATGAGAAATCCGGGCTAGCCCCTTTAGTGCTTCAAGCTGTGCTTAAAAATCCAAGAGGGATGTTCAGGTCCTGTCAGTTTTGCCCTCCGAACATCCCCAGGAGCAAAACGCAAGATCTGACCCCGAGCTCAGACCACTACTGGTCTCGCTATTGCCCAGGTTTATCCATATCCGTGGCGAGTACAGGCTGGGCATGCTGGTGAAACTGGTTGGCGATGAGTCCCGTGCACAACGGCCGGCACGGGAAGAGGTCCTCTCCCGATTGTTGGAAGTGCTGCTGATCGAAGCCCTGCGGTGTACGACGGGCACCTCGGCGTCACCGGGTCTTGTCCTTGGGCTCGCCGATATCCGCATTGCCAATGCCATTCGCGCCATACATGAGCGGCCAGCACACGCCTGGACCGTTGCGGAGCTTTCACAGGAAGCAGCCTTGTCCCGTTCGGCATTCTTCGAGAGGTTCAACCGCACCGTCGGCCTCCCGCCGATGGCCTACCTGCTTGCATGGAGAATGGCTCTGGCTAAGCAGCTCTTGAAACAGAGCCCGGTTCGCATTGCTGATGTCGCTGAACACGTTGGCTACAATTCGGCCAGCACATTCAGTGTCGCCTTCTCGAGGCATGTTGGCACACCGCCAAGTGAATACGCATCGACGCAAGGCGGGAAACACGCCGCTGTCACGGAACCGGGTGGGTAGAGCGTGGATTTGGGGAGAATTTGCGTTTTTCACTGTTCAATCGATCAGCTCGCTTTACCCCTCAAAGCTCTGTTTCAATGAAGCCCTTAGGGCCTCCAGCAAGACCTTGGTGATGGCCGATCGATGTCTCAGGCGAGGATAGAGCAGAACGATAGGGACGTCTCGCAGTGGGTTTTCCTTGAGAACCGGAACAAGCGTACCTCGTTCGATGTGTGGCCGGGCCATCCGCGCCGGCACCGCACAAACTCCAAGACCCTGTAAGCAGGCTCCCAGACTTGCATTGATACTGCCCGCAGCGATCGACCAGCGACAACGGTAGACGTTTCCATCGGCAAAGGACCAGTGATTGCGGCGGGCGGAGGTCACGATGGTGGGGAAGGCATCCAGATCGGCGATGGTTTTCGGAGGTGTTGCACCCTCAACGCATTCAGGCGTCGCAACCAGCACCTGGGAGGCGCTGCCCAGCGTTTGTCCAATCAACTCGGAGTCCTCGGGCTGGCCAAGGCGAATGGCGAAGTCGATCCCCTCCTTGACGATATCCACCAACTCATCGCCCAGGACCAGCTCAAAACGCAGCGCTGGATGAGCTTTGGCCAGATGCCAGATCACTGGCGCAAGAAAGGTCTCACCAAACACCATTGATGTGCTGATCCGGATCAGGCCTGAGGGCAAGGTCTGGTCCTCGCGAACTTGCGTTAATGCCTCTTCCGCTTCATGCACGAGGCCACTGACTCGCTGGAAGTGTCGCTGCCCAATGTCGGTCAGCGACAGCGCCCGGGTTGAACGACGAAACAACGTCGCGTTGATGTCGTCTTCATAGGCCTTCAGGCGTCGGCTTATCGTGGCCTTCGGCAGGTTCAGTTGCTTACCGGCAGCCGTTATAGACCCCGTCTCGGCAACCGCCACGAACACCGCCATTCCATTCATATCCATTGCTAATTGTCTCGTTAATGGAACAATTTAGTTTCAAATTAGGCGCTTATGTTCCAGATATTAGCACTATAAGCTGTTTTCTCGTTGTTGATCGTTACCTACCAGGAGAAAACCATGATGAATCGTAAACACACCATTGCTGTATTGGGCGCCTCAGGGCAACAAGGTCGGGGCGTGGTTGACGCCTTGAAAGCCGCGGGCAACTTCCAGGTTCGCGCAGTCACCCGAAACCCTGACCAGTACCAGGGGAGAGCGGACGACGTGATCTATGGGGATCTGGACCGCCCGGAAAGTCTGGATAAAGCCTTACGTGGTGCCTACGGCGTCTTTGCCGTTACCAACGCCTGGCAGCCGGGCGCCGACGAGATCGCCCAATGCCGTGCCCTCATCACAAGCGCGAAAAAACAGGGTGTCGAACACTTTGTCTGGTCGACGCTGCCCAATGTGGAAGCCGTCAGTGAAGGCCGCTTCGACGTCCCTCACTTCACCAATAAAGCAAAAATGGACCGGGAAGTGGCCGATGCCGGCTTCCGTTATCACAGCTTCGTGATGCCAGCGTTCTACTATCAGAACTTCCTCTACAACATGGCGCCGCAACCCCAACAGGACGGCACGCTCGGCTGGACCCTGCCGATCAACCCGGCTGTCGGTATCGATATGGCGGACATCGGAGAGCTTGGGAATCTGGTGGCCGCCGCTTTCTCCCTGCCTGAAAAGGCCGGACAAGGTCAGCATCTACCGCATGTCGGGTCCAGGATCAGCTTCAACGAGATCATCAACGGGTATAAGGCCAAGGGCATCGAACTGACCTTCACCCAGATACCGGCAGGCCCGTTTGCAGAGGCGGTGCCGGGTGGTCGGGAACTTACGCAGATGTTTGACTGGTTCGAGGCTCACGGCTACTACGGTGGCGACTATTCGCAAGGTCAGGCGCTGGCCGAGCAGATCGTGAGCCGGGCGCCAACCGGCTTTTTCCAGTGGGCGGAGAACAACCTGATACTCAAGGGCGGAACGGGAGTGTAGCTTGATCAGGGGAACGCCTGCCTGTTTCTAGGCAGGTACCGGTCAGAGGGAGTTGAAAGGACCGGGCGCACATAAGGCATTTGTGCGCTGGCTTCTTTTTAACGGTGAGGCTGCGTAGATCGTTTGATGCGTGGAGGAAACGGAATTAATGTGCCCTGAACGAACCTCTTTAACTCTCTAGTGTCTGCGGGGTAGGGGGATTGACGGCTGCGGGCTGCTCAAAATTGATTCGATGTGACCCCGAGAGCCCCTGGTGGGAGGAGGGGCTGGAGCTTTCTTCTTCCGGTGTGCCTGTCCTTGATAACTTCCTGGTCAGCGTTTTGTTATACTATCCATAACAAAGCGCGGAGCAAGACCATGCAACCCCTACAACGCCTTGAGAAATGGCTCATCTCCTCCCGGTCAGAATCCGACGGCCGGCTTTATCCTGCTGCCGCTTTCCGCTCGTTGGTTCCCGATCTGAGTCAGGGGGCATACCGTGCCTTACTCCACCGCGCCGAGCGGCGAGGACTGCTTGAAAGGGTGTGCCAGGGTATCTACCAGTACCCCGGAGCCCCGGATCAAAGTGGCCTTATCCTTTTCCACGCTGCGGCCCTACTGCGTGCCCGGCATTTCAATTACATCAGCTTGGAAACGATACTGAGCGAAGCGGGCCTCATATCCCAGATGCCGATGTCCTGGATTACCGTGATAAGCACCGGGCGATCGGCCAAAGTGAACTGCGGCCGGTATGGCACGATAGAGTTCATCCATACGGAGCGTCGTATGTCCGATGTGGTAGAGCACCTCCACTATGATCCTGCTCGCCATCTGTACAGAGCGGATAATGAGCTGGCCCTGGACGACATGCACCGATTTAACCGCTCAACCCTCGACCTGGTACAGGAGACAACCGATGGCAGTGTTTGACGCTCTGGTAGACGAAGCGCTCCGCAATCAGCAAGAGTTGAGTGCCCTACGTGCCGTGGTGGAGAAGGAAATCCTGCACCACGATATTCTCCGAGAGCTGAGCCAGGCTGATCTGTTGCAGCAGCTGACCTTTATTGGTGGTACCTGTCTGCGAGCCTGCTACGGCTCAAACCGACTGAGTGAAGATCTCGACTTTACCGGAGGGACGGACTTTTCCAAGGCTGACCTGGACAAGCTCAAGGAGACCCTTGAAAGCCGTCTGCAAGAGAAGTATGAAGTACCGATTACCGTGACCGAACCCAAGGCTGAAAAGCAGGGCAATGTGGATACCTGGAAGCTCAAGGTGAACACGGCGCCGGACCGCCGGAACATGCCAGCCCAGAAAATTCACCTGGATATTTGCTCGGTGCCCAGCTACCAAGTCGAACCCCGAACGCTCCGGAACCATTACGGCATCAATCTTGGTACCGAATCCCTGATCATCAACGCCCAAAGTCGTCAGGAAATCTTCGCCGATAAACTGGTGGCTTTTGCCATGCGGCCAGGACGGCTGAAATATCGTGACCTCTGGGATATTGCGTGGCTGACGCAAGGGGGTGTTGAACCGGCGTATGAACTGATTGGGGCAAAACTGGCGGACCACGGTGAAGATCCGCAGGCGTTCCTTCAGTTGGCGGACGAACGCCTGCGCTTGCTGGCTGAAGACGATCAACAGAAAAGCGGGTTCCAGTTCGAAATGTCGCGATTCATCCCGCCCGAACGCCTTCAAAGAACCATTCAGCAGGAGGGGTTCTGGCCCTATCTGGTCAATACCGTGATGGAAAAGGTACGCCAGGCGCAGGAACAAGTAGATGAAGGCCAATCCGCTGGCGCAGGTCCGGAGTTTCCAATGTAGGGCGCTGCCTGTACCCTCTAGAAAATAAGCCTCTCCGGATCTTTGATTAGCTGATCAAAATTAATGCACTCAGAACATCACTCTTGGATTCCAGGAAGAGGAGCGATAGGGTTCGTACTGATATTGACTTCGCAAAAGGATATTGCGGGGAAGCCTACCAAAGCAAAACAAGGACGTAGCAACTCATGATTACACGGACAATCCTGATCGTGGCGGCACTCTATACCGCCATTCAATTCTGTCATCTGGCCGCCCAGAGCTTGTTGGGCATCACAATACCCTCAGCTGTGCAATTCGGATACGCGATGGCCTCCGCAGCGGGCGGGGCGTTCTCATTTGTTGATATTCAGCGCCGGGTGCCAGGCTGGCGAGAGGCGATGATACTTTCAGTTGGAAGTCTCGTCGCCATCATCCTGGTGTCGATCGTGATGCTCCTGGTTGTCCTTCAGTTCACTGATGGTTCGGATGGCTTCCGGAACTTTATATATGCCGTCAGTTCTGTGCCGGCTTGGCTGATGATGGAAGTGCTGATGGGGGTGAGCGTGTTGCAGTTTGCAGGCTTTATGCTCGTTTTTCGGAAAGGGGCTCGCGCAATCCTGGCCCGTAGTCGGTGATCTGTGAAATTGGATGATGGTTGGAAAATACCGCCAACGTCGGATTAATCTTGCAGAACAATAAATCGCGCTTTCGACCATGACACACAGGGCATTTAGCCGATCAGCAACCAGCCCACTACCATCAGCAATATCGAAGACCAGAAGAGAACCATTGGAATAACTAACCAGCATTGCAGGTGCCATGGCACATCGGCATGAATGTCGCCTAGATTGGAGGCGACTTTCACCCCGTGCCCGGGGATTCTTCGCCAGAAGAAGAAACTCAGCAGGTAGACAATCCTGATCCACCGTCCTATTGGACCTTCTCCCCAAGCTTTTTCTGAACATCAATCGTGCTTCCTTTGGGGGTAATTCTGCTCTCAATTTCCGCGATCTTCCGAAAGCCTATGGTGAGAGAAAATATAAGGGCAGCCAGACCAATAAAAACAGCTGTCATTACGGCAAGCGCAACGATGGCTTCAAAGGATTCACTGTTCATCAAGGAAGTCATAGATCGCTTCTTCAATATTCTACATTTGACAGGCAATCCCCGGCCTCGAGTGGTTGATCGCTGATAGGATGCTCCGAATTTTGCCTGTTTACTTCACCATTTTGTTCCGTGATAGCATCCGTAAGCGGGCGAAGGAACGGCGATAAGCCATTGCCCGGCATGAAGCTATTTTGATCAAGGATGATGGTCAATGGATATTGTCAAAACATCGGATCTGGTTGCGGCAGACTTGCCCAACCTTGAATCTCCCTTTTTCGCGGCCTCCAAGGTCCGCGAGCGTATTAAGAAAGAGTTGGAGTTCGGTACCTCCAGGCTCGGTCGAATACTCTCTCTTCCTCCATCTTTCACAGCACGCCGCGAAGACCATGGCCGGCTTCTGGATGAAGTCGAACAGAAAGTTCGAAATGGCGAATTGTGGCTGGTATGTAGTGGTCAACTAATCCCGGACAGTATTTTAAGGTTTTCCTCAGCTGCAACGGGCGGAATGCCATCGTTGAATGTGTGAGGTCGCTGCCGGTTGTAATAGTCCATCAGATAGCCACCAACATCTT
>NZ_SJDL01000058.1 GCF_004327985.1 Marinobacter halodurans
AAGATGTTGGTGGCTATCTGATGGACTATTACAACCGGCAGCGACCTCACACATTCAACGATGGCATTCCGCCCGTTGCAGCTGAGGAAAACCTTAAAATACTGTCCGGGATTAGTTGACCACTACACAACTGAAACAGGGGTGTTTACAAATTACTGACCCTGACCGGGTATTAGGTCCACACAGAGTTGGAAAAATCCGGCTGATGAGGAAGAAAAGTGCTTTCGTTGTAATTTTTAGGTGGTGCGGTCGGTACCTGAGTTAGCTTTTTTCGAGATTTAGAAACGGCTCCGAGGGTCGCAAAGCAGACATTTGATTCACCGGACCAGGGCTTATGAAAATGGCCTTCAATTGAGGCTCGGATCTGTCATACCTATCTGGGAAAGCACAGGTGCATGTTTCTTCCATACCTTCAGGGCTGACGGCTTGAAAGCAAGCGAACACTCAAAACTCATTCAGACCAACTCGAATGCTTGGTTCTGCACTGCGCTCGCTAACAACGGCAATCAACTCCCGATCATCCAATATGTCGAGCAAGGCTTCGTAAACTGCAGCAGGAACGCAGTAAAAAACAGGGTTATTCCGGTTCAAAACAGCGACTGGAAATCCCTTCCCAGAAGCCACTGCCGCCATAGGATTTTTTTTAAGCTCTGAGATGCTTACTGCAACCTTAGAGAAGGTTTGATTGGTCATGTAAACGCCTCAACATAAAGACCCTTTAACATGTCGATGACTCCAGCACCCCGGTGATCGGTTTAGTTTAGCCAACATCCGTGGGTAGCATAGGTCGCAAAGCGGACATTCGGAATGGCTGACAACATCTGTCCTGAACGGTGAGAAGGCGACAGTGGAGTGCAGGATCTTTATCCGATGCCTTACTTGGTAATTTCGTGATGGAGGTCCACGCAGCGGGTTTCAGCGCCCACCGTTGTGGTAGACTGGCCCATGGTCAGCGACATTTGAGTCGCTCAAGCCCCCCCGGACGGTTACTCACTCGAGCCGCGATCATGGGGAGGACTTATGTTTGAAACTCATCCGGATTCCGAGCTCGGTTCGGAAACTGAAATCCTCAAGGGCAAGACGATCTCTCCGGGCATGGTTCAGGGAATTGTCCATGTCCATCACAGCTTTTTAGATCTCCCTGATATCCCGCCTGAAGCGATTTCCCTGAATGACGTGGAGAAGGAGTTCTCCCGCCTGAATGCTGCGACGACCAGAGTGTCGGATGATTTGGCGGCTCTGGTACTAAGAGTTGCGGAGGAAGTCGATTCCAGTCTGGCAGAGGTTTTCGGGGCTCACCGACTGATTCTCAATGATCCTGCCCTCAGGGAAGAACTGCGCCGGGAAATTACTGAGAACCTCGTGGATGCCAGCACCGCCGTTCGGCATGTGTTTCGTCGTTGGGAAAAGCGTTTTCTCCTGATGGAGTCACAAATAGCCCGGGACAAAAGTGACGATCTCCGGGACGTTTCAGTGCGTCTATACAATGCTCTGGTGGGCATCACAGCCAACCCCCTGGAGGAGATCCCTTCGGGCTGCGTGCTGGCCACGTCACGGCTACTACCTTCCGATACGATATTCCTGGCTGACCGTTCAGTGGCGGCCGTGCTGCTTGAATACGGCAGTTTCGGCTCGCATTTTGCCCTGTTTGCCCGGGAAATGGCATTGCCCTGTATTTCGCGCCTATCCGGACTATCAGACATCCATCGAGAGGGGGCGCTTGCCCTGGTTGACGGCAGTACCGGCATAGTTACCCTGCGCCCTACGTGCCGCCAGATTGACCAGTTTGAGAAAAAGGTCAGGACACTTGCCAAAAGCCTCGGACGGGCGCAGGCCCACGCCATGGAGCCGGCGATCACCCGCGATGGTGTATCCATTGCCGTGCTGGCCAATGTCGGATTCTGCCAAGACACCGAGAACGCAATGCGCAACGGGGCAGAGGGTGTCGGCCTTTATCGGCTGGAACAGGCCTACCTCGGTCGCCTGGAGCCCCCCAGTGCCGAGGCGTTGTTGGCGGATATGCGGCAAACGCTCGCGGCGGCCAAAGGCTACTCCGTCGTAGTGCGGTTGCTGGATGTGGGGGCCGACAAACCCCTACCTTTTATTGAATTTGCCAGCGAATCCAATCCGGCGCTGGGGTGCCGCGGCGTGCGTATTTTGAAAGAGTACCCGGAACTACTGAAAACGCAGCTCAGGGCTATCCTGGCGTTGAGCCAGGAATATGATGTGCGGCTTCTGATTCCCATGGTGACCCTGGCTGAGGATGTGATGGTGGTCAAAAAACACCTGCTGGCGCTTTGTGGCGAGCTGAACATCACAACCCCACCGCAGCTGGGCGCCATGATCGAAACCCCGGCGGCCGCACTGTCGGCACGGCAGTTCGCCGGTGATGTGGATTTCCTAAGTTTCGGCACCAATGACCTCACCCAGTATGCGTTTGCTGCCGATCGTGAAAACGCCGCCGTAGAGCCCTATTTCAACGACGCCGACGAAGTCATCTTCAGGCTCATGCAGCTCACTCATGATGATGTGCCCGAGATACCGCTATCGCTGTGTGGTGAACTGGCGGGTCGACCTGAGCAAGTGGCCCGGGTCCTCCAGTGCGGCATACGGACCCTCAGCGTCGCGGGGCCGCTGATCCCCGCAGTGAAGGAGGCCATCCGTCACAGCAATTGTTTGGTTTCGGCGGTAACGAAACCACAGAGGTCATGACGGTTTGCAGAGAACAGGTAAAGCCCCCAGACAGGCAGGCTGTAAGGGGGGCGGGAAACTATTGCCAGCAAATCCGCTTGGTCGACCTCGGTTACGATGGATTCTCGATGATGATCTCTACCCGACGGTTCTGCTGACGCCCGGTGGGGGTGTCGTTGTTTGCGACCGGCCGATCCATGCCGAGCCCCGATGTGGAGAGCCGCTGCGAGGCGATCCCCTGTTGCGTCAGATAATGCCGAACAGAATCGGCGCGATCTTGCGAGAGGCGCTGGTTGTAGTCAGCGGATCCGACGTTGTCGGTATGCCCTTCGATCTGAGCGTTGCGATCCGGATACTGGTTGAGGAAATCCACCAGTCTGTTGAGATTGCTGCTGGCGCCACCCTGAAGTTTCGCGCTTCCGGTGGCAAACAGCACATCTCCCAGTGTCAGAACCACGCCACGGTCGGTTACTTCTGCCTGGAGTGCCGCAATTTGGCTCTGGTACTCCGCTTCCTGCTGCATGGCAAGGGCGGCCGCTTCGGCCGCATCCTCCCGGGCCTTGCTGACTTCGAGGGTCCGTGCATTCAGCCGGGCCGCAGCGCGCTCCTCGCCAAACCTTGTGCGCTGATCCTCGGCATATCGCGTGGTCGCTTTGGCCTCGGCAATCGCGACTGCCCGATCAGCCATGTAGACCCGATGCTGACCCAAAGCTGCGTCATCATCGGGCAACGGCTGCTCCGCAAGGCGCACTGCGACTTCCGCATCCCTGAGTTCCATGCGGGCCCGATCGGCCAGATTGGGATCTTCCTGCAGGGTGGTCAGTTTGCCGCGCACGTTTTCGGCACCCATGGGGGCTGTCGGTCCGGTGGCACAGGACGCGACGACCAGCGATGAGCACAACAGCGCGACCAACATACCACCACGCTTGACATTTTGATTCATGGAAAGGTTCATTGCTCTTCTCCTTGGCGCCCCATTTCCTCGGTCAGGGCATCGGCGCTGCGACCCATTTCCCGATTGATAGCCATCGCCTTCGCGGATTCGGTTCGCGCTGTGGCAAGCTCGGCCACTATGGCCGACTCCCGGGCGAGGCGCTCTGCGTCTTGCATCTGCTCTTTACTGACAGAGCGTTCCGCCTTCAACAGCTTCTGTTGCGCTTCATCCAGTTCGGCGCCCGCATGCTGCCTGGCGCCGGCCTGTTCTGCAGTGGCGATGGCATCCCGCGCTTCTTTCAGCGCACTGGTGGGGGGCAGAGGCGCCGACGCACAAGCGCTAATCAGTACGGTGGCGACCGCCAGCCCCAGGCCACCGCGCAGGCGGTTGGCAATACTTTTTTGGTTTGAGTGATTCATGTCAGTGCTCCTCCGGAAGCCCTACGTGTAATCTTCACTGTAGGGCTCCTCGGGGCCGCGTTCTGTATGCTACCGCACCCATCCCTGTTTATTTGCTGCAGAAAGAGCTGGGCGATCGACGCAGCAGGCTGCATGCTCCCTGGCTGCTGGGGGGATAGGGAATCCCGGATATGGCGAGGTCGGTGGTGTAACGTACAGAAACTCCGCGGCTGCTCGGCCACAGTTGAATCATTCAGGCTGTGCCCTCGCTGGTGTATGGCTTACTGGGTATCTGTCGCGGGAGAGCACCATGGCCGCAATAGGAAAAAGTGAGGCCTTCGATGGGCCGCAGAATGGGAATCGCTTGATCGACAGCTTGGCGTCCGGCCCCCGCACGGCCGTGCTGGCGCACTGTGAATACGTTGAGTTGCCCGCCGGCACTGTGCTGTGTGTCGCCGACGAACCCTTCGAGCACGTTTATTTTCCTATCGTCGGTAACATTACACTGATGACCACACTGGCAGGCCACCGGCCTTTCGAAACGCAGGGTATCGGAAGCGAGGGAATGCTTGGCGTGAACCTGATCCTGGACGTCAATCGCTCGTTCCAGCAAGGCATCGTCCAGACACCCTGCCTCGCATTGCGAATGGAAACCGAGGCGCTTCGGGCGGCTATAAGGCGCCATTCGGCACTACGCCGTATGCTGCAACGTTATTTTTCGGTTGTTTTCGAGGAACTGCTGCAAGCAGTCGGCTGTATTCGCTTTCACGACGTGGGGCAGCGGTTGGCACGGGGCCTGTTGCTGGCCCATGACCGGGCGCCAACGGCCGCCTTGCCCCTGACCCATCGCATCCTCGCGGAGACGCTGGGTGTCCAGCGTGGTGCGGTCACCCTCGCCGCGCTAAAACTGCAAGAAGATGGGATCATCCGCTACAGTCATGGCAGGATCACCATTATCGACCGCACCGCGCTTGAGGCAGCAGCCTGCGAATGCTACGGCGCCAGCATTGGAAACCTCACGAGTTTGTGGCCCCGCCTGTAGGTGCCCATTGACTATCGCCCATGCGCCGTCAAAAGGCCTGAAGACTGAATGAAGGAACGGCTCGTAACATGTACGGCTTCGTACATTCTGTCTGACAAATGGCGTACACTGACCTGGATCATATGGTTGGCCACGGGAGGCGCCAACGATGACACCGTCACCGCACCCCACACAGAACCATCTCCTTGCCGCACTGCCCGCGGACGTCCGGCAACGGCTCTTACCCTATCTTGAGGAAATCCCCATGCCCCTGGGCCAGGTGCTCTATGAAGCGGGGGACAAAATGCGCCACGTGTATTTCCCCACCGACAGCATCGTTTCCTTGCTCTATGTGATGGAGAGCGGCGCATCTGCGGAAATCTCAGTTGTGGGGAATGAAGGCCTGGTGGGGATCTCATTGTTCATGGGCGGTGAGAGCACCTCGAGCCGTGCAGTGGTCCAGAGCGGTGGTAGTGGTTATCGCCTGGCAGGGCAGCGCCTGGTTGACGAATTTCATCGACACGGTGACCTCATGTCACTTGTCTTGCGCTACACGCAGGCGTTGATCACCCAGATGGCACAGACGGCCGTCTGCAATCGCCATCATTCCATCGATCAGCAACTGTGCCGCTGGCTTTTACTCTCGCTGGATCGTTTACCCACGACCCACCTGGTCATGACCCAAGAGCTTATCGCCAATATGCTGGGTGTCCGCCGCGAAGGGGTGACGGAAGCGGCTGGAAAGCTGCAACAACTGGGTGTCATAAAATACCGGCGCGGACACATTGAAGTCATGGATCGCCCCAGGCTCGAGCAAATGAGCTGCGAATGCTATGCCGTGGTCAAACGGGAAACGGATCGTCTGCTCACCGTTCCATCCGCCTAGTGCATTCCGGGGGTTCTGGGGTTCGGGGGTTGCGCGTTCCCGGGCCGCTTGGCAGCCTGAGTGCGGTTCCGAACAGAGCGCCACACATCCCAGGTATAGGCTGATTCATAGCTCCCATACCAGGTCGATAACGATGTTCAGAACCTTTTCGCCTCACCACCCCCGCACATACTTCGAGACAGGGCCGGCATGCCCCCATTGCGGAGTCAGCGCACCAGCAGCAGGGCAGCCCACCCTGGCATTCCCGCTGTCGGCATTTGGCGCTGATTCGTTCAACGATATTGCGCTGACCACCCTTGACGCGATTAACCAGGCGGTGCTGGTCATCGATCCTGAGGGCGTGGTTGTCTATCTCAACAATGTTGCCGAAGGACTCACCGGCTGGTCACGGGAAGAGGCGAAGGGGCGTTCGGTTGAACAGGTATTCTTCATTTTCGACGATACCATCGGGGCAGTGGAGCAGAATCCCGCGCGCCGGGCCATCAACGAGGATCGGCCGGTGAGGCTTGCTCTGGGCCGTGTCCTGATGCGCCGAGACGGTGCCAGTGTTGCCATCGAGGATTCCGCGACCCCCATTCACGACCGTCACGGCACAACGACCGGTGCGGTTATTGTTTTTCACGATGCCCGTCACTCCCGGACCGCTTTGAGGAAGATGAGCCACGACGCCCAGCATGATCATCTCACCGGTCTGCCCAACCGAATGCTGATGATGGAGCGGCTCACTCAGGCCGTTGGCCTGGCGCGTAGGCACGGCAAGCAAACCGCGCTGCTGTTCATTGATCTGGATAATTTCAAACAGATCAACGACTCCCTGGGTCACAGCGCCGGTGATGCGCTACTGAAAGACATCGCCGTGGAGATTGGGAACTGTTTGCGCACTACCGATACCGTCAGCCGCCATGGCGGTGATGAATTTGTTGTCCTGTTGAGTGAAATCGAGGCGCCGGAAGATGCCCTGCAGGTGGCGGAAAAACTGTTGGCCCGATTCGCTGAACCTCGCAAGATCGATAGGCGCAAAGTCCAAGTCACACTGAGCATTGGTATCAGTGTCTATCCGGAGGACGGGCAGGACGCCACTACCCTGATGGAGAATGCGGATACGGCCATGTACGCCACCAAAGAAAATGGGCGCAACGGCTACCGGTTCTTCCAGCAGCTGCAAGAGCCGACTTAGCTGGCATTACCTCTGCAACCCCCATTTGCTCGAAGCAAAAGAATGGATGAACCGGTGTTGATCTGGCACCGCCGGGGATAACTTTTTAGAAGGTGCCTTATGCGTGTTTTTACCAACCCGGTCGGTGCCGGTGCCCTCTGGTTCGATAACCTGGCCACTGCAGATGGCACTCCCGTTGCCTATGATCCTCAGGCCAGGGCCTTTGTGCCCGTGCCGGCTTTCTGTGCCAACCGTGAGGTGATTGGCTGTAACTGGATCGCACCGGAACAGGGGGCTTTTTGTCGTTCCTGTGCTATGACCGCTCTAGCGCCGGATCCGAACATTCCCGGCGCCATACCCAACTGGGCCCACACCGAAGCTGCAAAACGCTGGGTGCTGGACAATCTGGGGCGCTGGTCCTGGTTCCGGCCTGAGGACTCCGGCTGCCGTCCGGTCTTCCACATGCTGGCGGAGGGGCTGACGCCGGTTTTCATGGGTCACGCTCAGGGTGTCGTGACCATCAGCGTGGCAGAGGCAGACCCGGTCATTAGAACCACGCGGCGGGAGGCCCTGCAAGAACCTTATCGCACGATGGTTGGCCATATGCGCCACGAAATCTCCCATATGTTATGGTGGCGCCTGAGCCTGCGTGAGGACTTTTTGGAGGCTTTTCGCGCCATGTTTGGTGACGAGCGTGAGGACTACCGCGCCGCTCTGCAACACCACTATGACAGTGGTCCTCCGCCGGACTGGAGGAGCCATTTTTTGACCAGCTACGCCTCCACCCACCCCCATGAAGACTGGGCTGAAACCGCCGCCCACCTTTTGCACTTGACGGACATCACCGACAGTTTCGGGGCCGCCGGATTAAACTCACCCCAGCTCCCGGCAAACGGCTGGGACCCCTATGCAGAGCCTGAGGCTGAGCGCCTGATTCAAGTGGCTGCGTCGCTGACGGTAGCCGTGAATCACGTGAACCGATCCATGGGCCTTTCCGATCTTTATCCCTTCGTGCTATCTAGCAGAGCGCGGGAAAAGCTGGCCTTTGTCCACGGCTGGCTGCGCCGGGGCGCCCAGGGGCGTTAGGAGGCGTCGAACCCTCGTTCGAATCTGTTCGCCCATACGGGGTGCTGTCCCGAGGGATAAAAGCCCCACTGACCAAAACCGGCCAGTGAGGCTAAGTCCTAATGTTCTTGCATACGGAGTGCGTATTTACCGTGGGCTTGGGCTACCCCCGATAGGAGCGCTAGAACGAAGGGTCTCAATCCGATCGACCTGATCAGGATCCAGCGGTGGAGTTATCTGGCTGTCGTGCTGGATCTGTATGCCCGCCGTAAGTTCCGTCAGAGGCTCTGGCGCTATCGAATGACACGAAGCATGAGCCGACGTGGTAACTGCTGGGACAACGCACCGATGGTGAGGCTGTTCCGGAGCCTGAAATCTGAATGGATACCGGCCCTAGGATATCGGAACCTCCCCGAGGCAAAAAGGATGTTGGTGGTTATCTGATGGACTATTACAACCGGCAACAACCTCATGCATTCAATAGCGGTATTTCACCCGTTGCGGCTGAGGAAAACCTTAAAATACTGTCCGGGATTAGTTGACCACTACACAATCAGCTATGAGCCAACAGGTTTTGCCATGGAGCAACATCACGTCAATCGGCAAAGTCGCGCGCCTAACGTCGACATGGGCAGGGCGAGGCGTTAAATATCCATGCGCCGACGTACTTATTGTTTCTTCACCTGCAAATCGTTTTTGACGGCTTGCGTGCCCGAGACCTCTTGCGCCACTTCCGTGGCGCGGTCGACCATCGACTCTGAGTCAACAAAGCCGCTCAGTTGCACGGTGCCGTTGTAGGTCTTGACGCTGATTTGGAATACCTTCAGTTCGGGGTCGCCGAAAATAGCGCTTTTTACCTTTGCGGTGATGGCACTGTCGTCAAGGTACTCGCCAGTGCTTTGACGGGTTGACGTTGAGGTACAGGCCGCAGTCGAAACTAGCGCCAGCCCAAGCATCAGCGCGGACAAAAAATGTGCGAATCGGAATCGGTAAGTTGTCATATTCAATGTCCTATGTTGTTGGAGCTGTAAACGTCTTCTTTCAATTTGGCGTGGTCCAAAGGAGCGGTCAGTGCGATAGCACACAACAGTTGAAAATCTCCGGTTGTGGCCTGCTCAGCCCACATTCCGCCTCGCCTCAGCGAAAGCCAAGAAAGGAAAGAATGGCCAGAACGATAACGACTGAGAGATCGTAAATCTGGTTGCGCCGCGTTCCCTGCGGCGGATGATGCAACTACCTTGTATTGGCTGGTCCATTGCCACATCGGGGTTTAGATTAGAATGAGAGGCGTTGTCTGGTCTGTACGCTGGCCCACAGAGCGCATAAAAATACCGAAGCGTTTCGTTTTTCTGTCGCCCGATTCTGCGCCCTCGATGTAAAGACGTTGATAGGCCAAACAATGCCTGCGAAAACGCTAGCAGGCAGCTCAGTCAAGGCACTACGGGTCATATCAGCGTTTGGAGATTTTTTTCGAAGTCTTTGATTTTCTTGTCAGCTTCGTCTCTTGTGATGCCATAAGCTTGCTGAATCTTGCCGGCCAGTTGTTCGCGCCTGCCAGCAATCTCGTCAAGGCGGTCATCCGTCAGCTTGCCCCACTGCTCTCTCACCTTGCCCTTCAGTTCTTTCCAGTTGCCTTCAATGATGTCCTTGTTCATTTCAGCGCCTTCGGCCCTTTGGCCAGATGATGGGTTCATCGAACGAAGGCCCGCGCCAAAACGAATGGTTCGCCGCCGCTTCAACATCGTCTATTGAAGAGGGAGTTGCATCAACCGCCGCAAGAAACGCGGCGCAACGTCCTCACTTTCCAAAGTAGTTTAGCAATGTGAGATTTCAGATTTGGTTGGCAGAGCAAATCATTTCTATGTGTTCTTCAACGGTCACCAGTTCTAAGGATCGGCCCAGGTAAGATCACTCCAAATAAATTCGTTTTCATTGAGGGCAGTCTATTGCGGGCGTGAAAAAAGCGTTCACAGCAGAAAATTTAGTTCGTCGCGAAAGTCCGCTTTTGTTTAGACATTAGAGGGGGCTGGCAGAGCCCGAAATTGCTCATAGACTGACTCCGAGAGCCGCTTCGATCCCCAGCGATCCATGGTTGAGGGCAACTTTACCCCATCAAATCTCAATACTCTCCGCGATCTCCAGAGCATCCTCCACCTCGACACCAAGGTATCGCACGGTACTGGACATATTTGTGTGCCCAAGTAGCAACTGGACAGCTCTGAGATTTTTGGTCTTCTTGTAGATCAATGTCGCTTTGCTACGCCTCATTGAGTGAGTGGCATAGACGGAAGAATCAAGTCCGATGCTGGTTATCCACTTCTTGACGATACGGGCATATTGATGAGTAGTGATGTGGTTAAACTTTCTCATCCGGCTCGGCCATAAATAATCCATACCTGATAGTCCGCGAAATTTGATCCAAGCTTCGACCGATTCGCGAGTCTTTTTGGTTATCTCGAACTGAACAGGCTGGCTGGTTTTCTGCTGAACGACTTGTGCCCGATCCAAAACTTCTCCGTTTCTCGAAATATCTCGAACCAAGAGCTTTATCATGTCGCAAGATCGGAGTTTGCAATCAATCGCCATGTTGAACATCGCAAGCTCGCGGATGTTCTCTGCAATCTCTAACCGGATGCGGATAGCCCATATTTGTTCGAGCTTAAGCGGTAGCTTCTGGCCAACGAGCTTTCCCTTGTTCCAGGGAGATTTGCTGATAGGAAACGTCATGACGCGGCCCTCTTTGGAGCGTAAGGGCCCTTAAGTATGGTTCAGAAGATTGTCAACCCCTCAACTATTTGATCCCGGACAAGCTTTTCGCTCTGCCAGGGATGCTGTGCATCCTCACGCTGGCGGGTTCAGCGAGCCTCCCGGTAAGAAACCATGCGCTGCTTGTCTTCGTCCCATAGGGCATAACGAAAGCAGTCTGCTATATCCCTCGGGGCCAGGGTCGTGGTCAACGGCGATTGTAGCTCCGGAATCGCCGCCATCACCTCGGGAAGGCGATAAAAAGGAATTCGGACGTTGAGATGGTGAATATGGTGAAAACCAATGTTCCCGGTAAACCACTGCATGACCCGATTCATCCGCATGAAACTTGAAGACTCCATGGCCCCCCGGTAATAGGTCCAGGCTTCGGGCGAAGCAATCTGCATACGCCGGAAACTGTGCTGGGCAAAAAACAGGTAGCACCCTAAAGCGGAGGCAACAAGCATAGGCAGCAGGATGACAAAAAATGCCAGGTTGAAGCCTCCCAGCCACCAAAGCAGTCCAATCAGCCCGAAGTGAGTGATCAGCGCAACGAGGGAGTCAAGGTGTTGGGCCGGGGACCGAATTAGCGGTATGAGTGTGATGTTGAGGCCGAAAACGATCGGATAACTCAGCACCACCACCAAGGGGTGACGCTGAACACGATAGGCTAATCGCTGCCACCGTGTTGAAGCCCGCCAGATCCGGGTGGTCAAAAGCGGAAACGCTCCCACACTGGCGCCGGAGATCTGCCCCACATGGCCATGATGATAATTGTGGCTAGCACTCCAGGAGCGAGTTGGAGCGAGAACAAAAACGCCATAGGTATGAAAAAGCCAGTAAGCAGCACGCGAGTCTTTGAGAATGGCCCCGTGAAGGTAATCATGGAAGGTGATAAAGGCCCGTACCATCAAGAGTGCGCCTAGCAGGGAACACACAAGCTGAAGCGGCCACCACGGAAGCGCTCCGGCGGCTATCAGGGCCGCGATCATTAATCCGAAAGTCGGGCCGACTTGCCACCAACTTTGAACATAAGACGCTTCAACGTAAGGTTTGGTGGCTTGAAGCAGCTCCCGGCCTACCCGGATATCAGCACTGTGTTCGGGCAAGCTGCTACTCATTTTCTGGATATCGTTCTGACGCATTGCGCGCCCCTCCCTACCTTAAAATTAAATCTTGAGGCAGGGAATTTCCAGTTCCCGGATCATTTACATATGAAAATAGAAGCACGTAACGAATGAGATGGGCTCCCCCTGCTCCTGAGATATCAAGGTGCCAGTCGAGTGGGCAAGCTCTAGTGCTTGGCGGAATAATAGCGCCCCTCGTCGTGGAAGGTGATCGTCTCCTGCTCGTCCGTTCCGATCAGTTAAAAATGCACATCAGAATGGGGCAGGTCGTAAAACCCTTCGGTAGGGTGCCCAGCCGGACTCCAGTCAAGAGGCAGGTCGGAACGGACTAAGGGCAGGTCAGTTCACCAACCCGCAAATGGGTCGAATACCGGCCCAAAGTTGAGAAGCGCGAATGTCGACTTTTGTTTAAGAGCCGACTTGCTGCGTCTCTTTTTGGAAGTGTCCGCAGTAACGGAGTAGAACCCCAGTGGTAGTACCTTGACCGATGCCTGCGGCCGCCCTGACGGGCTCCTGCGGCTGGTTCAGTCCGGCAATGTCGCTTAGCAACATTGCCGCCCTTTCCAGCGAGGTCTCTGTAACTGCGTTCTAACTAGGGGTGAGGAGAGCTAAGCTCGTTTGATATGCGGCAGTGGCTGATTTAGTTGATCCTCTGTAACGCCCCTCATCTCTGCGTTGTATTGCCATGTAAGAAGAAGTTCGTAGAGTTGAGAATTCTGTTGCTTCAAAATTTCAATCTCTTCTGTGAGCTTCACTATCCGACTCACCGATTCTGCTTTCGAAACCGAAGGCATACCCGCAGAGGCCGCAACCTTTTTGAGCGCTTCTTTTCTGAGCCGAAGAGCCATTTTAATCTCAGTCTTTGCTGAGAGGCTTTGGCGAGAATAAAAGATGCCACGATCCTTAAGCTCAGCAATTAAACTTTTCCAGGACGGCTCTTGAAGCTGATTAACCACCTCTGTGATCTTTTTGATTTCGCCTGGCGTCATTCTGCTCGTCATTTCTTTTCTCCGGTGAGAGCCATGATGCTTTTGAGGTCAAGCTTTAGCTCACTGGTATTTTTTTCGGTGTATCCCCCATTTTGAAGTGCTCTGTGAGTTGCAGACTCCGGCCCATCACCTTTAGGCCGAGCCACGATCAACGCGCCATCTTCGATGCTTTCATCGTCGAATATCGCCAGCAATTCTTCGCCGCGGGTGATTTTCTTCACGGAGCTATGGTGATTTCTGGTGTATGGAGGCAAGTTGAAGAGGTGGCGTATCCTGTTGGTTGATCTCGCCAGATCACAACCAACAGAGGAATGATACGCCATGTCAAAGTCTACCCTGCACGCTCTTT
>NZ_SJDL01000059.1 GCF_004327985.1 Marinobacter halodurans
CTGTCTCTGGTCAGTTTGCTGGATACGATAAACCGGCTTCAGAGCCAATCATGAACCGCCGTGGTACGGAACCGTATGCCCGGTGGTGTGAGAGGACGGGGGAGGCAACTCCCCCTCCTACTCGATTCGTCCTGATTACGTGCCTGGCCATCCTGGTGGGCATTTCAGTCGGGCAGTCTGAACTTGAGAGCCAGGCGAGGGCCCAACTGGCGACCCATGCCGACCTCATCGCCGACGATGTGGACGCCAAGCTGGCCGAACGTTTCGATGCCATCACGCGGGTTGCCCAAAACCTGACCATGGAAGAGGAAAGCCTGTTGGGGCGGGCCCAGCCCATCCTCAATCGTCAGGCGGCTTTGACTTCCCTGTTTCACAAGCTTTACCTGATCGATTCATCCGGTGTCATCCGGGCCACGTTCCCGGCATCCGGCACCGGGCGGGGAATGAACGTTTCCGATCGCGCCTTTTTCCAGTTGACCAACCGGCAGATGACCACGCTCGTGTCCGAGCCCTTCATCTCCCGGGATGAAAACATTCCGATCGTTGCGATAACGGCCCCGGTGTTCAACCACGATAAGAGGCTGATCGGCATTCTGGTCGGAACGATCAACCTGGACGAACGCAGTTTTCTCGGGGATCTCAAGAACCTGACGATTGGTGATACCGGGTTTGTGGGTATGGGTACGCGGTCCGGATTTGTCCTGATCCATCCTCGTCGGCCCAGTCGACTCGATCCGTTGAGTGACAGCAACCCTCTTTATGACGCGGCCCGGAACGGGGAGGAAGGTGTGACGCTGGCGCCCATGTCGGATGGCCAGCAACGGCTGGTGGCCTATCGCCAGCTCAACGAGGCGCCCTGGTTTGTGACCGTGTCGTTGCCCACGCAGGAGGCCTTCGAGCCGATCCGGAAGCTGTCCCACGTCATGTTCTGGGTGGCCGGGGCGCTTCTGCTGCTGTTCATACCGCTGTCTCTGCGTCTGTTCAGCAGGCTGCTCAGCCCCTTGCAACAACTGGCCGACCAGATCAAGGCCCGGCACATGGGGGTGCTCGATGCGCCGATCGACGTTGGCGGAGGCCGGGAGATCCGCGAGCTGGTCTCGACCTTCAACCAGGTTCGGGACGAGCGTGAAGCGGCCCGCGTCGAACTGGAGCAGCAGGAAGCCTATTTCCGGTCGCTGTCCGAACGTTCGCCCATCGGCATCGTCCAGACGGATGTACTGGGGCGTATTGGGTTCGTCAACCACGCCTTCGAGGCCATTGTCGGTCAGCCCCTCGAGCGCTTGAAGGGGCAGCATTATCTGAAGGGCGTCTATCGGGAAGACCAGACACAGATGCTGCAGAATCGCAGCCGCGTGCTGTATGACGGCGAAGTCTTCCAGGGCCAGTACCGCCTTTACGATGCGCGTACGGATCGGGTCATCTGGGTGGCGAGTATGACCGCACCGATCGAGACGCCGGACCGCTGCCTGGGCACGATTTCCGTGATGCGGGATATCACCCATGAGCTGGAGGTGGAAGCCGAATTGCGCGCGGCACGGACCCTGGCCGAACGAATCCTGGGCGTGCTGGAAGAGGGGGTCGTGCTGACCGACAGGCAGGGCTTTGTCAGCTTCGCCAACCCGCCGTCACAGGTGTTTATCGGCAATCATGCGTCACCGGTTGGCAGCAACCTGTTCGATATTGTGCGGGTCGCCGTCGATGGTGAGTTCTGGGGGTTCGACGAGTTCCGCAAGCAGCCCCAGGTGACCGGTCTGGACGCCGTCCTGACGAACATGCGCGGCGATTCGCTGGAAGTGGAGCTCACCATGCTGCGACTGGAGAACGAGCACGGGGCCGATCAGTTCGTCTTCGTGATGCGGGATGACAGCGAGCGCCGGCGCCAGGAGGCCCAGCTTTCCTGGGATGCCAGCCACGATCCGCTGACCCGGCTCTTCAACCGGCGTGCCTTTACGGCAAGCCTGGGCAACCAGTTGATGCAGGCCGGGGATCACAGCGCCCCGACGGTGCTGATGGTGATCGACCTCGACCATTTCAAACCGGTCAACGACAACGGAGGGCACCTGTTGGGCGATGAACTGTTGCGCCACATCGCCGATATCCTGCGCAGCCGTATGCGCCAGTCCGACGTGGTGGCCCGTCTGGGCGGCGACGAGTTCGGGGTGATCCTGCCGGCCTGCGGGCTGGATCGGGCGAAGTCTATCGCCGAGTCGCTGCGCGCGGGTATCGAGGCACTCGAACTGGAGCAGGACGGGCGCCATTATGGCGTGACGGCCAGCATTGGGCTGACGGATGTCCGCGGCGACGATACGACCAACAAGGCCGTCATGGCCCGGGCCGACGAAGCGGCTTATACTGCCAAGTCCCGGGGGCGGAACCGGGTGGTTGTCTACGGCGAAGAGGCGATGGCATCGCCGCAGGAAACGGTCCGCACCTGATGGGCTGCCCGCAATCGATCCGCCTGCACGAATCCACAGGCGGGTAGCATGGCTGAATTGTCCGATCGTTCCAAAGGTTTCCTGATCGCCGGCCTCGGCGTTCTTTTCCTGTCACCGGATGCCCTGCTGGTGAAGTCCACCAGCGTGCCCCCGGTGGTTTTCCTGTTCTGGCGCGGGCTGTTGCTCGCGCTGAGTTTTGCCGTGATCAACACGGTGCGCTACCGCGGCCGGTTGCTACCGGCGATGCGTGCCTGCGGGCGGCGGGGACTCTATTGTGGCGTGGCCTTTGCCGGCAGCACCCTGGGGTTCGTGACGGGCATAAAGAACACGGCCGCAGGCAATGTGCTGGTGATCCTCAATACGGCACCGGTGATCGCGGCGTTACTGGCCTGGCTGGTCTGGCGCGAGCGGTTGCCCCTGCGCACCTGGATCCTGATTCTCGTCTGCATTGCCGGTGCCACGCTGATGGCCGTGGGCGAGATGGGCAAGGGGCAACCCCTGGGTCTGGTGATGGCCGGCGTGGCGGCATTCTCGCTGGCGTCCAACCTGGCGGTGGCCCGTTCCCGCCCCCAGGCGGACATGAGCCTGATGCTGATCTTTGGCGCCCTGACCATCTGCATTGTGGCGGCTTTCCTGGGCGGCGCGCAATGGCCCGGCTGGCACGACTTCAGCCGGATCGTCCTGTTGTGCGTATGCTTCCTGCCGGCGGCCAGCATCCTGATCCAGACCGGTCCCCGCTACCTGCCGGCGGCGGAGGTGAGCCTGTTCCTCCTGCTGGAAACGGTGATTGGCGGCCTGCTGGTGTGGCTGTTCCTCGACGAGTTACCCGGCCCGCTGGCATTCGCCGGCGGTGCCATCATCCTGACGGCCCTGGCCGTGAACGGTTTTATCGAGGACTGGCGCCAGCGGCGACGCCGCCGGCGCTCATTAGATCAGCGAATTAACCAGACGGGACACTAGAACCAGCCGGCGGTGCGGGCTGCCTGCCAGAGCAGGCGCAGGGCCAGCAGCGTCAGCAGGATGTTGAAGAACTGCCGGAAGTGCAGGTTGCTCAGGCGGCTCAGGACCCGCAGGCCCAGCCAGGTTCCCAGGAAACCGCAGGCGATCATCCCGGCAATGAACGGCAGCCATTCATGCAGGGCAAAGCCTGCCAGGCCGAACACCAGCCCCTTGACGCTGTGCTGCAGTGTCATGGCGCAGGCGAAGGTGGCGACGGTCCGGAAGCGATCGGTATGGATCTGTTTGACGAAGGCCGCCACCAGGGGACCGGTGGCCCCGACAAACAGGGTCAGGAAGGTCGTGGCCAGTGCGGCGAGGAACGTGCCCATCGGGCTGAGGATCGCCTTGGGCAAGGCCGGGCCCCAGCACAGGTACAGAATGAACAGGGCAATGGTCATCTGCCAGATGGCCGCCGGCAGGTGCACCAGCAACAATCCGCCAGTCAGCCCGCCAAGCACGACCCCAGGCAGGAAGGCCGCAATCACCTTCCAGTCGATATGGCGCCAGGTCAGCCCGGCACGGCCGGCATTGGAGCCCAGCTGGATCAGCCCGTGAACCGGGATGATGGCGGCGGGCGGCAGCCACAATGCCATCAGGGCCAGTAACAGCGCACCGCCACCGGCACCGAGCGCCGCGGTGATCATCGAGGTCAGTACCGAGGTGGCCAACAGTAGGCCGGCCAGCGCCGGGCTCAGCGCGTCAGGCAGGTATAGCAACTCCAAGGCGTGTCTCCAGTCAGTCCGCGCAGAGCGGGTCCTTCTTCATCTTGGGCTGGTTGCACAGGGCCGCACCGGCCAGTTCCACATCGGCGACATAATACAGGGATGACAGGCCCAGTCGATTGCGCCCGAGATTATGGAACACCAGGCCGAAGGCGATGTCGCCGGCGGTGTAGCTTTCGTGGTTGGCGGCGAAATAGGCGGCGGGCTGGGACAGCTCGTCGTCGTCCAGCAGGGTTTCCACCCGGGCGGCCCCGCCGTGGTAGGCCTGCACCAGCAGCAGCGTGAAGAGTCGGTCGCGCTTCTTACTGGGCAGGTTGCCGAAGCGGGCGTCGAACACCGGCCGCAGGTTGCGGGCGTTCTGGCTGGTCAGGCGCATGGCGCAATCCAGCTGCGCCAGCCGATGCCAGTAGTTTTCCGGACCGATGCCGCAGTCGCTGAGCACCATGTTCGACAACTGCATGATGCCGCGCGCATTGGCGGCGGAATGGGCCCGCTGCCGGGCGCCGCTTTCGATCAACAACTGGCCGGCCAGGTAGCGGTCCATCTCCGCCGGCAGGTCCAGCCGCTGCTGGTTGCGGCGGGTCTCGTACACGTAAGACAGGGCAGCGTGCAGTGACTCCGGTTTTTCCGAGGTGCCGACGGTCAGGTCGTCCCAACGGCCCCAGAGACGATCGTCAGGCGCGGTGCCCAGGTAGCGTTCGATGGCCTCGTCCATATTGACGTGGGGCTGGTCGCAGGCCAGGGCAAACGGGTAGCCGGTGGTCTGCGGGTCGCCAACGACCCAGTATTCGCTGCGGCCGTCTTCCGCCATGCGCTGGCGGGTGGCGTTCAGCTTCTTCTGGGTGGCCTCCCGGGTGTCAGCATTTTCCATGTAGCCGAGAAAACGGCCGCGCCGGTCGAACAGGATGTGGCGTTCGGTGTCGCTGCAGTAGCCGCTGCTCTCCAGGATCCAGCGCCGGATGGTGAGGATGTTCTGGTACACGCCCTGGCTTTCCCAATAGGGCGACTCCCGGATAACCGAGGTCCAGTCCTTGAGTTTCTCGGCATGGCCGGCGTCGGACAACAGTATCAGCAAGAGCGACAGACAGACTGTCCGCATCGGCATAAGGACTCTCCATCGCGGGGATTGAGGTTGGACGGTATCGTTCCCGGATTTTGGCGGCAGGACCCTGTGGCTGCAACTGTCGCTTTACCCGCGACCGTCCCTGGAACGTCATCGAAGCGGACGCTGGCTGACCTGTCATTATTGCGTTGGTGGGGTATGCTTGTCGGGCTCGGTGAATACCGCCACCCAAGGTCAGGATGCCTATGAATGTCAGCGATTACCTGCAGTTCGACGCCGTCGGACTGGCCGATCTGGTACGCCGCAGGAAAGCCACACCCCGGGAGATCATCAACGCTGCCATCGAGCGCGCCGAAGCGGTGAACCCGACCCTCAACGCCATCTGCCATGCCCAGTTCAGCGCGGCCCTGGAGCGGCCTTCGGCGTCGTCCGGACTGCTTTCCGGCGTTCCGTTCCTGCTCAAGGATCTGGCGCAGGAGCAGGCGGGTGAGCCGTGCACCTTCGGCAGCCGTGCGCTGCGCCATCAGGTTGCCGAGCGGGACTCCGCCTATGTCAAGCGGGCCCGGGAGGCGGGGCTGGCGATCCTGGGGCGCACCGCGACACCGGAACTGGGGCTCAAGGCGGTCACCGAATCCCGCCTTTGGGGGCCGACGCGCAACCCCTGGGATACCGAGCGGACGCCCGGGGGCTCCAGCGGTGGATCCGGCGCTGCCGTTGCCGCCGGCATCGTGCCGATGGCGGGTGCCAATGACGGGGGCGGCTCGATTCGTATCCCGGCAGCCTACTGCGGCCTGTTCGGCCTCAAGCCTTCCCGCGGGCGGGTCTCCGCCGGGCCGGGCACGGGGGAGCACTGGACCGGAGCCTCGGCGGACCATGTGGTCAGCCGCAGCGTACGGGACAGCGCCACCATGCTGGATTACCTGGCGGGCGCCGAATCGGGCGATCCGTTTACCGTTGCCCCACCGGACCGCGCCTATGCCGATTGCGTCACCGAGTCGCCAAGGCCCTTGCGGATCGGCGTTTTCACCAACTCGCCCTACGGCGGCGAAGTGGCCCGGGAATGCATCGATGCGGTGGAGAACACCGCCAAGACCCTGGAAAACCTGGGTCACACTATCGAATACGCCCGCCCGGATTTTGACGGCATGGCCCTGGCCCGCTGCTACCTGGCGCTGTATTTCGGCGAGGTTTCGGCGGCCATGGCGAGGGCCGCGGAGCGTTATGGCGCGCGGGACCGGGATTTCGAACTGGATACGCGGCTGCTGGGCATGCTCGGGCGCACCCTGCCGACGCCGGACTACGTCCGCCTGCGCCAGCAGTGGAATGAGTTTGCAAGGGCCCTGGGCCTGTTCTTCGAGACCTACGACCTCTACCTGTGCCCCACCACCGGCCAGATGCCGGCCCGCGTCGGCGAGCTGGACACGCCGGCTCACCTGCAACTGGTCAGCCGGCTGATGCTGCTGCTCCGGGCGGGGCGGCTGGTCCACCGCAGCGGCATGGCGGACGAGCTGGCGCTGGAGTCCCTGGCGCGCACGCCGTTCACCCAACTGGCCAACCTGACCGGGACACCGGCCATGTCGATGCCGTTACACTGGACGGCGCAGGGGATGCCGGTGGGCGTGCACTTCGGGGCGCCGTACGGTGACGAGGCCACACTGTACCAGCTGGCCGGTCAATTGGAGGCGGCCTTGCCCTGGTGGCATCGCTACGATGCACTTTCTTCGGGGGACACCTTGTGATCCGCCCCGATCGTCTCCACGTTTAACCTTTTGGAGAGACACGCTATGCTGTAGTTGGGAGTTGCCCGACTCTCAAGGCGATCACTGAATAGACAGCCTGTCTACCGTAAGTGCGCCGGACAGGCAGTTGTGTCCAGTGTCTCCCCTACCCTGATGGCACCGAGGAGGCGAGCGTACCATGAATCATCCGCAACCGATTGCGATCGACGAGCTTGTATCTGTAGCACAGGGTGAAGCGATGGGAGAGCTGGATGCTCCCATGATGGCTATCGTCCTGTCTTCAGACCAGAGCTACGACTTGCCTATCCAGTCCCTGGAGACCGAAGCCGACAAGGCCCGCTGGGCCCTGATCCTGCGCGCGGCCCGGGAGCATGTCGAAGCGGACGCGGTGGCCGTGCTCTATCCGGCCTGGACCACCATCCGCAACAAGCGTGAATCCGACCCCGAACCCAGGGAGGATGATGCACCGGACCCGATCGATACCCTGTTCGTGCAGTTGCATACCCGGGACCGGGTCTACTGGCGCGGCTTCGAGCAGATCCGTGATCCGCGCCACCAGCGCATCATCGGCTTCAAGCGGATCGGGGCCCTGTCGACGGATTACGACCGGGACGACGTTCCGTCCGTAGCCGCCTGGCTGAACACCCTGTTCGAGCCGCTTCCCGACGAAGGCGAGGAAACCGAAGTGGACCGCGAACTGGCCGACCTGCTGGAAGAGCCGGAAGTCAGCGCCGCCCTGTATCCGCGCCAGATGCGTAACCTCCACTGACACCATCAGGCTGTTACCGGCCGCGCCGACCCCATGGCGTGGCCGGTGCAGGTCTCTTGCCGTCTCTTTTCACCGTTGTCGTCGCGGCAGCATCATGCACTTGCATGAATCCCAGTCACCGGGCCAGCAGGGTGATGCACAGTTGGGCCTGCTGCACGAAATGGCTGAACGCGGTCAACTGGTCCTCGGACAGGCTGGCTTGCAGGTCGCCGTTGTCGGCATAGAACAGGCCGACCCGTCGGGGGCCGGCGTATAGCGGGCCGACCAGCGCGGGACGGGTGCCGATCCAGGCGTCGCAGTTGGGCAGCAGGGGCTGGTCTCCGGCGGGCACGATCGCGCACCGGTCCGTGAGCAGACCCCTGAGCCGATCGGCACCGTCCCGGTGCACCATGAAATGGTCACGCCAGGCGGCTGTGCCATTGCCCAGCACCTTGCGCGGCAGCAGTTCGGCACCGCTGCGGTCGGCCATCAACAGCGCGACCCGGCGCAAGCCGACCGCGCGATGGATGCCTTCCACCACCATCTGGCAGATGCCGTTCAGGTCCGGTTGGGTGGCCAGCGCGGCGGAGATGTCCCGCAGGATGCTCAGTTGCAGGCCGGGGTCGCCCTGGGGCGCTTCCGGGGTGCTGTCGCCGTCGTGATCGCCGCTGCCCGGCATCAGCCCCCGGATCTGGGGAATGCCGAAGGAGACGGCAATGTCCTCGGCCTCCGCGGCATTGAGTTTCACCTGGTCGCGGACGCTGGCGGGCTGTTCGCCGATGTGTTCGGCAATGCGCGCCAGGCGTTTGTCCACGGACGGTGTGCGCCAACCGTCTTCCGCCTCCCGGGCGAGTTCAACCGATTCGCGGACCAGGGCGACCGCGGGCGAGCTGGCCCGGCCCGAACTGACGACGTCCTGGATGAAGCGCCCCAGTTTCCAGTTTTCCACCAGCCCGCGGGTGATTTCCACGAAGGTGGTGCCGAGTATTTCCTTTTGCAGCTCGGCGGGCTTGTCCGCCGGCAGCCGGGCTGCCAGCTCCGCCGCCTGCTCCGTCTGGCAGGACCAGAAGGCCAGCTCGCCGATGTTCGTCAGCAGCGCCCCGATGAACACCTCCTCCCGGGCCTGCTCGTTGTTGCCGGGCAGCAGGCAGCGGGCCTGTACAGCGGCATGCAGGGCGCGGGCCAGTGCCTTCAGCAGGTAGGGGCGCGGGTTGTGCTGGATCAGCGTGTCCACCAGCAGCGAGGAAATCGCCATGGACTTCACCGCGTCGAAACCGATCAGGGTAATCGCACGGCTGACGGTGCTCACCTGCACCCGGCTGTGGTTGTAGAACGCCGAATTGGACAGCCGCAACACCTGGGAGGTGAGCTGGGCATCGTTGAGGATCACGGCCGCCAGTTCGCTTACGGTTGAGTTGTTGCTTTCCGTCAGCTGGTTGATGCGGCGCAGGGTGTTGGCCAGGACAGGCAGTTCCACCTGGCTCAGGTAATCGACCCAGGCCCGGGTCGAATGCAGGCGTGTCGGCGTTTCGCTCAAGAATGTGACTCCGGAGTTTATGACTTCTTGTTCATCTTATGAGTCTAGCGGATTGTGCTCCCCGAGCCGAGTGCCGTGTTCATGCGGCGTTGCGGCATGCCCCGATTCGGGTTTGGTGCCGGCCTGCGCTATACTGCGCGATCATTTTCAGGTTTACAGAGATGCCCAGTGATTGAGTTTGATCAGGTCCACAAGGCCTATGAGGTGGAAGGCCGGGCGATCCCCGCGCTGCAGCCCACCAGCCTGGCGATCGAGAACGGCGAGGTGTTCGGCATCGTCGGTCATTCGGGAGCGGGCAAGTCGACCCTGGTACGCCTTATCAACCTGCTGGAGCGGCCCAGCGGCGGCCGGATCGTCATCGACGGCGAGGATGTCACCGGCTATGACAGCAAGGACCTGCGGGACTTCCGCCGCAAGGTCGGGATGATTTTCCAGCACTTCAACCTGCTGTCGTCCAAGACGGTGGAAGACAACATCGCCTTTCCCATGAAGCTGGCGGGCATCTATTCCCGGGATGAGATCCGCACCCGGGTGGCGGAACTGCTGGAGCGGGTGGGCCTGACCCATCACGCGCGCAAGTTTCCGTCCCAGCTGTCCGGCGGGCAAAAGCAGCGGGTCGGCATCGCCCGCGCCCTGGCCTGCCGGCCGACCATCCTGTTGTGCGACGAGGCCACCAGCGCGCTGGACCCGCAGACCACCCAGTCGGTGCTGAGGCTGTTGGGCGACCTCAACCGGGAACTGAAGCTGACCATCGTGTTGATCACCCATGAGATGGACGTGGTGCGCCGGGTCTGCGACCGGGTTGCGGTGATGGACGCGGGCGACGTGGTTGAGATGGGCCCGGTGACCGACGTGTTCCTGCATCCGAAGCATGCCACGACGCGGGATTTTGTGTTCGAGAGCGAGCACGTGGACGAGCAGGAGATGGAAGCGAACTTCGAAAAGGCGGAGGGCCGGATCCTGCGCCTGACCTTCCGTGGCGAATCCACCTACAAGCCGCTGTTGGGCAGTGTGGCGCGCCAGACCGGTGTGGATTTCAGCATCCTGTCCGGCCGCATCGACCGGATCAAGGATACGCCCTATGGCCAGCTTACCCTGTCGCTGGTGGGCGGTGACCTGCCAGCCGCACAGGCGGCGCTGGAAGCGGCCGATGTTCACGTGGAGGTGGTGCGATAATGGAGGATCTGCTGACCAATGTGGACTGGGGCGAAATCGGCGGGGCCAGCTGGGACACGCTGGTGATGGTCGGCGCGTCGCTGTTCTTCAGTGTGCTGTTCGGCCTGCCGCTGGGCGTCCTGCTGTTCCTGACCGGCAAGCGCCAGCTGCTGGAACAGCCGGTGGCCTACGCCGTGCTGTCGTTCGTGGTGAACGTCCTGCGCTCGGTGCCGTTTATTATCCTGCTGATCGTGATGATTCCGTTCACGGTGATGCTGATCGGCACGTCGCTCGGTGTGGCCGGGGCCATTCCGCCACTGGTGGCCGGCGGTGCGCCTTTCTTCGCGCGGCTGGTGGAAACCTCACTGCGGGAAGTGGATCGTGGCATCATCGAGGCGACCCAGGCGATGGGCGCGACGGTGCGCCAGGTGATCTTCGGGGCGCTGCTGCCCGAAGCCATGCCGGGCATCATCGCCGGTATCACCGTGACTGCGATTACGCTGGTGTCCTACGCCGCCATGTCCGGTGTGATCGGCGGGGGCGGCCTGGGTGACCTGGCCATCCGTTTCGGTTATCAGCGATTCCAGACCGACGTGATGGTCATTACCGTGGCGCTTCTGGTTATTTTTGTTCAGATATTGCAAATGGTTGGCGACCGGCTCGTTCTTTACTTCAGCCGTCGCTGACACCGCATCATGCGGCGCTTTCCGGGCGCCGCCTAAAAGAAAAATTGCCATCGTAACAACGAGGACATTATGAAACTGACCAAGATTCTGGCGCTGGCTGCCACCCTGGCGGCATTCTCCGTACAGGCTGCGGACAAGCTGACCGTGGCGGCGACCGCCGTACCGCACGCTGAAATTCTCGAGCACATCAAGCCGACCCTGGCCAAAGAAGGCGTGGACCTGGAAGTGAAGGTCTTCACGGACTACGTCCAGCCCAACATCCAGGTGGCCCAGAAGCGGATGGACGCCAACTACTTCCAGCACCAGCCGTACCTGACCGAATTCAACGACGGCAAGGGCACCAACCTGGTCAGCGTGGTGGGCGTTCACGTCGAGCCGTTCGGCGCCTACTCCAAGAAGATCGATTCCCTGGACCAGCTGGAAGACGGTGCCACCGTCGCGATCCCCAACGATCCGACCAACGGCGGCCGGGCGCTCCTGCTGCTGCAGAAGGCGGGCCTGATCAAGCTGAAGGACAGCAGCAAGATCACCGCGACTCCGCGTGACATCGCCGAGAACCCGAAGAACCTGAACTTTTACGAACTGGAAGCGGCCACCCTGCCGCGTGTCCTGAGTCAGGTCGACCTGGCGATGATCAACACCAACTACGCGCTGGAAGCGGGTCTGAACCCGACCAAGGACGCGCTGATCATCGAGGGTGCGGACTCGCCTTACGTGAACATCCTGGTCGCCCGTCCGGACAACAAGGACAGCGATGCCATGAAGAAGCTGGCCGATGCCCTGACCAGCGACGACGTGCGCGAGTTCATCAAGGAAAAGTACAAGGGTGCTGTCGTACCGGCCTTCTGATCCCGGTACGGATCACCGTACAAAAAAAGACCCCGGCCGAGGCCGGGGTCTTTTTGTTTGGTGCGCCAGGCATGGCGCGTAGCGCCTTGACGGGCGCTGTTCTGGTACAGGTGGTGCTGGCCGGATGACTTGGGGGTGCAAGTCCCCTGTGGGCCCGGTAAGGGGAACCACTAGCCGAACGGCA
>NZ_SJDL01000060.1 GCF_004327985.1 Marinobacter halodurans
CAAAGAGGGGTTTGTACTGGATTGCCAGGCCCTGGCCGGCAACCCCTATGATGGCCACACCGTCGATACCTCACTCAAGCGCGTCCTTCTGCACACCGGCAAGATGCCGGAGCACCTGTTGGTGGACCGCGGCTACCGTGGCAGTGAGAGCACGTTTCTCGCCAGAGTCCATATCACCGGCAAGCGGCGCGGACGCGGCAAGGCCCATCCCGATCAGCAGCACCGGCGCAACAGCATCGAGCCGATCATTGGCCATCTGAAAAGCGATGGCCTGATGTTCCGGAACTTCCTCAGAGGCTTCAAGGGCGACAAGATACACTCGGTTCTGTGTGGCGTTGGTCTGAATCTGAGGAAGGTTCTGCGGAAACTCGCCGAGCTTTTTTGGCCTTGCGAGAATCAGCGGTATTGGCGCTTGATATTGACTATTTTATGGTCAATTCCGGCCTTGCTGGATGGGCCGACCGAGACCGATGAATGGTTGGCTGTCTGAAAACGGCGTTTTTGCAGGGGCGACTACTTCACGGTGTAACCGGCGAGAAGCCATCTACGAGAAAGGCAAAAGGCAAGACTTGACCCCGGCGTCCGCTATCAAAGTGTTCAGGCGCTCCCGTCCGTGACCCCGGCGTCTGCGCTATCAAAGTGTTCAGGCGCTCCCGAAGGTCGCACCGCTGACGCCTCTGGACCTGCGTTGCCAACCCTTGATGTGGAACCACCACACCGGCGGGCTGGCGCCTTGATCAGAGACGTAAGCGGTACGCAGTAGGTCAACGAATTAACCAGACGAGACACTAGGGTTTAACTATTTTGTCTGACGAAGAGCATGGAGAATTGCCCCGTAGTCAAAATTGTCGGCCAAGCCGTTCAGCTTCTTCTGTAGCCTTTGGTCGTGTATGGAAACCTGATGGATCGCCTCCTTGATGCGGTTGATTTCCAGGCTGTCCAGAGCGGCGATCAGTTTGTCGCGTAGCTCAGTCGGCAAGCTATCCAGCCTCTCTGGCGTCAGGGCCTCATCCTCGTCCTGTGACGCTGGCAATGCATCATAGATATATTCAACGCCCAGGTGTTTTGCCAGGTAGTTATAGATCTCCTGCGCACGGAAGGGTTTGCGCAGGAAATCGTCCATGCCGCCAGCGAGCATTTCGTTGCGTTGTTCGCTGAAGGCCGAGGCGGTCAGGGCAACGATCTTCACCTCCTTGCCGCCAGGAAGTCCGCGAATAAGTCGCGTCGCTTCCATGCCATCCATTACCGGCATCCGCCTGTCCATCCAGATAAAATGCGGCCGCCAGCTCTGGAACATTTGCACGCCTTGTTCGCCATTTTCAGCGATCCTGACCTCAAACCCGACCGATTCGAGTAGTTGGGACAGTAGTAGTTGGTTGTCTTGATGGTCTTCGACGATCAGGATTCGGTAGCCGGCATGGTCAGGGGCCAGTCTCACCACCCTACCCAATTCCGGCTGTTTCGGTTTGATATCACTGGCTTCTGCCTTGCTCAGTGGCAGGCTGACACGGAACAGGGTGCCTTTTCCCGGCTCGCTTTCCAGGCTGATGTTGCCGCCCATCATCTGTATGATTTGGCGGGTGATGGCCAAGCCTAGGCCGGTACCCTTGCTATCACCCTGCTTCCCTACCTGCACGAAAGGGTCGAAAACATGCCGCTGCTCTTCCAGCGCAATTCCGCAGCCACTATCTTCTACCTCAATGAGCAGATGGGGCCTTGAGTTTTCCTTTGTACCCAAACGGATGGTGACGCCACCCTGGTCAGTAAATTTCAGTGCGTTGCCCACCAGATTGACCAATACCTGACGCAGGCGCGCCTCGTCGCCAACAATGTAGCGTGGGAACAGGGAGGTCTGGTCGATATTGAGGGTCAGGTTCTTACTCTCGGCCCGCAGCTGCATCATGTCGCTGATTTCGCGCACCATGGCGCCGAGGTCGAAGGGGGTGTTATCCAGTTTGATCTGCCCCGCCTCGATCTTGGCCATATCCAATATGTCGTTGATCAGGGTCAGCAGGTGCTCGCCACTGCGGGTGATGATATTGAGGTTCTGTTGCTGGGACTTGGGCATCTGCGGGTCCTGGCCCATCAGGTTGGAGAAGCCCAGGATGGCGTTGAGTGGCGTGCGCAGCTCATGACTCATGTTGGCGAGAAAGACACTTTTCGCCTGGTTGGCGTTGTCGGCTTCATCTTTGGCAATCTGCAGTTGTTCGTTTGATTCGGCCAACTCGTGGGTGCGTTCATCAACCTGTTGCTCCAGTAGCAGACTGCGCTGCTGGATACCCCTGACCCGTGAACGGTAGCCGACAAAAGCCAGGGCCAGAAAGCCGGCGGCGGAGCTACCCTGGAACCACCAGGTTTCCCACCAAGGTGGTGTAACCCTGATATCAAGCATTGCCCCTTTCTCGTTCCAGACGCCGTCATTGTTGGACGCTTTTACGCGAAACGTATAGTCACCTGGGTCGAGGTTGGTATAGGTGGCCAGTCGATTGCTACTGTCGGTATACACCCAGTCCTGGTCAAACCCTTCCATTTTGTAGGCGTATTGGTTTTTCTCTGGAGCCCGGTAGTCGAGCGCGGCAAACTTGAGGGATAGGACGGTGTAGTCGTAGGGCAGGGTAATTTGCCTGGTGACACTGATGCTCTTTTGCAGGGGAGAGTCCCCGCCAACCGCAACCGGTTTATTGAGCAGGTCGAGCTCTGTGAGCGCCACCTTTGGGGGCGTTGGGTTATCAGGCAACTGGTCAGGGAAAAAGCTATTGAAGCCCTTGGCCCCGCCAACAAAAATCTCGCCGTCGGGCGTGGTGTAGCCGGCTGTCGGCTCCAGGGCATTGCTCAGCAGGCCGTCATGCTCGTTATAACGGCGCAAGCTGCCAGTTTCCGGGTCGAAATGCCCCAGGCTTTTACCGGCAATGACCCACAATTTGTCCTGTGCATCGTCAGCCAGAACGGCACTCACATCCGGGTAGACTGTAAAACGATGAGTGTCCGGGTTGTATTTGTTCAGCCCGCTACTGGTTTCCACCCAAATTGTACCGTGGCGGTCTTCGTGAATCGTATGGCTGTTGACGCCGCTGATTCCGTGCCGTTCGGGTGTGAAGTTCACGGCTTTACCGGTAGTTGGGTCGACACGGCTGACAGACGCATCGCCGCCCATCCAGACCTGGCCGTCAGATGCGACGGTCAGGTAATTAAGGCTGTTATTGGCGATACTGTCCGGGTTTTCCGGGTCGTGAGGATAGTTTGTGAAGGTTTCGCTGCTCGGGTTGAAACGCTGCAATCCCGCGCCGTAAACGGCCAGCCACAGATTGCCTTGAGCGTCTACATCTGCGGCAGAGACCCAGTCAGACGCCAAGCTATTGGGATTTTCCGGGTCATGATGGTACTGCGTCCAGGTCTCAGTCTGTGGGTCAAATTTATTCAGTCCGTCCGCGGTAGAGACCCACAGCCAACCGCGTGGGTCATACCGAAGATCGTAGATGTTGTTGTCGCTCAAGCTGTTGGGGTTGTTTGGCTCAGCTCGATAGGTGGTGTAGGTGTTTTTTTCGCGGTCGAAGCGCACTAACCCCTGGTCCCACATCGCGATCCAGAAAATACCGTCCTTGTCCTGCGTGATCGTGCGTACCCGGCCTACCGGCAACGAGTTAGGGTCGTCCGGGTGATGCTGGTAGCGAGTAAAGCGCTCACCGTCGGGGAAGTACACATCAAGTCCACTTAGTGTTGGGAACCAGAGTGTCCCACTGCGATCTTCAGAGATATAGAAGACCAGGCCGGCGATAAAACTGTCCGGGTCGTGGGGGTCGTTCTGGTAGCGGGTGAACTCCTGCGTTTTATCGTCAAAACGGTTGATACCGCTGCCCCAGGTCGAGACCCACAGTTGGCCACGGCTGTCACGCATTACATCGACGATAAAGCTGCTGCTGAGGCTGGTTGGGACGTTTTCATCGTGGAAATAGTGAACAAAGCGGCCACTATCCGGGTCGAAATGGTTGAGGCCACTGTCAGTGCCAACCCATATACTGCCATCGGGGTCTATCCAGAGACTTTCGACGTTGTCGTTACTGAGGCTGTTCGGGTCGTTTGGGTCGTGGCGGTAATGGGTGAATATGCCGGTTTCCGGATTGAATTTTTCCAGACCACCACCGTAAGTGCCAACCCAGAGCATGCCGGCATCATCTTGCCTGATCGGGTTCACGACGTTGTAACTCAGGCTATCAGGGTTACTGGGGTCGTGACGATAATTAGTGAACTGCTCCGTGGCCGGGTCGAAGCGGCTCAGGCCACCAAAGGTTCCGATCCAAAGAATGCCGTCGCGATCCTGAAGTACGAACCAGGTGGTGTTGTCGGCCAGGCTGTTGGGGTTGTTTTCATCATGCCGGTAGTACTTCCAGGTGTTGAGCTCGGGATCATGGCGGACAAGACCGCCGCCGTAATTGCAAAACCACAGGATACCGTCGCGGTCTTCGATCACATTCATGTAAAACTGTGGGGTGTTATTACTCCCCGGTGCCTGTGGGGTAAACGTGGTAAATGTCATTCCATCGTACTTGTTGATGCCCTCCATGGTGGTCGCCCAGATAAATCCCTGGCGATCCTGCAAAACTTTAACGACGGAATTATTGGAGAGGCCGTCATCAATCGTTAGATGATGAAAGACGACTTGCCTTTGAGGGGGGGGCACCGCTGCCACGGGCTGTTTGTCAGGCAGATCGCTGATGGGAGGGGGCTGTTGAAGGTCCGTCGATCGATTCGCGCTAACGTTAACAGGCGCAATCAAAATTATAAGAATTAACCAAATAACCCTATAACTACTTATCAAGATCGCCCTTAACATATTTTCACCGCAAGCTCCCACTTAAGGAACCCAGTACCAATTTAATAAACGCGGTGTCTAAGAAATACTTCCGATACTACCGGGTACCTGATTGGAACGGCACACATCAAGGAACTTTTCTCCCGACATCGACCTACCGTAATAAAAACCTTGTGCAAAATCACAACCACGAAACTGTAAGAATGCTTCCTGAGCGTCTGCTTCTATCCCCTCGGCAACCACTTTCATGTGCAAACTGTGCGCCATGGCGATTAAGGCATAGCATTGCCTCGCTCGCTGCCAATGTTTCTTACTAAAGGCATATCAATCTTTAGTGTAGTGGTCAACTAATCTCGGACAGTATTTTAAGGTTTTCCTCTGCGACAACAGGCGAAATGCCGTCGTTGAACGCATGCCCGGGCGCGGGGTCAGGTCTTGTGCCGGGCGCGGGGTCTTGCGTTTTGCCTCGCCTTGCCATTTCGATTTGATCCGAGCAGGCTATCCAGCCCCCAAAAAAAATCATCGGTGCCTGACCGCGTCCAAGCTATACAGATTGATGGTTGCTCGCTCTCGCGGCGCCAGTCTTGGAGTGGCTCTCGGCCAGGGTGCATCAGGCACTTTGTGTGCCCGGGAGAGTGCGTCGAGTCCCATTCAGATTTCTGGTTGAACCATCCCAATGTCCGGACTGCTCCACGCACTCAAATCGTATTCAGGCAAAGAGTTTGGTTTCATGGGTTATAACTGAATCTGGTGTTTGAGGGTTTGATAAGGAAGCGGCGTATCTGATTGATTTGGTGTCGCCAAAGAAGCCAAACAATCAGGAGTACACCGCCATGGCAAAGAGTAACGTTGTCGGGTTTTCAGGTCGAGAGGAATCAGCGGATCCATTGACCGAGTTGCTGCGTCGAGGCGCACGCGAGTTGATTCATCAGGCGGTCGAAGCCGAGCTCTCTGAGTTCATGGAGGCCTTCGGAGGGCGCCGACTGAAGGATGGTCGGGCTGCGGTGGTTCGCAATGGGTATCAGCCTGAGCGGGCGATCCAGACCAGGGTGGGGCCGGTCACGGTCAAGGTTCCAAAAGTTCGGGCGAAAGACGGACGCCCGGTCACTTTCCGGTCAGCGCTGGTTCCGCCGTATGTGCGCAAGACCCGCTCGCTGGAAGCGGCTTTGCCCTGGCTGTATCTCAAAGGGGTGTCGACCGGCGAGATGGAGGGCGCGCTGGAGGTTCTGGTGGGTCCTGATGCCAAGGGCTTGTCGGCCAGTACCGTCGCAAGGCTGAAACGCCAGTGGGCCCAGGAGTACGACGCCTGGCGCCAGTCCCGGCTGGATCGGGATCGTTGGGTGTATCCGTGGGCGGAGAGATCAAGGACGACGCAGAGACCGCCTTCGACCGGTTCGAGAAGCGATTCGAGGCCAAATACCCGAAGGCCGTCCAGTGCCTGCAAAAGGACCGTGAAGAGCTGTTGGCCTTTTACGACTTCCCAGCCCAGCACTGGCAGAGCTTGAGGACGACCAATCCGATCGAGTCGACCTTCGGCACGATCCGCCACCGCACCAAGCGGACGAAGGGCTGCTTGAGCCGGGACGGCATGCTGCAGATGATGTTCAAACTCGGGGAGTGTGCCCAGGAAAACTGGCGCCGTCAGCGCGGCTTCAACTACCTGGGCAAGGGCATCACTGGGGTGCAATTCAAAGATGGAATCGAGGTGGACACAGACAATCAGGATGCTGCTTGATCAAGCCCGTGAACACCAGGTTTGACGATAGCTCGTCCACTAACCAGTACCACTTAAACGTCGATTCCACGGCAACACCGTGAAGGTCGGACTTAAAGGAAGTGAGCGCCCGCTCAATCAATTGGATATCGTTTGGCAGGCGCTGCTGCATAACGACGTTGTCCTGATCGTCGATGACGACCAAGACTGTTGTTGGAGTGAAGATCAATGGCGCAGAATAAGCTCATGTCAGCCTCCTGTAGCGGCGGGTTTGTTTGGCCACTACCAGCCTACTCCGGGTGACGGGCTATGGGAGGCTGGCTACATGATCTTCAGATTTATTTTCATAGGGGCAACACATGCCTGAATGTAGCCTGAACCTGAACTCGGCTAAAACTTCGCTGGAGGAAAAAGGCGTTTATACCTCCTATACCCTCTCGATTCTGCTAATAACGATACGTATTAACCGGATGACTGGTAACGGTAACTTCGACAAAGGTTGTAAGCACGCAAATCTTTTGCTGCAAGGTACGATGGTTCGGTTAAGTGTTATTTTGCAGGGGCAATTTCTGTTCCGTTAATGATTGCCGGTACGTCCTGTTTTTTACTTACAACAATAATATTGTGCATTCTATGCTCTAGAGGAAATGAAGTCGCTTAATAACAAAGAAAAACGATAAATCTTCCGGCCGATTAGGAGTCGGTAAATTATGTGATTATAAAAAGATTGGGTGGGGGGATCCTCAGTTTGAACCATATGTAAGGATGTGGTATTTCGGTAATCGGAAGCTGGTCAAGTAGTGGTTATGATGGATATATTGTTACATAGGATTACCGGTTTAATGCTTGATCCTCCCGAAGATGTAGAGCATAGTGACACTAACCCAATTAGCAAAATGCAACTACTTGATTCATGGTCTTCATGCTTCGGCCAAATTGCAATTTAGCGGTATGCTCTTGAAATACAAAACTATAATACATAGTAAAGTAATGCCCTTTGTTAGTTCTTAGTGTTATAGTAGAATCTCGATTTTGTTTAACTGGAGAATGGTATGGAGAATACATTACAGGAGCTTGGTCTCGAAGAGATCCATGATTTATGGCGCTGGATGATTACAGCCAGAGAAATGGATCTTATTGAGCAGAGTTTTACTGGACGGGGAGAGGCGTTTTTCCATGTTTCCGGAGCCGGTCATGAGGGTGCGGCGATACTTCAATTCTTGTTAGGGAAACAGGATTGGTTGCACTGTCATTATCGGGACAAAGCACTTATGTTAGCGCGAGGCATAAGTCCGGAAATGTTTTTTATGAGCTTGTTTACTAAGGATGGTTCTCATTCCCGCGGACGCCAAATGAATGCTCATATGAGTGCTCCGGAGTTGAATGTGTTGTCTATTGTAGGGCCTGTTGGTGACAGTGCACTCCAGGCAGCCGGTGTGGCAGCAACGGTGCGGGATGCTAAGGACAATCCCGTTGTATTATGTTCCTTGGGCGATGGTATGACTCAACAGGGCGAAGTTCTTGAAGCGTTAGCACATGCCGTTCGTGAAAATTTGCCCGTTCTGTTTCTAATTCAGGATAACGCTTACGCAATTTCTACGGTCACAAGTGGACGAACCTTTTACGATCTTCCGTCCGGGCCCGCAAATGAGTTTTATGGCATTCCTATTGTTCGTATTAACGGACGTCAACCGTTATCCTGTTACCAGCCTTTACGCGATGTCATAGCAGGAATGCGTAAGGATCGAGCACCACGAATTGTTATTTTTGAGGTTGATCGCTTAGATAATCATACTAATGCGGATGATCAGCGAGTGTACCGATTTCCCGAAGATATTGCGGCGGTAAGAGAAAGCAGCGACCCGATTCCGGAGGTGTTTAAGGCGTTACTAGAAGCAGGACTCTCTTCCGAAGAACTCAAAAAAGAACAAGAAGAAATTCAAAATAAACTGATAGAAGATTCGCTTCGTGCCCAACGAAGTGCAGAACCTGTAGCCGTTCATTCGGCCTTAGCCCCACTAAAAAAGAACGTAGCTCCTGGATCACAAGAGTATCGAGGCGGCAAAACTCCGGTGCATGAACTTCCGGAAAAAGAACGTCGAACTATGCTAGAGGCAATTCGTGGAGTTCTTGATTATCGTCTTGAGTCAGATAAGCGAGTCCGATTATTTGGCGAGGATATTGAGGATCCCAAGGGCGATGTTTTTGGTATTACTAAGGGACTTTCAAAGGATTATCCGGGAAGAGTACAAAATTCCCCTTTGGCAGAAGCGAGTATTCTTGGTGTTTCTGTCGGTAGGGCGCTAGCAGGCGATCGCCCGGTAGCTTTTTTGCAATTTGCTGATTTTTTGCCTATTGCCTACAATCAGATCTTTAGTGAGTTAGGGTCTATGTACTGGAGAACTGATGGTAAATGGCAGGCTCCGGTAATTGTTATGATAACTTGTGGTGGGTATAGGCCTGGATTAGGTCCCTTTCATGCTTCGAGTCTTGAAGCCTTGGCCGCGCATACTCCTGGAATTGATGTTTGTATGCCGAGCACCGCAGGTGACGCCGCCGGAATGTTGAATGCTGCATTCGAATCCGGCCGGCCCACATTGTTCTTTTATCCCAAAAATTGTTTAAACAACCGAGAAGAGGTTACTGGGTCGGATCTCGCAGATCATATAGTTCCTATCGGAACCGCGCGTACCGTGCAAGTTGGTAATGATATTACGCTCGTCGGCTATGGTAATACGGTATCGCTTTGCTCCAAAGCCGCAGAAACACTCACCGAGGTTGGTGTTAGTGCAGAGGTTATTGACCTAAGACATATTATGCCTTGGGATAAAAAAGCGATAGTTGAATCCGCGGAAAAAACCGGTCGCCTTTTAGTATCGCACGAAGACAATTACAGTGCAGGTGTCGGTGCAGAAATAATTGCGACAATAGCCGAGTCGACCGATCTTCCTATTAAAATGAGGCGAGTTACGCGTGCCGATACTTACGTTCCTTGTAATTTTGGAAATCAGCTTGAAGTTCTTCCCTCTTATAAACGTATTCTAGAGACTGCCGTTGAAATGTTGGATGGAGCGATTCAATGGGAGCAAGAAACTGTCGCCGGAAGTGGCGAATATTTGATTGATGCTATCGGTTCCAGTCCGTCTGATGAAGAGGTCCTTGTTCTTGAGTGGAATATTAAACCGGGCGATGTTATAGAGGCTGGTCAAAAAATAGCCGAACTTGAAGCCGATAAAGCGGTATTTGATCTTATGAGTCCGGTTGGCGGTACTCTGGTTGATTATATTATTCCGGAAGGTAACAGAATTGCTGTGGGCAAGCCATTGGCTAAAGTTCGACTCGAAGATACTTCGCTATCCGATACGGATGACGACGATTTGTCTAATCATGTGCCCATTAAACCAATCACGCGGGAAAATCCCGGCACACCCCATATTAGTGGTATCCGTTTGGGCTTGCCTTGGCAGGATTTAAACAATAAGCAAAGCAATGTAGGAACGTCCGGTTCCCATGCTAAACCCAGCGTTGCTTCTTCACATGACTCTGCAGTAACAATTGATGCCGGTATTATTGCAGTAGCTGGGGTAACCGGCTCACTAAAAATTGATAACGAAGAAATTTCAAGATTGTGTCCAACGTGGACACCACAAGATATAGTAAAACGAACGGGTATACATTTCCGAACTTGGGTTGGTAAAAACGAAGATGCAGTTGAACTAGGATTTCGGGCTGCACAAAAGCTTCTCCGTTCACAATCCATGAATCTTAATGACATTGATTATATCGTTTGTTCTACCGGAACGCCGATGCAGCACACTCCAAGTATGGCAACAATAATTCAATATAAACTTGCTGCCGATAGCGGTTTGGACAATGTTCTTGTGCCCTGTGTTGACCTGAATGCCGCGTGTTCGGGGTATCTTTATGCACTACAACACGCTTCCGACTATCTCATTAAGCGGCCGGGTAATCGCGTTTTGGTTATTACTACGGAAGTTCTGTCACCTCAAATTGATCGGGCTGATCCCAATACAGCGCCTATTTTTGGCGACGCGGCAAGTGCTACGCTCGTTGGCGGAAGAGCATATAGTGACGATTGGAAATTAGCGCTCCGTGCTGTTGAACTTGCCGCAGAAGGCGAACCGGGAGACATCCTACGAGTTCCCGCTACTGCTGATCAGACAATTTTCATGGATGGGGTAAAAGTATTTGTTAAAGCCATTGCAATGATGGTGCGTATGTTGCGCTCTGCTTGTGACCATGCCGATATATCTTTAGAACAATTGGATTTAATAGTTCCTCATCAGGCAAATCAGAGGATTATTAACGCCGTCCGTCAGCGTATGAAAGTTCCCCAGGAAAAAATGTTTAGTAACATTGCCAACCTGGGCAATACTTCTTCAAGCACAATACCATTAGCATTAATCGACGCAATACCTATGTTGCAATCGGGTCAATTGATAGGTCTCACGGCATTTGGTGGAGGTTTTACCTTCGGTGGTGCAGTGTTACAGGTAGTAAACTAATATGTAATCAATTTATTACATATTACAGGGCGGTCTCCAACACCAAGTGCAACACAGGTTAATGAATGTCGGAAGGGCTTCCTGCGTTCGTTTAATCAGGTCCATAAAGACCTCAAGTGGCGGCAGTCGCGGTGGCACCGTCCATCTTGGCTAGGAAGGAGGGCGCGGGGTCAGGTCTTGTGTTTTGCTTATTGCGGGAGGGGCAAAACGCAAGACCTGAACATCCCTCTAGGATTTTCAAGCCAGATTACTCACTCTGGCGATCTCTGAGCTCATATCCCCGACCTGTTTTCATCATCTGCCAGATCACTCGGACAAGATGACGGCCCAATGCTCTGACGGCCTGGTTGTGTGTCTTCCCTTGGGCACGTTTACGGTCGTAGTAATCCCGGGATTCGGCGACACACTTCGTATGCCGGACCAGGCAGGTCATTAAAGCACTTTGGCAACGTGAGTTGACGCACTTGGCCGGGCTGGTGCATGCGTACTGGCAGTACCAGGGCCGGACTGAGCGGATTTTCAGCCCCTGGCAGGCCCTGCTGCTGGGCGCGGTTGGCGGCCTGCTGGCGATTCTCGGTGTGGTGGTGTTGCCCATCACCTCCGGCGATACTTCATTCCGCGCGTAAGCGTTCATTTCAGGACGTTCTGACACCCCGCTGAGATTCGCCCTACAGTAACCTCACATTTTCCGACACGAGGTTACCCCCATGAGAAAGCACCGCACACCCGAACAGTGGCAGACCCTGGTTGATCAGCAGCGTGCCAGCGGCTTGTCA
>NZ_SJDL01000061.1 GCF_004327985.1 Marinobacter halodurans
TTTTCGACGGTACTGGCAACAACAGGGATAACACCCAAGCCTATCAGAGACAGATGGATGAGTGCCTGACGGCCAATGCCGCTGGCGCTATCTCCGAGGATGAGTGCAGTGCCGAATTGTCGCAGATCATGGAGGGTAGTTACCTCAACGCTGAAACCAATATCTCCAAGCTGGAGCGAATGTATCAGCAGGGTCAATTCCAGAGTGAGGAATGGAAGGAAGCTCACCGTATTTCCACCTATGTTTCCGGTGTAGGCACCAAGTCCGGCGCACCAGACGATGGCCCCAGTATGGGATTGGGCCTTGGTGAGCAAGGCATACTCAAGAAAATTGCCGAAGGGTCCGGCGATTTGGCGATTGATATTCGTGACTATGTCAGCGCCCCTATCGACGAATTGATTCTTGACGTTTTCGGTTTCAGCCGTGGCGCGGCCACGGCCCGGCATTTCATCAGCCGGGAAGTTCAGGATGAAAATGGCGCGCTCGCCGCCGCGTTCAAACAGCAGGGCATACCCTGGCCGAGGAAGATCACCGTTCGCTTTGTGGGACTGTTTGATACCGTGGCCGGCGTTGCCGATCTTGGCAACCTGGACTTCTCCGCCCACGATGCCGAAACCGGACGCATCAACGTCAACCTCAGACCGGACGATGCCGAGCGGGTGGTCCAGTTCGCCGCGCGGGATGAGCGCCGTCACAACTTTTCACTCAACAGCCTCCGGGGTGAGTCCGGCAACTTGCCGGACCATTTCAGCGAATGGACGCTGCCCGGTGCCCATTCCGATATTGGCGGGGGCTACCCCGATCGCTTTCACGAAAGGATTGAGGTTCGCCCACCGTTGGTGGTCAAAGGAAAAGACCGCCGCAATCCCGAAGCCAGTTTCGAATTCTCCCGCATGTTGCAGGAACGGGCGCTGATCAAAAATGAGGGTTGGATTGGGCCACTGAATCCACTCGCCACATTGGATATCGAGCAGGAGCGCCCGCCCGGTTTGCCAGGCGGTGACATTACGCTTCGGCTTTGGCTGGACCGCGAGGTTCGTGGTGAATATTCCCGTATTCCGCTGTATCTGATGCACAAGTTGGCGGTGGATGCTGGCGTTCCTTTCGATGTTATTGACCCTGAAGACTCGTCGCTTTCCCTTCCGCAAGAATTAATGACGGTCGCCAGAAATCTCGCCGCCCATGTGTGGCATGGCAGTGAGCTATTGATGACCCCGGAATCCAGAGCGCTACTGAAACAGCGATATATCCACCATTCCGATCATTACCTGAAACTTGGCCCCCTGTATCCCTTCAAGCCCGGCAAATACGGTCGGCGCACCATTCATCCGAATGAGGGCCAGTGGAAAGAGGGGCGATACCATGCGTATTAAAATGCTCGTTCTCAGTCTCTGCGCTCTGGTACTGCTGGGGTGTTCGGATCAGAGCAAATCGGAACGGCCAAGGTATGGCCCTGATCCTGACTATCGAAGTATCTCCGTTGTCGTACCCCAGCATTACGATGCATGGGTCGAGACCTTTATTCTGGAATCGGTGTCGGGGGAAATTGGTTGGAGAGCACCGATTGGGATAATCACCTGCTGCTGGGAGCACCCCTCTGGCAAGAGCGCGGAGTGGCAGGCGATGCCGGGCCTGGTGCTTATCAAGTGGTTCTCGTTTGCCGAACAGCAATCTTATCGCGCGTTGATCCAGCTTGAGAATGCCCGCGAGATCGAGGAGAAAATGAAAAAAATCGCTCCTTATGAGCGTTACGGAAAGAACTTTGAGGTTCCTCGTTACAACCTTGTATTTGGTTTGGCACCGGGCGGCACGGTGGTTGTCTGGATAATGAACGGGGCGGAAAATGCGATTGAGATTGGGCGATATCAAGCAAAACCCTACGACCACAAAAAAGAGGGAGAGGACTATACTCGCCGTACGGAAAGTTATTTCGAAAGGCAGGGGGATTATCTTCAGAAAAATGGAATACGGTACGACGGTTGGTAAATCGGTGCATCTGACCTGGGAGACAGGCACCACATAACCATGCCATGCACCGGATGCCAAACCCTCCGCTTCGCTGCGGTTTTGTCACCGGTGATGGTGGGCGTTATGTTTCACCATGAATGAGCTATTAGCGTACTTAGAACAATGGAAATCCTCCAAATCAAAAATATTTGGTGCTGAAGGCTATGCTGTCTCTATAACCGGAGAGTTGGGAGATACCGTTAAATCTCGCTACATCGAAATTGATGGCAATGGCCTTCTGGGAAGAGCAACACTTTGGGAAAGCGGAAGCTTGGTAGTTGAGGCCATTGACGTCGAGACAGAGAAACCAATTCTCCAAAAGGCATTCGAGACACCTGAAAAATGGCAACTTGATGACAAATTGAATTGGTGGCTAAGTGAGATCGCTACCTACGAAGCCTAAGAACATAACCAGTAGTTCAAGTACGTTCCGGCCTATCGGCCTCCACCGGACCGGTTTTCCGGCGCGGTGCGCCTCCAAACCGGCCGCTTAACATCGGCGTTAGGCGGAGGATAAGACGGTGGAAGGAGAACGAGAGCCCGTCTGGGTCGTGTTTCCCCGGATTCCATGGGGAAGCGTCGGTTGGCGAATGGGCCCTGGCGAGGAGTACTGGCACGCTTGGGCCAAGTGGTTTCGCGAGTTGTCTGCGGAGGGCCAGCAAGCTTACCAGGCCCGGTGGCCAGAGCCTGATCGATGGCGCGGGTTCTACGAGTACATATCCAGCGGCGTTATGCCGCCTTGGTTTCTGAAGCGCCAGCGTCAAATTGAACAGGCTGCGCGTTCCCTCTCACCAGACGAGTATCTTGTGGATGAGTATTTCCGCATAGTCTGGCTGTTGCGATCGGAGCTCAAGCGCGTCCTGGAGCCCGGCCGCCACGTCCAGTGGAACCAGTTGAATCCGGAGCCTGGCGAGTCTCCTCCAGAGTTCTACACGGCGCCTGATGGTTCGGTCTGGAAGTTAGCGTATCTAGATCAGGGCGGCCTTCGGCTTGCGAAGCTCTCGGGCGATGCAATTTTGAAGTAGGAAGTCAGCAGATAGCATAAGAAGCCTAACAAGGCCATCGAGCGCGACGGCTGCTTCGCAGCCGCGGCTCATGGCTTGCGTTATACAGTGCGTTCATCGCAAAATATGGATGTTTAATAATGATATCTAGACTGCTTATTACGATTTGCATCTTGTTCTATTCTGTGGGTAGCCCGATTACTGAGTTTAATTCAACTCACGTTTTCAATCCTGATTGGACACCTCATGTCCGAATCCATGAGGTTTGGCAGCTTCTTACTAATTCGTGCATAGGCCTCATTGGATTATGGCTTCTGTGGGTAAAACGCCAAGTTCTGCTTTCCGCTCTATTAAGTTTGTCGGTTATGGGTAGTTTTTTGGTTGCTTATGCTACAAAGAGGCTTTATGGCGGTTCTATGAAGTTTCTTGATGGTAGCGAAAATTTAATATTCGGTCTTAATTTTGGTCTTTTTATTGCTTGTTCAGTTTCGGCTCTTCTATTAATCGCAATATTTTTAGAGCTAAGAAATAGAAAAATCGTATAACAAGTCGTTCAAGGGGAGCCAGCTACGCTCCGCCGGCCCCCTTAACTCTGCGTTAGGCACTCGTGTTCTCCATAATATAGAGGACTCCTCATATAATTAGAGTTCTATCTCCAGAGAATAAGTATGAAAAAAATAGTCATAATTATGCTGTTGCTTATTATTCCCACATATTCCTTAGCTATAAAAGGAGAGGGTACGATAATAGATGGGGTAATGGGTCATCTTGAGAGCAAAAGAAGTGATGCGCGTGAGTGTCTGAGAATCCAGTTGGAAGCAGACCCAAAAGATAGCAAAATTATCGAAATCAATGTAAGAGAGATACATAATTTAAATTGTGGCGGTGACCCGAATACTGCTCCTAGGTATGGATTTTATAAAGTAAATAAAATGACAGGATTGCTTTCTGAAATGGATATAGCAACAGCTGAATATAAGCCAATTAAAATAATTGGTTTGGCTGACAATCCTACTGATACAGTTAAATCAAACGGGCTTCACGATCAAGAAGGTTTCACTTTATTTATAGCAACGCTCATTGCCAGATTGTTAGACCCTATTAGCTTTATTATTGTATTATTTATTTCATTGTTTTCGAGAAAGAAATGGTTTATTCCTGTCATTGCGTTAGCTGGAGCCATTGTGACAGAAACCTTGTTAACATCGACCCAAGTTACCAGAAGCTGGGGTCAAGGAATTGTACTTGGGATTATTGCTAGTGGAATTCATGCCGTATTCTGTCATTATTTAATTCAACGCTTCAATAAACGGAAATTGGAAATATCTGATAATAGGGATAGCTTGGAGATTGATCATGATCTAGAGAGTATTGATCCTCCTTATGTGGAATCGTGTGCTAAAGTTTATCGCATCGTTGGTCTGACTATTGTCATTGCTTTTGTGATTTGGGGAGTAAATTATCAGTGGAGCTATAGTGATAGTCCATTCGAGAGTTTAATTAGTGCTTTTGGCGCGAGTTATCGACACGAAGGTCTTTACTCACTTCTCATGGCATCCCTTATCTTCATGACTGGTTACTATTTTAGGTTTGGTATAGGTGCGTTTTTCGTATCTACGATATTAAAAATTTGGAATATTTCGAAATCGATTTTTAATAAAATTTAAAGCCTAAACGCCGATTATGTGTGTACTAATTGCTGAAAATCAGGTCATGGCCGAGAGAGGGTTAAAAATAAAAAAGCCTAACCGGTGACAGCAATGTAATTCTAGTATTATCTAAATTTTAGGAATTCAAATGAACTATAAAATAAAAATGCGCCAAATTAATAAAAATGATATACGTCCGGAGTGCCCAAATATTCCTAAAACTGAAGAATATGAAATGTATTTAAATGCTTTCGTCAAAGATATAAGTAGTATATCTGTTGTAATTAATGCAGAGCGGTCTGCGAATGAGATTAATGTAGTAACAGATAACTGTTCAATAGAAGAATTTCGCGAACATATATTACCTTTTATTCAAGGCATAAGAGCCACACAATACCGAGTTGAGTCAATTGCACAACTCGTGTGAAATTAGCCTAACCAGCAGCTCCACCGGACAAATTTTAGCTGTCACCTTTTGTGCAAATGGACGCACAAAAAGCGCCATCTAAAATTTGCGCGGTGAGCTGAGCGTTAGAAGGCCAAGGCTCCTGAATCATCTGAGGATGATTGGATGAAAGGCCTTGGCATCAATGCAAAGCGGGAGCGGTCCGGCTCCGAGTAATGGCCAAGGCCAGAAAAATGGCTCGCCACGCTGGAAGCCAGGTTTGGCTTTTTTCTTGTTGTCAGAATGGTGCCCAAGTTGTGGGGCTGTTCGTCGCAAATCCAGAGTCAGCCAGTAGCATGGTGCTTTGTATCGAAAAAGAGAAAGGGGCCTTGGTGTCCGCATGCGAATTGGGGATTGGGACCTCAATACAAACGGGTGAACGGCTTCTAACAAGTAGCGTCAGTCGGACCGGTTTGTCACGCTGCGCGCGCCAAACCGGCCGCTGCGCATGGCGTTAAAAGTCTATGTTGCATGAACCAGTGAGTAGAGATCAGGTAGCTAAAGTAAGGCCTTTCTTCAGGGGGCTGGCCGGTTTTTTCCTGTTTTGCACTTTACTGGCTGCCGCCGGGCTCATTTTTGCCCTGGTTACCGAGCCATTTTCACTATCTATTTTCATTGGTGTGGCAGTGGTGATCGTCACTGGGCATATTTCTGGCAGCGTCTTGTTCTCTGGCTATGCGCCAAACTACCTCTTGTCTGCGCATGGCCCAAAGCAAAGATTTTAACAAGTCGCTGTAGTACGCGGCCGGAGGCCGCCAGACGCCCTTTTCATTGCGGCTTCGCCTCCATTACAAGGTCGCCGCTAAGCTCAGCGTTAAATGCGTAGTCATGGAGAACTGTGAATGGTCGGTGTCTACAAGTTCTGTTTGGCAGCGGCAATGGTTGCATTTGTTGGCGCTACCACATTCGCAGTTATCAATTTATCTACCTTGCCTCCTGGTGGCGGTAATGGTGGTGCTTTTCTAGCGGCACTAAGTTTTGGTGTCGGTTTGCTTGGGCTGACGATTGCCACGCCCTTAGCTTGGATTGCAGCAGGTATTTCCTATGTTTGTCGGGGGGCCATGCCTAAAGGAGCTCTTTGGCATTATGCCGTACCAACTGTGGTGGCCCTACCTGGCACCGTACTGTTGTTGGTGGTTGCATGGTCCAGCATTTAACAAGCCGCTCAAGTACGTTCCGGGCCTACGGCCCTCCACCGGACCGGTTTTCCAGCGCGGTTGCGCTTCCAAACCGGCCGCTTAGCTCCGCGTTATACACAAGGAGTAGTCACGGAAAATGGCAAGGAATAGTGGCCAAGGCGGGCCAATTGAATCAAGGCTGATCAGCCTCTTTGCATCTCTGTTTTTCTCGGTCCCGACCGCAGCGTTTATTTGGCTTGGTGTTAATAAAGAGCTCGCGTTCTGGGGCGGGTTTCTCAGCAGTACCTACCTGATCGCCTGTATCATCATCTTTGCTTTGTTGGCATTGCTACTCCCGCAACTTTTTCCATCTATTCTCGGGGGTATCTGGCGCGGCATTGTCAGGGTCGAACGCTGGTGGGGCTGGTAGCCTTGTGTATAACAAGGCAATCAAATTCGTTCCGGCCTTCGGCCTCCACCGGACGCCCTTGTCAGGGCGCCGTTTATTGCTGGCGTTATGTGGTGCCAACCATGCTAGAATCGCGGGTTTTGAACAAGGTTTAATCACGGGTAGCCAGGAAGCTACTCCTCAGCAGAAAGGAACTCTGACCATGAGCAATCTGATTGCCGCCTGCGTCGGCGATATGCACGTTTGCCCGATCAAAGGGCACGGCTCCTCCCCCATCATGCCAAACGGCTCCAGCATCCTTGTTGAAGGTAAGCCCATTGCCCGGGTTGGCGATGTCACCGGCTGCGGTGCGGTTATTACCCAAGGCTACCCGTTGGCGTTGGCCGATGGTATGCCGGTGGCCTACCTTGGCAGCCCGACCAGTCATGGTGGTTCCATTGTCAGCGGTAATCCACGAGTGATTTTGGGTGTTGCCACCAACACCGCACCGGTTGTGGACTTCGCCAAGGCTGGAGCGCTGGATGACAAAGGCCAGCTTACTCCTGCCGCCAAAAAGTTGCTGGATAAAGACCCGCAGGAATTTGTTCGCAAAGCTGCTCAGAAGGGTGCGTTAATTGACGAAGGCTTGGCGGACGAAGAGCCGGAAGACTCCCCCGCCGAAGAAGATCGCCCCAAGGTTCGGGTAGAAGCTGGCATCTTTTTCGATGGTACAGGTAATAATCGTGGCAACACCCGCGCTTACCAGCATGAACTTGAAGACTGTCTGACGGCCAATGCCGCCGGAGCCATCTCGGAAGAAGAGTGCAGCAGTGAACTGTCGCAGGTGATGGAAGGCAGTTATCTTAATGCCGAAACCAACGTGTCAAAGCTGGAATCGCTTTATTTCAAGGACACCATAGAGCAAGACGGTTCTCCTACTTACCGGCTCTCCGTTTATATTTCAGGCGTGGGCACCAAGTTTGGTGAACCGGATGATGGCCAAAGTATGGGCTTGGGGCTGGGAGAGCAAGGCATCCTCAGGAAAATTGAAGATGGTGCCGAGAAGCTCACCCTGGAGGTTGCCAACAGGGTCAATGATCCCGTTGATGAATTGATCATCGATGTGTTCGGTTTTAGCAGGGGCGCGGCAACGGCACGGCATTTTGTCAGCCGGGAAGTGTTTGACACAACGGGCTCCCTGTACGGCGAATACAAAGGGGCATTGGTCAAAGCGTTCGAGCGGGAAGGCATCCCATGGCCTGAGAAGGTAACGGTTCGTTTTCTGGGTTTATTTGACACCGTGGCTGGAGTTGCCGATGTGGGCAATCTCGATTTTTCCGCTCACGATGCGGAAACGGGACGTATCAACGTCAATGTAAAACCGGAGCATGTCCAGCAGGCCGTCCAGTTTGTTGCGAGAGATGAGCGCCGGCACAACTTCTCGTTAAACAGCCTGCGAAGTGAATCGGGCAATTTGCCCGGGAATTTTAGCGAATGGGTTTTGCCTGGTGCGCATTCCGACATTGGCGGAGGATATCCAGAACAATTCCATGAGCGAATTGAAGTGCGTCCGCCGTTAGTGATCACGGGCAAGGATCGTCAAAATCCAGAGGCCAGTTTTGAGTTCTCTCGCATGTTGCAGGAACGAGCCCTGATCAAGGCCGAGGGCTGGATCGGTTCCCTCAATCCAATGGCCAGCTTGGACATCGAACAAAAGCGCCTGCCCATGCTGCCCACTCAGCCGAGTCTGAGCGGAAATAACGTCGCTCTGCACCTGTGGCTGGACCGAGAAGTTCGGGGAGAATACTCCAGAATTCCTCTGTACCTGATTCACAAGCTGGCTCTCGATGCCGGAGTGCCTTTTGATCAAATTGATCCGACAGATGCTTCTTATTCTCTACCTCAAGAACTTGTAACTGTTGCCAGAAACCTTGCCGCTCACGTCTGGCACGGCCAAGACTTGCGGCTGTCTCCTGAAACCAAAGCGCTGCTCAAGCAACGGTACATTCATCATTCTGATCATTATTTGGAAATGGGGCCGCTTTACCCGTTCAGGCCTGCAAAAAATGGCCGGCGGGCTGTTTACCCGAATAAAACCAGTGAATAAATGGAGACTTCTATGAGTATCAAGCGTTGGATGATCAGTCTCTGTATTCTGGCACTGGTTGGGTGTTCGGAACCAACGGAATCAGAGGGGCCAAGGCACGGCCCCAACAGCACATATCGCAACATCAATGTCGTAGCACCGAAACACTACGATGTTTGGGTGGATAAGTTCTTTGTTGAATCCTTGTCCAAGGACATTGGCTGGCGGGCGCCTATTGGGATTGTATCCTGTTGCTGGAAAAAACCACACGGGGCTTCGGCTGAATGGCAAACGATGCCGGAAGTCTTCCTTATCCGCTGGTTTTCGTTTGCAGAGCAAGAATCCTATGAGGCCCTGATCCGACTGGAAAACCCGGACGAGATCGAAGAAAAGATGAAGGAAGTTGCCGCATTCGAGCGCTTTGGCGAGATGGTGGAACGCCCGCGATACAACCTTGTTCTTGGCTTGGCACCAGGCGGAACGGTGGTTGCGTGGATCATGAACCGGGGTGAGAATGCCATTGAAGTTGGGCGTTTCAAGGCCAAGCCGTATGATCACGAAAAGAAGGGAGAGGACTACACAGTTCGTACCAAGAGTTACCTTGAAAGGCAGGGGGATTACTTGGAAAAACATGGAATTCGATATGAAGGTTGGTAGCTTGGGAGTAGACCACCACATAACCAGGCCATGCACCGGATGCCAAACCTCCGCTTCGCTACGGTTTTGTCACCGGTGATGGCGGGCGTTAGAAGCCAAGGCTTCCTGAAATCATCTGAGGATGATTGGATGAAAGGCCTTGGCGTCAATGCAAAGCGGGAGCGTTCCGGCTCCGAGTAATGGCCAAGGCCAGAAAAATGGTCCGCGATACTGGAAGCCAGGTTTGGCGTTTTTCTTGTTTTCAGAATGGTGCCCAAGTTGTGGGGCTGTTCGTCGCAACGCCCGAGTCTGCCGGTAGCATGGTGCTTTGTATCGAAAGAGAGAAAGGGGCCCTGGTGTCCGTATGCCGGTTGGGAATTAGGACCGCCATGAAAAGGGTGAATCGTCTTCTAACCAGCGGCTGCAGCGGACCGCTTTTCCGGCGCATTGCGCCTCCAAATCGGCCGCTGAGCACGGGCGTTAGGCATCATGGGATGCAGCGATGCAAAAGGAGAAAATAGTGAAGTATCTGTATCTGACACTTAATTGGGTATTTGGTGTCCTTTTCCTATTGGCCGGGGTCCTTTCCTTGGTTGAATCACCCTTGGCTGGGCTGAGCCTCATTGCCGCCGCAGCTCTTTTGCTCCCGCCGGTAAGAAATTTTGTCTACTCAAAGACAAATAAAGATTTTCCTGTCAAGGCGAGAGCAATTTCAATATTTATCTTATTTATGGCGTTTGGCTTTTTTGTTGGACAGGCTCAAGAGCGAAAAGAACAAGAGTTGGCGGCGCAGCAGGCCCAGGAAAAAGCGGAAAAGGCAGCCCAATTGCGGCAGGACAACATTGATTACTTCAATGCCAACCGCGAGCAGATAATGTCCCGCGTCAAGAGCGCGATTACTGGAAAAGATTATCAGGCGGCCATCTCTCAATCTAACAAATACCTTGTATCTGGCGACAAAGAGCTTGGGCAATTGAATACTCAAGCAAAGAACGAGCTATCGGCCATTCAAAAAGCCAAAAAGACTGAAAAGCTATTAGCCGAACTGAAGTCTGTCCCGACCGAAAAATTTGAGAAAAATAGGGGGTTGTACCAGCAATTGCTAAATATGCACCCTGACAGCGAGCTTTATAAAAACAAAGTGGCGTTTTACGTCGGTAAGATAAAAGAAGAAAAACAAAAGAAAATAGCCGCTGAAGCAAGAAAAAAGAAAATAGAATCTCAGTTCAGCGCATGGGATGGATCGCATCGTAATCTTGAGAGGGTTATCAAGGAATCCATGAATGATCCTGATAGCTACGAACATGTCAAAACCGTTTACTGGGATCGTGGCGATTACCTGATTGTAAAGACTACTTTTAGGGGAAAGAATGCGTTTGGTGGGGTAGTCAAAAATTCCGTTACTGCGAAGGTCAGTTTGGATGGGCAGGTTCTTCAGATATTAAGCCAAAACTAAGCCTAACAATCACATGCACTCGGACATCAAAAAGCTCCGCTCCTTCGTCGCTCTGCCTTTTGATGCCGGTGATGTGTGGCGTTAGTCAGGGAGTAATTTCGTAGTGTTTTGGAGGACAATTCCAAGAGCAGTCAATTTGGCAGCATTCATTTCGGTGCTTCTGCTGCTGTTGAAGTTGTTCATATTCAATAAAATTTCTGAGCCAGTTGACGGCTTTCATGAGATAGGGCTGGTATTCGAAGCAGTGCTTGCGTCAGTATTGGCGAGTTATGTTTTCTATTTGATAGTAGTGCACTTCAAAGAGGTGCGAGAAAAGAAAACAATCTATCCTTTTGTAACACGTTGGGCGAATCTTGTAGTGCAAGATTGCAGGACCCAGATCGCCGGTTTCTCTAAGGCGGATCCGGCCAAACTCGATTTCCAAACCCTGGAAAAGCAAGACATCGAAGCTGTTTTCGCTAGATTAGAGCCTAATGGAGAGGCCCCATTGGCCTTCTGGCAAGGAGGCCAGGCAAATTGGCTTCAATACTTTGAAAACTACAGGGTTAGGTCTTTGGGGCACATTGATAAGATCATGGCACAGCTTATATTTCTTGAAGCCCCGCTGGTAGCTCTGTTGATGAAGGTCCAAGACTCGACACATTTCAGTTCAATCGAAACCTTATCAAGGGTCAGATTGAACAACGACAATCTTATGACTTTTGCAGGCGCTTTTTTCGAGTATGTACAAGCATGCCGGGAGTTGGACGGGTATCTGAAAACCCACGCCATTCACTCGGCTAGTGACTAACAAGGCGCAGCAGTTCGCGGCCGATGGCCGCCGGACGCCCTTTCCGTGGCTCCTTCGTCGCCACTCCAAGGTCGCCGCTGTGCTACGCGTTATACACAAGGAGTAGTCACGGAAAATGGCAAGGAATAGTGGCCAAGGCGGGCCAATTGAATCAAGGCTGATCAGCCTCTTTGCATCTCTGTTTTTCTCGGTCCCGACCGCAGCGTTTATTT
>NZ_SJDL01000062.1 GCF_004327985.1 Marinobacter halodurans
TGCCGTTCGGCTAGTAGTTCCCCTTACCGGGCCCACAGGGGACTTGCACCCCCAAGTCATCCGGCCAGCACCACCTGTACCAGAACAGCGCCCGTCAAGGCGCTACGCGCCATGCCTGGCGCACCAATAAAAAAGCGCCTACATGAGGCGCTTTTTCAGGATATTTGGTGGTAGGACCAGGCAGATTACTCGGCTTCGCCTCGCCCTTTGGGCCGTCGTCGCGGTGCTCCGACGTTCTCTCGCTGGCGCTCGAGTCGAACCGCCTTCGGCAGTTCAAATCGCAACTCTTTAACCCATTAAAAAACGCCCTTAAAGGGCGCTTTTTAATTGGTAGGACCAGGCAGATTCGAACTGCCGACCTCTACCATGTCAAGGTAGCGCTCTAACCAACTGAGCTATGGTCCTCCGTCAACGGGGGAGAATCATACTGATCCGCCCCCCGGGGGTCAACCGGTTTTTGGGGCGGATCGGCAAAAAATTTCGCCCCTCTTTATCACTCTCTTTATCACACCCCGTAAAACGACCGATACCAGTCTACGAAACGTGCAATGCCCTCTTCGACGGGGGTATCCGGCTTGTAGCCGACGTCGTCGATCAGGGCGTCGACATCGGCGTAAGTGGCCGGTACGTCGCCCGGCTGCAGGGGCAGCAGGTTCTTCTCGGCCTTGCGGCCGATCCGCTCCTCGATAATCTCGATGAACCGGCTCAGTTCGACCGGGTTGTTGCTGCCGATGTTGTAGATCCGGTACGGCGCATTGCTGGTGCCAGGGTCCGGGCTTTCCCCGCTCCAGTCGCTGCTGGGCTCGGCAACGTGATCCAGGGTGCGGACCACGCCCTCGACGATGTCGTCGATGTAGGTGAAGTCGCGCTTGTGGTGGCCGTGGTTGAAGACATCGATGGGCTCGCCCGCCAGGATCTTGCGGGTAAAGATGAACAGCGCCATGTCCGGTCGGCCCCAGGGGCCGTAAACGGTAAAGAAACGCAGCCCGGTGGTCGGGAGGCGATACAGGTGGCTGTAGGTATGCGCCATCAACTCGTTGGCTTTCTTGGAGGCCGCGTACAGGCTCAGCGGGTGGTCTACATTGTCATGGACCGAGAACGGCATGGTTTCGTTGGCGCCGTAGACCGAGCTGCTGGACGCGTACACCAGGTGCTTCACGTCGTTGTGGCGGCAACCCTCCAGGATATTCATGAAACCCACGAGGTTGGCATCGACATAGGCGTGCGGGTTTTCCAGGGAGTAGCGCACACCCGCCTGCGCGGCGAGGTGGACGACCCGCTCAGGCTGATAGTCCCGGAAGACGGCCTCCATGGCGGCCCGATCGGCGACATCCCTGCGGATTTCGGTGAAGCCTTCACGGCATGTCAGGCGCTCGAGACGCGCTTCTTTCAGGCTGACGTCGTAATAGTCGTTGACGTTGTCCACGCCGATGACTTCATCCCCACGGTCAAGGAGGCGATGAGCCAGGTGGGAACCGATAAAGCCTGCCGTGCCGGTGACCAGAATCTTCAAGGTAATCTCCCTGTCGGTAATCGGAATTCATGTATGGAAAGACGGTGCCCGGGCTGCCGCCCGATGCGTCGGGTGGCGAACACACTGCCCGATTCAAACTGCTGTAAAGCCTATTCTAACCATGCCCATAAAAAAAGAGCGCCAGATGGCGCTCTTGTAATGTCCCGGGATCTTTCCGGTCCAACGATCAGAAATCCAGACCTGCACTGATGAAAGGCCCGCCCAGATCGACATCCATGGCGTCGTTACCGTCCTCGTAGTCGATGCTCATCTTGCGGTAGCCGGCCTGGAGTCGCAGCACGGACAGGTCATATTGGGCGTAGGCGGAACCATCCAGCAGCGAATCACCGCCATAGCTGATGCCGTTACCCTCGACTCCCACGGAGAGGCCGGTCAACGGAAGATCGAAACGGGCGGCCGCATACAGCATGGGCAGCACAGCGTCGATTTCTGTACGTGTCCGGTTGCCGCCCGGCACCCGTTCCTCAACCTGCAGATCGCCATCAAGCTTGCGCACGGTCAGACCTGCGTCCAGGTTGACCCAGTTGTCGAGCAACTCGTAGTAAAGGGTCAGGTCGAGCTGATCGAGGTCCAGTTCCGAATGGACAGGCACATCGGGTGCCAGACCGCCATAGCCATCGACACCAAGCTGGCCGTTCCCGCTCTGTTTGATCGCGGTGTAATTCACCCGAACGTTGGGCAATACGGGAATCGGATGTTCGAAAATCGCCGTCAGGTTGACGTTGTCGTCGCGGTCCAGGTTCAGGTCGTCGTCGACATCAACCACGTCACTGTTCTGGCTGGCGGTACCGGTCAGGTCGGAATCCCAGTAACTCACCTGGGCACCCACACCCACCACGTCTGCCGCAGCCACCGAGCTAAAACAACCGAGGCCACCCAGTAGTGCAATGGCGGTTTTACGCATATGTCACCTTCCTGTTCTTGGTTTGTTGTCGGGGTGTTCAACCCGGCTGCCGATACCGGGGCCCCTTAGTCGAACTGGATACCCAGTCGACGGCCCACTTCCTCATAGGCTTCGATCACTTCGCCGAGCCCCTGGCGGAAGCGGTCCTTGTCCATCTTCTTGCGGGTTTCCTTGTCCCAGATGCGACAGCCGTCGGGACTGAATTCATCACCCAGGACGATCTGGCCGTTGAAGCGGCCGAATTCCAGCTTGTAATCCACCAGCAGCATGCCGGCGTCGTCAAACAGCTTCTTGAGGACCTCGTTGACCTTGTAGGTCAGGGCCTTCATCTGGGCGAGGTCATCAGCGCCCGCCCAGCCGAAGGTCTCGGCCAGGGATTCGTTGATCATGGGGTCGTGCAGTTCGTCGTTCTTCAGGAACAGTTCGAACGTCGGCGGCTGCAGGGCCTGCCCTTCCTCAACGCCGAGGCGCCGACACAGGCTGCCGGCGGCGTAGTTCCTGACAACACATTCAACCGGGAACATGTCCAGCTTCTTGACCAGGGATTCCACCGGAGACAGGACCTTCTCGAAATGCGTCGGGATTCCGGCCGCTTCCAGCTTCTCCATAATGAACGCGTTGAAACGGTTGTTGACCATACCCTTGCGGGCCAGCTGTTCTTTCTTCTCACCATCGAAAGCCGAGGTGTCATCGCGAAACAGCAGAACGAAGCGGTCGGGATCATCGGTCCGGTAGACCGACTTGGCTTTACCTGAATAGAGCGCTTCGCGCTTTTCCATTTTCTTTCTCCGGTGTACGTGGCGGCCTGTGCGGCCGCCGGATAGACTTGACTGATTAATAGAGATGTTCGAACAGTGTGGACAGCAGACGAGCCGACCGATCGTTACCGTGGTAATCCGGTGCGGTCCGGGTTCTCAGGCTCACGACATCACCCTCCTGCCGGATACTGACAAGATAGGTGTACTCCGGTTTGTCGGGATCTGCAAACCAGCTGAACCAGCCCGGCTCTCGCTCATCCTCGGTGCGGAAGTCCACGTAGAACTGGCCGGCACTGCGATCGATGTCAACAACCGGAATCTTCGCCTCTGACAGGGACCGCGTCACTTCCGACCAGGCGCGGTCGAAACTCAATGCCATCTCGATGTGAGGGTCGCTGCTCTGCCCGGCCACCATTTTCACCTTCGGCGCGCTGGGGATGTTCAACGCCGCGCGGGAATAGGACTTGGTGTCTTCACGCTGCTTCAGGAAATCGCCCAGGTCGGACAGGAGTTTGCGTTCTTCCTTGGCATCGGAGGTTTCCGACGGCCACTGCAGCATCCCGTCAGGCCGTCCGTCGACCTTGTTGATCCGGAACTGGATCTCGGTGGTCTTTCGGCGAACGCCCGGCGATATCCGCGACTGCACCACGGTGAGCTTGTCAGGACTTTCGTTGGTGATGTCCAGCAGGTTACGCGCCCTAGAGCTGAAATCCGCCACTTCGGTCTGCAACAGGCCAATCTGCGGGTTATCCCGGGCCACGCCGAGCCCTCGCTCGGTCAGGTAGGATGAGACCATGGGCCAGACGCGCCCGGGGACCTCGTTGACGAGCAGCCAGAGCTGGCCGTTCAGCTCTTCGATAACGTAGTTCTCGTCCAGTATTTCTGACGTCATGTCCGGTGGGTTGGGCAATTCGAATTCACCCGTTGCCACCTGATCGCCTGTCTGCGTATCCCGGATGGGATAGGCTGGCTGGATGTGTTCGCTGCTCTGCCAGTCCGGCACTTTTACCGGTTTCCCGGTCTGTGCCGAACGATACTCATTGGAACGGTCATGAATGATACTGCAGCCTGACAGCAGGCCCAGCATCAGGACGCCTGCCATCAGGCGGGCCGGTCGGGTTTCAGAATGCATCAAACGACTCCGGGACGAGCCTTTCCGGTCCGCCCCTATCTGTTTGGATTGACTCAAAGGACACCTGCGCTGACCAGCGCCTCCTCGACCTCCGAATGGAACTTTGGATCAAGGGGCGTCAGCGGCAAACGGATACCCTCGCTAATCAGCCCCATACGGTGCAGGGCCCACTTGACGGGAATCGGGTTGGCCTCGAGGAAGAGCTTGCGGTGGAGCGGCATCAGCTTTTCGTTGATGGCGGCGACCCGGTCCCGGTCTCCGGCAATAGCGGCTTCACAAAGGTCTGCCATACCCCGCGGCGCCACGTTGGCGGTCACGGAGATATTGCCCTTGCCGCCAGCCAGCATCAGGTCGGCTGCCGTCGCATCGTCACCGGAATAGACCACCATACGACCGTCGACCCGCTGGATGAGTTCCTCACCCCGGGGAATATTACCGGTCGCATCCTTGATACCGACGATATTGGGAATATCGGCCAGGCGCTCCACGGTCTCGTTCATCATGTCGCAGGATGTCCGGCCCGGCACATTATAGAGGATCTGATCGACGGGAACCGCTTCAGCGATGGTACGGAAATGGCGATAAAGTCCTTCCTGGGTCGGCTTGTTGTAGTAAGGCACGACCAGAAGGCAGGCATCGGCACCCAGCTTGTGGGCTTCTGCGGTCAGTTCGATCGCTTCCCGCGTGGAGTTACCACCGGTGCCTGCAATCACGGCAATGCGACCATTGACCCGTTTAATAATATGGCCGATGACACGACAATGCTCATCCGGATCAAGGGTGGACGCCTCACCGGTCGTGCCGACGGCAACGATCCCGTGGGTGCCATTGTCCAGGTGGAAATCGACCAGGCGATCCAGCTCCTCCCAATGAATTTCTCCATCGGGGTGCATGGGGGTGGCCAGGGCAACGAGGCTACCAGTGATCATAATGACTCCGTTCGCGTAAAACGGTAATGGTAATTGCGGCTGACAGCCGAAACAACCATTCTATATGACCGCCTGACAGACTTTTCATCGTATAGACCGCTGAAACATTCATTTCTCAGAAAGGAGATGCCATGAGTACCGTTGAACTGAACCAACCGGTCCCGGATTTTACCCTGCCGGCCACCGGTGACCAGGACGTCAGCCTGTCGGATTATCGCGGCAGGAAAAACGTCGTTATCTACTTCTACCCGAAGGACAGTACGCCCGGCTGCACCACCGAAGGCGGCGATTTCCGCGATCACCACGATGCCTTCGAGAAGGCGGATACGGTGATCTTTGGCGTCTCCCGCGACGGCATCAAGTCGCACGAGAACTTCAAGGCGAAGCAGTCCTTCCCGTTCGAGCTGCTGTCCGACAAGGAAGAAACCGTGTGCAAGCTGTTTGACGTGATCAAGCTGAAGAAAATGTACGGCAAGGAAAGCCTGGGTGTGGAACGCAGCACCTTCCTGATCGACAAGGAAGGCGTACTGCGCCAGGAATGGCGCAAGGTGAAGGTTGCGGGCCACGTCGAAGAGGTCCTTGAGGCCGCCCAGGGCCTGTAACGCCCCCGTGCTGACGGCAGGCCCGAGCTGCCGTCAGCGTCTTCGCCTACGCTGCCCTCTGATCCTCGGACGGCAACGAATGATGCACCGGCCAGGCGGCAAAGATCGCCTTCAGCATCGTCGCCAGCGGGATGGCGAAAAACACGCCCCACAGCCCCCAGATGCCGCCGAAGAACAGCACCGCGATGATAATCACGACCGGATGAAGGTTATTGACCTCGGAGAACAGGACCGGCACCAGTACGTTTCCATCCAGTGCCTGGATGATGCCGTAGATGACCATCAGCCAGATGAACTCACTGCTCCAGCCAAAGGCAAACAGGCCAATCATGGCCACCGGCACCGTCACGACCGCGGCCCCGATATAGGGGATCACCACCGACAGGCCCACCAGCAGGGACAGCAAGGCCGCGTACGGCAGGCCCAACAGCCTGAAGGCAACAAAGGTCGCGCCACCGACGATGACGATCTCCAGTGCCTTGCCGCGCACGTAGTTGGCACACTGCTGGTTCACCTCGGCCCAGATACGGCGCATCATCGGCCGCTGCTGCGGCAGGGTCGATGCCAGGGCATTTACCAGCAGGTCCCGGTCCTTGAGGAAGAAGAACACCAGGATCGGCAGCAGCACCAGATAGATCAGGATCGCCATGACGTCGGGGATGCTCGACAGGGAAAACGATACCAGCCACTGGGTGAAGTTGGCCGCTTCGCTGGTGGCCTGCTGGTACAGGTTGTTGATCTGCGCCATCGAGACAAGATGCGGGTACTCCTGGGGCAGCAGCTCCAGGTAGGCCTGCATTTCCCGGAACATGCGTGGTGTCTCGCCGGCCAGCGACGTCAATTGCGACCACAACAGCGGCATCATACCCAGCAGGAAGCCCACCAGCACGCCGAGGAACAGCAGGAAGACGAGTATCACGGCGACCAGGTTGGGCACGCCATGGCTGGTCATCTTGGTAACCAGCCCCTGGAGGATGAAAGCAATGATCACGGAGGCGATGACCGGAGCCAGGGTATCCCCGATCCAGATAACCGCCAAGGTTCCGAGAACCAGCAAAAGAAACAGGATGACCGCTTCATCATCCGAAAAATATTTGTGGGCAAGTGCCCGGATAATCCTGACCATTAACCGCTCCGTCTAGCGCGAATCGCCACAGCGTATCAGAAAACGGAAGACTCCCTCGGATTCTTCCGACTTTTCCAGTGCATGCCGGGTTAATTCAAGGAAAGACGGGATATCTTTGGCCGATCCCGGGTCTGTAGAGATAACCTCGAGACTCTCGCCGGGCTGCATGCTGTTGAGCTGAAGTTTGGTCTTGAGCAGCGGCATCGGGCAGTGAAGCCCGCTTGTGTCCAGAAAATGGTCTGCCATAGTGTCGAATACTTCCAAAGTCGCTTGAATCTGTCATGATCCACCGTGTAAACAGAAAGCTACACAGCCCATCTCATGTCAACAGGAGTATATCAGGCCCGTTATGAATCACGTGTTAGTCCCCCACTTTTGTCGCAAGGGACTCCTGGGGCTGACGGCCGGGCTGGCCATCTGCCTGGCCACAGCAACGCCCGTATTCGCCGAAGACAGCAACCTGCCCTCACTGGGCGGGGTGGGCGGCGGCCTGATTTCAGAGCAGCAGGAAGCCGCCATTGGCCAACAGGTTCTGCAGTCCATTCGCCGATCCACCCCGGAAATCGGGGACCCACTGGTGCTGGATTACCTGTCCACCCTCGTCCATCGACTGGTGCCCTATGCCCAGTTGCAGAACCGCGACCTGAAGATGGTGGTCATCGACAGTGACGAGATCAACGCCTTCGCCGTTCCCGGTGGCGTGATCGGCGTCAATGGGGGCCTTTTCCTGAACGCGAAGACCGAACAGGAGTTCGCGTCGGTCATGGCGCACGAACTCGGGCACCTGGTCCAGCGTCATTTTGCCCGTCGCATGGAGCGTCAGGAACAGAACGCACCGCTGGCGATGGCCGGCATGCTGGCCGGTATTATTCTCTCCGCCGTCACCAAGTCCGATGTGGGGATCGCTACGATCGCCGGTTCCCAGGCCGCTGCCGTGCAGAACATGCTCCAGTACAGCCGGGCCAACGAACGGGAGGCTGACCGGGTCGGCCTCGACATGCTGGAGGCCGCGGGCTTCGATCCCGAGGGCATGCCGGAAATGTTCGAAATCATGATGCGCCAGAGCCGCCTCCAGGGCGGCGAGGCCCTGGAATACCTGCAGACTCACCCCTTGACCGAAAACCGGATTGCCGATACCCGCAACCGGGCAAACCAGTACCCACAACGTGAATATGATGACTCCCTGGAGTACCACCTGGTTCGCGCACGCATCATGGTGCACTATGCCCAGACACCGGAAAAAGCGGTGGAAATGTTCCAGGAGTACGTCGGCCGCAAAGACGCCCTGCCCCCACCGTCGGCGCGCTATGGGCTTGCCGTGGCGAAGCTGGCAGCCGACGACGCGCCCGGTGCGGAAAAGATATTGAAAGACTTGCTGAAGGACTACCCCGGTCGTATCACCTTCCAGGTGACACTGGCCGAAACGCTGACCCGGGAGAAAAAGACGGACGAAGCCATTGCACTGATGGACGAAGCCCTGCGCCGCAATCCGGGCAACTACCCGATTCGCTATCAACTGGGAGACTCGCTCTATGCGGGTAACCATGCCCAGAGAGCGGCTGAGGTCTACGGTAAACTGGCCAACGACTACCCCGAGAAAGCCTATATCTGGCTGAAACTGTCGGACGCCGAGGGCCAGGCCCGCAATATCGTCGGTGTCCACCGGGCACGGGCTGAATACTATCTGCTGATGGGCGATCAGGAGGCGGCAATACGCCAGCTCCGCGAGGCGCAGAACAAGGCGCCGCCGGGTACACCAACCCATGAGATCGTCACCCAGCGACTGTCACAGATAACACGGGCGATGCACGAGGACCAGCAGTGAGGCCCAGTCAACGTCGCAGGGAGGAGAACCGGATAGCCTGACCGGCTATCCGGCAGCGTTATCGTTATACCGGATCAGGCGTTACCGGCCGTCTTGAGATTCATTGACGCCGTGAAATCCAGCATCCGCCGCAGTGGCCGTAATGCATCTTCGCGCAGGGCCTCGTCCACCCGGATCTCCTGATCCCCCGTGCGCAGCACGTGCAGCAGGTTTTCCAGGCCGTTCATGGCCATCCACGGGCAGTGGGCACAGCTGCGGCAGGTCGCGCCGTTGCCCGCCGTCGGCGCCTCGATCAACGTCTTGTTGGGCGCCAACTGCTGCATCTTGTAGAAGATACCGTTATCCGTCGCGACCACGAAGCGTTCGTTGGGGAGTGTCTGGACCGCGTGGATCAGCTGCGAGGTGGATCCGACCACATCCGCCATGTCCACGACGGCTTCAGGCGACTCCGGGTGGACCAGGATGGCGGCATCGGGATACAGCGCTTTCAGGTCGTCCACACCTCGCGCCTTGAACTCCTCATGGACGATACAGGAGCCATCCCAGAGCAGCATGTCGGCCCCCGTGGTGCGCTCGATATAACGCCCCAGGTGTTTATCCGGCGCCCACAGGATCTTTTCTCCCTGGGCATCCAGGTGCTCGACGATACTTTGCGCACAACTGGAGGTTACAACCCAGTCCGCGCGCGCCTTGACCGCGGCAGAAGTATTGGCATAGACCACCACCGTCCGGTCCGGATGGGCATCACAGAAGGCACTGAACTCGTCTGCGGGGCAACCGACGTCCAGCGAACAGGTCGCTTCGAGCGTCGGCATCAGGACGGTCTTTTCCGGATTCAGGATCTTGGCGGTTTCCCCCATGAACTTCACACCGGCCACAACGACGGTCGATGCCGGGTGCTGGTTGCCAAAGCGGGCCATCTCCAGCGAATCCGCCACGCAACCGCCGGTCTCTTCGGCCAGGCGCTGGATGTCGGCATCGGTGTAGTAGTGAGCCACCAGGACGGCATTCCGCGCCTTCAGCTCGGCCTTGATCTCATCCTCTAGGCGGCGCTTTTCATCCGCGCTCAGCGAACGGGGCTCCGCCTCGTGGGCGAGATGTTCCTGTACCAGGATTCTGTCTTTGGCATTTACCATGAATTCTCTTCTCTCACCTGTCGCCCGACATGGCCCTTGGACCGGTTTCCGGCAATTCCGATCCGTATTGCCGTTAGCCTGCTATGGATATTGTCTCGTTAATGGGGGCGAATCGGGATTATAGCAACCCTTGAAAACGACACATTATCGTCACGAAGCCATGATAAGGCAGTCGCCGGAGCGTTCCCATACCCGCGCTTGCGCCCGGCGATCCGAACAGGCCCCAACCGCATGATCAGGCAAGGATTACCGACAATCGGGATCGAGTAGGAGGGGGAGTCACCTCCCCCGTCCTCTCACACCACCGGGCATACGGTTCCGTACCACGGCGGTTCATGGTTGGCTCTGAAGCCGGTTCATCGTATCCAGCAAGCTTACCAGAGACAGGCGGTCGAACACCTTCTTGGGCAGGGCCGCGTTCATATGCGACGCGCCACTATTCCACCAAGGTCCACGACCATTCATCGCGCTTGTCCAAGC
>NZ_SJDL01000063.1 GCF_004327985.1 Marinobacter halodurans
CCGTCGGGCCAGTGGTAGACCAGCTTGACGTGGTAAGGGCCCGATCCCGGCGCAGGTGTTTCCGGAACGGGACGCTCTGGCGAACGGCTCACGGGCTCGATGGCCGGCGCCAGGGAGTCGGAGCGGGTGAAAGCCCCCCGCGCTCCGCTGGGCCAATGCTGTTGTAGACGATGCCGGAGTGTCGGTGGCAAGTCGTTACGCAGCAGGTCAGGGCTCGCCCTGGATTCCGTGAACAGTTCAAAACCAGGCCCATAGCGGCTGGCGAGCACAAGTCGCCCTTCCTGCAGGTCGTCCAGCAGCTTGCGTTTCTGGGTGTCGGTCAGGTTGCCGCTTTGCGAAAAGTCCGCATCCGGCGGCAGGTCGATATGGTGGCCCTGGTAGCCCCGGGTAAAATAATCCCGGGCAATGTCCACGGCATTAGACGGATGCAACAGCGTGGGTAGTATGGCTTCGGTAAAACCATAGCCGCCCGTGACGTAGAGCTCGTAGGACATTGCGATGGCTTCCTTGTCCTGTGTGTCCTTGGGTCCTTTTCACAGCACGGGGAATGCTATGGCGTTGTTGGCGGGATGGCAAGAGGATAAAAGGTGTTAGAGCGCATATTAATTGATCAACTCTGACGCCATGGCCCCAGTACGATAAAATCCGCCGAGCTAAAGGAATTGGCTTCAAAGTGGATTTGAATACGGACGTTGCAATGCCCAGGAAAATTAAATCGATCTGAGCCCGGGCTCCTGCTAGTAATTTGTTGCCACAATTCGTCATCTTTCAGACGGCGTTTTTGCACTTTTAGCTCATAGCATGTGAATAGACAGTAGTCCTGAATCGGATGAGGGGGTCTATCATGTGCAATGCTTGGAATCATCATGCGGGCTGCGATTGTGGCTGGGGTCGTGACGGTTGGCTCGGAAGTGGTAGGGCTCGAGGGTATTTAACATTGCGGGCGCACAACGTAGGCAGGCCCAGCTACGAGTCTTACTCGAGCTATGTTAATCCGAACGCCTCATGCCCTGTATGTGGGGCTCAAGTATTTTTCTATCAATCGATCGATGGAGGCCGTGTTTTTTTCGACGAGCCAGGGCCTCCTTGGTATAAGCATCCCTGCACGGACAATGGCGGATCTCGCAGTATCAGCTCCAGTGGAGCTACCAACAGAGACCGTTCTACGCCATCTTGGAAGGCTGAAGGTTGGCGACCGGTTTTTCTTACCAACAAGATCGAAATCGATAAATATTTTTTAAAGCTCAAGGGGCTTTGGAAAGAAGAGCGGCTAGAGCTTTTTCTTTTCAAGGAAAACTGTCGCAGCATAGCTGGAGTGCAGGTTATTGGTCCTCATGACATTGCCTATCTGCGCAGAGTTCATTCGGGAGAATACGAACTCTCATACTTGGATAAAGGCTTCAGAGAGATTCGAGTAAAGTGTTTTCGCTCTCAAATAGATGCTCGGCTGGCCGCACCAATCAAGCATTAGCAATAAATGGTGGCCCCATTGGCCAGCCGCATCAAATAAAAATCGATCTGAACTAGCCCCAGTTATACGGACCCCTTTCAAGGAGGCCTGACAACAAACCGTCATGCCATAAAGCAAAAGGGCCGCCCCGAATATCCGTTTGCTCAGGACGACACATGCTCAGCGACAATCGCCCGCATCTGGTCCTTGTCCAGGAAATCGGTGTCGATCTTTATCGCCTTGCTATCGTCCAACACCAGGAACACAAAGAACTTCTGGTCGTCGCCCGGAAAATAATACGCTTGATACTGATCACCCTGCCAGACGCCGGATTGGCTACTGACGTCGAAGACGGTCCGGAAGCTATTAACGGCGTCTAGATCGCAGGTGTTTTCGCTCGATAATTCGAGCACTTGCTGAAAAAACTCGGAATAGCTACAGCCGCCGTTGTCGATTCCGCTCTCATCGGAGAATGCGACAAACTGTTCGCCGGGCGTCGTGCTGTATTTGAAAGCGAGGAAGCCCTGTTCGCCTTCGACCGACCCGACAGCGACAACACCCGTGGGGATATAGAAGTTAAGGCCGGAGTAGACCACTTTGACACGATCGGCGCTGCCGGTCGTAGCGCAGCCAGTCAGTGCGAGAGCACATATCGCGGTTAGCAGAAAGCGCATCTTGCCAATCTCCCTTTGGCAATTGTTTTGATATTCCTGGAAAAACGCGGGTGAAGTTAGCATACCGCTAAAAACGCAGCCACCACCCTGCGCGATATTCAAGGTAGGTTATTGGCCAGCTTGGATGTCCGAGAAATTGGAAAACCGGGACACTCATTAGCCCGCCGAAGGGCGTGACGCCCAGCCACTGTTCTGCATGACTGATCTTGGCCCATACTCCAGTGTGCGCGGGACCCAACGGCGTCGCCGGTCCGGCTGGAAACACCTCGCCGCCGCCCGGGCAAATTCGGGCTGGCCGGACCCGCGAAATCCGGTACCCTTGGGGCATAAACCATTCCCCGCCAGGGACGACGTCGAGCATGTGCGAACTGCTGGCCATGAGCGCCAATACCCCCACCGACCTGTGTTTCAGTTTCACCGGCCTGACCCGTCGTGGCGGGGCCACCGGTCCCCACAAGGACGGCTGGGGTGTCGCCTTCTACGAGGGGAAGGGCGTACGGGCCTTCCACGATGTGGATGCCAGTGCCAATTCCCGCATCGCCGAGGTGGTCCAGACCAGCCCGATCAAGAGTGAGGTGGCCATTTGCCACATCCGTCAGGCCAATGTGGGGGAGATCTGTCTGGCCAACACGCACCCGTTTATCCGCGAACTCTGGGGGCGGTACTGGGTCTGTGCCCATAATGGCCAGATTACCGGCTTCCGACCGGCGCCGGGTTACTACGAGCCGGTTGGCAGCACCGACAGTGAGGCGCTGTTCTGCGATATTCTGAATGACCTGCGACGCCACTGTGACCGTGACACCGCCACCGAGGTGATTGTCGGCCGGCTGGTGGAACGGGCCCGGAGCTATGCCCGTCAGGGGGTGTTCAACCTCCTGCTCAGCAACGGGGATTGGCTCTTTACCTTCTGCAGCACCAAGATGGCGAGCATCACCCGCCGCGCGCCCTTTGGCCCGGCGCGACTGAAAGACGCCGATGTCATCGTCGATTTCGAATCGGAAACCACCCCTGACGACGTGGTCAGTGTGATTGTGACCGAGCCCCTGACCACGGATGAGACCTGGGACATCTACCAGTCCGGTGAGTGGCGCCTCTGGCGCCAGGGCGAAGTCATCATGCAGGGAAGCGCAGGCCCCAACTAAGAGAGCGCCTGGAAAAACCGGGACAGATATATTTTTTGGATACTATACTGTGCGGAAGCTGAATGCTGCCAAGTGCAGCCTTGTTCCCAATTTTCGTTCGCTCACACCCGATCAATAATCCCACACAACGCATCCAACCCATCGCTCAGCGCAGACCTTTGCGACGCACACCGTTTTTGCCTTGGGCTGTCTTTGTCGAAAACGCTGTTCAGAAATCCGTTAGGGCTTCTGTTTTTTGACGTTATCGGCTCATTTCGAAAAATATCGACCCCAAAAGAGCTATTAAACAATCATGACGAGAAAGACATTAGGTTTAACTCGAAAACGAAACAAAGACGCTAAACCAGTGGCTGAGAAAGCCGAAGCTGAGCTTAAGGTTGAAGGTGAGGTTGATCCACAAAAACGTTTTTTAAATGCGGTGGCTATCAATCCAGCGCCGGGAATTCGCTTGGAGTCTGGTTCAGAACAACTCACGGTGCGCGCGATGGATTTGATCACGCCGATTGGAATGGGGCAGCGAGGTTTGATAGTGGCACCGCCGGGGTCTGGAAAATCGACGGTTTTAAAACATGTTTGCCAGGCGGTGGGAAAGGCGTATCCCGAGATTAAACTTTACGCGTTATTGATCGATGAGCGGCCTGAAGAGGTCACTGATTTCAGGCGTAGCGTCCCGGCTGAGGTACATGCTTCTTCTTCGGATGAAAGCTATGCTCATCACGTTCGCGTTGCCGATGAGCTTCTTGATATCGCCCGCAAACAAGCGGGCGGGGGTCATAACGTCATGATCGTGATCGATTCTCTCACGAGGCTTTCGCGTGTACACAATGCGGAGCGAAAGAGCAGCGGTCGTACTATGTCTGGCGGGGTGGATGCTCGAGCGATGGAGATCCCGCGGAGGTTGTTTGGCGCTGCACGAAACATTGACAATGGCGGCTCGCTGACCATTTTGGCAACCGTTTTGGTGGATACCGGCAGCCGTATGGACCAGGTTATCTTTGAGGAATTTAAGGGCACGGGGAACATGGAGCTGGTTTTATCGAGAGACGTCGCGAATCAGCGAATCTTTCCCGCGCTGGATATTTCGAAAAGCAGTACGCGTCGTGAAGAGCTGCTGTTGGATCCAAAAGATTTCGACAAGATAAGAGCATTGCGCCGGGCGCTTGGCGGTCTCAAACCGCTCGAGGGCACCAAAAAGCTGGTTGAGCTGCTTGAGAAATACCCCACAAATGCCGAGCTTCTGAAAAACATCCCCGGGCCAGGGTGATGTTTTGGTGATCGCCGGCCATCACACGGTCTTGCCTTGAATCCATGAGCTGTCCTGAGGTTCTCAACCTTCAATTAATGAATTAATGGGGCAGAGCGCATACTTAGGGTCCTGTTGATCGGCAAAGACGGCGGTATCAAAAGCCGGGAGTCCAGTCTCGATCTTGACGCTGTTTTCCGCCGTATTGACGCCATGCCCATGCGCATTCGCGAGATGCGCACCAGCGATTAAAGCGGCGGAACGGCCATCGAATTCAAGGCTCCACCGGCATAGAGAGCCGGTCCCAATCGATTTTCTGAGTACCCTCTCGCCGGCTTAACGACCTTGCAGCTGCCCCACATAGGCGGCAATAAAAGCCGTTTCCTGAAACGCCTTCAACCCCGTGTCGGCAAATGCAATGGGCAGCGGGTTGGAGGCCAGGGTGGATTTGATCAGAGCCGGGGGCAGCAGGGTCACCGTCAACTCAATACCGGTGATCAGTTGAATGGCCGCTTCCATCTTAAAGCTGATGGCACCACCGGCAAATTTGCCTTTTGGCATCCGCTCTTTGATCGCGACACGGGTGACTCCGTACTCGGCCATTAATTCCGCAAACGCCGCCTGGAACCGCTTCAGATCTTCACGGCTGTGGTTTTTCGGTAGGGACAGTTTGCGGACCTTGCACTCCGGCAGGTTGAACTGCCCCCTGTCCATACTCAGCAAACACACCACCGCATCGCTGCCCGTCAGCTCAACCCCGCAAACAATCATAACCATCGCCCTCTGTGCCCGGACTGTTGTCAGCCACAGCACTTCTTGAATTTGATACCACTACCGCAGGTGCAAACGTCGTTGCGGGAGGGTGATTTTGCCGTAGTGACGGTCCCGCCTTTGTTCAGGATAGCGGTGAGCTCGTTGATGGATTCAACGGCGCCCTCGCGGGTATCAACCGAAATAGTCGCGTGCAGCTTGGCCCTGGCCACCTGTGCCTCAACTTCCTGCTTGCGTGCTTCACTGGTCACTACCAGCGTTAGCGGATACTTCCGGCTGCCACTTTTTTGGCTGGCGTTGGTCTGAAAGCCGCCGTAAGCGGTGTGGTGCTGGCGAGCGTCCTGCCGACCCTTGTAGAAAAATTTATCTGACATCGCGACATCCTGGTGAGGAGAATACCCGAGCTTTTGCCGGGAGGAGTCTTTTAGCACGCTTGCGGGAACGGCGATATAGGCAGATGTCATTTCCGGAGACAACGGAAGGGGCAGATTGAACCAGCCCCGCTTTCACGTTCATCGATTGTCCATGTCACCGGGTTGTGACCCGACCCCGGGCTGAGCGATTGACTCCGTATCAAGAACAGACAAAAGCCCCTCCGTTTGGAAGGGCTTGTGAGGCGTGCGACTGTCAGTCGTCAATTCCCGAAAAAACTGGCCAGTTGGCCGGCGACTGTATCGGGGGCCTCCTCCGGCGGAAAGTGCCCGCACTGCTCGATCACGCCGCCCTCAACCCGGTCGGCGATATCCCGCATCGTGGTGTAGAGCCGGTTTCCGACTCCGCCGTCTGCACCCCAGGCCATCACCGGCATGGCCAGCTTTTTGTCGGCGCGTAGCCGGTTCTGTTCGAGTCCCCCGGCATTGAACAGCGTGCGGTAGTAGGCAAACGCGGCCCGCATGGCGCCCGGCGCGCTGAATAGGCGCGTGTATTCATCCAGGTCCGCCGGGGTGATGGCGGCGGGGTTGCGTGTCTTGGTTCTGAACAGCCAGTCCAGATAGGGCCGCTCGCGCCCACGGATCAACAGTTCCGGGAGGTCGTCCAGCCGGTTGAAGCCGAAGTGCCAGGTCCGCACGTTGGTGGTCTCATCGGGAATGCCGCCGGGGCCGGCCGGGCTGATGCCGGGCAGGGCTGCATCGTAGAGCGCCAGTCGGCGGATATCGTCCGGCCAGTCCGCGGCCCAGGCGTAGGCGATCCAGGCGCCGATATCGTGTCCGGCCACATTCAGGGCGCCGTTGTCGGTCAGTCCCAGGTGCCGGGCAAACCGGTGCAGGTCGTGGGCGACCGTTGCCAGGTCATAGCCGCCGAGTGGTTTGTCCGAGTCGCCGATGCCCCGCGGGTCGACGGCAATCACCCGGTGGCCGCTTGTCGCCAGCCTTTCCATGACGTGGCGCCAGGTGTACCAGCTCTGCGGCCAGCCGGGGATCAGCAGGATGGGATCGCCCGCCCCGCCTTCGACATAGTGCAGGCGGATATCGTCCAGAACGGCGTAGTTGTGGCTGAAGCGGTTCCAGAAAGAACCGGGATCAAACGCAGGCAAGGGTGCTGTGGCGTGCGCGTTTTGCTGAATCTGTTCAGTCATGAGGAAAGCCTCTGGTCTGGAAAGGTGCATCAAGCGGGGGATGGCGCCCGGCGTCGAAGACGCCACAGGGCGAGCAGGGCGATGGCAATCAACACCATGATGGCCGCTGTAAAGGTGATGCCGGCGTCCCGCAGTCCAAATGCCTCGACGGCGAGCCCGAGGCTCACAATCGGTACCGAGATGGCAATGTAGGCAATCACGAACAGCAGCGAGGTCACCTCCGCCTTTTTTCCAGACGGGCTGGCGCCGGCCAACGCCGCGATACTGGCGGCAAAAATGGCGCCCTGGCCGGCACCGGCGATCAGCGCGGCCGCGATAAGTGCCAGCAGGGCGCTGCAGGCAATCGACAGCCCGAGCAGCCCGACACCGATGAGCAGTGCCACGCAGGCCAGGGGCAGGCGCATCGAGTCCGGTATGCGACGCTGCACCGTCTGGCCGGCGAGGGACGCGGCAAAGACGGTGAAAACCACCACGCCGATACCGGCCCGATTGGTCAGGCCCAGAACCTGACCCATGACCGCCGGAGCCAGCGAGGTAAACAGGCCAAGTACCGCGAAGCCGGCAAAACAGCCCACGGCGGCCGGCAAGAACAGCGGGCGAACTTCCGGCGGCAATCCCAGGGGCTGGCGTCGCAACTGCAAACGGGGCGGCGGTGTCACGGTTTCGGGCAGCCGCCACAGCAGCACTGCGGCGACCAGGATCAGGGCCAGGTGCAGCAGGTAGGGGAGGTGAAGCGGCCAGAACGCATATTGGGAAAGGAGGCCCGAGATCAATGGCCCCATTCCCAGGCCGCCCATATTGGCGACGCCGGCGGCCAGTGTTGCCCGGCCGCGTTGTTGCAGGGGCGCCAGCTCGATCACCGCGATGGTCGCCGTCGCGGTGAACAGGCCCGCAGAGATGCCCGACAGCAAACGGGCCAGCAGCAGGATCGGGAGCGAGCCCTGGTACAGGAACAGCAGGGCGCTCAGGGCGGACGCGATCAGACCGGCGAAAATTACCGGACGGCGCCCGACCTGGTCCGACCAGGGGCCGGTGGTCACCAGCGCGCCCAGAACCCCCACGGCGTAGGTGGCAAAGATGATCGAGACGGTGAGATTGCTGAAGCCGAAGGCTTCCTGGTAGAGCGGATACAGCGGCGCCGGCACGGTGGTGCCCGCCATGTTGATGGCGAATATCAGCGCCATCAACAGAAAATAATGCGATGGGAGTGGCTGCGACTCTGTGTCGTCGGTGTGTCTGTTATCGGCGGGCATACGGCCTGTTTCCTGTCAGGAGATCATCGTTGGTTCGATGGTCTGGTGTGCCACCGGTCAGGTGGCTGTTCGGGTGATGTGAAGTGTCACCGATGCGCTGCCTTGCCGGTAGACGGCTGACGGGAAAGACTGTTATACACTCGGCGTATGAGCGAACTGAATAGTCTGACAATAGATCGTATAGAGCTGATGCGCACATTCGTGCGGATCGTCGATAGCGGCAGTCTCTCGGCAGCAGCCCGGCAGCTCGGCACGACCCAGCCCACCATCAGCCGCCGCCTGAAGACCCTGGAAAAACTGCTGGGAACCGAGCTGATCCTGCGCAGTACCCACGGCCGGAAGCTGACCGACGATGGGGAGCGCTGCTATGCCCACGCGAGAACGCTGATCGAGCAGTGGTCCGAGCTGGAAGACGGCCTGCGGGGTGCGGGAGAGGAACCGATGGGGCGCCTTCGGGTGCGCGCTCCCCATGCCTTTGGCCAGGATCAAATGATCCGGCCACTGAGCCGTTACCTGCAGCGCTATCCCGGGGTGTCCATCGACTGGATGCTGAACGATCATTCGCCCGATTTTATCGCCGACAACATCGACTGCGCGATCCATGTGGGCAGCGTGACGGACCCGTCGGTGATCGCGGTCCTGCTGGCGGAGGTGCCGCGTATTGTGGTTGCGGCGCCGGGGTTGCTCGAGCAATCTCCGCCCATTGAACAGGTGCGGGATCTGGAACGGCTTCCCTGGGTCGCGTTGAGCACCTATTACCGAAACGAGGTGACCCTGGTCGATCGGCGGGCTGACCGTTCACAGCAACTCAATATCCGGCCCCGGGTCAGTACCGACAGCCTTTATGCCCTGCGCCAGAGTGCGCTCGAAGGCTTGGGGGTCGCGATCGTGTCGACGTGGATTGTGCAGGAAGACCTGGAGGCCGGGCGCCTTATCCGTATCCAGCCGCAGTGGTGTGCGCATCCGCTGCCCATTTATCTGCTGTACCCCTACGCCGCCTATTACCCGGCCCGGCTGCGCACCTTTATCGACCTGATGCGCGAGGTCATGCCAATGATGGCGGGCACGCGCCCACCGGGTGTGTAGAGACGGTAGTTGATGGCGTCTGAAACAGGAAACAGATCTCTCCCGGTTTTTGGCACTGGTTTTGTTAAGAAGCCAATCATCAAATGACGATTGGCTCCTCACTCCTGCGCGATTTCCAGAACCCGACTAATGGGTGACCCCTTTCAAGACCCCCCGGTTTACTCCCTAAAGCCAGGGAGCCCCTGTTCTTCCCTCCAGTTTTTAACGATTTCTGTAATTCGTCGGCCCTGCAAAAGAAAAACTGAAATAAAGACAATGAGTTGGCTTTGTTTCAAAGTATAATATCCAGCATAAATCGCCCTGTTTCACTCAGAATCCGGAAGAAATGCCCATGATCCCACGGGATAAACGCCAGGCTCCGCAGCGAGAT
>NZ_SJDL01000064.1 GCF_004327985.1 Marinobacter halodurans
GCCAAAGAAGGTGTTCGACCGCCTGTCTCTGGTCAGTTTGCTGGATACGATAAACCGGCTTCAGAGCCAATCATGAACCGCCGTGGTACGGAACCGTATGCCCGGTGGTGTGAGAGGACGGGGGAGGTGACTCCCCCTCCTACTCGATTGGGCTACGGAAAGATGAATCCGCGTATGGAGTGCTGGTGAACAATGGGAACCGCATCAACGGAGTTTGGTTTCTGTTGTTGGCTACAGAGCTCGTGCCGGGAAGCGAATGGACACCCTTACCTTCGTTGCATTAGACGGCCGTCCCTGGCCGGCTAATACAACCGGGACGTCCCTGTCCCTCCTTCGGCAAGGGTGTCCATTCGCTTCCAATCAATCTCGGGGTGACCTCGAAGCGCTGTTTTCATGTAGCCGACGCTTCAGCTTCGGAGCAGGCGTTTAGCCTGCCGATAAATGGCTTGAAATGAAGGGAATCTACGATATTTACAGGGCAGCTCTAAGCTTGCAGTTATAAGCCTCTCTCCCCTGGAGGGAGAGAGGTTTGGAGAGAGGGGGGGGCGAGGCGAATGCCTCGTCAGATGTTGGCATAAGAGTTCTTGGGCGCCTGTGGCGCCTCCCCCTCTCCCCAGCCCTCTCCCGCGAGGGGAGAGGGAGCAGGATGGTGCAAACCGGCAACATAGGTAACACCGCAAACCGGGAACAGGGGTTACATGTGATCGTTGTGCCTCAAGGCACCTCAACACCCCGAGCCGCCTCCAACAACGCAAACCAGTCCGTTCGCGGCAGCGCCGCCGCCAACCCGGCCCGCGCCTGCTCGATCCGTTCCTGACGCATGGACCCCAATACCGGCGTCGGCCGGCCGGGAATCATCCGCAGCCAGGCGATCGCGAGCGCCGTGGCGGTCAGGCGGGTTTCCTTCGTCAGTCGGTCCAGTTCGTTTGCCAGAGCGCCTTCTCCCAGAGCCCCGCCACCCAACGGCGACCAGGCCATCCAGTGCAGGTTGTCCCGCAGGTGCGCTTCCATCGTGCCGTCCGACAGGGCGTCGTTGGCGCGCAGGGACAGTTCGCTCTGATTGCACACCAGCGGGATAGCCAGGTTGGCCTGCAACCAGCGCCACTGCTCTGGCAGGAAATTGGAGACGCCAACGCGGGCGACTTTGCCGGCTTTCACTGCGTCCTCCAGAGCCCGGCCGACAGACGGCGCGTCCATCAGGGGATCGGGGCGGTGGATCAGGAAGGTGTCGATCTGTTCAACGTTGAGATTCACCAGAGCCTTGTCGATCGCGGCGCTGACATAGTCCGCCTCAGCCCGATAGTGCTTCACGGCATCGCCGCTGGCGTGGACGATGTCGGTCTTGGTGATGACCCGCAGTCTGTTGCGCAGCGCCGGGTTGGTCCGCAACGCGTCACCGAAGGCTTTCTCGCATTCGCCGCGGCCATAGATGTCGGCGTGGTCGAAGGTGTCGCAGCCCTGATCGATCTGCGTTTCGATCCAGCGGGCCAGATCTTCGGGTCTGGCCAGTTCGGGATAGTCCTGCAGGCGCATGAAGCCGAGGACCAGGTCGGGGTAAAGATCAGACATTGCGTTGGTTTTCCCGTCTTATTGGCGGACAAAGCTGATGACCACGCGGTCGTCATCCGTCTGCCGGGAGAATGTGTAGGGCGAGGACGACAGACGCTCGTGCCGTCCGGCACCGATCGCCGGATGAGCCTCCCTGAATTGGCCCAGTTTACGCCAATAGGCCAGGGTGCTGGCGGTTTCTGGATTATCGAGGGCATCCCAGTTCATGTCCGAGCGGGTGCCCTGCTGCGGATCCGAGCCGTTGGGGCCGTCGCGGCGACCGGACTCATCGCCATAGAATACCTGCACGGTGCCCGGTGTGAAGAGCAGGGCGGCGGCGACCCGTTTCTGCAATTCGGGATCGTTGTGGGCCTCGCTGCTGAACAGGCGTGTGTCGTGGGAGGAAATGTAGCTCATCACGTTGAACGGTTTGTCGCCGTGCATGGACTGGCTGTAGTCGGCGTAGACGCTGTCCATTTCCGGCAGGCACTCGGCGCCGGCCAGGGCGTTGTCCTGTAGGTCGAAGTTGATCACCGCGTCGAAGCCGTCGTCGTAGTAGTGATCGCGGGTAACGGAATGCGGGAAGACTTCGCCCACCATCCAGAATTTCCGGGCAGGCAGGGCTTGGTCCGGATGGTTCGCCCGGTAGTCATCCAGCGCTTTCTGCGCCGCCACTTTCAGCTCGGCCCAGGCTTCTGGCTCGACGTGCTTGACGGTATCCGCGCGGAAGCCATCGATGCCGAAGCGGCGAATCCAGCTGGTATGCCATTGGATCAGGTAGTCGCGCACCGTCGCGTTGGGCAGGTTCCGGGCATGGGTGTCCGCCTTGTTGGCCAGGAAGTCGGGCAGATCCACAGCCTTGGTTGACTCGGTCTGGAAATCCGGCAGGTAGGCGAGCGACCCTTTGATGGGATCGATGCCGGCGCTGGGCGCGTTGGGATAATCGGCGATGCCGGCACGCACCCAGTCCTTGCACCACCAATGGGACCAGCCCGGGCTGTCGTAGTCGATCAGCGCATGATAGGCGTGGAAATTCTCCCAGGACTCCGGCTGCCAGTCGCCCCAGCGCTCCGGCAGGTATTTCTCGAAGCCGTCGAACAGGCCGCCGACGTGGAAGTCCTGCATGTCCTGCAAAGAGCTGTAGCCCGGGTGGTTCATGACGATGTCCATCACCACCCGGATGCCCCGTTGGTGGGCCTGGTCCACCAGGGTCTGGAATTCTTCCTCGGTGCCGTAGGCGGCGTCGGGTCGGGTGAAGTCGAGGGCGTAGTAGCCATGGTAGCCGTAGTGGCGGAAGTCGCCCTGGTCACCGCCGCCGACCCAGCCGTGGATCTGCTCCACCGGTGGGGAAACCCAGATGGCGTTCACGCCGAGTTTCTGGAGGTAATCGAGACGCCCGGTCAGGCCGGCAAAGTCGCCGCCGTGGAAGGTGCCGATTTCCTTGTTGCCGTCGGATTTGCGGCCATAGGCGTGGTCGTTGTCGGTACGTCCGTTGGCAAACCGGTCTGTAATGACGAAGTAGACGGTGGCTCCGGCCCACTGGAAACGGTGCTGAACCGGCTCTGCGGATTCCAGCATGACCAGTCCTTCGGCATTTTTGGCCGGGGCCAGGGAAACATGGCCGTCCTCAACCTGGGCTCGTTTGCCGGAGAAGGCATCCCGGACCCACTCGCCGTCCCGGAAGAGGTCGCCGACCGGGATGCGGGTCTGTTCCGTCGATGTGGCGCACAGGTGGGTTTGGCCGGCCCGGTTGTCGGTGGGCTGTGCGGCGCTGTCGAGGGTGCTTTGGGTGCCGGGAGAGGCACAGCCGGCCAGCAGGGCACAGGTGGCCACCAGCCGGGCGAGGGGAGTGAGGCGCATCGCAATTCTCCTGAAGCGTGTTCTTGTCCGGCGCCCCGCAGCTTTGGCGAAGGTTTCGAGGAGTGGAGGCGGCCGTTTATTGTGGGTTGATATAACCAGAGGGACGCGCCCGGGGGTAGACGGAAATCGCCTACGCCCCCTACTCCCCCGTTCTACGCCTCGGGTATTAAAAACAGGGCTGATGCCAGCATTGCGGTTTTCGCTGACGATGTTGACTATCGCGATAACGACAAGAGCGACCTTCTCCCGTGGACGACTCTCCCGGGACAAAAACAATAAGGCAGAGAACAGAGAGGTACTGACAATGAATCGCCGCAATTTCATCCGCAGCACGCTCGCCGTCTCCATCCTGGCAACCACCATGGGGGCCGTCGCACCGGCCCAGGCCGATATCGAGGAGGGCAAGCTGGTTGTCTGGATCAACGGTGACAAGGGCTACAACGGACTTCAGGAAGTCGGTGACTGGTTTACCAAGGAAACCGGTATTCCCGTGGAAGTGGCTCACCCTGACAGTGCAACCGACAAGTTCCAGCAGGCAGCGGCGACCGGCAATGGTCCCGACATCTTCATCTGGGCGCACGACCGCCTGGGCGAGTGGGCGCAGAGTGGCCTGATCTCTGAAATCAACCCGTCCCAGTCCATCCGCGACGCCAACTACGACTTTACCTGGGATGCGGTTACCGTGGACGGCAAGGTTTACGGCTACCCAATGGCGGTGGAATCCGTCGGCCTGATCTACAACAAGGATCTGGTCCCCAACCCGCCCAAGTCCTTCGAGGAAATCCCGGCGCTGGACAAGAAACTGGCAGAGCAGGGCAAGAAGGCCATCCTGTGGGACTACAACAACACCTACTTCACCTGGCCGCTGCTGGCCGCCGATGGCGGTTACATCTTCAAGAAGACCGACAGCGGTTATGACGTTTCCGATACCGGTGTGAACACCGAGGGCGCCATCGCGGGCGGCAAAGTGCTCAAGTCCCTGATCGACGAGGGCGTCATGCCCCGCGGCGCGGACTACGGCGCCATGGACTCCCAGTTCAACAAGGGTGAACTGGCGATGATGATCAACGGTCCCTGGGCCTGGGCGAACCTGAAGAAGAGCGGCATCAACTTCGGTGTGACCACGCTGCCGACCATCAACGATCAGAAGCCCAAGCCGATGGTGGGTGTCATGGCCGCGACGCTGAACACGGCGAGCCCGAACAAGGACCTGGCGGTGGAGTTCCTGGAGAACTACGCGCTGTCGGTCAAGGGTCTGAAGATGGTAAACGACGATGTCCCGCTGGGTGCCGTTGCCAACAAGGAACTGATGGGCGAGCTGTCCGCCGACAACCCGCACATCAAGGCCACGTTCAGGAACGCCGAACTGGGTGAGCCGATGCCGAACGTGCCTGCAATGGGCGCCTTCTGGTCATCCATGGCGCCAGCGTTGCAGAACATCACCGCTGGTCGCCAGCCCGTCAAGGAAGCACTGGATACGGCCGCGACCCGCATTACCCGATAAAGGCCTCGGGCCGGTGGTGGCAATGGCTGCCACCGGCCGCCGGCGACCTGGCCGGTGTCCAGGCAACAACTGACGGGGCTGACTACAATGTTAACCGAGACGCTGTCCTACCCGCGCACAGCAAGCAGACCTTTCATGACCCGAGCTATCCTGAAGTGGGGCGTCCTGGCCGTGCTGGTCGGCATGGCGCTGTACCTGATCGTCGCGCTGTATGCCCAGCGTGAATTCGTATTCGCCATGCTGTTCCTGGTGCTGACGGCATCGGCGGTAGCTGTTTTGGTGAGCAAACGGCTCTATGCACATCGCTACATCTATCCGGCGGTGGCCGGGATGGGCCTGTTCGTGATTTTCCCGCTGATGTACGCCGTGGGGATCGGCTTCACCAACTACAGCGCCAGTAACCTGCTGAGTTTCGAGCGGGTGCAGGAAAACCTGCTCTCACGCACCTACCAGTCGGAATCGGCCCGCTACAACTATGACCTCTACAAGACCGATGCCGGCTATGTCATCGTCCTCAAGAGCGACGACGGCGAGCTGGTCTCGGAACCGTTCGAGCTGGAGGACGGCAAGGTCCCGCCCGTCGAGGTCAGCCCGACGGCGACGGCGCCGACCGGTGAACCTCTGGCCTTCCGCGACATCATCAAGCAGCGCAATGCGCTGGGCGCGCTGCGCCTGCAGGCGCCGGATGGCCGCGAGCTGTCCATGGCCAGCCTGCGGGCCTTCGCCACCATCAAGCCGCTGTATGAAAAATCCGGCAACGACACCCTGACCAACACCCGCACCGGGGTCACCTATTTCCCCAACCAGGACACCGGTTTCTACGAGAGCGCCGACGGCGACAAGCTGGTGCCGGGCTGGACCGTCAATGCCGGTTTCGACAACTACAAGCGCGTGATCACCGACCCGAGCATCAGCGGGCCGTTCATGCAGATTTTCGTCTGGACGCTGCTGTTCTCGGTGGGCACGGTGGTGTTCACCCTGGTGCTGGGCCTGTTGCTGGCCAACCTGCTGCAGTGGGACCAGATCCGCGGCAAGGGCTTCTACCGCACGATGCTGATCCTGCCGTATGCGGTGCCGGCGTTTATCTCGATCCTGGTATTCAAGGGGCTGTTCAACCAGAACTTCGGTGAGATCAACCTGGTGCTGGAGAGCCTGTTCGGTATCCGCCCGGACTGGTTCAGCGACCCAAGCATGGCCCGGACCATGATCCTGATCGTCAACACCTGGCTGGGCTACCCCTACATGATGCTGCTGTGCATGGGGCTGTTGCAGTCCATTCCCCGGGATCTCTACGAAGCGTCCGCGATGGACGGGGCCGGGCCGATCAATAACCTGATGAACATCACGTTCCCGCTGATCCTCAAGCCTTTGGCGCCGCTGCTGATCGCGAGCTTCGCGTTCAACTTCAACAACTTCGTGCTGATTGCCCTGCTGACCGGCGGTGCGCCGGATATCATCGGTGCCAGTACGCCGGCAGGCACCACGGATCTGCTGGTCAGCTATACCTACCGGATTGCCTTCCAGGATTCCGGCCAGAACTTCGGTCTGGCGGCGGCGATCGCCACGGTGATCTTCCTGGTGGTGGGTGCTCTGTCACTGATCAACCTCAAACTGTCCAAGATCAAGGTGTAGGAGGCGGCTATGGCAATGGTAGAACCGCGTTCAACGAAATACCGGGTACTGGCCTCCCACCTGGGAATGCTGTGCTTTATCGCGCTGATCCTGTTCCCGCTGCTGATGGTGATTTCCATCTCCTTCCGTAGCGGCAACTTCGCCACCGGCAGCCTGCTGCCGGAGGTGCCGTCGCTGGAGCACTGGTCGCTGGCGCTGGGCATTCCCTATACGGACGATGCCGGTAATGTGGTGCAGCCGCCGTTCCCGGTGCTGTTGTGGCTGTGGAATTCCATCAAGATTGCGGTGATTTCCTCGCTGCTGATCCTGGCCCTGTCCACCACCGCCGCCTACGCCTTCGCGCGGATGCGCTTTGCCGGCAAGGGTTTCGTGCTCAAGTCGATGCTGATCTTCCAGATGTTTCCGCCGGTTCTGTCGCTGGTGGCGCTGTACGCGCTGTTCAACGAGATCGGCAAGCACATCAGTTGGCTGGGCCTGAATACCCACGGCGCGGTGATCGTCGCCTCGCTGGGCGGGATGGCGCTGCACATCTGGACCATCAAGGGCTATTTCGATTCCATCGACCGCTCGCTGGAAGAGGCGGCCATCGTCGACGGTGCCACCACCTGGCAGGCTTTCCGGTACATCCTGCTGCCGCTGTCGGTGCCGATCCTGATGGTGGTCTTCATCCTGGCATTCATCATGACCATCATGGAGTACCCGATGGCGTCGATCCTGCTGGTGGACACCGACAAGCTGACCCTGGCGGTCGGGGCCCAGCAGTACCTGTACGAGCAGAACTACCTGTGGGGCGATTTTGCCGCCGCAGCGGTACTGTCCGGACTGCCGATCACCCTGGTGTTCCTGTATTGCCAGCGGTGGATTGTCGGTGGGCTGACCGCTGGCGGTGTGAAGGGCTAGGCCATACCTGCCTTCACGAACGGTTTTGGGTGAGTACGGCGGGATCCCGGCTCATCCGATTGCGCGAAAACTGTTGCGTCTTCCCAAATGAGTGATTCCGCGACCCCGGACCTGCCTATAGCTGCAGGCAGCTCCGGGGCTTTTTCGTAATCGGGCCGGCCTGCTGACTGTCGCCGGCAACGGGACTGGGGGAAGGTGCCGACTCCCGGTATGCTCATCAATCGAATCTTCATGAACAGGGACGTTTGCCATGTCCTCACTGTCCGCTGAAATAGAATGCGTGCCCGGTCGACTGCACCAGACGGCGACCCGCATTACTTTCCTGATTTCCGGCATAGCCCTGGCGGCCTGGGCACCGCTGGTCCCCTATGCCAAGGCCCGCGTGGACGTTGGCGATGGCGTTTTTGGCCTGCTCCTGCTGTGCCTGGGGGCCGGTTCCATCCTGTCGATGCCACTGGCGGGGCCGATGGTCAGCCGTGCCGGTTATCGTCGGGTGATTATTCCGTCGGCGTTGCTGGGCTTTGCCATGCTGCCATTGCTGGCGAGCGTCTCCAGCCTGCCGTGGCTGATCGTGGCGCTGTTCCTGTTCGGTGGTGGCATTGGTGCACTGGATGTGGCGATGAACATGCAGGCCATCGTCGTGGAGCGGGCCAGCGGCCGCTCGTTGATGTCCGGTTTCCATGGGCTCTTCAGTCTGGGTGCCATCATTGGCGCCGCCAGTATGACTGGACTGCTGTGGCTGGGCGTGACGCCATTAATGGCCGCCAGCTGTGTGGTTGGGATCGTCCTGATCGGGCTTTTCCTGGCCGCGCCAGGCTTGCTTTCGGACACCGGTCAGCAGGGCGGGCCAGTCTTCGCCGTTCCCCACGGGATCGTGCTGGTGATCGGCCTGGTGTGTTTCGTGTCCTTCCTGAGTGAGGGCGCCATGCTGGACTGGACCGCCATCTTCTTCGTCGACCACCTCGACGTGGACGTCTCCCGGGCCGGGCTCGGGTTTGCCGCGTTTTCGGTCACCATGACCCTGGGGCGGCTGACGGGAGATCGATTTGTCGCCCGGTTTGGTGGCGGGCGCGTGGTGGCGGCCGGAGGCCTGGTGGCCGCCTGTGGTATCGTGCTGCTGACGTTCGCGCCTAACTGGCTGTTTGGCCTTCTGGGTTGTGCCCTGGTGGGCGCTGGCTGCTCCAATATCGTGCCGGTGATGTTCACCCGGGCCGGCCAGCAGACCGCCATGCCCGAACACCTGGCCGTGCCGGCCGTGGCGACGCTGGGCTATATCGGCGTGCTGATGGGGCCGGCGACCATTGGGTTCCTGTCGGAGCTGATGGGGCTGGGGATGGCGTTCCTGGCGTTGGCGGGGCTGTTGTTGGCGGTTTCCGGGGCGTCGCGGTTTTTGCAGGGTTGATGATATTCCCGATAGGCTCCTCGGGCTCAGTGCATAAAAAGGGCAGCCCTGCGGGCTGCTCCGAAGCTGAAGCGTCGGCTACATTTAATACCAACTCGAGTATGTAGCAGATGCTTTAGCTTCTGAGGCGCCGATAGGTGCCCATCATTTCTTCTTTCCTTCCGAGCCATACCTGCCACCCCAAAAGCGTCTTGCACGAGGCTCGCTCGAAACCAATGAAGGCCATCGCTGGAGCAGAGGACAGGATGTCCTCGTCGCATAAGCGGCCATGGACGGCCCTCTTAGGCGACGGAAGCGATGGCCTTCATTGGTTTCAGGCTCCCAGGTCTGATCAAAGCCTCTACTTACCAACATGATGGTCCCGATCGTCCGTTCTCCAGACAAAAAAAGGCCCGCACGGGGCGGGCAATAACGTGACAAACGTTGATGAGAGTGTGAGGAGATGGTTGTCGAATCCAAGTGTCCCGTCTGGTTAATTCGTTGACCTACTGCGTACCGCTGACGTCTCTGGTCAAGGCGCCAGCCCGCCGGTGTGGTGGTTCCACATCAAGGGTTGGCAACGCAGGTCCAGAGGCGTCAGCGGTG
>NZ_SJDL01000065.1 GCF_004327985.1 Marinobacter halodurans
CCGGTACCCCACACTTCGTGACACACGCGCGTCAGCGCCGCGGTCAGCGTGGTCTTGCCATGGTCAACGTGGCCAATCGTGCCCACGTTCACGTGCGGTTTACTACGCTCAAATTTTTCTTTAGACATTCGACCAATCTCCCTAATCAACTTTCAGCTAGCAACGTTGACCGGACAAATAATGGAGCTCATGACCGGAATTGAACCGGTGACCTCATCCTTACCAAGGATGTGCTCTACCGACTGAGCTACATGAGCACACAACTTAACTTGCCAAATCTGGAGCGGGCAGCGGGAATCGAACCCGCGTCATCAGCTTGGAAGGCTGAGGTAATAGCCACTATACGATGCCCGCGAGCAAATAAGTGGTGGAGGGGGCAGGATTCGAACCTGCGAAGCTTTCGCGTCAGATTTACAGTCTGATCCCTTTGGCCACTCGGGAACCCCTCCAGATCTGCGCTCGCCCGCACAGACTGAAAACTTAAAAGTGGAGCTGGCGGACGGAATCGAACCCCCGACCTGCTGATTACAAGTCAGCTGCTCTACCAACTGAGCTACGCCAGCCCACATTCGCCTCTTCAGCGAGGCCGGTATACTACGGATTTTTATCGGGTGATGCAACACCTTCACAGGCTGCATTTTCAACCGACGACAAATCCCCGGCACTCCGTTCCACGACGCGCGAAAACTGATCGAAACCAGCCTTTGATGCGACCGAAAAAACGAGGGCGTAGCTTATCTGATTACGGTCGGCGTTGACCAGTACTGTTTCAATATTTCTTGATTGAAAACGTGCGTTTAGATCTTCGGCCAGCTTTTTGGACTCGAACAGCCCCAGGGAAATGGCATTGCGATACTCGCCTTCGGTCACCAGGAAGCTGTCCACGCCGGCACGCTGCAACTCTTCAAGGCGACCAAGCGCGGCCTCCCGTGACGGAAACGGCGGAATCAGCACCCAATGATAAGGCGGACGCGCATTTTCCTGCCTGGTCAGGGATTCTATCCGGGCATCCACTCCGGCAGCGCTGACCAGACGCTCGGCCTCGGCCCGTGATTCCAGCCCCGTCAGGCGGCCACATAGCCGTTCGCCGGCGGGCGTCGACGATTGATGCTCGCCGACTTTCCCCTCCGGCTGCCTGGCAGCGGATGCCGACTGCTCCTTGCCGGGTGCAGAAGGCACATCAATCTTGAGCTCAGCCACCCGAGGAAGCCGCCCCTCATTTCCCACAGGTGCCTGTTTGCCGGGCGGAGCCCAACGGATGGCGGCAATGCCCAACAGGATATTGAGCAGCACCAATAGCGTCACCACCCACTTCATTCGGTGGCCTCGCGATGAACCACAATCCCCAGACCATCCAGGACCAGTGAGGGCCGCCACTGCCCTTCAAGCCCCAACCGGATAAGATCCTCGCCGTCTCCTCCGGTGACAAAAACGGTCTCGAAACCGTAGGTCGTGCGCATCGCCTCGATGCGGTCGATGACCGACGACCAGAGCCAGCTCAGACCGTGCCGAACACATTCACCCGTGCTCAGTCCCGGCGAGGTATCCAGTGACAGCGACTTACCGAAAAACACTCGCGCCGTTTTGTCCTCAAGGGACTCCCGCATCAGGCGATGCCCCGGAAGGATGTAGCCACCGAGATGCTGGCCATGGGCATCCAGCAGATCCAGTGTCAACGCACTCCCGGCGTCCACGACCAAAAGGGGCTGGCGACATTCCGTCCAGGCTCCGATCATCGCGTGCCAACGGTCAGCCCCCATGGTTTCCGGATGCTGGTAGGCACAGCGCACGCCGCATTGCTCTGCCTGCGCCCAATAGAAAGCGGGGGTAACACCGAAACGGGAAGCAAGCTCCTGATGCAGCGCCTGGCGCGCCACTTCCGAAGTCACCGTGGAGATCGAGATGCGGTCGACAGCGCCAGGCGCTATGCCGGAGAAGAGATCCGCGTCACCCGGACACCCCACACCTTCCGCTGGCGCGCCGCTGGCTTCGACCACTCGCCATTTCAACCGGGTGTTCCCGGCATCAATCAGCAGATGACTCATACCTGACGCCGCACGCTGATTTCACCGGCCCGCAGGACCTTTACGCCGCCCGGGGTCTCGAGCCGATAGGCCCCGCCGGAATCGATACCCGCACCGATACCCTCGTCGCCGTCGGGTTCCGTACGCAAAGGCTGGCCGTATAGCGCATCCAACGCCTGCCACTGCTCACGCAGGGCCTCAAACCCGTCCCGCTCGAAGGTTTCAAGAAGGGTCAGGGCTTCTTCGACCACCGCAGTTATGACGTTGTTGCGGGTCCATCGAACATCCGGCTCGGCGCGGTCGAGACTGATCCAGGGCTGATCGACGAGCTGCTCGCTGTCACTCATGTGCACATTGATCCCGATGCCGACAATGACCCGGGCCGCGCCTTCCAACTCCCCCTGCAGTTCAATCAGGATGCCTGCCAGCTTGCGCGCATCAACAAGTACATCGTTGGGCCATTTCAGTCGTGCCTGGCCAAGCCCGAGCTTGTCCAAGGCCCGCACCACAGCGACACCGACCACCAGACTGAGCCCCTCAAGCGCGGCGAAGCCTCCCCTCAGGCGCAATCCCAGACTCAGGTACACATTCTCGCCTGCCGGACTGGACCAGGCGCGGCCCCGGCGGCCCCGACCCTGCTCCTGGCGATCGGCAACACAGACACGAACCGCCCTGTCCGCATGATCCGGCTGCTGCATCAGGTAAGCGTTGGTGGAATCAATCACATCAAAAACATCGAGCTGAATAGCGCTGCGCATACCAGGCGGCAAACCTTCCAGGATGGCGCGACCATCCAGCAGATCAACCGTGCCGGTTAGACGATAGCCCTTGCCCCGCACCCGCTCGACCGAGACACCATCGTCCATGAGGCGATTCAGCTGTTTCCAGACGGCGGTCCGGCTGACCCCCAGGATACGGGCCAGGTCCTCGCCGGAATGCCATTCCCTGTCAGCAAGGATCGACAGCAGTGCTTTCTCTTTTTTCATGGAGTACAACTCGCGTGCGGGGCGACTGGGTATGGGCCGGATTAAACAACAGCTGGACGGAAAAGACAAAACGGGCGACAGGGCGTCGCCCGACAGCTTACTGGATGGGGGTCGCGGTAAGGTTGGCCCTGATGTCCATGTTCTGCATCTTCACGCCGTATATTGCTGTTGCCGCGCCACCCGTGGGATGGACCAGGTCGATATTGTTGACGGACAACTCCTTGAACCGGGAGTGGGCCTGCACCGCAAATCCCAGGGGGCGATCGGCTTTCTCGGTATCGGTCGGCGCGGCCACGTAGCGATACCCGGCCGCAGTTGAGGTATCCATGATCTTCTCATCGCCCCGGTTGCCAACGACGCCATTGGCGTCCGCACCGTCCTCTTTCTTGACGACTTTGGTGTGGTAGATGTCGACCGACAGATCAGTCTGGATACCGAAGGTGTTGTCCTCAATCCCATCACCGTCCAAGTCTTCGCCATCGCTGGTATGGATGTCATTCAACACCAGTTGGGTACCGGTGCCGTTTTCCGGACCGCCTGCACCCTGGCTCCGGTTGGTCTCCCAGATAAAGGCGTTGCGTTTGGTGTCGCTTATGGCGCGGGCAAAGACCTGCTTGAGACTCACCGTGACACCTTCCTCACCCCGCATTTCCCATAGACCGCCGGATGCCGCGCAACTGCTGGCATCGGTACCGGACCCGCCCACGCAGACGTTGTCGGCGCCACCGGGACGGATCGTCATGCTGCTGCCTTTCTCGTAATTCTGGACGACAAAGCGACCAAAACTGTTGCCCTCCACCTTATCGCCAACCCGGAGATTGCCGATGTCCATGGTGCCCCAGGCCTCGCCCTTGATGATAGCCAGGCCATCATCGGTGACGTCCACGGTCATTTCGCGCACATGGGTGTCATAGTTCAGCTCCGTTGCCCAGAGCCCTTTCTGGGACACCTCGCCATTGCCTTCATCATAGGGAGCCGCCACCAGTGCAGCACGACCGTTGGTGATCTGGATATCGGAGTTAATGGTCAGTCCCTCGCCGCTGGCACCGCCGGCGCCCAGTGTAATCTGGCCGTCGATCTCGAAATCGTAGGACGGGAACACCCCCAGGGCGAGCAGCAGTTCGGTCCCGCCCTGAAGCGGCGCATCGTCGTCCCCCACCTTAAGGCCATTGATTCGGTATCCACCTTTGACACCCTCGAAACCAATCCGCAGGCCGTCGTAGAACTGGGTGCCATTCAGCACCTCGTTGCGGGTGACATCAACGGTCAGGTCGCCCTGCCCCCAGGACTGCAAGCCACTGAAAATCACTCGGTTGCCATCCTCGGTATACGCAACATTGGCATTGGCCAGACTCCATTGCGCAGCCAGGCGCAGCCCCTGGGAACCGGCGTCGGCATTTCCCCCGCCCTGTAGGTAAACGGCGTTGGTATAGGCCTGGCCATTGATCGTCTGGTCGGCAAAAAGATAATCCAGGTTGATCTGTCCCAGATTCCCGCCGTTACCTCCCAACTGGACCTGCTGTATATCCAGGTTGCCGCTGATGCTGTCGACGGTGAGCGCCAGGGATTGCCTTCCCTGCCAATCCAGGGCGACATCGAGGCGCAGGTTATCAACGGTGTTGACCCCGGTCATGCCGAGCAGGGCGATCGAATTGCCGTCGTCGCTGTATATGAAGTTCGCGCTGTTGATGGTGGTGCTGCCATCGACCCGTATCCCCTCGTCACCGAATCGACCGCCGGCCGCAATCCAGGTTTCGCTGGACAGGTCGAAGTCACCGCTCAGGGAGCCGTAACTGGGCAACAATGCGCCGCTGGTTACGTCACTGCTTACGCCGTGATTGAGCGGGTTATTGCTGTAGCGAATGGCATCCACGCTGAAAGAACCGGTGACAGAAGGCGAAGCGAGAACCAGTGTTGAACCATCGACGTCCAGCGTCATTCCCGGCGCGTTGACGTCCATGGTGATGCCATCGAGAAACACCTCGTTTCCGTTGGTCCGGTATCCCAGCCGGCCGTTGGTCATCTGGTAGCTCACATCGTAGGTATAGCCACTGCTACTGAGCGAACCGCCCGGCGACAACCGAAGATTGCCATCCAGATCATGATCGAAGAACACGCCCCCCATACTGGCTGCCGGATTGTCATCCAGACGGACGTCCGTGAACTCAATCCGGCGATCCTGGACGACGAAATCAAGGTTCAGGCTGGCATCGTCGAGAATATCGATCTTGTAGATCTGGTGCGCCCGGCCATTGGGATCCGAGGCGGCACCGATCCGGAAGCCATCCAGGTGGATGCCACTGCCATCGTCAAAGTAGGAGATACTGTTCGCTGTGGCGGCCAGATCCAGCTCCATGGTGATGCCGGACTGACCGCTGATGCCGGCCATCGCCGAGTCATCCAGGCTCTGCAGGTCGGCAAGGACCGAAGGGCTCACAGGCACCAGGAGGGCGATAAGCGGCGCTCCGGCACGAGTGATCACAGACGGTTTCATGGCAGCCCTCATCACGGATTACCAGTGGGAAAAACAAGCAGGTTTCCTTCCAGAACGACATCTCCCTGCATCTCCACAGAGAAAATGTCGGTCTGCTGGAAGCCCGGATCGGTCGGGCGGGCCGTGCTGCTGGTCGCCAGTTTGAACGTTACCGAGTCATAGCGGACGAAGTTGGGAAGACCGATTTCCAGGACATCCCGATTGAACAACGCACCGTCGCCACCAAAGCCGGAGTCGATCTTGCGTACACGCAGGGTTAGCCCTTCGAACGAGAATTTGCCGCGGATGTCGTCCAGGACCATCCAGCCGCCACCTTCCTTGAGCTGGTAGGCCAGCCGGGCACCGCAACGCTTTGTTGTGTCCGAGCAGCTCCCGAAATAGGTGTTCTGGATCGGACCGCCGTCCTCGTTGATGCTGATGTCACCGGACAAATAGATCCCACCCTGCCCGGAAATCCCGGACAACGCCTGGTCATTGAGAAGATTCAGCTCGGCCTGTGCCGGCGATACCTGAGCAGCCAACAGGATCAAGCCTGCCATATATCCCAGGCGATTGAATGGATACTTGCTCATTGCGCCAGGTCCTTGGTCTGAATCTTGAGGTGCTGGATCAACATGCCTTCGATCCGGCCGGAACCGAAATCGCGATCCCCGACCGACAGGTTGCCAATCGCCAGATTGCTCCGGTAATCCGGGTTGGTGTAATAGTCGTTATAGAAGTCCCAGGTGGCGGCATCACTACTGTCACGCAATCCGTCGGCACCGATGGTACCCGCACCCGGTTTTTGTATGGCCGCGACCTCCAGTACGAAATTGCCGGTGCCGTCCACATCGAAATACATCGGCTGCAGCGAATTGCCCAGTGCAAGCTCCAGGGCGAAATTCTGCATGATGATGCGGGATCCACACACCGCGGTGGTTTGATCGCACGCGTTGATCGACAGTTCGGGGGTATAGAAGTTGAGCTTGAACTGCCCCACCATCTGCTTGCGCTCGTTATCGCCCCACAAACGGATATAGCTCCCGTCGATGACGGCGCTTTGCGCATGCACATTGATATTGGCAGTATCCTGGCTGCCCACCGTGAGGTTCAGTTGCAGGCCGATGTCCGGACGCTCCCCCTGGGGAAGATCCGCGCTCGCCGGTCGACTGGCACAGGTTCCGGAGCCCGCGGCCGCTGAGCTGCTCAGGCAGTCATAGCCCTGCGTCGTATCCACCTTGTGCGGTGCCGCGAATTGCAGGACGGCCTTATCGGGCACACCGATATCATTGCCATCGACCACATCGATGGAATAGGGATTTACCAGGCGCCCGAGGTTGACCGGCGTCAGAGTCTCGCCGTAGTTGCTGCCGGCACCGGCGATGTAGAGTTTGTTCACGACAATCTCCACATCCTCGCCCTGCGAGTTCTTGATACCGCCGATGCGGAATATCTGGCCGTTCTCCACATCGGTACCGTGGGCAAACTTGAAGTCCTCCAGCACAAGACCGATGCCCGCACCGTTCACCCTGGACAGCTCGCTCTCGGACAGGCTCTGCATCTCGGCATGAGCCAGGCCCGGCACGGCGACAGCCAACAGCGCTGCGAGTCTTGTTATCAGCCAGATACGGTTCAAGCGATTCTCTCCATGGCCGGTTCGATCAGAACAATCCGACGCCTCGGTCTATGTATTCCCGGCGCTGCCCTTCAATGCCTGTCAGCGCTTCTTCCAGATTTACCGTGACAGCCCCGTTCGGGATGTTGAAAAATGCACCGGCCGTCGCCTTGATGAAATCTTCCGGCGATGGATCCGACTTGGCCACATCAGCCAGATACTCGAGATCCTTGGTCTGGAACGATATAAAGGCTCCGTCTGACGGGCCGGTGATGGTCCGCTTCCCGTTGACGTCCTCAATCTGTCCCACCGGCATACTGTTATAGATTCCCAGATCGAAGCAGGCCTGGATGCCGAGCACCTCACATTGCTGGGCAACCACGACAACGTCACAGCCTCCAAATAACGAGCAGTTCTCGGTGTAGAGCTCAGAACTCAGGGTGGGAGAAATAATGTCGATCAGCCCCGCCACCAGATAGTTGACGTCTTCAAGGACAAATTTTTCACCGTTCGGCACACCAATATATTCGGCGCGCACCGGATCCAGGCCGCCATAGTTATCCCGATCCGGGTTTCCCTGGACCAGCCGCGCCTTCGTCTTCAACGGGCTACTACCGGCCAGCACGGGTGTCAGGAAACCAACCATCTGGTCAAACAGGTTGCCATTGGAATCAGCGGCACTCAGACCTTCCCCCCGGTCCAGGATGTCGATATTGATGTTACCGGTAAGCTGCTGGATAGCTCCGGACAGGATCCCCTGCGACTCACCGAAGCCAAACCGGAACCCGACGATCTCCTCCGTCGATTCGTCGTACGCAAACTCGAGATAGGGATTGGAAATCTTGAAGGGAACAATCTCACCATCCTGGTACGCGCTGCCATCCGCCTTGAGCTGACGTGCTGCGTCCGGATTACGCTCGTAATAGGAGGAGTCATAGATGTAGCCCAGTGAAAAATTATTGATCAGGACGTCCGACGATCCCTCGACTTCACCATCCCGCTCATAGCGCCCCAGTTCGAACGTGTCGGCGTTGGTCTGAATTTCGATATCCATACCGAGATTGACCCGCGTGTAAGACGTGTTGTTATCAGCCGACGGGTACTGCTGCCGGTCGACCGAGACAAAGGCCTGGCCGGTAACCTCCGACATGGCTTCGTCGCTGATCGGTTTCAGCTCCGCATGCACGACGGCCGCATTCATGAGTAACAGAAGCGGCGTAATCCAAATAGGTTTGTACATACTGACATCTCATCCCTCGGCGCCTTGCTGTTGCCAGCCACCGGAAAAATCGCGTGATAAGCATGAGTGTCTCTGAATGGTCTTATTCTTTTTTTGACTGATTCTTGAGCAATGGTAGTGGGAATTGGGGAAGGCCACTGTGCGCGGCGTCATAGATTGGGAATTTTAGGGGATTGTCTGACAATATCTTGCAGCGCCCTGGCAAGCAGCAAGTTACGCTCGCCGCTGAGTGACGACGACGCTGGCTCCGCGAAAACAGCGCTGGGATGCTCGGCATTGAGGGAAAGGGAGACAAGCAGCGGTTTCGGAAAGGGTATGGGAAGGGTTGTGAGTGTCCGGCCCTATTGGGTGAACGGTTTTGGAGGTTGAGGTTGTTTAGTAGGAGTCAACGGATGGCTGGTTCGGTGGGACTCAATGCATGGCGGGAGGGGGGGGAGCGTGGCAGCGTTGGGCGGCGGCGATGACCCGGCTGCCCGATGGGCACTGTGCGTGAGTCCGGGTTGCGGGACCCATAAAAGCGACCGGTCACGGGCAGGGCCTGGGGTGCCGGTTGGTGGCCGCCCTTTGGGCGGCGACGATGACCCGGAGTGGACCGGGACGGTCCACTCGTGCGCCCCTGCCGGAGCGGTGCTCCGGCTGCCCTGTGGGCACCGGCTTGCACACCCCGTAGGTCACTTTTGTGAGGCATCGAGTAGGAGGGGGAGTCACCTCCCCCGTCCTCTCACACCACCGGGCATACGGTTCCGTACCACGGCGGTTCATGGTTGGCTCTGAAGCCGGTTCATCGTATCCAGCAAGCTTACCAGAGACAGGCGGTCGAACACCTTCTTGGGCAGGGCCGCGTTCATATGCGACGCGCCACTATTCCACCAAGGTCCACGACCATTCATCGCGCTTGTCCAAGCCCTCGGCTCGGGTAGTCCGAGCC
>NZ_SJDL01000066.1 GCF_004327985.1 Marinobacter halodurans
TTGCGAGAATCAGCGGTATTGGCGCTTGATATTGACTATTTTATGGTCAATTCCGGCCTTGCTGGATGGGCCGACCGAGACCGATGAATGGTTGGCTGTCTGAAAACGGCGTTTTTGCAGGGGCGACCAATTAGCATTGATGCACCAGCCCCTTTTCCCCTCCTAAACGCCTTCAGGAACTTTCCAGCCCGCCACACGCTTGCCGGTATCCGACTCTTCGACCCGGAAAAACATCTTATTGTCCTTGATCGTGTTCTTGATCAAATAATCATGCTCAGGAGCCAGCGTGACCTGGAGAAGCGATTCGATGGGTCTATATCGCCCGCCTTCATGGCGCACCAATATATTGTATGTTCCAGGCTGCATACACACGGTGGACGGATAGAGCAGCTTGAATCTCATCAACCGCGTGACGTCGGCCAGGCTCGTTCCGTTTATCTGATTGATTAAGAGTGAGCCATCAGTTGAGTTCTGGGTAGATACGCTGACACTTTCCGCCGCGGGCTCTGGCGTGACCCCTTGTATATTTATGGCGCATCCGGTCGTCATTAGCACAAACAACATGGCAAAAATAGACGTTGAGATTTTTTTTCATGAAAATTCCTAATTGGATTTAAAAATAAACAAACTAGCCTTTGGACTCCCAAGTTCGAGAACCTTTGCTTCTTCACAGAGGACCTGAGTCAGCTAGAACAAAATGGCAAAACGGGATGCAACTCAACACTTACTTCGAGCCGATTATCATAGCCCTGATGAACTAAATATATTTTTCATCACCTACACTACACATCGTCATTTATTGACACCTGACTCTCCAGATTCTGGATCAGACGGTATACAAAGGTATCAAACTGCTTCTTATATCCCTCGTTTTTCTTTACATAGTCAGACCAAGACTGCACAAATATAAGTTTGTGATCAAGGCTAAAAATATAGATATGAAGAACCTTATTATTATCCTGCCTGATCACCCTTTGATAAGCCACTTCCGTGTCACTAAATTTGTAAGTAATAGCATTATTCAAGAGAAGAGTGTCATTTATTCCTTTATGCCTTAAGCGAATAATATTCGCCTCTGCGAATGATGTTGCCTCGGATACTACAGACTGATCTTCCGAATCAAAATCACCCATTGTTTGAACCGCGATATAATATGGGACAAGCCTTGGAGCCAAATACATGACTCTCTTTCCTTTAGGCTCATCGATCTCAATAACCTCTTTAGATAAAGCCGCTGCTTTTGGAAGGTAATGAGGCAGCACTAAATTGTCGCTAATTCTTAATTCCTCCTGCATTCCCTGATGGACGGCTGTTGTTCCTAAAGCCCCATCAGAAAGCTTCTGTGCCGAACATGCCACCAAGGAAAGTGCTATAGGTATGATCAATAGAATTCTTTTCATTATATTTCCAATAAATCAGATTCTTTAATACATTAAAAGTCAGAGCAAATATTTAAAATCCAAAATCACATCATTATCTTTAGATCATAAAGACATAAAATCACCAACCTTAGCAGTCAACACAAAATCACAAGCAGAACTATTATTTATTGAACCAAGCCTAGAGCATTCAAGTCTATGCTCAACGCGCAACAGATTCAGCCATTAATTTATATAATTATACAGCAGGCATGAAGACCCATTGGGCCAGGTGTTTAATTGTCAATTGGTGCTAGACCAAGAAGCCAAAAGGACTACTGTTGAAAATTATAACCGCGGAGTCATCTAACGCTATCAATTAGCATTCCAACACCTAACCCTTCGCTCACGCTCGCTAATAATGCCGCCCGTCATTTGAATTATTTTTTAGACATCCTAAAAACAGGAGCACTCTTCATCCAATTATCAAAAAACATTCTTTGTTTATCCAAATAACATGCATCTGCCTCAGCTTCATCTGAAAAACTATCTCTACATTCAAGCCGTTGCTCACTGGCAATCTGGCTATAAATTTCATTCGCTAGATCGACTGCGAATATAGCATCCAGCTTACAGTCTTTTTTTTCTTCAGGATCTGCCTGCATTTTCTGAGGAAGAGTCGAAATACATCTTTCATAAATATTATTTTCATAGGGCTCCATTGATATCTTGGGACTTGAACTACACCCAGTAATAAAAACGGAACACAAGCTCAAAGACAACAGCTTATTCATATACCAACCTCTAACTATAAAATTTTTATCATTATGCCGCACAATCGTCACGATGAAAGCACCGATATTAACTGAATCCGAATAGCCCAAAACCATATTAAAAACGAACTCACAGCGCATCTAACATTACTAGAAGAGGCAATCTGCACAGGTCTTATTTTGAAGGTTTAATTACAATATTCAGTTACTAAATCGTTTGAATGGCAGATTTTTTGCAACAAAAACTGATATATACGTCGAAATACAACAGCTTAGTAAAATTTCATTACGCTTCTAACTAGCACAAGCTCTTTGCTATAAAGGGTCGCGCCGATCCTCACACAATAATTGGGGGCAGATACACTTTTTCTTCATTAATGTGGATCTGACCCCAATTATTTCAAAAGGCAAGAGCTGCCCCCGCGCCATCTCATGAGAAAACCAAGCTAGAACGTATATCCTAAGCTAAGTGCCAAGTTGCCCACCGTATGATCGAAGTCGACATTATTAAGCTCAGCGCCCATCGAGAGGTAGGTATATTCCAAGGCAATACGCATACTGTTGCTTGCACGGTATTCAGCACCAAGCCCATAATAAAGGTCAATGCCTTCGTCCCCGAACTTCAAAGTCTCTCCCGGGGAGAAGCTATAGGTCTCCTTAACATTGTAGTCCCACCTTGAAACACCCAAACGTCCCACCGCGGAAAAGCCATTCTGGATAGGAAAACTACCTTTAAGACCCAAGTTAATAGAGGAGCTCTCTATATTTTCTTTATATTCATCGCCGTCAAAATGATAGCTGCCTTTCACTTCCCCATAATGGATATAGGAAAGTTCCGCCGCCAAATAGTCGTTAAAAGCATATGCCGTTCTCACACCAAGTGAGAGACTGCTTCCTGAGAAGGAAAGGTCTTGAATTTCTGTTTTCTGATAAGCATTTCCCGCCAGAATATCTATTGAAAACCCGGAGTCAGCGGAGACATTTGCCGCAAATACACACAACGCGCCAGCAATAAGCAATTTGTTTCTCATATCATGTCTATTCATAAGGTAATGTAAATGTTTCGATAGGGCCCGAGCAACTCGTTAAGCACTGAGCACCAAAAGCAACAGAAAATAACGAGCAGGCCATTAGCAAAAATGCGACCGAAAATATAATGGAGACCGCTGCATTAATCTATAGCTACAGCACGATAATTATAAATAATTACATTTCGACACAATCAACCTGAGGCTGCTTACGTGCTGTGATAAGAGAGGCATCCCTGTAGCCGGGCAATACCATAAACCATTATATTTGACGGTTACAAACCCAAGGGGCCGATACACATTTTCTTCATTAATGTGGATCTGAACTAGCCCCAGCTATTCAGCCAAACGGTATAACCCTCCATGTTTTTTTAAAAAATGGTTTTCTACTGCCACATCGAAAACTTTTTGAAGATGCTTTTTATCAGAAAACTCCGAAAATTTGATGCGCATTTCTTCATTATCACAAACAAAAGACCACAAACGCCAAACATCGAACCCACCAACTTCGCAATTTACATCAAACTCAAAATCAACTTCCACATCAGGAGAAGTAATACTGCAACCTGTGCCGTGAAAAGCGTATGACCAACCATCATCGAAAGCACCCTGAATCGGAATACCTTGTGATCGCCAATCAGTCAATTGATCTAATTTATAGAAATGAGAGAGCTTGCTAGAAAACAAAAATATAGTATCCACATATAGCTTAATGAGGCGAACTAACGGCTCAACATTTTTTGAGTTAATATTGTGAGTATTCAAGATCTGCCTCCGTTTTGTAGCCTTTATATGGCAACTCGACTTTTTCAGCGGGAACTTGGTCAATACCTTTTTGTCGAGCTAATGCATGTCTATGGTGACCGTCAACTAAATATTTCTTCCCATCTCGCTCAACATACTTTAGAGATTCAGTGATTTCCCCTGCTTCATCAATCTCATTGCTCAATCGCTTCATTTGCTTTCTTGACTTAGTCAGTGGCTGAGTTGGAATTAGATCGTTAGAATCCACCTTTTCCGCAACACCGCCCCCCTGCTCCATCAAATACGGGCCAAGGATGACTTGGTCCGAACGATCCTCAGACACCGTAGACCAAGCTTTCCCTTCCTCCGCCGGCCTCGTCAACAGCCCCAAGCCCGAGTCCACCACCTCACTGCCGCCGGTGCTGGGCGCCATCGGCCTGGCCACCGGCGTAACGGACGTGCCGTTCGCCAACTGGCGTTCTCGATCACCAATGGCGGGATTGACCAGCCGACCGTGATCCAGGGCCAGCGGCTTGCCCGTCATCTGCTGGAGGCTGGACAGCTCCTCGTCAATCTGCTGATCCAGACCGGACAGGTACGAACTGGACGCACCACTCGCTGCCATGCTGGCCCGCAATTGTGTCAGTTTTTTGAGCCAATCCGCCGTTTCGGCCTCTTTCCCCAATGGAATGGCCATAGCCGCGGGTTTCGTCGTCGCTGCAACTGCAGGGGTGCCCGCCGATTCCGTCGCCATCAGAGGGCCACAATGGGTGCACTCGCCAGTGACCGCCCATTCCACGAGGTTTTCCCCGCCTTTCAGGCCATTGGCGACCCAATCAGCCGCCTGTTGCACCAGCTTTCCGTCACTGTTGCTGTAATCCACTCCCGTCAGCCCCGTCGCAGCGATCTCAGCCGTGCTGCGGGCGCTGTCATACGCCACCTGTGAGAAGGGGTCAGGTGTTGAATTGTCAATTGACACCAAATCAATTAGCATTTCACCACCTGACCCCTTCCTTGACCCACGCTGCAACCGGTTCTGGAACAGGTCGAAGCCCGCTACCGGAGGCTGGGTATTGCCGAAAGCATCTACCAAAACGGAACGGTCGTCACCGCCGACACCGGCTTCGCCAATGAAGCCAACATGCGGTACCTGCACGAACGCGGGATCAACGGCTATATCCCGGACAACAAGTTCCGCAGCCGCGATCCGAAGTTCCAGCAGCAGAAAGCCAAGTACGGCAAACGCCACCAGAATCGGCCCAACACGGGCTGGAAGAACACCATCCCCGCCAGTGAGTTCCAGTTCGATCCGGTGAACCTGACGTGCATCTGCCCTGCGGGTAACGCCATCAGTTACCAGGGCACACGCGAGGCCGAGAATGGCAAAAACCGGGTGCACTTCGAAGGTCGTTTGCTGCAATGTCGGCACTGCCCGAAGAAGCACCGGTGTATGCAGAATCCGGCGTCTGCCGATCATCGCAAAGGCTCGGGAAGGCAGGTCTCGTTCACGATAGAGACCAAGCGCCTACCGAACTACACCGACTGGATGAAGCATCGGGTGGATAGTCCCCAAGGCAAAGAAATTTACAGCCACCGGATGTCGGTGGTGGAACCGGTGTTTGGCAACATCGGCAGCACCAAGCGGCTGAACCGCTTCAGTCTGAGAGGCAAGCGGAAAGTGCAGGGCCAGTGGCAACTCTACTGCCTGATTCATAATATCGAGAAGTTGGCCAATTACGGACAAATGGCAGCCTGATCAGGGGCTGGTAGCCCCGCGAACGGAGCGCCGCTGAACGCACGACAGCGGATACAGCGGCAAGCACTAAGGCTAAGTGGTTATCGCCGGTCAAAAGAACAACGGATCCGCCAACGGCGGGTGAACAAGAAAACAACGGAATAGGCTGTGGGGAACAACTCGGAAATGGGTTTTTCTACAGCCTCGTTGGCTTAACGTAATAGGTATACGGTGAGCCGGCGCAGCCAGAAAGAAACAATAACGCCGAAAGAAAGAAAATCCTGTTTTTCATAAACAACTGTCCTTTGAATAATAACAACTTAACCTGCGCCGCATTCTATCGACGCAATACTGAATTTCAGATATACAGTTAAACTTGATTCTATCAACAATAAAAATGGATATAGCGCCGGTTCGTTCCTGTATGAAGGAAGTGTATTTCAGATCAATTATTTAAATTGATCCAAAAAACCGATTGCACTTTAAATTCAAGAAGAATGGAGATGGCTCATCCAGTCGTCAAAGAAATTTTTCTGCTTCTCCCTGTAACACGCGTCTGCTTTCTTCGGTTCCGCGTATTCCTGCTCACACTCTGATTTATGCTCTTCTGCCATCGTTTCATAAATTCTGGCCGCTAGACTCACGTTGAAAATAGCCGACATTCTACAGTCGGTCTTCTTATCCGGATCCTCCTGGAATTCGTCAGGAAGATTTGAGACACATCGTTGTGTCAAATCATCCTCATAGGGATCCGTTGGGATCGTTGGGCCTGCACTGCATCCAACAAGAAAAATTGAAATCGAAATGTATGCGCAGTATTTTTTCATTTACTCTCTACCTGTAGGTATACTAAATAATTTATTAACAAACAATATTAAAACGAGAATGCTATATTAAAAGGACCTACCTATAGCATCGAACTTCAAAATACCAAGCATGTATCTTTCCTGCTCCAACTCAAGCCTTTGCTCGCAGGCATATAAATCAGAGCCAGACTCCACCAACTCATTAAACTCACGTGACTTTTCATCGATTTCTGAAATCTTCCTGTCTATTGCTCTCGTTTCTGCATTGCCATCGAACCTCTTGTAAACAGAAACGGCCTCATTAAAACTGACACCCCTTTTCAATTGTATTTTACCTATCACCCCAAGTAACATATCCGTATAAACTCTATTTTTAACGAGCCTCTCTTCGCCAATGCGAGTGTATTCCGAATAGCAGGCAGAGTAGGACTCATCGTCTTTGGAGTTAGACGCGCAGGCGGCCATCATCACAAAAATTAGGAATAATATTATTAATTTAATTTCTTTCATAAAAACAACTCAAACACCTAACCCTAAGAAAAAAGGGGACAGATTTATTTTCTTTATGCTGTTACTTTATTGTTGGAATACAGCCAAAAATAAATCTGTCCCCTTTCTGCGCAAAGAACATGGCCATAATAGAAGCTGACATTTTTTTCATGAATGTTCCTGGTTGGATTTAAAAGTGACCACGTTGGACCATATGCGCAGGAAAGCCCGAGAGATACATCCGTGTCCCGGTTTTTTTCAGGCGCAACACCGGATCTCTTAGACACCATCTATAAATTTGTTGGATACAACTTTACAGATTGCGCCTCACCTACAATCCAGCCTTTTAAGTCCATTGGTGCATTGTCCAAGTCTAAAAACAATATTGTTCCTCCAAGCTTTAAGGTAAGGCAACCATCGTTTTCATAGGAGACAACTTGAGCCACAAAACGAAGACAGTCTTTCTCAACAGAAATCATGGATTTTTGATTATCTGCTGTAGTTATATTCTCACCCCATTTAAAATCATCCTCTATATCAAACTCGATATCGATACACTGACCTAGCGTGGGACTTTCACCAACCCAGATGCCAGCACCGGAACCTATGCATGAATAAAATTCTACTTTTTCTTCGCCTAAATGGCGCTCAATGTTTTTTATTTTAATTTGCATACTTACTTCTTCGGTAGTGGTACACGAATGACGGTGTTATCAACATTCATAACGTTATTGATGTTATCTTGAGTCCATGTTTCTTCATGATAATGATGTTTTGTTGGCTTACCTGCCATCTCATGATTTCCGTAGCGAATACTTCGCTTTCCATCAGCGGATACGATCCTGTCAGCATCAGGTAAACCGGTTCGTGGATGCAAGTTTGTATGAGGGCCTGGACCTAGAAATTCCTCCCACTTATCGACAGCATCCTGAAGCTTTACAGGTTTGGGAGCGTAAACTTCGTTATGGTAGCCCTTCTCGGGAATCCCTTTTGCGTCATCGCCCCCCTGCTCCATCATATACAGACCAAGGTTTACCTCATCCGAACGATCCCCAGACACCGTAGACCACGCTTTCCCTTCCTCCGCCGGCCTCGTCAAGAGCCCCAAGCCCGAGTCCACCATCTCACTGCCACCGGTACTGGAGGGCATCGGCATGGCCACCGGCGTAACGGACGTGCCGCTGACCAGGTGCCGCTCTCGATCACCAATGGCGGGATTGACCAGTCGACCGTGATCCAGGGCCAGCGGCTTGCCCGTCATCTGCTGGAGGCTGGACAATTCCTCGTCAATCTGCTGATCCAGACCGGACAGGTACGAACTGGACGCACCACTCGCTGCCATGCTGGCCCGCAATTGTGTCAGTTTTTTGAGCCAATCCGCCGTTTCGGCCTCTTTCGCCAATGGAATGGCCGTAGCCGCGGGTTTCGTCGTCGCTGCAACTTCCGGGGTGTTCGCCGTTTCCGTCGCCATCAACGAACCACAGTCGGAGCATTCCCCAGTGACTGCCCATTCCACGAGGTTTTCCCCGCCTTTCAGGCTACTGGCAACCCAATCAACAGCCTGTTGCACCAGTTTTACGTCACTGTTGCTGTAATCCACTCCCGTCAGCCCTGTCGCAGCGATCTCAGCCGTGCTGCGGGCGCTGTCATACGCCACCTGACCAACGGCAATGGCCGCACCGAGTGCATTGGTACCTGGAACCGCACGGAATAGCTCACGGTGGTCGACCTTTGCCGAACCGACTTGGTCGGCAACCTTCGTGCCATCCAGCCCACCCTGACTTTTCTTCAACCCCCCCCACAAACACCCCCCCCCACTCCCTCCAACACCCCCCCCCC
>NZ_SJDL01000067.1 GCF_004327985.1 Marinobacter halodurans
GAGATCGCTACCTACGAAGCCTAAGAACATAACCAGTAGTTCAAGTACGTTCCGGCCTATCGGCCTCCACCGGACCGGTTTTCCGGCGCGGTGCGCCTCCAAACCGGCCGCTTAACATCGGCGTTAGATTTGAAGGGGATTCCATGAATGACAGTGAAACAGGATCTAGTGTGCAGTCCCATAGACTGAAACCTGGGGACACTATGCGCTTTCATAACCAGAAAAGTTCACCGTTGAGAGTCAGAGTCACCACCGAGTGTGGAACTCAGACCGAGACTGAGTTGCATCCCGGAGCCGTGTTTGAATTGAAAGTGGGGAATGCTTCCGCAACCGTTGACATGTTGCCTCCTGAGGAAGAGTACACGGGTTTACGATCAGTCGACTAAGCGGGTGAGCCTAAGGGCGAGTTCTTTGCGAAAATCTAACCAGGCCAGTCACGGCGACGGTTACTGCATTGCGGCTGCGCCTCCATTCCGTAATCGCGCGTGCTGAGCGGCGTTATGTGTAATTAGGAATCATGGAGTTGAGTATCAAGAGATTTCTTTCCCGTCTTTTCCGCTGGGAGAAAGGCCGGCAAAACACGGGATACGATAAGATGCTCGTCGGGGCCGGTTTTTGGCCAAATCCTTTTGACGTGTACCTGCTCCGATTCCGAGAGGGTCAGGGTATACCGCCCCATGTCGATCAAGTTAATAGCGGAGAGCATTACCGGTTTAACCTGGTGCTCAAGCAGCCAAAGTCTGGTGGCCACTTTCGGTGCAGCAACCCGATTTTTGAGAGCTCAAGGATCAAACTTTTCCGGTCTGATATTTCTGAGCACTCAGTGACGCCAGTCAAGCAGGGGAGTCGTTATGTGCTCAGCATTGGATGGGTTAAAAACACATAACAATGTGGTCAACGGGACGCCAACTACGCTGCGCTCCGTTGGCGCCCATTACCACTGGCGTTAAATGGCTGCGGGAGGGTTCGTGTTGAAAGGTAATTGCCCCAGTTGTGATCGTAAAATTCAGAAAACTATAACCGATATCTGCATGTATTGCGGTGCAAGCTTGGAGGCAGAACAACGGTTCACTCCAGAAGAGAAGAAAGAGATATTGAAGTCGAAGCAAAAGCTAGCCAAGGATCTGAATGCAAAGACCTCAGTAGTCCCAAACAGAACCACTGGTTCAACTTTTCTTGCAGGTGGCGATCTGAGCGGTGGTGGTGATTGCTAAATGCATTTAACCAGTGCATTAAATTCGTTCCGGCCCGATGGGCCTCCACCGGACGGCTTTTTCTACGCTTCGCTACGTAAAAGCCGCCGTTTATGCAGGCGTTAGCCATTACAGAGAGGTCCAGGATGACCCGATTAAAATATTGCTGGCTGCTCTTGATTGCAGTACCCGTCTTGAGTGCGTCGGCGGATACCGCCACCTGCATAGTCGAAATAGAGGACGTGACTGCTGCGGTGAAGTCCAATGCTGCGGCAAAGCGGACTGTTCAGTTTGTATTTGAGCTCACGCCAAAGTCCGATGTGCAGCGGGAATACTTTCAACTTTCAGAGGGCTCCTACTCGTGCACGCTAGCGTTTTTTGATCTTGATTCCGGCACATCACTGTCGTGCGAAAGAACAGATGATCAGGGTCATACATACTTCCAGTCAGACCGGAGTGGAATCAGTGAGCATGCTGCTAGGAATAATCTAGTTTTCCGTGAGGGCGACTCACACTTTGTATTGAACGCTAGCTGCGAGTGATGGCTAACAAATCGTTCAAGTTCGTTCCGGCCTGTGGCCTCCACCGGACGCCCTGTACAGGGCGCCGCTTAACTCAGCGTTAAGTGTTTTCAGGGAGGAAACTGTGAGTAAGTATCAGATTGCCCAGCTCAACATTGCCACGCTGATGGCACCGATAGATTCGCCGCAGCTTTCGGATTTTGTAGCGAATCTTGATCGGATCAATGCGTTGGCAGATGACTCCCCTGGTTTTGTCTGGCGGCTACAGACCGAGGACGGTGATGCTACCGGCATTGACTATTTCGGCTCCGATAAAATCGTAAACCTGTCCCTCTGGGACTCAGTCGAGGCTTTGCATAATTATGTTTATCGGTCTGCCCACGTTGAAATCATGCGCCGCAAGAAAGAGTGGTTCCAGAAAATGGGCGACGCCTATATGGTGCTTTGGTGGGTGCCTGCCGGTCATATTCCGTCAATCCAAGAGGCGGCGCAAAAACTGAACATTCTGCGAGAGCATGGCCCAACTGCCGAGGCTTTCACGTTCAAGAAAGCCTTTTCGGCTCCCAATGACTTTGCCAATGTGCCAGCCGATACTTGGGGTGGTGAATGTCCAGCCACTTAACAAGGCAATCAAATTCGTTCCGGCCTACGGCCTCCACCGGACGCCCTTGTCAGGGCGCCGTTTATTGCTGGCGTTAAATTAAGGAACTGAGTGCAATGGAACAATTTATAGGCTACATCGCCACGGGCGTAGTAAGCCTTGTCGTTGGCCTGCTTCTCCAGCGTTTGCAGGCAAAGCCTAGGCTCCTGTACTGGGTGCCTGGGTCATTCATGTTTAATCTGAAAGAGCCCAAACTCGCCCTGAGAACGGACTCTCTCACAATCCAAAATGATGGGCGTTTGCCGGCAACGAATGTCGAAATAATACACAAGCAGCGGCCAGACCATTTTCAATTCTCTACCGCGATCTCTTATGTAGAAGATACTGGCCCCGATGGTTGTCATATCATAAAAATTCCGAGTTTAGGTGCCAAAGAGTTCGTGAATATACAGCTCCTTAGTCACATCCAAGAGCCGGTTTTGCTCAATGTCCGCAGCGCTGAAGGCCCTGGTCAGCTGATTCAAGTCCATCTGCAACGCATCTACCCAAAATGGTTTCAAGTATTCGTTGCCCTGTTAATGCTTCTTGGTTTTGGCTTCCTAATCTATTGGATTGGCTCTGCAATCGTATTTGTCTCGAAATCTATAGGAGTGGCATGAGTTTGAGACAGAAATTTAACCAGTGCAGGCACGGCGACGCCCACTACATTGCGCCTTCGGCTCCATTCCGTGGGCGCGCATGCTGCAAGCGTTATGAGCCATAAGGACTGCAGATAGACATGAAAAAATGGCTTGAGGAATCAGAAGCGTCGCTGGCAGAGGCTATCGAGGCGGCAAGGATTGGTGAAATCCCGGCTCAGAATCTCTACATGATTGCCCCGCTGATCTACTCCAAAAGAAACCATATGAACAATGACGCTCTCGTTCAGCAAATGGCGGATGAGAATGAGGAACAGGTTCAGAGAGACTGGGCATGTGATGAAAGGTCAAAGGATCAGTTTAAGTTCCATTATGTTGCCTCATACCTCTTTTGTTTCGTGGTTGCCGGAAAAATAGAAGAGAGCAAATACGACGAAATTATGGAATATGTGACCAGAAAAATTGACCTATTCACCGATGATTACGGTTTTGAGTAAAGCTCATAACCAAGCCAGTCACGGCGACGGCTACTGCATTGCGGCTTCGCCTCCATTCCGTAGCCGCGCGTGCTGAGCGGCGTTATGTTTTATAGAGGACAAAATTTGTGCTGGAAATAATCCAACAAAATCCTGTTATTAGTTTTTTTGCAGGGTTTATACCTTTGGTCGCGGGTACATGGAAGGTCATGGATGTGCTTTTCGTCAAACCGAGAGATTTTCGTATAGCGGTTCTTGAAAACAACGTGGAAGAAATTCGAAAGCAACTACAGAGAAATGAACCGGAAAGAGTTAGTGCCAACCCGCCATCTTCGGTTTCGGCTCCCTCGCAGGATCGTTCAATTTCGGGCGAAGCTTTAGAGGAGAAAGGCGATAAATTTGAGAAGATCGTCGAGACAACTTCTCTACTAAATGATATGGATCTCTTTTATGAGTCATGGAAAGACAATGAACTGACGGAGCTACAACGGGACCAGTTCGAGAAGAGCTATGTTGGTCAGAAGGTGGTTTGGACAGCTACATTTTCTTCTGTGCGCGAGGAGCGAGACGGATACTTGTGGGTGAGCTTAACGTCTAAAAATAAGAAAAATTATGGAATTCACGTCATCGCAGTGTTCGAGGAAAATCATAAGGAAGCTTTGCTCGCAATCAATAAAGACGAGCTTGTTCAGGTTTCTGGGATGATTGATTCTTTCTCTCTTGCGCCATTGATTAGAAAGTGCAGTATTTCGAGAAGAACATAACCAACGACTGCACAGCGACCGATTTTCCGCCGCTTTGCGGCTACAAACCGGCGCGTGAGCCGGGCGTTAGAAATCACATGGAAATGACTTACTTGAGAGCCTGTTGCCTTGATGCGTCTGTGCTGGTGAAGTGGCACATTGACGAAGAAGGCAGTGAAGTAGTTCGAGATTTCATCGCCAAAGAGGCCACGATCTATACAACGCCATTCTGCTTCTACGAGGCCCTTGGCGTACTCAAGGTGAAGTATTTGTATCGAAAAGAGATCAGTCGGGAGCAATACCTAGAAGCTTGTTTTAGCCTGGGTTGTGAGTTTCAGGCTCGGCTGAATGAGGCAGAGGATATTGACGTCTGCGAACCTCCCTATTTGTTGCAAACAATAGAGCTTGCAAGAAAACACAACCTAGACGTTTCAGATGCTTTTCAAATACTGAGCGTAAAGGAAGGGCTGTTTGCCGGGGGAATCGAGGGATCAGCGACTATCTTGGTGACTGCTGACTCGAAGCTAGCTGCGACGGCCGAACACGAAGGCTTGCGTGTGCTCAATGTGCTGGAATCAGGCAATGGGTAGTCAATTTCTAACCAATCGCGTAAGTCGGACGTCCCTGACGGGCCGCCGCTTCGCTCCGCGTTAAGCCCAAGGGGAGTTAGTCGAGGTGTCAAAGTACGAAATTTTGAGTGTCGTCTTGGGCTGCATCGCGACCATCGTCAGCTTGGTCGTTTGGGGTGGACAGCGAAAAATTCAGAGAGAAGCCAATGACCTTCAGCGTGCAACGTCGGAACTTGCCAAAAAGCAGCTGGAGATCCTGCTCCGGGAGGAGAAGGGAAAGGATGCTGCTCGACTCTCCTTCGACATTTTTAAAGACGGTAAAACCTACCGATTCCGGATAACAAACATCAGCGATGTCGCCGCAAAAAATGTTGATCTACGGTTATTGGTGAAACCGGAGGATAGCCCTCTTGTCAAAAATGATTACGAGGCTAAATTTCCCGTACCAATACTCCAGCCCGGAGGTTCTGTTACTTTGATTGCAGCGATCCACTTCGGGAGTCCTACCGCATACAACGCAGTGCTTTCGTGGGTTAATCCAGATGGTGCGGAGGTCTCGGAAGAGACGTATGCAGCGTTGTAGGCTTAACAAGTCACAGCACCGGACGCTCGCAAGCTCGCGCCGGTGTGTTCAGCGTTAAGCACTAAAGCCATGAAGCGAGTATCGAATCCAGGGAAATACAACGCCACTCTCAATGACTACTTGAGAGAAGTGCATTGTGTTTGCCCAAAGTGTGGCGGTAATGCGGTTATCAATGCTAGCGCAAAGTGCGCTTTGCCTTGGAAGCCATTTGACGTATCGCTTGTTTGTCACGGCTGCCCACATAGAGAAGGTTGGCCTAGCTCTAACTGGCAAAGTGATTTTAGAAGCCATGATCCGGCATGTGGCATTGAGCCTTACTTTGGTTATGAGCTGTCCCTTCAAGTTACTATCAAAGGGCACAATCTTGGCGTTTTCAGCCCGAAGCATGCTTCCGATATCGCGGAGTATGTTGCAGTAACTGACAGACCATCCCCAGCTAATGCAAAGTGGGCCATGGTAAATCGGCTACCAAAGTGGGTTAAACATGCCAAAAACCGTGAGGCAGTTTTACTGGCTCTGAATATACTGCAACGCCAATCTATACGGTTGGCTTAACAAGAGCAGGCACGGGACGTCAAACCTGCGGTTTGCCGCCCATGCTGCAAGCGTTATGTTTCACGAGTAGATCATGACTAACGATGAAATCCGGTCAATTGAGAGATCAACAGGTATAAAGCTACCCGAAAGCTATAGGGAAATACTGCTCAATTATCCCAAGGAGCTAGCGGGCACCGAAGCTGAAGATTTTGGTCTGTTGAACGATCCAGAAGCGATAGCAGAAGAAAACATTGAGGTTCGCAAAAACGGCTATTTCGGAGAAAAATGGCCAGAGAGGTATTTCATCATTGGCCAAAATGGGTGTGGCGATTACTACGTCATAAACCATGAAAAATCAGAGTTTTCAGTTGGCTTTGCGTGTCACGAAAGGATGGCGTGTGACCCTTACGCAGCTAATCTTGCAGAATTTGTAGAGAAGTATTTAGCCGAAATCTTGGAATAAAACATAACCAGGCGGCCAACCGGACGCCAAAAGCGTCGCGCTTTTGTTTCCCCCCGCTGCGCTCCAGCGCCGGTTACCTCAGCGTTATACACAAGGAGTAGTCACGGAAAATGGCAAGGAATAGTGGCCAAGGCGGGCCAATTGAATCAAGGTTGATCAGCCTCTTTGCATCTCTGTTTTTCTCGGTCCCGACCGCAGCGTTTATTTGGCTTGGTGTTAATAAAGAGCTCGCGTTCTGGGGCGGGTTTCTCAGCAGTACCTACCTGATCGCCTGTATCATCGTCTTTGCTGTGTTGGCATTGCTACTCCCGCAACTTTTTCCTTCTATTCTCGGGGGTGTCTGGCGCGGCATTGTCAGGGTCGAACGTTGGTGGGGCTGGTAGCCTTGTGTATAACAAGGCAATCAAATTCGTTCCGGCCTACGGCCTCCACCGGACGCCCTTGTCAGGGCGCCGTTTATTGCTGGCGTTATGGCTACAAGGAAGTCGAGTGAAAACGAAGGTTTATCTATCCATTTTTGCCAGCCTCATACTGGCAGTCCTTGTCAGCGCACTCGGCGGATCTTTTGGCGAGGCACTGGCAGAGCACGTAAACAAAGAGACTGCTGAATTGGCATTGGATGGCAGGTCAATATCAGATCTTTCCCGAGAAGAAGCCAACGCGTTGATGCGTGATCCGGAATTTGGTGACCGCTTGGTCGCAGCCAAGAAAGAGGTAACTGACGAGTACTGGTGGTATTTCGGCGCGAACTTCGCCATCCAAATATTACTAATTCTCGTCATTTGCTTAGTTTGCGGAAAATTTGTAATTCATACGGTGACCAAGCATGCAAGGCCATAACCAGGCGGTCAACCGGACGCCAAAAGCGTGGCGCTTTTGGTCCCCTCCGCTGGCGCTCCGGCGCCGGTTACCTCAGCGTTAAGTGATCCTATGGCCCCAGAAATTTGGAAAAGATTCTTCGAAACATGCTGCGAGGTCTTGGGTGTCGGATCCCATGTAGCGATGCGCAGCGATAATTGGTGCTCATGGACTACTTACGATCGCCTCACGCTAGATGCTGAGTACTGGTCGTCCGGCTTGCCCACCGCAAAAGAAATCGGTGACATTGGCATTGGTGACGGCGGTGTTTGGGGACAACCTTTTTCATATAGCCAAATAGCACACCTTATAGTGCCAAGAAAATTCTATTGGGAAAGCTTCGAGTCAGGTGAGTTCCGTGATGGGTTCAAAGAGGAGCCCTTAGAATCGCTATCTAAGGTCCTTGAGACAAAGGACGTACCACATCGCCTAACCGATCTGGTCTTGGAGATAAAATGCTACTGAACCACTTAACCAATCAATCAAGTTCGTTCAGGCCCTCTGGGCCTGCACCGGACGCCCTTTGCGCTGCGCTCCAAGGGCGCCGCTTATTTTCGCGTTATGCACAAGCAAGGCATCGAAATGAGTGAGAAGGTCCCATGTACTGAATGCGGTGCAGCAATTTTAGCAAGTACCGCCGAGCGCACCGGCGGTCTGTGCATGCCTTGTAAAAACGGTAACCG
>NZ_SJDL01000068.1 GCF_004327985.1 Marinobacter halodurans
ATCTCGCTGCGGAGCCTGGCGTTTATCCCGTGGGATCATGGGCATTTCTTCCGGATTCTGAGTGAAACAGGGCGATTTATGCTGGATATTATACTTTGAAACAAAGCCAACTCATTGTCTTTATTTCGGTTTTTCTTTTGCAGGGCCGACGACTTACGACTGGTGGGTGTCTCCTCAATTTATGGACGGCACCTTCACCAAAGTCGGGGCTATTGGCAAAATCATGGAAAGCTTCCAGAGTTGGCGTGACTTCGAGGAGACGATGCTGCGAATGAATGCCGACGGTACGCCGACGCCGGGTGTGCGTGACGCCAATGCCCAAAAGTTATTCCAGTTTATCGGCAAGCACCGCCATGACTATCTCATGTTCAAGAAAGCCCTTAAAGGCCAGACCGCCATTGCCGACCGACCGGTACAGCTCGACCCCTTCAAAGCTTGTAGAAACTGCGGAATCGCCTAACGATGAGATCATGCACAAATCGAAGCCAAACCTTTCTTTCGGCACTGATTGTCACGGCCATTCTACTCTCAGGGTGTTCAAGTCCGGATACCGGCCCCAAAGTGACCACCGCAGAGATCGATGAGGTTACAAATAGAGCTTTGGAGAATCTAGTGTTTATCGAAGGGAGCACCTTTATGCTGGGCGATGTGGGGGTATTGAAAGGAAGACCCTACACAGTCCTTGACGACAACAATAAACCTCCGGTTAAAGTCTCGCTGGATAACTACTCAATCTCCAAATATGAAACCACCTGGGGGGATTTTATGGTCTACCTCAGGGACGTAAATCGCGCTAAGGATTATACGCTCGAAGCCGGATTTGACTGGGCACGAATACTTCCGACTACAGCCAACGATGACCCGCTTTCACCCAACTACTACAAGAAACCTGTCTGGAGTCCCAACTATCAGGAGGCGGCAGGCTATTGCGCATGGCTGGCAGAAAAAACCGGCCACCCCTTCGCTCTGCCCACTGAGGCCCAATGGGAATTTGCCGCCCGCAACCGAGGTCAGGACGTGCCTTACGCCACCGATAACGGCACTAAACACAATGACACCTATCTGCAACGGCCAAAGCAATATATTGATCCCAGCATCCCACCTTCGGGAAATATGCTCAGCCACTCATCAACCATTAAAGAACGACGCCCAGTAGGCAGCTATCCGCCCAGCCCATTGGGACTATACGACATGTCAGGCAACGTCGCCGAATGGACACAGGATTGGTATGACGAGAATGCTTACCGTCATATCGATTCACATAATCCGCACGGGCCGGAAAAACCAATGAATCCGGATAAGCCGAAAAAAGTAGTGCGTGATTGGGCTGGCCGCGGTGATCATTTCGGGGGGGGAGGGACGGTCTTTGTCCGGGGAGGCGAACCGGTAACTAGCCCAAGCAACGGCTTCCGCTGCGTTGTTAACCAGGGCACGCCGGTTGAGTAAATCCGCTCGATCGATCCACTGGCGACTGGCCGTTTTCGGGATCACCGTAACCGCATCGCTTCTGCTATGGGGTTGCTCCAAACCTAACACCGGTCCCAGAGCAACCACCTCAGAAATCCATGACGTCACCCGGAAAGCCCTGGATAACCTGGTGTTCGTCGAAGGCGGCACCTTTATGCTGGGGGATATCGGCGTCCTGAAAGGCCGACCTTATACGGGACTCAACGACGACAATAACAAGCCGCCCGTTGAAGTCACGCTGGACAGTTACTCAATCTCCAAATATGAAACCACCTGGGGGGATTTTATGGTCTACCTCCGGGACGTAAATCGGGCCCATACCTATACGGTGGAAGCGGGCTTTAGTCGAGCAGGCTGGCTACCCTTTACCGCAAACAACGACCCGCTATCTCCCAATTATTTCAAGAAACCGGCCAGAAGCCCGAACTACCAGGAGGCGGAAGGCTATTGCGCATGGCTGGCCGACAAAACCGGCCATCCGTTCGCCCTGCCCACCGAGGCCCAGTGGGAGTTCGCTGCCCGCAACCGGGGGCAGGACGTGCTTTACGCCACCGATGACGGTACCAAACGGAATGACGCCTACCTGCAACGGCCAAAGCAGTACATCGACCCAAGTATTCCGCCCTCGGGTAATATGCTCAGCCACGCTTCGACCACGATAGAGCGCAGACCAGTCGGCAGCTATCCCCCCAGTCCATTGGGACTTTATGACATGTCGGGCAATGTCGCGGAATGGACGCAGGATTGGTATGACGTTAACGCCTATCAACATCTCGACCCACACAATCCACACGGGCCGGATAAGCCAGTCCATCCGGAAAAGCCAGAGAAGGTATTGCGAGACTGGGCAGGACGAGGTTCTCATATAGCTGGACATGGCACAGTCTTCATGCGGTGGGGAAAGCCATTAACCTCAAGCAATGGTTTCCGCTGCGTTGTTAACCAGGGCACGCCGGTTGAGTAAATCCGCTCGATCGATCCACTGGCGACTGGCCGTTTTCGGGATCACTGTAACGGCATCGCTTCTGCTATGGGGTTGCTCCAACGCCGATACCGGCCCCAAAGTGACTACCGCAGAGATCGATGAGGTCACAAATAGAGCCTTGGAGAATCTCGTGTTTATCGAAGGGAGCACCTTCATGCTGGGCGATGTGGGGGTCTTGAAAGGAAGGCCCTATACGGTCCTTGACGACAACAATAAACCCCCGGTTAAAGTCTCGCTGGATAACTACTCAATCTCCAAGTATGAAACCACCTGGGGCGATTTTATGGTCTACCTCAGGGATGTAAATCGCGCTAGGGATTATACTATCGAAGCCGGATTTGACTGGGCACGGATACTTCCAACTACAGCCAACGATGACCCGCTTTCACCCAACTACTACAAGAAACCTGTCCGAAGCCCCAACTACCAGGAGGCGGAAGGCTATTGCGCATGGCTGGCAGAAAAAACCGGTCATCCCTTCGCCCTGCCCACTGAGGCTCAATGGGAATTTGCCGCTCGTAATCGGGGACAGGATGTGCCTTACGCCACGAATGACGGCACCATGAAAAATGACACCTATCTCCAACGCCCAGACCGATATGTTGACCCCAGCATGCCGCCATCGGGAAACGCACTGAGCCATTCCTATTTGAAAAAGGAGCGTCGTCCAGTAGGAAGCTATCCGCCTAGCCCCGTAGGTCTATACGACATGACCGGTAATGTTGCCGAATGGACGCAGGATTGGTATGACGAAGATGCCTACGAACATATTCAACCAAAGAACCCGCAGGGGCCAACTGAGCCAGTGGACCCCAAAAAACCGGAAAAGGTAGTTCGTGATTGGGCCGGTCGTGGCGATCATTTTGGGGGCGAAGACACCGTCTTTGTTAGAGGCGGTGCCACTTTGGATGCCAAAAACGGCTTCCGCTGCGTTGTTAACCAGGGCACGCCGGTTGAGTAAATCCGCTCGATCGATCCACTGGCGACTGGCAGTTTTCGGGATTACCGTAACCGCATCGCTTCTGCTATGGGGTTGCTCCAAACCTAATACCGGTTCCAGAGCAACCACCTCAGAAATCCATAACGTCACCCGGAAAGCCCTGGATAACCTAGTGTTCGTCGAAGGCGGCACCTTTATGCTGGGAGATGTCGGCGTGTTGTCGGGACGACCGTACACGACTCTTGATGATGACAACAAGCCCCCTGTTGAGGTTTCGCTAGATAGCTATTCAATTTCCAAATTTGAAACTACTTGGGGAGATTTTTTGGTTTATCTCAGAGATGTGAATCGCGCAGACATCTATACACCTGATGCTGGTTTCAAGTCAGCGAGGGTTCTCCCTATTACGGCCAATAATGATCCTCTTTCCCCAAACTATTACAGAAAACCTGCTTGGAGCCCAAATTACCAAGAAGCAGAGGGTTATTGCGCATGGCTGGCCGAAAAAACCGGCTATCCCTTCGCCCTGCCCACCGAGGCCCAGTGGGAATTCGCTGCCCGCAGTCGGGGGCGGGATGTGCCCTATGCCACGAATGATGGCACCATGAAAAATGACACCTACCTTCAGCGCCCAGATCAATATGTAGACCCAAGCATCCCGCCATCGGGAAATGCACTCAGTCATTCTTCATTAAAAAAAGAACGACGTCCTGTTGGAAGTTACCCGCCTAGTCCTATTGGTCTTTACGATATGACAGGGAACGTAGCTGAGTGGACGCAGGATTGGTACAACAAGGACGCGTACAAGCATATAGCCTCACACAATCCGCACGGACCGGACGCACCCAGCGACCCTTATAATCCAGAAAAAGTGGTCAGAGATTACGCAGGGCATGGGGACTATCTTGGTGGAGGTGATACGGTCTTTGTAAGAGGAAGCGAGTCAATAGATAACCCAAGCAACGGCTTCCGCTGCGTTGTTAACCAGGGCATGCCGGTTGAGTAAATCCACTCGATCGATCCACTGGCGACTGGCCGTTTTCGGGATCACCGTAACCGCATCGCTTCTGCTATGGGGTTGCTCCAAACCTAACACCGGTCCCAGAGCAACCACCTCAGAAATCCATGACGTCACCCGGAAAGCCCTGGATAACCTGGTGTTCGTCGAGGGTGGCACCTTTATGTTGGGGGATGTCGGCATCCTGAAAGGCCGGCCTTATACGGGACTCAACGACGACAATAACAAGCCGCCCGTTGAAGTCACCCTGGACAGCTACTCGATTTCCAAATATGAAACCACCTGGGGGGATTTTATGGTCTACCTCCGGGACGTAAATCGCGCTAAGGATTATACGCTCGAAGCCGGCTTTGACTGGGCGAGAATCCTTCCGGTCACAGCCAGCGATGATCCACTTTCACCCAACTACTATAAGAAACCTGCCAGAAGCCCTAACTACCAGGAGGCGGAAGGCTATTGCGCATGGCTGGCCGACAAAACCGGCCATCCGTTTGCCCTCCCCACCGAGGCCCAGTGGGAGTTCGCTGCCCGCAACCGGGGGCAGGACGTGCTTTACGCCACCGATGACGGTACCAAACGCAACGACACCTATCTGCAGCGGCCAAAGCAGTACATCGACCCAAGTATTCCGCCCTCGGGTAATATGCTCAGCCACGCTTCGACCACGATAGAACGCCGACCAGTCGGCAGCTATCCCCCCAGTCCATTGGGACTTTATGACATGTCGGGCAATGTCGCGGAATGGACGCAGGATTGGTATGACGTTAACGCCTATCAACATCTCGACCCACACAATCCACACGGGCCTGAAGAACCGGTCGACCCCGATGAGCCGGAGAAGGTCGTACGTGACTGGGCAGGTTATGGTTCTCATACTGCGGGACACGGCACCGTCTTTATGCGGGGAGGAGAACAGTTAACCTCAAGCAACGGCTTCCGCTGCGTTGTTAACCAGGGCATGCCGGTTGAGTAAATCCGCTCGATCGATCCATAAGCGATTGACCGTTTTCGGGATCACTGTAACGGCATCGCTTCTGCTATGGGGTTGCTCCAACGCCGATACCGGCCCCAAAGTGACTACCGCAGAGAAGCAAACGCGAAGCTGAGTATCGGCGCAGCCACCTTCCTGTTATCCGATCAGAAGAAAATCAAACCCGACCCACAAGCCGGTCTCTCTGTCTCTGGCAACGCGTTTGCGGGGGCCGAGGCAGGCGGTGCCGTGAGTGGAAAATTCTGCTGGGTGCATCCTGAAGAGCAATATAAATCCAATGCCAATTGGCAGGAGCTTTTGAAGATTGAGGCGGGGGGGACCGTAGCTGCTGGCGTTGGTGCAGGAATGGATTTCTCCCTAACACTCGACCGTGACAACTCTATTATTATGGTATGTAAGGGTCGGCTGGTGTTTGGTCCTGGTGCGAGTGGCAGTTTCGGCACCACAGTCGATCTGCAAAGTTGCTGGGGGCTTTGCAAAGCCGTTTTAGATGCACTCCGCTCTTTCGATTACTCCTATCTGGAGAATGTCGATAGCGAGATTTTCTCGTCTTGGAGCAAGAATCTGTACCTGTCGCTCGTTGACGAGGCTGGAAAAGCGGCTGAGTGGATCAATCAACCTTTCGGGAAATTGCAGGATGCCTGGGATGGGCGTAAATCGCTCAAGGAAAACGCGCAGAATCTAGCCCAGAATATTCGTGAAGGTCGGCTGAGCGAAGTGCTGCAGTCGGAGCAGGGTTCCATTACCCTGCGCGACCTCCCTCCTGAAACGGTTGGCATGCTGTGCCATACGCTACTGCAAACCTTTATCGAGTCCTGGGAGGAGGAGCAAGAACGAGCGTTAATCTATATTTTCTCCCACATCGCCACCTGGCGAAAATTCTTCGAAGTACTGCAGCACATGACGGAGGACGGTTCCAAGTGTAACCCAATGCAGTCGCTGGAAAAGGTCTGCGCCATCCTGGATGACGGTTTTGCCTCTGACGACAATCAGCTAAAGCAATTCCATGACTGGATCTCTTCGGAATTGGGCACCACCTCCGACGCGCCTGTCTCCCAGACGGTGGCCTGGATGCCGGTCGCCGCTGGGAAAAAACGGCACCGGATCCGGCAGAAACTGATTGCCTATCATCGAAAATATGGTGACCTGGGCTCTATTGCCTAAGGGCTGGAGGCACAACGGAAACCAAAGAGCTTCGAATAGAAGTCAAGCTCTTCGCTGTAGTTCCTTTTGACGGTAGTGTTGTTATGCGGTGTGCTCAGATTACTGCCGCCCCGAATTACGTGACGGTTTCCCCGCTCAGGACCTTTGGGATCTTTCTCTGGGCTCCGCTGATAGTAATTTTCATCGTATTTGTCATTGACCCACTCAGTCACATTCCCGGTGAGATCATAAATACCCAAAGGATTTGGAGGAAAACTCCCAACCGCCTTTGTCTCCGAACGCTCGTCATTGGCCACATAATTTCGGCCTAGGTCAAGCTCTCCGGTGTCAGTGGCATAGAGCACATCTTCACCTCGATTGCGGGCTGCAAACTCCCACTGTGCCTCCGTCGGCAGATCGACAGGCCGTGACGCCAGTTTCCCAACCCACAGGCAATAGTCCTTCGGTTCCTGCCAGTTTTTTGTCCACGCCGGTTTGTCCGGCTCGAACAGGTATTCTCTACCTTCCCGTTCGCGTATTTCCTTTTTATATGGCTCTTTGCCCTGAAGCTCACGGAACAGGTCAAAATCGGCGATGGTGGTTTCGTATTTCGAGAGGGAGTAATCGTCCAACGTCACCTTGTGGATATAGTCGTTATCCTTGTAAAAATCATTCCTACAAAGCTGATCCGATCCCGGCTCACAAGGCACTTTGAAGT
>NZ_SJDL01000069.1 GCF_004327985.1 Marinobacter halodurans
GCGCCTGGCTCAGGGTCAGCCAGGGCTGGGCCGGGGGCCGCTACGGCTTCATGGCGTTACCCCGCATCGGCCACGAGGTCATCGTCTCCTTCCTGGACGGCGACCCGGACCAGCCAATCATCACCGGGCGCACCTACCACGCCACCAACACGCCGCCCTACGCGCTGCCGGAGCACAAGACCCGCACGACATTGAAGACCCAGACCCACAAGGGTGAGGGCAGTAACGAACTGCGCTTCGAGGACGAGGCGGACAGGGAACAGATCTACCTCCACGCCCAGAAGGACCTGGACCTGCTGACCGAGAACGACCGCACCGAGGTGATCCACCACGACAGCCACCTGACCGTCGACAACGACCGCTATGCCCACATCCAGGCCAACGACCACAGTACGGTCGATGGGGAGAAACGGGAGAAGGTGGGCCAGGACCTGAGCCTGACGGTGGGCGGCACGTTCCACCAGACATCCGGCACCGCCACCCTCACCGAAGCCGGCAACGAAGCCCACTACAAGGCCGGCGCCAAGGTCGTCCTCGACGCCGGCGCCGAACTGACCATCGCCGCCGGTGGCAGCTTCCTGAAACTGGACGCCAGCGGCGTCACCCTGGCCGGCCCCAGCGTCAAGCTGAATTCCGGCGGGGCGCCGGGGAGTGGGGCGGGGCAGGCCGCAAAGATGCCAGAAGCCCCCCAATCGCTGGTCGCGCCGCGCGATGAGAAGGTAGAGCCTGTGGCCCTGGCCGAAACGGGCCTGCGGCCCATCAATGTCGAGTCCCAGAAGGCGGCCCTCAGGAAAGGAAACGCGACCTGCGCCATCTGTGAGGAGAAAACGGCATGAAGGACGAACCATGGCCGCTGTCAGAGTCGCCTTTCGCCCAGGTCACCTGGCCGGCCAATGGCTGTGTGGCCCTGGTCCTGGATGGAGCGTCGATACCAAACATCGACCAGTCGATCTACGAATGGTCTGGTGGAATCGTCGAGGCCGAGTGCCTGTACGCCTCAACCCGCTGGGAGCCGGTGAGTGAATTTGCGCCCTGGCTGGTGTGGTTGGACCGTGAGGACAACCCCGCTGTTAAACCGTTCCTGGAAGAAGGCGCGGGTAAGGAGTGGGGTTACTTCCTGTTGTCAGGGCATCCACCCGCCGTCCTTAGAGAATACCTTCACCAATTGTTGGCTATCGAACGGGTTCCCGATAGTCCCGAGTTACTTCGTATTGCCCACCCGGAACTGGCCCGATCCATCATTGGGGAACAGCAGATTAGCCCAGCCCCCCAACTCCCGTCGGATGTTGTCCAAAACGTGATTTCGCCGGATTGTGTCGATGAGACCTGGGTGATCCAGGCGCCGCCACATCGACCGAACCAGATTCCGGACCAGGCAGCGTCCCCGGATGCACAGCGGCTCGACGCCACCTTCTCCGCCTTCAATCGCCGCAAGGATAACCTGTCCCTCTGGGACCAACTGGACCCACCGATGCGTGAATGGCTCGGGGGCCAGCACCGGTCCGTGGCCTTTCCCGCATTGGCCCGGCTTGCCGGTGAGGCGGAACAGCAAGGGCATCGAAATCCCAGGGATAAACTGCGTTTCCTGGCGGCGCGCTACCACAATGACGACCAGGCCCGAATCGACACGCCCAACGCCCACACCTTCATGGATGAACAATGACGCGCAAACAACGACCCGCTGACGATCGAGACAGTTACGACCTGAAAGCCTGGGAGTTGCCGGCCACCGACAGCGACCAGCCCGCCAGCTGCCCCCTGATGGAGACGGTCACCTTACTGCCCCTTCGCTATGGACGCGTGGAGACGGCGCCCAAGGGCTCCGAATCCGGGATGCCGTACGAGTTGACGTCCCGGCCGCTCGGCTACCGGCTGCCCAGGGATGGCTACATTTACATCCTGGATGACGATGAACAGGCCCTGCACGAATACGTCCATGAGGATGGCCAGTTGTCCGGTCACAATGGCGGTAAGCTGGAGTATCCCCGGAACCATACCCTGTATGCGTGTTTCAGCGAGGTCGCCTTGACCGACCGGAAGAAAGCCCAGGTTCTCGACAGCCGGGAGGAACGGGCCGCCTTCATGCAGGAAATCCCCCTGGCCTCCGCCTCGCCCGTGTCGGGCGGGAAACACCTGCTGACGCCTGGACAGGCCAAATCGTGGGTCGCCGAGTTTGCAGAGGACTATCAGCCTGAGGCACCCGAGGGCGCCAACCCACAAGAGAGTGAGCCCTATTATTGGGAGAACCAGCCCTACTACCACAAGACCCGCTTCGGCAAACTCATCAAGCAGCAGGACGTGGACGACCCGGACGAATGTCTTTGCCTGGTCCTTGAAGATGACGTCGGGGTGATGCTCGACCTCGCCCAGCACCAGGACGATGTCGTGGGCTGGCTCGATGAGTGGGCCAGGAGCGGCAAACAAGAGGGCAATACGGAAAGGGACTACATGCTGGCGGCGATGATCGAATCGATGACCGCCGTCAGCGACGAGATCCTGGCCGATACCGCCGCCGCGACGGGCGACGAAAAGCTGGATGCCCTGATCGACGACACGACCAGAGACCAACGTCAGGCCATATACCGCTACCTGGAAGTCCGCAAGGATTACCACGGGCCGGAACACGTCGGTACGGAAGCCTATATGCGCGAGCACTATAGCGACAATCCGCTTGTCGCCGCGCAACTGGACATGATCGACATCCTGGGCCAGGCGCGCTTTGAGAGGCATCGCCAGGCGATCAACGAGCTCAACCTGCAGAATTACTATCGCCTCAACGGCGCGAAGCTGGGCGAGCGGGGCATCAACGACCTGATCGACCGGCCCCGGATGACCGCCTTCCTGCAAGACCAGCAGGAAAAGCTCGCCCGCTGGCATACCCTCCTGGAAACGATCACGGAAGATCGGGTGACCCTGGTCTGCGACAGCCGGTTCCATCGGGCGGCCTGGTACTTCGACAACCAGGATGCCGGACAGATCGAGGCGGCCTTCACCCTGGAATATCTCTGCCTGAAGGACATCGGCCGCAGTGATGACGCCGCCGAACGCGTGCTGGCCTGGATGCAGGCCAACCCGCAATACACACGGCCACTGTTCCATACCCTGAGCCAGTCTGAACAGGCTCCGGATCGGGAGCCGATGGCCACCTATGCGACGATCTTTGAAAAGGGCTATGCGCTCATCAAGCAGTCCGCAACCTGGGCGCAAAAGCTGAAGCAGGCCGAGTCCGGGCGATTGCCCGACATTTCGGCGCTGTCCGACGATATCCAGAGGAAAGCCGCGGCGGTTGGCGACACCCTCTCGCCGGCGGTCGCCACCGGGCTGGCCAGAACGCTCCAGCCCCTCTACGACGCCATCGACAGTCATACCCTGCCGCCACTGGATGAACTGTTCCGGGACCTGCCGTATTTCTTCAAGGGGAAGATGCTGGATGCCATCAACGCCGGCGAGGCGGAATTCAAGGTCGCCTCGCCGGGGGAACTGGCCACCTTCCGCGACAACCTGCAGCGCCTGATGGCCTTATCAGAGCGCCTGACGGACATTGCCAAACAGCACGAGATCGTCAAGTCGCAGCAAGGGCACCGCTCCGCCGAAGCGCAGCGACTGGTGGAAGAATTCAAGGCCACCCGTGAGGAGCACCGGACCCTGGGGGAGCATGTGGCGGCGGCCCTGAGCCCTGTGGAAGAAGTGGATACCGGGCTCCGCCTGGAGCCGGCAACCACCGGGCGCGCCGGCCTGACCCTATTGTTGCCGGCCGCCCAGCAGCAGGCCCTGGGCGAAACCCTGGCGAGCTTGCGCGCGGGGCACCTGCCGAACATACGCGCCAACCTGATGGGGGATGGGTTGGGGGTGCTGGTGGCGGTCGTGCAAGTCGGGAATTTCTACTCTGTAATTGAGGAGGCCCTATCAACTGATACGGGGCAACGTTCTTGGCGACCGGCTATCGAAAGTTTTTTTGCTACTTCCAGTGCGGGTTTGGCTGCCGCCCAAGGTATCCAAGATACACTTTTGACGGCGCGCGCCCAGGCATTGGCAAACAACTGGCAGCGCGGGGCGCTAAAGGCTGTGCATATCCGCTTGGGTATGCTCCACGTGGGTTTAGGAATCTTCAGCTATGGTGCAGGTACAATCAGCGCGCTTGTTAGCACATACAAACATGGTGCTGAATGGGCGGATGCCGTGAAAAGCGGCAACGGCATCGCAGCATCCGGAGCGGCGATGGGTATGGTTGGAAGCGGTGGTTTGGCGGTAACTCAGGGATACGGGTTTACTCAAACCTTCAGGTCTGCCGTCCAGGTTTTCCAGGCGGCCCGAGGCGAGGAACGGGCCTTGGCCTGGGCCACGTCCGGTACGCGACTGTCCAGCCTCTTTGCCCGGCTGAACCTGTTCGGGCTGGCCTTTACCGTGTTTGAACTGGCCGGCACCTGGCTGTATAACCACTACAACCTGAGCGAACGGGATAACTGGCTGCTGAGTACGCCCTGGAGTGCCGATCCGGATAAGAACCAGAACCTGTCCCTGGCGGCCTATGAGGAACGGCTGGGCGCCTTGAGCGAGGCGGTAAGCCTGACCCCCGTCGATGGGAGCGATAATGACAGCGATCCAGACACCGTGGCTCTGAACGTGTCCGCCTGGCCACGCACGGCCCTGGTCAACAGTCTCGGCCTGCAAACACCCGAGCCCTGTCGCCTGTCGGTCTCCGCCTGGCGCGTGCAGCCGGCCCAGTCGGGCATGTTCAAGCGGGCCCCGGAGACCTGGGAGCGCTGCGCGGCAGAGGTCATCGGGTCCATGACCATCCCGGAGGATGAGGACCACCTGCAATTGCGCTTTACGGTGCCGGAGGCGGAGAAAACCCGGTATGGCTTAATGACCCGCGACCTGGTGGTCATGGTGCGGCTGGAAACCCGCCAGCCGGACAACGCGTACCAGCCTCGCGATTACCTGCTGCGCCTGGCGCCGGACAGCGCCTTCCCGGTCACGCCCTCGGACGAGTCGCCCGGGGACGACCCGCTCTGGCGGCCCATCCACCAACCCCTGACCGCCCTGGACCTGTACCCATGACCCAATCGGCGACCCCAAAGCCCACGGATAAACGCCACCATGCCGGTGAAGTGGAGCCCTTCCCCTCGGGCCGGATCACCTACCTGGCGCCCAAACCCCTGCCCACCGGGTTGCCCCCGGTGGACCACGGCCATGCGGTGGGCACGGTCACCGATCATTACCTGGACTTCGGCGTGGGCAACTCCTTTGCGTTTTCCTGGCAGATGACACTCTTTGGGCCATTCGGGCTGTTTTTGCTGGGTGCCGCGATTTTCCCGCTAATTGTATTTTTGGGCGGGCTTCACTTTGGCTACGGATGGGACGGCGCTGTCGAAGCATTCAAGGGAGCTTTCAGTCTCGGTTTCTGGGTCGGTCTAGGGGGGGGGCTTGGCGGCTTGTTCCTGGCCATGCTACCTCGTTGGCAGATGTACGGCCGGGCCGAGAAAATCGCCCCAACCCGTTTCAACCGCCAGCGCCGTGAAGTCTGCTTTGTGCCGGAGGGCCATAGTGAGCCCATCTTCATCCCCTGGGAGGAACTGGAAGCCTGGGTGATCGAGTCCCAGGGGGCCACGGAGTATGGGGTGCACCGCCAGTACGGCTTCGGCATTGGCTTCCGGCACCCGGAGACCGGGGAGCGCTTCAACCTGGAGTTCCCGACCCACGGCCTGCCGCTGTCGATCAGCACCTGGGAGGCCCTGCGCGCCTACATGGAGTATGAGGTTAATACGTTGGAAGAGATCGAGCCCCACGGCGAGCTGATGACCGGGGACGATGCACCCAACGAGGAAGGCGTGGCCTTCTTCCAAGCCGCCCGTCGCAATGTCCGCCGTCGGCGCAAGGCCGGCGAGGTGGGCTGGATCTACACCTTCTTCTGGTACCTCTACCACGTGATGACGTTTTGGACCCTGCCCAACCGGATGGTGGAGTGGGAGAACCGCAAGCTCCAGCGATTGCTGAACCGGTCCCTGCCTCCGGCGATGGAGACCTGGTCCCAACCCTTGCCTGAAGATCAAAGAGCCCGGCCCAGCGACGAGCTCAAGCGATTGAGCCAACGGGTACAGGCCCTGATCGACGCCCGGCCGACCCGGCCGGTCACGGAAATCTACGCGCAGGTTTACGCCGGGGAAAAGGCGCCGGCGCGGCAGCGGGCCTGATGCGGGAAAGGGGCTGCCAAGCAGGCATTCGAACACATCTCCGGGAGCGCTGCGCGGCAGAGGTCATCGGGTCCATGACCATCCCGGAGGATGAGGACCACCTGCAACTGCGCTTTACGGTGCCGGAGGCGGAGAAAACCCGGTACGGTTTAATGACCCGCGACCTGGTGGTCATGGTACGACTGGAAACCCGCCAGCCGGACAACACCTACCAGCATCGCGATTACCTGCTGCGCCTGACGCCGGACGGCGCCTTCCCGGTCACGCCCTCTGACGAGTCGCCCGGGGCCGACCCGCTCTGGCGGCCCATCCACCAACCCCTGACCGCCCTGGATCTGTACGTATGACCCAATCGGCAAAGTCGAGCCCAGACCACAAACGCCACCACGCCGGCGAGGTGGAGCCCTTCCCCTCGGGCCGGATCACCTACCTGGCGCCCAAACCCCTGCCCACCGGGTTGCCCCCAGTGGACCACGGCCATGCGGTGGGAACGGTCACCGATCATTACTTGGACTTCGGGGTGGGCAATTCCTTTGCCTTTGCCTGGCAGATGGTACTCTTTGGGCCATTTGGGCTATTTTTGCTTTTCGCCGTAGTGGGTCCAGTGATTGCATTCTGGGGCGGGTATCACTTCGGCAATGGCTGGGAGGATGCTGTCTGGGGATTTAAAGGCGCTTTTAATCTCGGTTTCTGGATCGGCCTAGGGGGGGGGCTAGGAACGTTTCTGACGTTAATGTGGCCTCGCTGGCAAATGTACGGCCGGGCCGAGAAAATCGCCCCCACCCGCTTCAACCGCCAGCGCCGTGAAGTCTGCTTTGTGCCGGAGGGCCACAGCGACCCCATCTTCATCCCCTGGGAGGAACTGGAAGCCTGGGTGATCGAGTCCCAGGGGGCCACGGAGTATGGGGTGCACCGCCAGTACGGCTTCGGCATTGGCTTCCGGCACCCGGAGACCGGGGAGCGCT
>NZ_SJDL01000070.1 GCF_004327985.1 Marinobacter halodurans
AACTGCGGGACCGCATCCGGGCGCGCCTGGCGGAAGCCGCCGACCTGTTCCGGGCGGATCCGGCAGCGATCGATGCCAATCAACGCGATAACGAAACCGACCCGCTCAAACGCCTGCGCAATACCTGCCCGGATGAGAGCTGGGCCGCCAACGCGCGCCTGCTGGAACTGGCGGCCGAATCCATGGACGAAGCCGCCGTGCACACCATCCACGGCTGGTGCTACCGGATGCTGCGGGAGCACGCCTTCGACAGCGGCGGCCTGTTTCACCAGACCCTGGAAACCGACCATTCCGAGCTGCAGGCGGAAGTCGTGCGTGACTACTGGCGCACTTTCGTCAATCCGCTGTCGGAAAGCGCCGTGGAGACCTACCTGCAGGCGATTGCTTCGCCGGACGCGCTGCACGACGCCATCCGCCCGCTGGTGAACAGTCCGGATGTGGAATCCAATGACGAACTGACCGATCCCCAGTCGCTGATCGAGCCGGCCATGGCCGAGCGTGTGGCGCTGTTCGACCGTTTGCGGCCCGCCATCCCGGAGGCCGTCGCCAATTTCCGGGAACGCTTTGAGCGGGCCAAGGCCGCCAAGGAAGTGGATGGCCGCAAGCTGCGCGCCGACTGGCTCGAAGGCTGGCTGAACGGGCTGCTGGAGTGGTCGCAGACCGACGGCGTGGCCTTGCCCTCGGTGAGCGACAAACTGTGGGAGCGACTGACTTCCGACGGCGTCAGCGAATGCTGGAAAAAGGGCTCGCCGCCGACCGACGCCGCCCTGGTTAAGGCGGTGGACGACCTGGCGGCTGAACGCGAACGGGAGATCCCACGGGAGATCCTGATTCGCCAGGCCGCGGGCTGGTGCCGGGTGCGTCTGGAACAGGAAAAGCAACGCCGTGCCGAGATGGGCTTCGATGACCTGCTGACCCGGCTCGACAGCGCGTTGCAAGGCGAGGGCGGCGAACGACTGGCCCAGGCGATCCGGCAGCAGTTCCCGCTGGCCCTGGTGGACGAATTCCAGGACACCGACCCGATCCAGTACCGGATTTTCGACGCCGTTTACAGGGTGCCCGAGGACCGGCCGGAAACCGGCTTTTTCATGATCGGCGACCCCAAACAGGCGATCTACGCCTTCCGAGGCGCAGACATCCACACCTACCTCAAAGCCAGGAACGCCACGGCCGGGCGCCACTACACGCTGGCCCGTAACTTCCGTTCGGCCGAGGCCATGGTGACCGCCAGCAACCAGATCTTCCAGCAGGGCGAGTCCGCCTCTGGCAAGGGCGCGTTCCGCTTCCGGCGCAGCGATGGGGTCAACCCGTTGCCATTCCATGCCGTCGAAGCCCAGGGCCGGAAGGAGCGGTTTGAAGTGGTGAACGAGGCGCCGCCGGCGCTGACGTTGTGGTACGGCGATGAAGCCGGCACCAAGGACGCGACGGTGGAAAGCATCGCCGCATCGTCCGCCAGTGAAATCGTCCGGCTGCTTAATCTGGGCCGACGGGGCGAAGCCGGTTTTCGGGATGCCCACGGAAAACTGGACGCCTTGAAGGCCGGCGATATCGCGGTGCTGGTGAACACCGGCCGCGAGGCAGACGCCGTGCGGGGCGAGCTGGCACAGAGGGGCGTAAAAAGCGTTTACCTGTCGGACCGTGCTTCTGTGCTGGACACGCAGCAGGCGGCGGACGTGTTGCTCTGGCTGGAAGCCTGCGCCGAACCGGAGCGGGAACGCCCGGTCCGCGCCGCCCTGGCCACCGCCACACTGGACCTGGACTGGACCACACTGGATCACCTGCGCCAGGACGAACTGGCCTGGGAGTCGGAGATCGAACGCTTCCGCGAGTTGGGCCAGATCTGGCGCGACAAGGGGGTGCTGGCGATGATCCGCCGCATCCTGTCGACGTTCGATGTGGCCGCTCGCCTGCTGCGCCAGGCCAACGGTGAACGGGCGCTGACCGATGTGCTGCACATCGCCGAGCTGTTACAACAGGCCAGCCAGCACATCGACGGCGAACAGGCCCTGATTCGTCATTTCGAGGAAATGATCGCCGACCCCGGCGCAGACGCGGAAACCCGTCAGGTGCGCCTGGAAAGCGACGCGGATCTGGTCCAGGTGGTGACCGTCCACAAATCCAAGGGGCTGGAATACCCGCTGGTGTTCCTGCCGTTTGCCTCCGGCGCCCGTCCGGTCACCCCGAAGCAGTCACCGATTCGCTGGCACGACGCCGAGGGCCGTCGACAGCTGTCGTTCAATCCGGACGGTGATGCGGTGGCCCTGGCCGACGAGGAACGCCTCGGCGAGGACATCCGCAAACTCTATGTGGCCCTGACCCGGGCCCGTTACGCCACCTGGGTCGGCGCGCCTTTCCTGCGCAAGGAAACGCCGCTGGGCGCGCTGGCATCGCTCAGTGCGTTCGACGACAGCGGCGAGACCGAGTGGGCCGACTGCCTCCGGCAGCTGGCCGGCGATTGCGAGGCGATTGCCGTCCTCGAACAGCCCGAGGCGTCCGATACCCAGTATCAGCCGGAGGCGACGCGGCAGCCCGGACCGGCCCTGACACCCGTTCGTCAGGCGGGCGAGCACTGGTGGATCGCCAGTTACTCGGCGATTCGCTATCAGCAGCCTGATACCGAGACAGAGGTGGGCAGCGGGCTTCCAGCCGATGCTCGCGAACCCGAAACCCCGGACGCCGAACGCCTGTCCGAAGAAAGCGAGGCGCCTGCGGCGGTGGCCCTCAAGCCCCTGCGCACGCCCTCGACCCACGAGCGGCGACTGCATCGGTTCTACCGCGGCGCCGGACCCGGCACCTTCCTGCACGACGTGCTGGAATGGGCCGCAGAAACCGGCTTCGCCCGGGTTCTGGCGGAACCCGAGGTGATGCAGGAATGGCTCACCCGACGCTGCAGCATCCGCGGCTGGGACGCCTGGGCGCAGCCATTGGGACACTGGCTGACCGACCTGATCCAGGCGGACCTGCCGCTGCCGGTTCAGCCGGATGGCACCGCCGGAACGCTGCGTTTTGCGGACGAGCCCCGGATGGTCCCGGAGATGGAATTCTGGATTGCCAGCCAGAGCCTGGACGTGCGCAAGCTGGATGCGGTCGTTCGCCACCACACCCTGGGCGGCCGGGAGCGTCCGGTGGCGTCGCCACTCCAGCTCAATGGCATGTTGAAGGGCTTTATCGACCTGGTGTTCGAACAGGACGGTCGCTACTACGTGGCGGACTACAAGTCGAACTACATCGGGCCGGACGATGCGGACTACCACCCGGACGCGCTGGCCGAGGTCATCGCCGGGCACCGCTACGACCTGCAGTACTGCCTGTACCTGCTGGCCCTGCATCGCCTCCTGCGATCCCGGCTACCGGACTACGATTACGACCGTCACATCGGCGGCGCCGTCTACCTGTTCCTGCGTGGCAACCAGGCGGAAAGCCGGGGCGTGTTCTGCGAGCGGCCGGACCGGGAATTGATCGACACACTGGATCGCCTGTTCCGGGGCGAATCCGTGACCGGCACAGCGAGCGACGCACCATGACCACCGACACCACACAACAGATGTTCGCCTTCGACGACGCGCCCCTGAAGGATGCAGAGACCGTCTTGTCGATCCTGCGCCAGTGGGTGGATCTGGAATGGTTGCGCGCGCTCGACCTGTCATTGGTCACGCTGCTGCACGACGAGGCCGTTAAAGCAGGGCAGACGCCGGACCCGCTGCTGCTGATGGCGGTGGCCCTGGCGTCCCATCAACTGGGTCGCGGGCACGTCTGCCTGGATCTGGCGACCATGAACCGCCAGGGCTACGACGCATTGCTGTCGCTACCGCCGGAAAACGAGGAGGCGCCGGAGCAGCGTCTGCTGCCGTCGGAAGTCCTGCTCGGCGTGTCGGTGGACGAATGGGATCGGGCCCTGAATCACCCGTTGTTGGTGGCCAATGGTGCCGACGCAGAGACTCAAACCAACCAGCCCCTGGTGCGGAACGGCCTCCGGCTCTACCTGCGCCGCTACTGGCGCTATGAACAGACCATTGCCGACCAGATTGCGCAGCGGCTGGCCCAGGCGGCACCGATCCAGACGACCGGTTCCCGGGAAGCCCAGTTACTGAAAGAAGCCCTGACCCGGCTGTTTGGCGCCGCCAAGCCGGAGAGCGACACCGACTGGCAGCGGGTCGCCTGCGCCAATGCGGCCCGGGGTGGTTTCAGTGTGATCACCGGGGGTCCGGGGACGGGTAAGACCACCACCGTCGTGCGACTCCTGGCGGCGTTGCAGCACGTGGCCATGAATCGCCCGGAAGATAAACGGGAGTTGGTCATCCGCCTGGCGGCACCCACCGGTAAGGCCGCCGCCCGACTCAACGAATCCATCGCCGGCGCCGTGGACAAGCTGGACCTGGCGGCCTTTGGCGACGGGGAGCGCCTGCGTCAGGCGATCCTGACCGAAGTCACCACGCTGCACCGGCTGATGGGCAGCATCCCGGGATCGCGGCGCTTCCGGCATCATCGCCACAATCCGCTGCTGGTGGATGTCCTGGTCGTGGACGAGGCGTCCATGGTGGACGTGGAAATGATGGCCCAGGTGCTCGACGCCTTGCCCGAGACCGCCCGCATCATCCTGCTCGGGGACAAGGACCAGCTGGCGTCCGTGGACGCCGGCGCGGTGCTGGGGGATTTGTGTCAGCGGGCCAGCGAAGGCGGCTACCGTGAAGCCACCCTGGAATGGCTGGAGGCCATCACGGGCTGCCGGATTGATCGGGAATTTGCTGCTCAGGACGGTTCGGCGCTGGACCAGAGCATCACGTTATTGCGGCGCAGCTATCGTTTTGACGAACACAGCGGCATTGGTCAGCTGGCCCGGGCCGTAAACCAGGCCGGCACGGGCGAGACCCCGGTGAATCCGGCGGACGTGTCGCAGTTGTTTGAGAAAGGCTATCCCGACATCGCGCGCCGGCGATTACCGCGTGACAGCGACTCGGTGATCGCCGAGCACTGTATTTCCGGCGGAGTCGAAGCCTTCCCGGCGGCCGGGCAGGGACGGGGCAACGGTATCGAATCGCCCCGGGGCTACGCCCATTACCTGCAGGTGATGAAGCACACCGCTCCGGCGCCGGGCGCCGACCAAACCGAGCTGGATCAGTGGGCGAACGCGGTGCTGAAAGCCCACAACCAGTTCCAGGTCCTGTGCGCCTTGCGGCGTGGGCCGCTGGGCGTGGAAGGGCTGAACACGCTGATTGCTGGCGCGCTCCAGTCCCGTGGTCTGATCGGCGCGACCGAGGGCTGGTACGCCGGTCGTCCGGTGCTGGTCACCCGCAACGACTACAGCGTGGGCCTGATGAACGGGGATATCGGGATCACCCTGTCTGTTCCGGTAACCGGAGAGGCGGGCGATTCAAACCGGCAGGTCCTGCGTGTGGCGTTCCCGGCCAACGATGGCAGCGGCCGGATCAAGTGGGTGCTGCCCAGTCGCCTGCACGCGGTCGAGACGGTTTATGCCATGACCGTCCACAAATCCCAGGGCTCGGAATTCGTGCACACGTGCCTGATCCTGCCGGACCGGCGCAATCCGGTACTGACCCGGGAGCTGGTCTACACCGGCATCACCCGGGCGCGGCATTGGTTCAGCCTGTTGTTGCCGGATGAGGGTGTATTCCAGGATGCGATCAGTCGTGGGGTGACGCGGACGTCCGGGTTGCGGGCGGCTTTGGAGGGGGGCGTCTTAACGTAGCGGACGCTTCAGCTTCCGAGCAGGCCATCGGCCTGCCGATAAACCCGGGGCCCTGACGGCCCCTCCGAAGCTAAAGCGTCGGCTACATTGGGACGCGACATCTCGCGGTCATCGCTTCCCGAATCATGCCAATCGTTATGTGCAGGAACACAAACGTCATCGGTAAGCGGAAGTGGTTTTTAATGTAGCAGACGCTTTAGCTTCTGAGCAGGCCGTAGGCCTGCCGATAAACCCGGGGCCCTGACGGCCCCTCCGAAGCTGAAGCGTCGGCTACACCAGGACGCGACATCTCGCGGTCATCGCTTCCCGAATCATGCCAATCGTTATGTGCAGGAACACAAACGTCATCGGTAAGCGGAAGTGGTTTTTAATGTAGCAGACGCTTTAGCTTCTGAGCAGGCCGTAGGCCTGCCGATAAACCCGGGGCCCTGCCGGGCCCTCCGAAGCTGAAGCGTCGGCTACACCAGGACGCGACATCTCGCGGTCATCGCTTCCCGAATCATGCCAATCGTTATATGCAGGAACACAACCGTCATCGGTAAGCGGAAGTGGTTTTTAATGTAGCAGACGCTTTAGCTTCTGAGCAGGCCGTAGGCCTGCCGATAAACCCGGGGCCCTGACGGCCCCTCCGAAGCTAAAGCGTCGGCTACATTAGGACGCGACATCTTGAAGTGGACCCCGAAATTTGGACAGGTGCCTGAGCTCTGATTCATCATCTCCACAAGGAGGAGAATCATGAGCAAGAAACGCAAGCAATACAGCGCATCATTCAAATCCAAAGTCGCCCTGGCCGC
>NZ_SJDL01000071.1 GCF_004327985.1 Marinobacter halodurans
CCGGGTCCAGCGGCACATAGGCCCCGCCCGCCTTCAACACGCCCAGCAGGCCCACCACCATCGCCAGCGAGCGCTCCGCGCAGATCGCCACACGGTCGTCCGGGCCCACACCCAGTTCCCGCAGGTAGTGCGCCAACCGGTTCGCCCGCGCGTTCAGCGCGCCATAGCTCAGCGTCTCATCGCCGTGCACCAGCGCCACCGCCTCCGGGCTGCGCTGCACCTGTGCCTCGAACAACTCGTGGATGCACTGCTCCGACGGATAGGAGGCCTCGGTTGCGTTCCAGTCCTCCAGCAGCAGCTGCCGCTCTTCGGGCAAGAGCAAATCATATTGGCTGATTGCCCTGCCTACATTTTCCTCGGCCTTCGCGAAGACATTCGCCAGACGGCGCAAATGCCAATTCAATTCCTCTTCGCTGTAGAGGGCTGCATTCGCATCCAGACACAATTCCAAACCATTTCCGGGCCCCCGATCAAAGATCGTAATCGTGAGATCGTCGGTCACTCCACACGACAGATTGTGTCCCGTTACCGGATAGCCATCGAAGGCCATCTCTCCTTCAAACGGGATGAAATTGACTGACGTTGCATATAGGAGATCGCCCTGGCCGATCAGCCCGAGATCCGACACCAATGCCTCGGATCTGTAGCGTTGATGTCTAATAGCTGCCTGAACAACCACTTTTACTCGTTCCAACAGAACGGCAAGTGTTCTGTCTGGCTCGATGACGAGACGCAAGGGAACTTCGTTGGACATCATACCCGGCTGGCGCCGAAGAGCACGGCTCATCCGCGCGGTCAACGGCATGCCAACGACCAAATCGTTTTCGTTCGTCATTCTGTGCAAATACACAGACGTCAGGGCGATGCACAGCTGCGGTAGCGTAGACTTGTAGTGTATTGCCAATTGCTGCAACGACTGTTTTGTCCGTTCCAGCAAAGCTATCCGAGGATGGTGAAACTTCAAGCAGGCCTGGCGGCGGCCCGCCAAGCTCACCGGAACCGGCCTGTTAGCCATAAGATCCAGCCAAAATTCCCGGTCCCGGTGAATACTCGCCGATGTCTCGTACGCTTGATCCGCTGCAATCAGTTCATGCAGGTGACCAAAGCCGCTGTCCGGCGGTTGCTTTCCTGCCGCCAGGGCGAAATACACCTCGGCCAAACGCCGCGCAAAAAGGGCGCTGGAAACCCCATCGGCTACAGTATGGTGGGCACAGAAATAGAAGAAGAATCGTCGACAATCGATCCGCAACAAGGCCAAAGAGAATAGTGGTCCGCATGCCAGATCAACGGGCTTTTGCATATCAGCCCGCATCCAGGCATGCGCCGCATCTGCAGGGTCACTTTCCCCGCAGAAGTCAACGATGGGGAACGACCAACTCGGAAACGTATTCAATCGTTGCTTCGGGCCATCGGCATCCTCGACGATCGTGACTCGAAGGCTTTCCATATCTTCGACGACCTGACGCACTGCGGCTTCGAACAATTCCTGGTCAACTGCACCGTTGATCTCTAGATATTCCGCAGCCTTGAATGACGCGCTGATGGCCGGATTGATCTGCTGAGCAAACCAGACCCCCCTTTGCGCGGCCGAAAGCGGCAAAAGGACTGCCCCCCCTTCTATGCAGGCGGCGTCCGATGGGGCGGACCGGACCGATCCGCTTGCAAGATTTTGATGCGCGTGTACTTCCGAGCGCCTTGGTGAAAGCCGCTCAATGTTTGGATCAGATGTCATGCTTCGCCCTGGGTATTAGTTTTTGTTTTTGATGGCGCTAGACCTTCATCTTCCCTAGTTCAGCTCTCCTTTTCTTATACTGCCCATTGCCTGCTGGCCTTACAACGCTCCCTTGAACTGCGCCGACCGGGCGTTTCGCACACTCCGGGGAGTCATGTCCGTCCAGGACTCCTTGATGTATTCAAGGCATTCCGCCTTGGACCCTTTCTTGCCAACCTCTTCCCATCCTGAAGGCACTTCCTTGCCTGCAAGCCAGATGGAGAACTGATCTTCCCCATTCTTGACGACGGTATAATCACGGAAATCTTCCTGCTGAACATTGCCCATCTCGGAATTCCCTCATAGCCGTACTCAACCACAATGAGATAATTGCCATCTCGCAAGTCAACCATCCTTATTTAGCCACGCCCTCTCTTCCTACCCATTCACGACACTCTTCCGCCAATTTGCGACAACGCCTTCCTTCCTACCCATTCACGACATTCTTTCACCAATTTGCGACAACGCCTTCCTTTCGAACAAGCCTGGACTTCCGTCTTGCCTATGGGGGTTCGCCGGGCGGGTAGCGCTGCGAAAGCGTTAAAAACAGCCAAACCGAGATGTTCGAAGTCGCGCGATGTCAACCTTATCAACCGGTAGACAAAAAGCGCTCTGGTGCTACCGTATTCGATACCGTCTCCGACACGAGCTTTATTACTCCCTGCCAGCTACGCCGCCCAGGATGGGGCTGCGGGCTTAAGCGGATGCCACCGGGCTTCGATTTGGCGGCGATGGCGATGGCGATGGCGATGGAACCAGCGTTTCAGGTACCTTTTTTGAAGCGCTACTTATCTATGATGGATTGATCAGGCTCTTGAAATCATAGCGCTATCATCCGTTTTTCTTGCGGCATAATGAGAGCTTCAAGCCTAGAGTTGATTCTTCTCATGATGAATTTACTCGGCCAACTGGAATATTGATAAATTATAAATCAAGCATCGAATAAGAATTACACGCATCTTATAACTACTCCACAGGAGTGCCTACCAGTGAACCACGATGAACTTTTACAAGATTTAAGAGGCAGTCTTGACTCAATAGATAATGAAATTTGCGAAGGAATATCAAGAAGACTCAAGATCATTAAAGAAATTGGCGAGGTAAAAAAGGAGCACAACATCCCCATAATGCAAAATCACAGAGTGGACTTTGTTTTAGACAAAGCCAAGAGTTTTGGTGAGATGCACAATGTAAATCCGCAATTTCTAGTGAGAGTCTTTGAATTATTTATCGAAGAAGCATGTAAAATCGAAGACAAGGTTATCGAACAAGAAGAATAACATGGACAAGCCATTTCTGATAATTGACAATTACGACTCCTTTACGTGGAACTTGGTTCAGCTCATATACAGGGCGACAAACGTTCGTCCAATCGTACTCAAAAATGACGATCCTTGGCCGGACTCTTGTCTCGACAACTTTTCTGCGATATTGCTCTCGCCTGGCCCAGGAAGCCCTTTAAATCAAGAAGATTTTGGAATCTGTTCGAATGCACTCAATCAGGATAAACTACCCATCCTTGGAGTTTGTCTAGGTTTCCAAGGAATTGCAGCCAAGTATGGTGCGAGAATCGACAAAGCACCTGAGCAATTCCATGGGCGAGTATCCGTGATTAAAACCAAGTGCAATATAATGTTTGAGAGTATCCCCGAGCTTCTAGAGGTAACTCGATATCATTCTCTTTTACCGTATGACTTACCTGTAGATTTGATAGTTACAGCGCACATTGATGGCTTGCCTATGGCATTCAGGCACAAGAGCAAGCCTATTTGGGGTGTTCAATTTCACCCAGAGTCCATTTGTTCACAATACGGTGAGCAGCTAATACTCAATTTCGTTAAGCACTGCGTGACCAATAATTCCAATCAAAATGCGCACTCAACGTCACCTGATTTGTCAGTAAAAATCGAAAAGCTCTCTTATTCAAATTTCAAATACGATCTAGTGCGTAAGTTAACATCAAATGAAGAATACTACGTTTTTTTGGATTCATGCTCAGAGCACACCACTGGAAGGTACTCGGCCGTATGTTTGTCTAGTTCTGAATTGGAGACATTTCTCGAGTATTCGGTAGCCAGGAAGACGGTAACTGTTCATTGCGGCTCTTCCAAAGAGGAAATAAAGGTTGGCAACTTCTTCGAGTATTTTGAAAGCCGGGTAAAGCAATTTACTAGCCGCTTGGAGAAGAGTGATGATGAATTACCTGAATTGATTCCTTTGGGATACGTTGGGTATTTTGGGTATGAATTACAAACCGATTCCATTAGGGAAGCTCGTTTTAAATCACCGCACAACGATGTCGGTTTGATTTTCTGTGACAGAGCGGTTGTCTTTGACCATAAAGAGCATTTTGCATACATCTTGACTCTTTATTCCAGCAAAGACGATAGGTTGGGAGCACAGGCGGCTAAATGGCGACGCGAGACACGCGCCATACTATGCAATAGTGAGCACGCCCCCGAACCCAAACCCGAACCCAAACCCGTATCACAACCGGTTAAACTTTCAAAGTTATCTCAACGCCATTCAGAAGACGAGTATTTAAGTTTAATTGAAAAATGCAAAGAGAAAATTGAATGCGGTGAATCATATGAAATATGCTTAACGAATCAATTCTCCATGCCGTCAGTTGGAGAAGGGCATGATTTTTATGAGGTATTCAGAAAAGTAAGCCCCGCACCATTTGCTTCCCATGTAAAATTTAAAAAGCTGAGCATCTATTGTGGCTCTATGGAAAGGTTTATAAGGGTAGATAGTAAAGGAACAGTCGAGAGTTGCCCTATTAAGGGAACCAGGCCGCGTCTCTTGAAAAACAGCACGTTAGATAAAGCGCAAACACAAGAATTAAAGAATTCTGTTAAAGACAGATCTGAAAACCTTATGATTGTAGATTTAATGAGAAATGATCTGCTACACAGCTGCGAATTAGATTCTGTCACCGTCCCCCAATTGTTCGAAATCAAGTCTTTTTCGCATGTCCATCAAATGATTTCAACAGTAACCGGTTCAATGAGGGATGATTCGTCTACGGTCGACTTGCTTAAGAACACGTTCCCAGGGGGGAGCATGACAGGCGCACCTAAAAAAAGAACATTGGAAATAATCGATGAGCTTGAGCAAGGCCCCAGGGGCATCTATTCAGGCTCTATCGGAGTGGTATCGTTTTTTGGCACCATGGATTTGAATATCGTAATCAGGACAATCGTAAGCGATGGCAAGACCTATACGATGGGTGCCGGTGGAGCGATTGTGGCTCTCAGTGATGCCCAATCTGAATATGAAGAAACAATCATCAAGGTGTCGAACACCATACAAGCAATCAGAGCTTATGGTGAGAAATTCCAAACAGTAGAGGGACCAAAGTGAAGCCAAAGCTGATCGTCCTTGGGGCTGGTGAAGTCGGAACGTGGTTCGCAGGTATAGCGCGTGATCGATACGATATAACGATGGTAGATTTGGCAGCCGTGGACAGCCAGCACCCACTGGTTATTGCCGATATATTAAATCCAACCCCCGAACTTGAATTACTGATCAGCGAAGCTGATGTGATTGTTTTCGCTTTGCCGGATAAGGCGGCCATTGAGGGGCTTGACCAGGTCAGCCGATTCATTTCAGCCCAGACCCTCGTAGTAGAAACACTTTCAGTGAAAACCGAGTTCCATGCCGCTTATTCCGAACTAAAAATAGCATCTCCTTTACATGGAATGCAGCCACTATTTAAGCCCACCCTTGAGACCAGAGGTAGAGGCATTGTTTATATTGAGAACGAATCGATAACAACACCACTACTTGAATGCTACACACAGAGCAAAGCAATAGTGAAGCCATTTTCATCGTGTGAAGAACACGACCGCTGCATGCTATTATTTCAGGTGTTGCCTCACTTTCTATTTTTTGTGTTTGGAGAGGCGCTCCGTAATAGCGAAGTCGATATAGTGGAGCTTTTAGACGTAGCACCACCTCCGTTTAAGACGTTGTTAGCAGCAACTAATAGAATGGAAAATGGTAGCGAGCATGTCTACTGGGATATACAAACATCTAATAAGGCGACATCAACTTTCAGAGAGAAATTGATTGAAATTTCTCAAAATATATCAAATATTTTTGGCAGCAAAGACTTTGACTCATATAAAAACGTATTTTCAGCTACAAGAAACATTCTTGGCACGAAAAATTCAGAAGTATTAGCAATGTGTTCAAAAATGTATGAACACCTAGACAACACCAATAGCGATAGTTAGCCCGGATTTCTCATAGGTTGCCGCCAACCGCCTCAGATTGGACGCATTACGGCCATACTGGTTCGGATCCAGCTTTAGCTGCCTGATTGTTGATCAACAATGGTGATTCGGACACACCGCCCCC
>NZ_SJDL01000072.1 GCF_004327985.1 Marinobacter halodurans
AACGCACAGATGGGGGAAGGATCCCGAACGATCATGGCCTGAAGCTCCTAAATCGAATGGAGTCCCGAACAGACATTTTTGTTAGACTGAGCGAACTTAAAAGGACCGTTGTAAATCAGGAATGGAGCTCCCATGCGTCGTCTTTCTGCCCTCGCCTTGGCGTTTCTCGCCGGCTGTAGTTCCTCTTCCATCACCAGCAAAACGCTCTCCGACAGCGAAATCGAAGCCATTCAGTCTCGTGTCGAAACCCGCTACCCCGACCTGTCGTCCGACAAGCAGCATGCTGTCACCGAATTGGTGGTGCGTGCCCTGGACAACATGGTTCCCATTGAGGGGGGCTCGTTCATGATGGGGGAGATCAAGGTGCCCTGTGAGCCGGGGTCGGAACAACTGTGTAATACCGATTATGACCGTGATAACGATTTCCAGCACAAGGTGACGTTGGACGACTACGCTCTCTCCAAATACGAGACCACCATTGCTGATTTTGACCTGTTCCGTGAGCTTCAGGGGAAAGAGCCATACGAAAAGGAAATTCGGGAGCGGGAAGGTCGGCAATACCTGTTTGAGGCGAACAAGCCCGCCTGGACCAAGAACTGGCAGGAGCCGAAGGATTACTGCACATGGATTGGCGAACTGGCTGATCAGCCGGTCGACTTGCCGACCGAAGCCCAATGGGAATTCGCTGCTCGCAATCGAGGAAAGGATGTGCTGCATGCGACCGACAACGGTGAAATCGACTTGGGTCGTAATTACCGGGACGAGGGGGAAGGATCCAAAAACCAAGCTGTCGGTAGCTTCCCTCCGAATCCTTTAGGCCTCTATGATCTTAATGGTAACGCCGCCGAGTGGGTTAACGATGTGTATTCGGAGAACTACTATAAGCAAAGTCCGGAGTCTAATCCCCGTGGGCCCGAGCACGGGAATAGCCATGTCCTCCGTGGGGGAACTAATGCTGATAGCCCGAGGTTCAGTACTACTGTAAACAGGAATCACGAAAAAGCGCTTGAGTATTATTCCAGATTATTTGGTTTTCGTTGCGCCTCTGGCTCTTAGGCAATAGAACTCAGGTCACCGTATTTTCGATGATAGGCAACCAATTTTTACCGGATCCGGCGCCGTTTTTTTTCAGCGGCGACCGGCATCCAGGCCACAGTCTGGGAGACAGGCGCGTCGGAGGTGGCGCCCAATTCCGAAGAGATCCAGTCATGGAATTGCTTTAGCTGATTGTCGTCAGAGGCAAAGCCGTCATTCAGGATGGCGCAGACCTTTTCCAGGGATTGCATCGGGTGACACCTGGAACCATCCTCCGTCATGTGTTGGAGCACTTCGAGGATCTGCCACCAAAGCAGTCACATGAATCATGATATAAATCAGCATGAGTTCCTGGTTTCGATGCGGTTCCGGCCGCGCACTTTTGTTAAACTGAACGCGCTCAACAGGACCGTTGTAAATCAGGAATGGAGTTCCCATGCGTCGTCTTTCTGCCCTCGCCTTGGCGTTTCTCGCCGGTTGTAGTTCCTCTTCCATCACTAGCAAAACGCTCTCCGATAGCGAAATCGAAGCCATAAAGTCTCGTGTCGAGGCTCGCTACCCCGATTTGCCTTCCGGCAAGCAGCAAGCCGTCACCGAACTGGTGGTCCGTGCCTTGGACAACATGGTTCCCATTGAGGGGGGCTCGTTCATGATGGGGGACTTCAAAGTGCCTTGTGAGCCGGGATCGGATCAGCTTTGTAGGAATGATTTTTACAAGGATAACGACTATATCCACAAGGTGACGTTGGACGATTACTCCCTCTCGAAATACGAAACCACCATCGCTGACTTCGACCTGTTCCGCGAGCTTCAGGGAAAGGAGCCGTACGAGAAGGAAATTCGGGAACGGGAGGGTAGAGAATACCTGTTCGAGCCGGATAAACCGGCGTGGACCAAAAACTGGCAGGAACCGAAGGACTACTGCCTGTGGGTTGGGGAGTTGGCATCACGTCCGGTTGACCTGCCGACCGAGGCTCAGTGGGAATTTGCCGCAAGGAATCGGGGCAAAGAGGTACGCTATGCAACCGACAACGGTAAAATTGAGTTTGGCAGGAACCATCAAAAGAAAAGGGGAAGGGAAAGCCAAGCCGTTGGCAGTTTTCCTCCAAACCCTCTAGGAATATATGACCTAATGGGGAATACTTCGGAATGGATCAGGGACAAATATTCTGAGACTTATTACCACCAAAGTCCTGAAATAAACCCAATGGGGCCCCCTGATGGCCAAGGTCACGTTGTACGAGGGGGCAGTTATCTAACTACTCCTGATCTCGATATTACGGTTACCCGAGGTAGTAACAACAAACTCGGCTTCTACTCCAATCTGTACGGTTTCCGTTGCGCCTCCAGCCTTTAGACAATAATAGAGGACAGGTCACCGTATTTTTGGTGGTAGGCCACAAGCTTCTCCCGGATCCGGCGCCGTTTTTTTCCAGCGGCGACCGGCATCCAGGCCACAGTCTGGGAGACAGGCGCGTCGGGGGTGGCGCCCAATTCCGAAGAAATCCAGTCATGGAATTGCTTTAGCTGATTGTCGTCAGAGGCAAAGCCGTCATCCAGGATGGCGCATAATTTTTCCAGGGCTTGCATTGGGTTACACTTGGAACCATCCTCCGTCATGTGCTGCAGTACTTCAAAGAATTTTCGCCAAGTGGTGATGTGAGAGAATATGTAGATAAGAGCCCTTTCCTGTTCTTCTTCCCAGGACTCGATAAAGGTCTGCAGTAGCGTATGGCACAGCATGCCTACAGTTTCCGGAGGAAGATCGTATAAGGAAATGGAACCTTGGTCCGATTGCAGCACCTCGCTTAATCGACCGTCGCGAATTTTTTGCGCTAGAGTCTGGGCGTTTTCTTGGAGCGAACGGCGTCTTTCCCAAGCTCGCTGAAGATTCTCAACGGGCTGATTTATCCACTCGGCTGCTTTTCCTGCTTCATCAACAAGGGACAGATAGAGATTGCGACTCCACACTATGAAAAGATCGCTGTCGATATTCTCCAAGTAAGAGTAATCAAACTCCCGAAGCGCATCTAAAACGGCCTTACAAAGTGACCAACAGCTCTGCAGGTCAACGGTTGTTCCAAAACTCCCACTGGCGCCCGGCCCGAATACCAATCTGCCTTTGCAGGCCATGATGATTGCGTGGTCACGACCAAGCTTCAATGCAAAATCCATCCCCGCACCAACGCCAGCAGCTACGGTCCCCCCCGCCTCAATCTTCAAAAGCTCCTGCCAATTGGCATTGGATTTATATTGCTCTTCAGGATGCACCCAGCAGAATTTTCCACTCACGGCACCGCCTGCCTCGGCCCCCGCAAACGCGTTGCCAGAGACAGAGAGACCGGCTTGTGGGTCGGGTTTGATTTTCTTCTGATCGGATAACAGGAAGGTGGCCGCCCCGGTACTCAGCTTCGCGTTTGCTTCTCCGCTAATACGTCCACCCACAAAGCAGTTCAATGTGACGTCGCCGGAGAGCCGGAAAGCTCCGAAGGCCAGATCAGTCAGTTCGCCGTTGCGGTTTCGGAAAGTAAACCGGCAGTCCCAGCCGGCTTCGTTGGGCACGAAGACTTCAGCCAGTTTCGCTTCCGCCTCCGCAAGGGCCATGGACGCGCTGGCCTTGGCGCCTATATCGATCTCGCCCGTACTCAGGTCGAAGCTGTTGACGCCGGCGCTGGCCTGCATGGCGAAGCGCATCAGTTGGGCTTCTGCACTGACCTGAAAGTTGTTCTCCGATGGGTTGTCGCCCTCGCTGGAATTCCAGGTCAGCTTTGAGTGCTCCTTGCCAAGGAGAAAGAATTCATCCTTGGCTTCGACGAATTTAACCTCAACGTTGCCAATCGGGCTTTTGGCGGCATCAGCCGCAATGCCATCCTTGATTTTGCCAATCAACTCACCGGCTGTCGCTGAGGGATTCTCAAGCACACCGGCAATGGCCTTTGTCTTTCGTACGTAGCGAATGGACGCGTAAGAAGCCGTAATGCGTTGGTAGACGCCCTTGCGGACGTAGTACCAACGGCCGGGTCGGCTGAAGACCATGATTTCAATAATGCCAGCTTCGGTCTGGTTGCTGCGCTTGGAAAAATCCGAAGCCTTGATGCCATTCCCTTTGACACCGTTGGTTGCGCTGCCTTCGTCCAACTGGGCCTGCAGTGCCTGTCGTTGCGAGCGCAACATGGTCAGACGCTGCTCTTTGGCGATAGTCACGATGTCTTCGCGCTTTTCCTCGTTATCGCTGGCAAAGGAAAAGAAGTAGTCTGGATCGTAGTCGTCATACCATTGAATCTGCTCATCGATGGCGGCGATCTTTGAGCTGATGAGGGACACCTTCTCCGGTTCTGCCTCCTCCTGATCATCGGCCTCGGGTGCGAGCACGCCTTTCTCGGCCGCTTTGATCATCCATTGGCGCTTTGGACTGGGTTGCGCCTCATCGGAGGACGGTGGCGCATCCTGGGCCTTCTTGAATTCGGCCATCAGGGCGTCCATTTCCTCGATTTCGGCGTGGATCTCTTCAGCGGCTGCCTCGGGCAGTGCCAGACACCAGGCGTCTTCTGCCGCGCCCATAACGTGAATGATCTCTGCGTACTCGTCGCGACAGGCGGTTGTCGTGCATTGGGACGAGGTGCGGCTATTCGCCGATTTCGGTTCCGGGAGGCCCGTGGCCGCCGAATCGTTATTCTCCGGAATCGTTAGGGTCCATCCCGTCTCGATATGGTCGACGTCCCTGATCCGGGGATTCTCCGCCTTCAGTGCAGCCAGTGTCACTTGATGTTGTTGCGCAATGGCAGAAAGGGTGTCGCCTGACTGGACTTCATACTGGGGCATGCTGATTCTCCACCGCGCCTTCCATGGCGCTTAGTCGATCGTTTGATGTGGTTTGCGGTTCATCCAGGAGAGCTGCGAAGGGCGCGCGTCGATGAAAGCCAGCGCCGTGCAGGATGGCGAGCCTTAGCCAGCGCTCCAGATGACTGCTTGTTTTGAATCCCGCTTGATCCCCCTCAAGCAGTCTCTTCAGCACCCAATGTTCAGGGGCGTCGTGGTGCGCCAGGCTCTCGCGGTAGTGTTCGCTGCAACCCTGGGCTTCGGAAGCCAGCCAATACGGTGCCATGGCTTCGAGTTGATCAGGGGAGACACCCGGCGGAATGGATGAATGGGTGAGAGGTTCGTGCTTTTCCGGGGTGGCAGTACGCCAGGTGTGGCTGTCATGCCAGAACCAAGTGGATGCGCCGTTCAGGAGGGCCTGGCGTTGTGTGTCACCCAAGACGCACAACAGTGCGCCGAGCTTCCGGGGTTCTTGTACCCGGAGCAGGCTACCTTTGACCGGAAGCCCGTCATGAATCCAGTGCACGAAATGGGCATGCAGCTCGTCCATGGACCAGTCGGACCTTAAGAGCAACCCGATTGAGTGCCGGGTCATCTGGTCGGCCAGGGATTTCTGGAATTCTGACGCTTTTCGCAAGTCCACCAGGACTGGTCCATGCCGCCATTCCGTTGACCATGAGGTCTGCTCGAATAGGCTGCGCCATTGCACCGGTTCGTGGGTCATTGCGCCGTATATGCGTTCGAGCAGCTTGCTATCGACGGCAAGGTCGACAACCGCGAAGTCAGCGCGATCCGGTGAATGGGTGGGTGGCGCAACCTGATTAAGCGTGCTGATGTATTTTGCAGCGTCCATGCTCGTCAAACTCACAATCGGAGAGGGCGGATGCCCCGTTCTCGGCAGCTTCGGTCAGGAGCCCCTTGCGAGAAGGCGCTTCCATCGTTGCTAACTTGGCTGGGGCAGTGGAATTGGGAGAGCCGGATTCAAGGGTCTGCGGTATTTCCGGCAATTGAGCCGCCTGAGCCGCTCCACTCCCCGGCGCCCCGCCGGAATTCATCTTGATCATCGGCCCGGAGACGGTGACGCCGCTGGGGTCGACTTTGACGAAGCTGCCGCCGGCCTTGAGGGTGATTTCGGCGCCGGCCTCGACGACGATCTTCATACCCGCTTTGTGGTGGATCTCGGTGCCCGCTTCCACCAGTTGGGCTTTGCCCTGTTTGCTGTGGTGGGTACCGCCGACCG
>NZ_SJDL01000073.1 GCF_004327985.1 Marinobacter halodurans
GCCCTCTACGTCGTCTTGCGCTACAAGCCGGACGGCACCGCCCAGTGGCTGCCGGGGAAGCACTTCCATCTGGTGCTGGGGGAGCGGGGCAACACGCCGTCGGTAGCCGCCAACGAAACGACACACTGGCAGGCGATCGAGCCGCTGGATGAGCCGGATCGGCGTCTGGCACCCCTGGCGATCCAGCCGCTGTCGCCACTTGCAACCGAGGATAGAGCATGACCGAACACGCCCTGGAAGCCGGCGAGCGCCGGCACGCCGCCGACGGGGATCTGCTGGCCCTGAGCCCCAGGCCGGTGAAGACCGGCGCCCAAGCCAGCGATGCCATGAACTGGATCCGCCGCAAGAACGCAACCTGGATGGACTTGCAGGGCGGGGACCTGCTGATGGCGGCGGAGTTCTCGTTGATGTTTTTGAGTCTGGCGGTTCTGGTAACAGCTACAGGTGTTGCCATGACACTCAGTAAGCTGACCCTCCAGGGAATTTGGGATCCGGATCCAATAGTGGTCATGGTTGTCGGCAATATTTTTTGCACACTGCCTTTCGGTCTCGTGCCTCACCTGATGACCAATCATGCTGTCAAGAACGATGCGCCGATCCGGCTGCACCGGCAGAAGCGGGCTGTTGCGATTCCCCATTGGGTTGGGGGGCGCGATTTCAATTATCCTCTATGGAAAGATTCAACGTTTATCGCCATTTACGGCTTCTATACGTTTGGCATTCTTGGCTGGCTAGTGACCTGGTGGAGCGAAGAGCCATATGGCCGTGGCTCAGTTGAGATGCGTGAACTGATTGCTATCGCCTTCGGCATCAGCCTTTTCACCCTTGTGCCCTATCTGGTGACTGGGATTGTCCTCAAGATCCGCAGCCAGCCCCGGCTGACCTACCTCTTTTACCCATGGGAGCAGTTGGTCGCCTTTATCCAGAAACAGGAAACCACCGCACCGACGATGCTGGCCAGCGCCAGCCACCTGACCCTGGCGGTGCCGGACCCGGACAACCCGGGCACGGCCAAGGCCGCCGCCGCTATCAACGTGGGCCACGAGACGGTGGGCCTGGCCCAGTGGGAGTGTATCCGGGCCTACATGGACGAGGGCCCCGAGGCGTGCCCCGATCCCCGGGACTACGAAACCCTGGCGGCCTACAAGGCGCGATGCCGACAGGCCCGGCAGGAACTGAGTGCCGGAGCCTGGCTGTGGAAGAAGGTCAAGGATGGGTTCTTCCAACGCTACCTGGCGCACGTGATCACCGAGCGCCGGGTGAACAAGCTGATGCCCAGGGCGATACCGGAGGAGCTCGAGGCCTGGTCCGAATCGCTGCCGGAAGCCGAATGGGCGCAGCCCTCCGATGAGCTGACAGAACTCAACCGCCGCCTGGCGGACGCCTATCGCCGCGGGGCGAAGTTCACGCAAATGGGCCCGGTAGAACGCTGGCTGGCCGAACCGCCGGCCGACGCCAGGGGGCATGCGACCGCCTGACCTTGTAGCCGTCATGGGAAATGGGTGCGGCATGGCCGCCTTTGAAGTCCACCTGCTGCCGAGCGAACTGGCGGCCATCGAGGCCCTCTACGTCGTCTTGCGCTACAAGCCGGACGGCACCGCCCAGTGGCTGCCGGGGAAGCACTTCCATCTGGTGCTGGGGGAGCGGGGCAACACGCCGTCGGTAGCCGCCAACGAAACGACACACTGGCAGGCGATCGAGCCGCTGGATGAGCCGGATCGGCGTCTGGCACCCCTGGCGATCCAGCCGCTGTCGCCACTTGCAACCGAGGATAGAGCATGACCGAACACGCCCTGGAAGCCGGCGAGCGCCGGCACGCCGCCGACGGGGATCTGCTGGCCCTGAGCCCCAGGCCGGTGAAGACCGGCGCCCAAGCCAGCGATGCCATGAACTGGATCCGCCGCAAGAACGCAACCTGGATGGACTTGCAGGGCGGGGACCTGCTGATGGCGGCGGAGTTCTCGTTGATGTTTTTGAGTCTGGCGGTTCTGGTAACAGCTACAGGTGTTGCCATGACACTCAGTAAGCTGACCCTCCAGGGAATTTGGGATCCGGATCCAATAGTGGTCATGGTTGTCGGCAATATTTTTTGCACACTGCCTTTCGGTCTCGTGCCTCACCTGATGACCAATCATGCTGTCAAGAACGATGCGCCGATCCGGCTGCACCGGCAGAAGCGGGCTGTTGCGATTCCCCATTGGGTTGGGGGGCGCGATTTCAATTATCCTCTATGGAAAGATTCAACGTTTATCGCCATTTACGGCTTCTATACGTTTGGCATTCTTGGCTGGCTAGTGACCTGGTGGAGCGAAGAGCCATATGGCCGTGGCTCAGTTGAGATGCGTGAACTGATTGCTATCGCCTTCGGCATCAGCCTTTTCACCCTTGTGCCCTATCTGGTGACTGGGATTGTCCTCAAGATCCGCAGCCAGCCCCGGCTGACCTACCTCTTTTACCCATGGGAGCAGTTGGTCGCCTTTATCCAGAAACAGGAAACCACCGCACCGACGATGCTGGCCAGCGCCAGCCACCTGACCCTGGCGGTGCCGGACCCGGACAACCCGGGCACGGCCAAGGCCGCCGCCGCTATCAACGTGGGCCACGAGACGGTGGGCCTGGCCCAGTGGGAGTGTATCCGGGCCTACATGGACGAGGGCCCCGAGGCGTGCCCCGATCCCCGGGACTACGAAACCCTGGCGGCCTACAAGGCGCGATGCCGACAGGCCCGGCAGGAACTGAGTGCCGGAGCCTGGCTGTGGAAGAAGGTCAAGGATGGGTTCTTCCAACGCTACCTGGCGCACGTGATCACCGAGCGCCGGGTGAACAAGCTGATGCCCAGGGCGATACCGGAGGAGCTCGAGGCCTGGTCCGAATCGCTGCCGGAAGCCGAATGGGCGCAGCCCTCCGATGAGCTGACAGAACTCAACCGCCGCCTGGCGGACGCCTATCGCCGCGGGGCGAAGTTCACGCAAATGGGCCCGGTAGAACGCTGGCTGGCCGAACCGCCGGCCGACGCCAGGGGACATGCGACGGCCTGACCGTTATCACCGCACAAGTACCGCAATGAACAGGGTGGATTGAAATGCCCCGGCTACTATCCAGACACCGAAAATCGTCCGGAACGCTACTGGCGCGATATGGACGACGACACCTTCAAGGCCTGCGAGCGCGAGATGCACTATCGAGTCCACGCACTGCGCACCCTGAGCCGGCCAAACATCATGGCCGAGAAGACGGTCTACGCGAGCTACTAGCACTCAAGTTGTTCGAGAATCAGGATCCGCTGGTAATCGAATCTCACCTGCGGATGGTGGAAATGCGGTCGCCGGCCAATTTGGGGCCGGGTATGGTCACGCTCTGGCGACTATTTCCGCTGGATATTCCAAGGACCAGGGAAAGCATTCTTTACAGCGAGCCAACCGACAATGGATACCTTTTTTATCTGGAAGCGCCCGGGGTGCATATGGAGGAGCAAAAGGGCCTGTTCGGAAACGTGGTCAGTCGGGAGATCGTGAAGTACTCGTGGAGCGCCCGTGTCCAGATCCGCATTGGCAAGAAGGACGACCTGATGGTTTTCCCTGCGCCCTTGCCGGACTCTTCATTAACGTACGATAAAAACAATGAAGAACATACCAAGCCCGATTTCTCCGAAACGGACAGGGTTTTCTGGTTTGATGAAAAGGTGGTTCAACGTGGATAGTGTTGTGGAAATGCAGAGGCAGACAACGGGTTATTATGCCGATACCGCGTATCGACCGGATCAGATACCGGAGCAACCTCCCCAACATGAGGACCACAACCAATCCGCACTGGGGCGTTTTGGTACCGCGCGCTTGCCGTGGGGACATACGGAACCGGTTGTACCCATTATTCTTTTCGCGAAGGCCCCCCCAAAACTACTGCGTTGGCATGAAGAGCATGGGGATCCCCTGGAGGGCACTGGCTATCAGGGGCGGATGGATCATGAGTGTTTTCGATACGCGCCTTTAGCCAAGCGCTTTCAAGTCCTAAATCTAACAGAAATTTTTTCCAGATTAACGGTCCTTATTTTTGGCCCTTTGATGATATTGACGCTGATCATCGGATCGTTTTTTACATCAAAAGAAAACTATTGGCAGAGTTTGATAAATGAGGAATGGGTATCGGCAGTTTTAGTGTTTGGGATACCTATTGGCATTTGGCTTACATCATGGACTCTAGGAAAGCTTTTCTTAGGTTGGTTCCTAAAGGCCGGAAAGGGCCCTTTATGGGAGCTTAACCGCCGGACTGGCATGGTCACGGTTTGGACTTACCCTCCGAAACTCCCCTTCATTCCCCGTGGAGAGCCAAAAGTCTTCAAGGCACCTTTCGTGGAATTTGACGCTTGGGTCAGTACCCGTGGCGACCGGGCCGGGATACTGAACCGTCTCCATCTGTTCCATCGTTACAGCAAATGCGAAGCAGGTGTGGGGGCTGTCGGTGGAGCGACCAGCATGCCCGAACCCTGCTACGCCCTTTGGGACTTCGTACAAAACTACATGGACGTGACCCAGCCCTTGCCCGACATCCCGATCTGGGAAGCCTACCGCCACCTGGACCCGGTGACAGCCGAGCACGACCGTAAAACCAGCCGTCCGGAACGCTACTGGCGCGATATGGACGACGACACGTTCAAGGCCTGTGAACGGGAGATGCACAACAGGGTCCGAGCGCTAAGCACCCTGGGTCGGCCAAACATCATGGCCGAGAAGACGGTTTACGCGAGCTACTAGCACTCAAGTTGTTCGAGAATCAGGATCCGCTGGTGGTCGAGTCTCACCTGCGGATGGTGGAAATGCGGTCGCCGGCCAATTTGGGGCCGGGTATGGTCAAGCTCTGGCGCATATTTCCGCTGGATATTTCGAGAACCAGGGAAAGCATTCTATATAGTGAGCCAACCGACAATGGGTACCTCTTTTATCTGGAAGCGCCCGGGGTACATATGGAGGAGCAAAAGGGCCTGTTCGGAAACGTGGTCAGTCGGGAGCGCTTTTACGACCTAGTAGAAAGACGCGTTCGTGTCCTCAAATCTACGGATGGGGTTGCAACGTTCAACGATCTGTTCGCGTTGAACGGCTTGAGGTACCTGATCGGTCAGCACACCCTGAATCAGTGCCTGGTTCATCTCGACACGTCAGTTTTCAACTTTGATCGCCTCGCTGGCTCCGCCGCAAAGAAAACGGAGGCCTACCGGGCTGATCACGGGAGCGATTTCGTGAAGAGCCTTGCCAAGGGCGACGAGGGGCTCTCGAAATTCCTCGTGGCTTCATCAGAAGACGCGACCTCTGGTAGCGCTACTAGCGAGTCAGCGGCTGATGGGAAAAATGATGGCTCTGGCCATTTAAGGGCGTCCTTGCTACAGCGTCTTCAGACGATGTCGATTGATGAATCCGAGGTTCCGGAAGCACTGCGAGAGCACTATGCAATAAGCCGTAAGCAACACGCCAAGGTGGTCGAGAATATTCCCACGCTTGAAGACGACACGCTGACACAGTGGGTGCAAGCCTCGTATACATCCGTCGGGCAGTTGGTGGCTGAGGTGAGCAGCGAGTTTTACGAAATGACTCAGCGCATCGTGCTTCAGGAAATGGCCAAAGCCCCAGTCTACAAGCACATCGACACTATTTTGATCCCGCTGGAACTCTTAAGAGCAGGCAACCCCTTTATGCGGGGTGGTCTCAAGCTGACCCACGCCGATGAATTTATGACAAATCCGAATCCCGAGATGGTTCCGCTCGGAATACGTTTTGGGAGGCAGGAATCCGGGGTGGCCAAGTTTTCCGACTCAGCGTTGAACGAATCTCTCAAAAAAGCCGGGGGGCAAGGTCTGCTAAGCCCGAAAGGAGGCGTGCCCAACCGGGTAGTGAGGTGGACCCGATCAGTTGGACAACCTGATGGTGTCACTAAGCTATGATCCGGTTGTTTCCCTGGCTCAGGCTAGCCAAGGCTATCGGTTGCCCGTAGTACACCTCATCGGGCGTTTGATACTCA
>NZ_SJDL01000074.1 GCF_004327985.1 Marinobacter halodurans
AGGTGACCTTCGAGGGCCGGGAGGGCCCGGTGTTGGGGATCGTCACCAAGATCAACCGCAAGAGTGTGATCGTGTTGGCCGAGGATGGCACCAAGCAATACAAGGTCTCGCCGGAGTTATTGAGGCCACTACGTGACGTGAAGTAGGTCAACTACGTCGTGGAATGAACGCTTACGGCCCGGCGATCCCGGCATTGTTGACCAGGACCGTCAGACCCCCGAAGGCCTCGGCCACCTCATCCAGTACGCGCTTGAACTGATTTCCGTCGGTGACATCGCAGTGCCAGTAGCGAACAGTGTGGCCCTTCGCCGTCAGTTCGGACGCCAGCCCTTGTCCCTCTCGGTCCTCCCGGTCCAGGACGGCGACGGCCGCCCCCTCTTCCGCCATCCGTCGGACGACTGCGGCACCAATACCCATGGAGCCACCGGTTACCGCTGCCACTTTGCCTTTCAATCTATCCATGCCCCTCTCTCCCGTATCCAGGAAGGTTCACCCATGACGTCATCCCGCGGTTCCAACGCCACCCTGTGTTCAAAAGTTATACAATCCGGCTTCAGACGTTTTGATTGAGATCAAAACACGCGCCTGATCAGGGAGAGACCGGTTCCTTCGTTTAAAGGGGCAGCGTTTTAAAAGTCCGCACAGTTAAAGGGATCGGAGCGCATTAATTGCTATATCCATCTACCTGATCTGATCACCATCGTGTTGCCGCTGATGAATCACTTTGGCTGGAACCGGATCTGGTTCGGCATCCTGCTAGCCAGCTTTCCACGGATGCCATAGTGAAGGGGCGATAGCCCCTTTCCCTTCCATCAATCGATCTCTGACAGGAGATCCGGGTGGGTGACCAGGTTCCTGACACCGTGGGCATGATCCTCTTCGAAGATGTTGCCCTTGCACCACTTGCCAACGCTACGTATGTCGACCTTGGCCACCTTGGGACGCACATTCCAGGTGACCTGGAAAGGCGAGCCTTTCTCGTTGTATGCCGGCCCTGTGGTAGAGCCTGCGTACTGAACCGGCGTCCCCGTGTCGTCGGGAATGTTGACCGCCTGGTGACGCCCGTTACGCATGCCCAGATCGGTCAGCAAGCCAAAGTCCAGCGCCTCCCGGTCATTGACCAACGCGAACACCTGCGACTCGACCCGAAGCTGCGGGTTGCCAATGGCGTCGCTCAGGCAGGCGCTCAGCGTCGCCCCAGGTTCGACGTCCGCAGTCGAGAACACATAGTGGACTTCGATCGTGTCGCCCGACTGGAGGCCACCATGGTCGGCAGCGCACACGGCCTCGTTGACGGGGGCGCGCTCCGAGGATGTCAGTTGGCCGGAGTACCGGTAGCCACTTTGATACCCCGCTCCATCGCCCGGTCCTGCGTATGTCGTGAACTCACCGCCTTTATGCTCTGCATTCTTGTGGAAATGGATATTGCAGAGGTTCATTTCCTGGTATGGGGGCGCGGCACTGAACACGCGGTCATTACTGCCCGCATGCTGGTCAATATCCCGTGGGGACTGGGGGCCATACCCCTTTCCTTGCGTGTTCTCGGTAAGCGCCAGGCGCTGCCCTTCGTTGGCCCCCGGGGAAGCATCCTCCTGCCCGCCCGCCGCAAGCGCAGAAGTGGTCATCAGCGACTGCAGCAGGAACATCGAAAAAACGGAACTCTTCATTGAAATGACTCCAATTATGGATCCAGAAACTGCCAGAGGTGTTTCGACCGGCAACATCGATTACCTGGGGCCACATTCATACCACCAGACCCAGGGTGCTCTGCGGTTCGTCGACCGATCGCGTACCAAACCCTGAATGGCACGACGATTGATTGCAACTCGTTCGCCATGATTAACGCGGAAGGAGGTCCGCGGAAGTGCAGAAAGAATCGGGGGTTCAGTTGCTAATTACCCGCATTTCTACGCAAAACTTCGAGCCTTCGGGTCTTGCGTTTTGCCCCAGCAACAAGGCCAAAAGATTTGAAGCAGAATAAATACCTCTGTTTCCCGACTTTTGCATGCGTAAACAAAATGAACAAAATGCACTTTATGTTCTATACACCCTTTAAATCCAAAAGCTTCATTTGAATCCAGAGAAAAACTAGCCTTTATTCATTACAAAAATGACATAACCCAGATATCTCTCGAACATTTAAATCAACCATAAATGCGCCCTATTGCACAGGCATTATTCCGCCTGCCCAAAACAACAAACAAGCATGGAGATTACCTATCGATCATAAGCATCAGAAAGGCTCAACTCAGCATCGGGAAACATCCATTGTCTCTACGCAAACTCCAAAAAACAGCCCAATATAAACGCTGTTTTAAACCATAAATAGTACAAACAAAAACAAGAGATTGGCATGAAAAAAAATAACATTAGCATTAGCTGTTTCCACTATCGTATTCGCCCACACATCCACCGCGGCCACCATCTATGATGGTGATGGTCTGAATTACAAACTGAAAGGTGATTGGCAGATTCAACTGCGTGACAATGCCTCCAAATCCAAGGACCTGGATGTGGAGTTTGATGACCTGGAACTCAAGAACACCGTTACCTACGACCTGGACAACAACCTGCAGGCTTTCGGTCAGTTGGACTTCAGTTTCGACAAAGCCGCTGAAGACCAGCAGAGTGGCGATAAGCTCGAAGAAGCTTACATGGGCCTTAAATACGATAGCGTGGCCTTCAGAATGGGCAAGATGAACACATCGGGCGACGAGTTCGGTGTGGAATCCGCTTACGAAAAGCCCGCAGGAACGAATGAAGATCAGTTTGAAGCCATGACCGATGCCGGCGACGATGTTCTCCGCCTGGATGCGGACTTTGACGTCGTCTACATCTCGCTGTCACACGAGTTGGAATCGAAAGGCAATACCAGTGAGGGGGATTCCTCAACCGACCTGTTTGTGAGCACTAACATCGACGCCCTGACTCTGGCCGCGGCCTATCAGGTGTACGACAACAATGCCGACACCTGGGGTGTAAGCGCACAGTACGATGCCGGTTTTATCAACCTCGGCGCCGACTACAGCGTCTCGGACCTGGATAACAGCGACCGTAACGAAACCACCTACAACCTGGTGTCGACATTCGAGGCCTCTCAAAACACCGCCATCGCCCTGGGCTATGTCAACGTTGACGATGAGATTGAGAAAGTGGATGCCTGGTACGCCAACGTTACCTACCGGTTCCCGGCCCAGAAGAATGTCTCGCTGTTTGCGGAGGTCAGTGACTCAGACGCGGGTGATGAGTCTGATATCCTGGCAGGCATGCAGATCAAGTTCTAAAAACCTGAAAAGGGGGCCTGTGGACCCTTCCCCAGGATTCCACAGGCCTTTCCCTATTCAGTGACCAGCCTGACGGTTCAACAGGTCAATGCCAACCTATTCATAGGTCATGCGATGAAAAGCACATACAAGCTTGCCGTTTTTCTATTCATAGCAATACTCCCTTCACTGGGTTATTCCGAGAGCATTCTGAAGTTGGGCGAGGGGGTCAATCTATTTGCCATCAACGGTAAAGAAATACCCAAAGGCAGCGGCTTTCTTTCCACCAAAAGCGAATTCTCTCTGCCGGATAGTGGGACCAACCAGATCCTGGTCTCCTATACGGCTGACATTAAGAATGGCGACAGTTATGAGCTGGAAGAGAGCGAGCTGTCCGTCATTAAATTTGCCGCATCCGATCAACAGATAACGCTCAGCGCCCCCAGCATCTCCAGCACAAAACAGCTGGAAGCATTCAGCACTCATTTGAACTGGAGCCTGACAACCTCTGACAACACCCCTGTCAGCTATAAGGTTAACCGGCTTCCACTGGAGGGGTTTCGCATTGGTGTTGACTATGAGCAAAAGCTCAGCGAGTTCAATCGGACCTCGGCAGAAGCTGCTATCCCGCCAGCAGAAGCGATTGCACCGCCCGTTGAGCCGATCGACGCGCACGATACGGAACAGGCCGTCATCCTGAAAATGTTGCAGCACTGGTACAAACTGGCATCGCCGGAAACGCGGGAGAAGTTCAAAGCCTCCCTGTGAACGTCAAAACGGCCTGCTTCCGGTGATGACCAGACGCTATCGCACCACAAACACCGACACGTCACTGTGTTTGACGATATTCGCGCCGTTCGACCGGAAGTGGAACAACCGGTCCCCGAGTCCATGCACGTGGGACGCCATGATGACCAGGTCGGCGCCGGTGTCCTTGATGGCCTCCAGCAACCGGTCATCCAGTTCCACGGCGGTGTCCGGCGTCGAGATCACTTTGCTTTCGGTCACGATGCCGTGCGTGTCCCCCTGCTCGTGTGCAAAAGCATCGAGTTTTTCTGCCAGCTCCTTTGGATTGTGGGCCGCAGCGGACGGCGGTGCGTTGGTCACGGTGATGTAGCAGATCGAGGCGTTGTAGTGCTTGGCCATGTCGATCGCGGTGTTGAGCGTTTTCGGCATCTTTTCGGTGTGTGCCAGATCAACAGGCACGAGAATCTTGCGATACATGGAGCGTCCCTCCTGTTCCGGTTCAAGTCTCCAACAACGGTATGAGGCCCGGGCTCGGATCTAACCTGCCCCTATGCCACCCGAAGCAAAAGACACCTACCTCTAAATCTAGACCCTTATGACGGAAAAATCGGGTCGGGACGGGAAACTCGAAATACAGTCTTGAAGCGCATAGTAAAAGAGTCCCGGCATGCCGGGACTCGCAATGTGTATCCAAGTTTTTTTTGAGGCTGGCAAGTCCTGTCTCAGGAACGGCGGCGACGGGTTAAGCCTAGGCCTGCCAGGCCCAGTCCCAGCAGTGCGAGAGTGCCGGGTTCCGGAACCGAGACACGGGTGACTTCCATACCGCTCACGTAAAACTGCTCGTTAAAGTAGGCGACGTCCAGCGCCTGACCGGCTGACAGCAGGAACGAACCAACCCCATTAATGCCACCGGCATAGCCGGTTGCGAGACTGTATTCGTTGCCGTCGATAGTTACCTGGTCACCGGCGTCGAAACCGCCGTCATGGTTGTTGTTGAACCACAGATTGTTTACGAGGACATCCTGGTCAAAGATAAAACGCAGGAATTCATCCACTGTCGCGTTATCATCCGTACTCGGGTTGCAGCTGTTGGTTGTATTGCCTGAACTAATGGTGTTGGTTGTTGCGCCGGCATTCAGGGTCTTGCATACGCCCAAGCCTGCATTGTCCGAATCCAGGTAGGCGTATGCTGAACCACCCCCTGATTGATGTCCGGTAATACTCACGGTGACCCCATCGACAACGAGGGTCAGCGGATTCCAGGCACCCTCTCCGTAGCCGCCAGCACCGTCTGTCAGGTCAATGAAATTAATGAGGCCAGCATGCGCCGAAACTGCAGACATAAGAGCCATACAGAGCATGCTTTTCGTGATGATGTACTTCATTTTCGTTCTCCTCGGCGTGTCCATGCAACCCTAGGTTGCTATTCCGAGTTCAGAGCATTAGATGTGCCACCATTTGCAGCAATAGGGAATTCAGCGGGTTGAACCAGCGAGTTATGTATTCGGCTCGGTGGACGCTGGCCGCTCTGTAAATAATATGGACATCGTGTGAAAGACCAGCTCCCCGATCGGGTGTTTTCAGCACACCCATTTCATCCGGGCGAATCAATAAAATAATGCGTTGCCCGTTTTTTCATCTAACGCGTCGTATAGCCACCATCAATGACCAGCTCGCTGCCTGTCACAAATTTCGACTCATTGGACGCAAGATAGACAATCCCCCAGGCGATGTCGTCCGGTTCCCCCATGTGGCCCAGAGGGTGAAGGTCGGCGGTGGCCTGTTTGGCGTCGTCCATCGCCATGCCGGTGGTTTGGAGATGATGCTCAACCATCGGTGTCCAGATGAACCCGGGATGAACGGAATTCACCCGGATTT
>NZ_SJDL01000075.1 GCF_004327985.1 Marinobacter halodurans
GGTCGAACTACGCCCCCAGAACACGGCTTCGGCACCCGACAAAAGCAACATCGTGTACCCAATGAGCACCAGGGGCAAAAAAACACCGAGTGTCAGAGTCTCTATCTTTTTGAAGCGAGGAATGTTGCTCATCCTTTGCTGACATTTAACGCTGAGGTAACCGGCGCCGGAGCGCAGCGAAGGGAACCAAAAGCGCCACGCTTTTGGCGTCCGGTTGACCGCTTGGTTAAGTTTCGACTATTTCTGGATGTTTTCGGTCACGACCGCCGCCCTGCTTGTATATTTCGTGGGCGGTTCGAATATACAGCGCAACCGCAGGCAACTGCCGCACCGAGTTAAGAGTGCATTCTGAGTATGCCCCGTGCCCCATCCCCTCGCGCAGCTCAATTTCATCGAAGCAAAGAAATTCGCTTGGGTTTCCCCGTAGGCTAATAACTATGTTCCGAGCCCTTGCGTGCTGCACGGTAAATGTCACGAAATTTTGCGAAGGCACCCAACGCTTACCTTTTAGTTCAAAAGTCATCCCTGGCTCGAGGCTTTCAGCGTAATCGACCAACGCTAAACCCACACTTCTCAGCTCGGGGATTTTCTCAATATCTTCTTTCAATCCCATTTGCCGATCTCTTTGAAACTTAACGCTTGCAGCATGCGCGCCCTTGGAATGAAGCCGAAGGCGCAATGTAATGGGCGTCGCTGTGCCTGCACTGGTTATGTAGCATCTACCGACCTCACGACCTTTGACATTATTACCTGCTGAATCTCGGGGTGAAATTCCTCATAGATGGTATTTGAGCGAACATTGTTCTTCTCTTTAGGCTTTGGGACGGTGAACCTTTCACGGCTTATCCAATTTATGCGTCTGCCTGCACTGACGATACCTTTGGTATCTTCTTCGTCAGTTAGAAGTTTATGGTCAGCAACAAAGCCAATTCCCTTAACATGGATATCTTTACTTCCGGCAGAGCAAGACTTGATGTAAACGATGTCCCCGACCTTCAGAGATGCTATGTACTGAAACAACTCCGGTGCCTCGCCTTGCCCCCAGCCGGGCCCAGCGATTCCGTGATTAATAAATTCAGTGCTTACGTCCTCGCCGTAATATGCCCCAATTCCAAAAATTGCCATCTAATTCTCCTTGGCTGAATTATGCTACATAACGCCTGGGCTCAGCGGCCGATTTGGAGGCGCAACGCGCCGGAAAAGCGGTCCGCTGCAGCCCCTGGTTATGCCTGCTCATCTTGACCATACCTCGTGTCAGTCCAAGAGCTAGTGTCAACACCAAAGGAATCTTCTCTCACTTCGACTTCGTCTGGTGAGTCGACAGGACTGGTCAACTGGCATTGATATGGAAACGACTGTGGAAGAACGGCTCCATCCCCCTTACGGATATCTGAATTAGAGCCCCATTGAAGCTCGCAACCTATAGATCCTTCAGCCATAAATTTTATGACTCTGTGATCAATCTCTGTTATCACAATGGTATCCGTATAGACCTCATCTATATAGGAATGCGAGGCCAGTTCATCAATTTCAATGATTGTTTCCCGTAGAGTTTCATCTATAACTGCTGAATCAATGTGTTCCCACAGCTTATCCACAATAAGCGCTCTACATTCGTTTATTGTTGTAAGAAAATCATATACGGCCTTCGTTGTTTCATTCACTAGATTTTCAATTCTTTCTCCAGGCAGATCAAACACATTTGGTTCTATATGGGTAAATTTATTGAGCCCTTTGATCACTCTAATAAGAGTGGTATGAATCTTGTCCACCTCGAGCCCGAGTACATCCTCAACATATGAGTCTGATAAGCCACCTTGCACGGCATAAATCGCTCGCTGCTTTCTCGTTACCCCATCTTCTTTATCTGTTTCGTTTTTGTACCACGAACAAGCAACTACATTAGTTTCCGGTGCTAACCGATGGAGGACGTGCCGCGTTAGCTCACGCATGGAGTAAGAATAATTATTCAGCCTCAAAGGGTTAGAGGTATCTTCAAGGTTTTTCAGGGCTGCTTTAAAAAGAGCTTTCTCAAAGCTCGTGCCAAGCATCCCATTTATTTCCTTAATCAATGGTCTCCTCCGGCATAACAGCTAATTCAACTGACTTTGTCGTATATCACCCACGCGGATAACTCCGCAGCGCGAAACACTCCAATTTCCGAAAAGCGTAGCCCTTTCAGTCACGTAAGGCCAGAAGCCGGTTTCACGCTTTGGACTTTTCCGACAAAACGAGGATAACTCCGTGTTGTATAACACTCAGTCGTAAATGCACCTACCGCCATAAAACAAATAAGATCAGTCTATTACAGTCGTTAGCTTTGACATGCTTCGGACTTTTCGTGCATTTGTCGCTGAACTCCGCCCTTTTCAGCGCTTTCAACTCACTTCCCCGACTTCTTCGTCCCCATCTTCGCCTCGGCCGTCAGCGGATCTTCCGGCCAGGGGTGCTTCGGGTAACGCCCGCGCTGCTCCTTACGGACCTGTGGATAAACCTCTCGCCAGAAGTTGGCGAGGTCGGCGGTGACGGCCAGGGAGCGTTGGGCCGGGGAGAGGAGGTGGATGACGACCGGCAGGCGGCCGTTGGCGAGTTTGGGGGTGTCGGTCCAGCCGAACAGCGCCTGGAGTTTGGCGGCCAGGACGGGGCCGTTTTCGGCGGTGTAGTCGAGGCGGATCTGTTGGCCGGTGGGAATTTCGAGGGCTGTGGGTAAGTCCCGCTTGAGGGTCTGTTGCTGGGTGTAGTCCAACTGGCTTTGCAGGGCGTCGATGAGGTTGATCTGTTGCAGGCCTTTCCAGTTGCGCACGCCGGCGAGGAACGGGGCGAGCCACTGGTCGAGGGTGTTGAGCAGGGCCGTGTCGGCTGTGTCCGGCCAGGCGTCCGGCTCCAGGGCCTTCATGTGTTGCACGCGGGCGCGCCACTGCCGGGCGGCCTCGGTCCAGGGCAGGCTGTCCAGGCCCTTTTCGCGGACGGCCGTGAGCAGGCCGAGCTGGATCTGCTCGGGGCTCGGGTCCGGCAGGGGTTTCTGTTCCAGCACCAGCGCGCCCAGGCGTTTGACCCGGCGGGCGATGACGGTGCCTCTGGCGTCGTCCCAGCGGGCCTCGTCGGCGGTCTCGATGTGGGTGGCCAGATCGGTTTCCAGGGTGGCGCGGTCGGTGGCGGCGGCGAGGAAGATGCGGGCTTCACGGGCCTGGCCGTCCAGGTCGGCGGCCACCAGCCAGTCGTCCCGGCCGAGGGCGTCTTCGTCGTTCAGGCGAGCGCCGCGGCCGTTGCTGAGCTGGTAGCGGTTGGCGTCGCCAGAGCGCCTCAGCGCAATACGGTCCGGGTAAGCGAGGGCTAACAAACGGCCTGCCGGCAGTGAGTTATCCACATCCCTGGCGCCCTTTTCCGGCAGCAGTCGATCTGCCGCGCGCTTGAGCGCATCCAGCCGGGCCCGGTCCAGGTTGGGGGCGCGGTACTCGCCGGTCAGTACCTGCAGTCGGTGGGTGAGATCGGCACCGACCCCGGGCCCCAGGAGATCCCGGTCACCCAGTAACGCGGCCAGTCGGGCCGCGGTCTGCGGATAACCCAGTTCGCGTCCTTTGAGGACCATATGCGCCAGCCGGGGATGAATCCCCAGATCCCGTGCGCGGCGGCCGTGGTCGGTGATGGCGCCGTCGCTGTCCAGCAAATCGAGCCATTGCAGCAGGTCCACCGCCTGCGCCCAGTGAGCGGCCGGCGGCGGGTCGAGCCATTCCAGATCGCCCGGGTCCCGCGCACCCCACTGGGCCAGTTCCAGTGCCAGGGGCGCCAGGTCGGCTTCGAGGATTTCCGGTGGGGTGAAGGCGGGCAGCCCCTGTTGCTCGGACTCGCTCCACAGGCGATAGCACACGCCGGGTTCGACGCGTCCGGCACGACCCTTGCGCTGTTCGGCGGCCGCCTGGGAGACGCGGCCGGTGATCAGGCGGGTCATCCCGCTGTTGGGGTCGAACACGGCACGGCGGGCCTGGCCGGCATCAATCACCACCCGCACCCCTTCGATGGTCAGGCTGGTTTCGGCGATGGCGGTGGCCAGTACGATCTTGCGCTCGCCCTCGGGAGCGGGCTGGATGGCACGGTCCTGCTCCTCGCCCTTCAAATTGCCATAAAGTGGGGTCAGGTGGGTGCCCGGTGGTAACTGGGGACGTATCAGCCGCTCTACCTGACGGATTTCACCGGCGCCGGGGAGAAAAGTGAGGATCGAGCCCATTTCCGTATCCAGCGCTTCCCGGATGATCGCGGCGACATGATCCACCATACGGGGCGGCCGCCCCGAAGCCGGCGGGAGCGGCCGGTAATGCACGTCCACAGGATACGCCTGGCCCTCGCTGGTGAGCACCGGCGCGTCGTCCAGCAATTGGGCGAGCGGCGCGGTATCCAGCGTGGCGGACATGACCACCACCCGCAGGTCGTCCCGCAACGCCTGCTGGGACTCCCGCACCAACGCCAGCCCGAGATCCGCCTGCAGGGAACGTTCATGGAATTCGTCGAACAGGATGGCGGCGTAGTCTTCCAGCGCCGGGTCCTGCTGGATCAGGCGGGTAAGGATGCCTTCGGTGACCACTTCGATGCGGGTACGGGCGGAGACTTTGGTGTCCAGCCGGGTGCGGTAGCCGACCGTTTCGCCGGGCTTCTCGCCCAGTTGGCCGGCCATGAAGCGTGCGGCGGCGCGCGCGGCGATCCGGCGGGGTTCAAGCATCAGGATGCGGCGGTCGTCGCGCCAGTCGCAGCCCAGCAGGGCCAGCGGCACACGCGTGGTCTTACCGGCGCCCGGCGGGGCCTGGAGCAGGACGGTGGTGTGCGCCTCGAGGGTGGCGCGTAAATCGGGGAGCAGGGTATCGATCGGCAGCATGGGGACGATCATGCCGGTTGGACAGGAAAACGCAAGATGATTGAGATTGTCGTCATCCGCCGGATCGGCTAGTGTAATGCAGCCATGCTGGCAGGACGCCAGCATCCCGGAAATCCCAAGGATTGGAGTTCATGAGTTACCGTCTTGCGAGCGTGGAGGAGTTACCACGGTCTTCCGACGCATTGGTGACCCTCGTCCATCCCCTAAGCGCGGTGGACATCGTCAAGCGGATCCTCAGCCCGCATGCTGTCACCGACACCCCCATCGAAAATCTGGATCCCCGCCAAAAGCCATCGCGCTTGATAGAGCAACTGGCACAAGGCGAACAGGTCCTGTTTGACGCCAGCGGTGCCAGCCCCGGGATCTTCCTGAACCGGCGTCCGGAATCCGGATCGACGGTGGCCAATCTACCGCCCAGATTAGCCCAGGCCCTGGATGATCATTGGGAAGGTCGGACAAGCAGCGGCATCGGCGGCGCCCCTTTACAAGGAGACAGCCTTGCCCCGGCCGCCGAGCCGGCCTATCAGGCTCCATCACCGCAAAGCACCCCAACCGAAGCAGGACAGCGAACGCTGGATCTGCTCTACCGCTGGCCGGATGGCAGCGGTGTCGCCGGTGCTCCTTTTGCCGTCACGGGTCTGAATGACTTTCGCTCGGGCACATTGGACGATCAGGGCCAGGCCCACGTCACCGGGCTGCTGGACCCAGTGGTGGATGTCCGTTTCGGCGAGCCGGCGCCAGCGGGGTCCATCGCCCTCCTGCGTCAGCAACTCCAGGCCCAACTGGATGCCATGGTCGCCCGCGAGCGCCGGGAAGCGGCCCGCCTCGATGCCAGCACGGCGGACCTGCCCTTGACCTTCAATGCCGGCGTGCATGTGGTGTTCGGCCTGA
>NZ_SJDL01000076.1 GCF_004327985.1 Marinobacter halodurans
ATCTCGCTGCGGAGCCTGGCGTTTATCCCGTGGGATCATGGGCATTTCTTCCGGATTCTGAGTGAAACAGGGCGATTTATGCTGGATATTATACTTTGAAACAAAGCCAACTCATTGTCTTTATTTCAGTTTTTCTTTTGCAGGGCCGACTAATTGATAGTGCAAGGCCTGCCTCCCCATGGATTGCAAGGGGTCTCATAGGCAGACAACAAGACCCCAATGCATGCATGGCTCGACAAGGAAACCTGGCCTATTCAGGCCAGGTTCTCCTGCGCTTCATCCAGAATTCGCCAAATCTCCTCAATCCAGCCCAGATGTTCCGGTTTCATCAACGAGGAGCGCAGACAGGTGGTGTAGGGCGTGTCTATCTCGATCTCCGGACAGGCCTTCTTGACCAGCTCCGATGGAAAGCTGAATGTCGCCAGGTAGAGATCCCGGGCTTCGGCCTGTTCGAAGACCTGCTGTGACAGCTTCGAGATCGCGCCGGTCGACTCGGCTTTTGGCGCCCAGATCACGATATCCAGGTCCGGCTCCAACGGCGTTATGAAACGCGGATCCTCCTTGAGGCGCCGATGCAGCATGACCGCCGCCTGACGGCAGGCGCGCAAGCCATCGGCAAACTCGCCATCCGTCGTCAGCGGGTACATCTGCATCGTGGCCCAAAGCGCAACCGCCGATGCACCCGCCCGGGAACATTCCAGGCTGATCTCGCCCAGATGCAGCTCATCGGAACTGAAGTAGGTGTAGGGCGAGTCGTGCTTGTAGAACCGCCCCACCTCTGGATCCCTGAACAGGACGCAGCCACAGCCGTAGGGTTGCAGGCCGTGCTTGTGAGGATCGACGACGATGGAATCGACCTGGCTGATCTGTGTGTAGGCCGCCACGGCATCAGGCGGCAGCGTATCAACAAGTCGGTAGTAACCGCCGTAGGCGGAATCGACATGAATGCGGAAGCCGTAACGTCGTTGAAGCTCGAGGATCTCCGGCAACGGATCGACGGAGCCTACCCCGGTGGTACCCAGGGTCACCACCACGGTGCCGACCTCCTCCTGCTCCAGTATCCGGGCCAGGGCCCCAACGTCCATACGTGCCCGGTCGTCGACGGGCACCGACCGGAACGGAATCTGCAGCACGCCGCAGATGCGGTTGTGCGTATAGTGAGCCTGTGCCGAGGCGACGATCGTCTTGCCGGGGTGCTGTTGATTCGCGATCCACAGCGCTTCCAGGTTGGCCAGCGTACCACCGCCGGTCAGGTGGCCCAGACAGTTGTCCCAGCCGAACATCCGGGCGATCTCGGCAACCACCTCCTTCTCCATGGCTGAACTGGCCTTGCCTCCATCCAGGGCGTGATTGTTGGGGTTGATCCACATCGCAAGCATGTAGGCCATGCGAGCAACCGGGTGCGGCGGCTTAAGCATCTGACCGGCATACTGGGGATGTGGATACGGATAGTTGTCCCACATCTTCTCGGCGACCTGCAGCAGCACGGATTCCGCGCGCTCCCGGTCGTATTCCGGTCGATAGGCCGGCAGTTGCTCGAATCCCTGGGCGAGCCTTTCTACCGATTGCTGCAGGATGCCGAGGCTTTCGGTTTCGATTGTCATTGGTAACTCCCTAATAAGTTGATTGTTCAGATGGGGCCAATCGCCAGTACGACGACAAACAGGGGCACGACATAACGCATGGCTATACGGAAGGGCACGATGACAGCGCGATTCCCGCCGAACATCTGTTCCAGTTGGTGTTCCTTGAGGCAATAGCCACAAAACAGTGCCGTTGCGAGCCCGCCTGCCGTCATCAGAATGTTGGCAGTGAGATAATCCAGTGCGTCAAAGAACGTCTTCCCGAAAAACATGGGGTTATCCCAAATGTTGAGCGAGAAAACGGTGCCCAGGCTGACCAGCCATACGGTCAATGTGGTGAGCAGGGCGGCACGTGTCCGGGAGAGAAAGAAACGTTGCTCCAGCCAGGCTACGGTCGGCTCCATCAGGGAGATCGCAGACGTTAGCGCGGCGACAAACAGCATGAGGAAGAATATCGTCCCGAACAGTTGCCCATACGGCATGTCACCAAACAGCAGGGGCAGGGAGATAAACACCAGGCCAGGGCCGGCGCCCGGCTCAAGGCCGTGCTCGAAGACAAGCGGGAAGATGGTGAGACCGGCGGTAAGCGCGACCAGCGTGTCGATTCCCGCCACCGCCAGCGAGGTTTTTACAACGGAGCTTTTCGCCGACATGTAGGAGCCGTAGGTAATCATCGAACCCGATGCCAGGCTGAGGGTGAAAAACGAATGACCAACGGCGACAATGATGGCGTTCAGCGTCAGTTTGTGAAAATCAGCATTGAACAGGAAATGGACCGCTGCTGAAAAATCTCCGTTCCTGATTGAATAACCGATCAACAGGACCAGTATCAGCATCAACGATGGCATCATCCAGTTGACGGTTTTTTCTATCCCGTTCTTTATGCCGGAACTGACAATACCGAAGGTGATCAGGAGAAATACAACACTGAATATAATCAGGGTTTGCGGGCTTGCCAGCAGATTATCGAACATGCCGCCTGTTACCGACTTGTCAAGTATCTGTCCCGGTATGTTGAACTGCCCATTTACGGTAATCCACAGATAATAAAGACACCAGCCGGCCACGACTATATAAAAGGAAAGGATCAGGTAACTTGTGACGATTGCAAGGGCACCCACCACGCCCCAGGGGCCTTTGCTGCCTGATTCCCTGCGAAGTATCCTGAATGTGTTCTGGGCATTGCTGCGGCCCATTCGTCCCATTCCGATCTCTGCCATCAAGAGCGGAATGCCGAAGCATAATATGCAGGCAAGATAGACAAGAACAAAGGCGCCGCCGCCATTTTCACCGGCTATATAGGGAAACTTCCACATATTGCCGAGTCCGACGGCTGATCCTGCTGCCGCCATCACAAATGTGATTTTCCCCCTCCAAATGCGATCAACAGGCTTTGAGTTTTCTTCGATTATAACCGCGTCATTATTCATACCTTCTATCCTATTGTTCTAGTTTTAATAGGGGTTATAAAAGATATCGGATCCCATGTTGATAATGGGTTGAATATCAATTTAAAAGGTAAGTAAATGAGGCTTTGTTTAGAAATGAAAAAAAAGAAAAAAGGCCGTGCGCTTAATTCATACCCTGCGGGGAGAAGATGGATTCGCGAAGCACCCGGGCGATCCGATCCCTGACCCAGCGATGGGCAGGATCGTGGTGATGGATGCTGTGCCACAGAAGGTAGTAGTTGTGCGTGGGCAGGTTCTCCAGCGGCAGATCCCGATAGACAATGGAGTAACTGCGAGCAGCGTTCATGGCGATATGGCGCGGTACGATCAACAGCATTTCGCCTCCCGCAACCACGTTGAAGGCCGACGCATAGAAGGGCACCTCAAAGGCGACGCGACGCTGTTTACGCTGCCGGTTCAACTCGATGTCAAAGAAGCGATCCTTATCGCCTCCGGCGGTGATGGAAACGTAGGGATAGTCCAGGATTTGCTCCAGCGTTACCGGGATTTGGCCGCTCAAGGGGTGGTTCCTGGCCATGACCAGGGCCGGCGCATCGGCTCCCAGGTGTACGCCGTAGAGGTTGTCGGGCACATCGTCGATCATCGTCGCAAAGAAATCGATGGGCCGTGTTGCCAGGGAACTCAACCATTGAGGTCGCCAGATCCGATAACTGATATCGATCTGATCCGCCTCGGAGTGCAAGTCGGTCAGAACATCCGGGAATATAAAGTTGGCGACATAATCGGTGCAGGCAAATGAAAACCGCCTGGCACAGGCCGCCGGCGTAAACCCGGGTTCCCCTCTTAAATCATCAACCTGTGACAATATATCCTGCAACTGCGGTATCAGTTGCTGTGCCTTGGATGTCAGCAGATAGTCGTTACCCTCCCGGATCAACAGCGGATCGTTGAAGTACTCCCTCAACTGGGACAGCTGCCGGCTGATGGCCGACTGCGTAAGCCGAAGCTCTTCCGCTGCCCTGGAGACATTACGCTGAGCCAGGAGCACCGCCAATGTCCGCAGCAGGTTCAGGTTCAACTTGGCCATATCCACTACCTATAACGCAGACGCGCACTTGAAAGCGTAGCAGGAGACCGCTGTGCGCCTGAAATGATGATTACGCATAGGGCAGGGGCGGTAAAATCATAGTGGCCCGCCGCCCGGAAGAGAGATCGTCGAGTAACTTGTTGAACTGGGCGATCAATTACCACCCATGACGATCCCGATTGTGTGGCGCGGTTTCGACGGCCTGTCTCTCCGCCGGGTGGCATCGGGGGGGAGGGCACAATCACCAGATCATCAGGACGATCCCAAATACCGCTCCAGCTCCGGCTGAAACGCCGTCTGTACCCTAGGCCGCTTCATCATCCAGCAGGGTTGGAAGGGTCTATCCTTGAATTTAGCAGATCGTCGGGCAGAAGAGAGGCTCCCTAATTCGGTGAACTCCTGTTAACTGAGCCTGTTAGCCGGCATATGGACGGTCCTCGGCTCCCAGCAGACCAGCAATTCCGGAAAGATCGACTGGCAGGATCAGGATGGCAGGGAATTGAAAAAAGGGGCAAAACGCGAAGCCTGAATGACAGCATTCGCGGGTTTGCTAAAGCCCAAGGCAGCCCCCATTCCTTTCGGCATGCGGGGCGGGCGTTAATGCTTCTCCAGCAATCCAATCACATCCGCTGCACCCATGGCCTGGCCAGGGACAGGGCGGTATTGCCTTCGGCGTCGACGGCGTTCCGATCGGCGCCGGCCTTGAGCAGACGTTCGACCATATCCACACGGTTGAACATCGCGGCGTACATCAACGGTGTCTTGGCGCCTTCGGGCCGGCTATCCACGCCGGCCCCTTTTGCCAGCAGCAGGTTGACGATATCCATCTCGCCCTTATAGACGACGCCGGCCAACGGTGTCTGTAGCCGTTCGTTGGGCAGGTCGGGATCGGCGCCTTTCTCCAGGAGCAGGCGCGTCGTCCCCAGGTGACCATGATAGCTGGCCAGCATCAGCAGACTGTCGCCGCTGCTGGTCCGGATGTCCGGCGGGACGCCGGCATCCAGCAGGGGGGCGAGCATCTGGGTACCCCTGGAATTCCAGGGTCAGGTCTTGCCTTTTGCCCTCCGCCTGCAAGTTGGAGGCATTTCCGATGACTTATCCACATTAGCCAAGCATCAACAAGGAGCCAAGGATGGCCAAACCGTTGCGATTGGAAATCGCAGGCGCGCTCTATCACGTTACTTCGTCGGCCCTGCAAAAGAAAAACTGAAATAAAGACAATGAGTTGGCTTTGTTTCAAAGTATAATATCCAGCATAAATCGCCCTGTTTCACTCAGAATCCGGAAGAAATGCCCATGATCCCACGGGATAAACGCCAGGCTCCGCAGCGAGAT
>NZ_SJDL01000077.1 GCF_004327985.1 Marinobacter halodurans
ATAATGTCTGGAAAGTGCCCTGGCCAGCCGATGCCGGCGCTGGCGGGCCATGTGCTGCAGGTTCTCCGGGGTCAATGTCAGCGGGTCCGCTTCGGCCATTGCTCGCCCCGGCTGGTTACGGCGAAACAGCCAGGGTTCGCCGTCTATTGTGCCGGCCAGGCCCGCCAGCGGGCCCAGTAACCGGTTCATCTGCGTGGGGTCCAGCGTACCCCCGAGGCCGCCCAGGGCACTGGTCAGTGCGAAGTTGAACAGGCTCCGCCCGCGCGGGGTCATTGCCCACATAAGACTCTTGAAGTGAGTATCGACATCGCCGAGGGTGAGTCCGGGGCTGCCAATCAGTGCTATCCCCCAACCCTCGTGAACGCCTTGGATAAAGTGAGGTTCGGCGTTCGGCTGGTTGGCGTCTATCAGTAATGGACCGGCGAGTTTGGCTTCGTCCTGGGTTGTCCCCTGGTAGACAAAGCGTAGCCGTGGCTGAGGTTCCAGCTCGTACAGGCGGCGCAGCGCGTCAGGCCGGAGAGCCTGGTGAACCAGAAACAGGGGGGATTCAAGAGGCGGCAGGTTCACCGGCGTATCAAACACCACGGGGACCTGATCCTCTCCATTCATAGGTGACTGAGAGTTCATATCCGTATGTCCATGCATCCATGCATTGAGTGCCGGAGGTTAACGTACCAGATTCTGCTTTGCTATCTTCAGCATTCGAGTTGTTATGCTTTTCCTGACAAAACGCGGAGCATGATGTACAACCTCTACAACGACTCGAAGAGTGGCTGGAAATGCCTGCCGGGGCGCTGGGGGATAATCGACCTGGCGCAAGCTGTCCCTAGTCGCAGTGGCCACGTTATAGCCACAAGTTAATACCTGGTGTCCCGTCTGGTTAATTCGCTGATCTACTGAGCGCCTGAACGCTTTGAGAGCAAGGCGCGGTAGCGAAGGTTTGGTGGTTCCAAATCGAGCTGCCGCAACACCGCTATCAAAGTGTTCAGGCGCTCCCGAAGGGCGCACCGCTGACGCCTCTGGACCTGCGTTGCCAACCCTTGATGTGGAACCACCACACCGGCGGGCTGGCGCCTTGACCAGAGACGTCAGCGGTACGCAGTAGGTCAACGAATTAACCAGACGGGACACTAGCCTGGTTACAGTGTTGCTAGCGCCTGCAGCGTGGCAGGGCTGTTCAATTCAAAAGTGGGTGCCTTTAAGACGAATTGCTTTGTCGAGGCAAGATCTGATGTATTTTATCTGCCCGCGCCCTTCCTCTAGAATGCCCAAGCGCTCCACAAGAAGGAATTCCTGATGCCAACCCGATCCGGCGATGTCTACCAACTGAAAGTCACCCTCTCAGGCTCCCGGCCGCCCATCTGGCGGCGCCTGCTGGTTGAATCCGGGACGACGCTACAAGACCTACACCGAATCATCCAAGTGGCGATGGGCTGGCAAGCGGCTCATTTGCATCAATTCGAGTCGTCTGACGGTGTGTTCTTCGGAGACCCGGACGAGGATCCAGACGGCATGATGAACTACGTTGACGAGACTTCTGTGCCATTGGAAGCCGTTCTCCAACGGGAAAAGCAGACGTTGCGGTACGAATATGATTTTGGAGACGGCTGGGAGCATTTCGTGGTTCTGGAGAAGATACTGCCGGGCTCGGGAGATACCCCTTTGCCAAGTTGTATAAAGGCAGTGCGTCAATGTCCGCCGGAGGATGTGGGTGGTCTTGGGGGCTTTTATGAATTCCTCGACGTGATGGCGAACCCGGCGCACCCCGAACACGACGATGCAAGGGAATGGCTGGGCGGGGTTGTGTTCGACCCGGAATTCGTCGATCTTGAGGCGATCAATGAGGGCATGGCTCATCGTGAGCGCCTTTTTGATCCGGTCGCTGCGCCGCTTTTTGATGCCGACGAGGAGTGCGAGGGGCTCAGTTTTAACCAGATGGAGCAGTTGATGACAAGCCCGCTGCATTGCCCGGCGGTGTTTGATGCAAACCTCGATTCCGCGTTGATTGAGCCGCATCTCGACTCGGCGCCGATCATGCGTATTCTCAAGGCATTGTTTCAGGAGCTCGATGGCAAAGGCGTGCGCCTGACACCCAAGGGAAACCTGCCTCGTCGGGTTGTGACGCCTTTGGTCGAGGCCGGAGGTGACGCCGCACTGGCAGAGCCTTATCGCGACGGCTTCGCCAGAATCCGCTCGGAAGAGGACGTTATTCACGTGCATTTGGCGCGGCTGCTTGCCGAGATCGCCGGATTCACCCGTAAGCAGCGCGGCCAGCTTTTGCTGACGCAGCGCGTAAAAGACTGGATCCGCAAAGAGCAATGGTTGCCGATTTATCAGGAGCTGCTGCTCACCGCCATGAACCGCTTCAACTGGAGTTGGCTGGATCGGTTTGATGAATTTGACGAGATACAGGTCGTGGGGCCCTTCGCCTTGTGGTTGCTGGCTAAATACGGTGACGAGTGGCGACCGGAATCGTTCTATATCGATGCCATGCTGACAGCTTTTCCGATGCTGACTGAGGTGGTTCCGCCCAGCCCCTTTTACAGCCCGGAAAAACAAATCGCCCACGCGTTGTCTCTCCAGATGTTCTCGCTGTATAGCTGGCTGGGGCTGATTGAGTGTGAGGATAAGAACAAGGGCGGCCGTCTGGCCTCATTAGGCGATCGTGACATTCGTCGCACGCGGCTGTTCGAGGGGCTGTTCAGGGCCTCGGGCGCGTAGGCCCGCTCTTTGGCTGGTTATCCGTCTGAGATCATCTGCCTCCATTCGTGTAGACGGGTCGCTATGTACCCAAGATGGTAATACCAGCCTGATCAACGTGCTCGAGCAGGTCAGGGTTTTCAACCTGATGTCGGAGGACCAGGTCGATTTGAGTTATAACTGAATCTGGTGTTTGAGGGTTTGAAAGGAAGCGGCGTATCTGATTGATTTGGTGTCGCCAAAGAAGCCAAACAATCAGGAGTACACCGCCATGGCAAAGAGTAACGTTGTCGGGTTTTCAGGTCGAAAGGAATCAGCGCCGCAAAGTACGTCTATTCCTTTAGGCTTTGGTCGTTCAGTGAGATAGTCTCTAAATTTTAGGGATTCCTGCACGATACTGCCTTGAAATTTAACGCTTGGCTTTGCGGCGTGCCGGAGTGCCAGCGCAGGCGCGTCCGACAGCAGCCACTGGTTGAACGAAGCCGCTACGCGGCAGAGTTATAAGTCGTCTGTACTTCCCTGATCCCTTCCATTCCGGTAGGGCCCTCAGGAGAAGTGTAATGAACACCCACGAACACGCCCGATTTCATACACTGTACCAACGCGACCTCACCGAACTCACCCCTGTTGCGGCCAGCCCATGAGCCTTACCTTCTGGCGTCGGCCCTGCCGGTGGCCCGTCATCCGGCGACGATGTCCGGCCTGAGCCTTTCTTTAACTGACATGCACCTCAAAGGGAGAAGCCAACGCACCTTATGACATCACGGCCAGGGCAAACCGGCTGTCGGCTTCACCGACGGTTCCGGGCGCCCCTGTCCTGGCGAAAATGGCCGACAAACGCCAAGGCTAAAGCACCTCTGGGTTCGCCGACGCTATTTCCTTAATAGAGAAGCACCGGGCTCGTCCAACACCGGATCAGGTCGCGGCTGCGCGCGACCTATCCTTATTTGTTATGTTCTTTCTGAAGTGCTAAATTGTGTATAGAAATCTAAATCAATACACATAGGTGCAACATGAGAACGAACATCGTCATAGACGACCAGTTGATGGCTGAAGCCCTCAAAGCCTCCGGTTGCGAAACCAAAAAAGAAGCCGTTGAACAAGGTCTGAAACTTCTGGTCCAGCTTAGCAAGCAACAGGAGATTCGAAAGCTGCGCGGCAAAATCAAGTGGGAAGGCGACCTGGATGAAATGCGGAGCGCCGGATGATACTGGTGGATACCAGCGTCTGGATCGACTACTTCAACGGTGCCACTAACCCACATACTGATCTGTTGGATGCCTCAATAGTCCAAGGATCTGTCGCGATCGGCGACCTCATATTTCTGGAAATCCTGCAAGGCATCCGCAACGACAAACAATATCGCCAGACCAAACAAAGCCTGCTAGCGCTTGAGCAGTATGAGATGTTTGGCAACGAAATGGCGGCCAAGTGCGCCGACAACTATCGAACGCTTCGGAAAAAGGGCATCACGATCAGAAAGACTGCCGACGTCATCATCGCGACATTTTGCATAGAGAAGGAGCTACCCCTGCTGTTTCTGGATCGCGACTTTATCCCCTTTGTTGAACATCTTGAACTTGAGCCGGCCCTCAGAGGAACATAATCGGGATAGGGAGGCACCTCACGATGCCCCTCCTCCCACATCACCGGGCATACGGACCACGTACCACGGCGATTCAGTGACTTGATTCAACCCGTTACCGTACTGCCAACTCCGGCAATCCATAGCTCCGGAACAACCGGGCCGATAAGGCTTGTCGCAGTGCCGGCGAGTGACTCAGCCGCCACGGGCCATGGGCTGATTTCGCAGTGTTCCAGGCCAGCTTGACCGAGACACCCCGCTTTCTCAGCTCACGATATCCCCTTCGACCCCATTGCTTCCACACGTAACTTCTCATTCTCCGCCGGATCCACTTGTCCAGGTCCCGCAGCGGGCTCAGTACTTCGGCTGCATCGAAGTACGCTTTCCAACCAAGCAGGGTCTCTTTCAGATCTGCGATCACCCGGGGCAGTGAGTGGCCCCGTGTCCGGCGGCTCAGTGTCCGGATCTGGGTCTTCAGCTTGGTGATGGCCCTGTCAGCCACGTTCAATCGCTGCCCTTTCCGGCTAAGGGTGAAGCCCAGGAAGCTCCGCTTCCAGGGCCGGTCTACCGCGCTCTTTCGTGTATTCACTGTGAGCCTCAGCGAGTCCTCGATAAAGCGCGTCAGACTCACCATCACCCGCTCTCCTGCACGACGACTGCCAACGTAGATCTGGCAATCATCGGCGTAGCGGGCGAAGCGCAGGTGACGCCGTTCCAACTCCCAATCCAGTTCGTCCAGCACCACATTCGCCAGCACCGGAGACAGTGGCCCACCTTGCGGCACGCCCTCGGGCGTCGGGGCTTTGCGGTTGTCGATCTGGACGCCTGCCTTCAGGTACCGGTTGATCAACCTGAGCAGCGGCGTGTGCCGTTTCAGCCGTGCCATCAGGCGATCGTAAGCGTTCATTTCAGGACGTTCTGCCACCCCGCTGAGATTCGCCCTACAGTAACCTCACATTTTCCGACACGAGGTTACCCCCATGAGAAAGCACCGCACACCCGAACAGTGGCAGACCCTGGTTGATCAGCAGCGTGCCAGCGGCTTGTCA
>NZ_SJDL01000078.1 GCF_004327985.1 Marinobacter halodurans
AAGCGTGAAGACACAAGCCGCTCTGGCTGATCTGTTTTCGTTCGACGGGGTCGATTACCTGGGGGCGTTCCAGTTTGTTGCCGAGATTCTCGAGGACGTCGCGACAGCGCCAGAGGAGGAGGATGCCCTGGCGCTGGATTCGGGGAATACGGAAGACAACGAGGGCAAGCAATGGGTGCGGGCGCTCTGTCAGGGCGAGCAATGCCCCGAGTTGTACGGAATGCTCTTTCCGGAAGCCAGTGTTGAGACGCTTCAGTCGGACTACGAGGCTCCCGAGGAGCCGGAAGAGAACGACGGCAGCGGCGTGTACCGGGGCACGGAACTGGCAAAACTGGAAACCGCCGGTTTGCCGAAGGTTGAGGGCATCACATCGTTCCACGGCCTTGAACTGGTGGCTGCGGCGCATCAGGGCGCATTCCGGACGATGCTCGATTATTACATCCGGTTCGGTAGCAGCATGATGATGGAGGTTCACGGGAAGCTTTGGTCTGCAATACAAAAAGCGGAGAAGAAGCTTGCTGAAGAACCGGCCATTAAGCAGCAGAAAAAAGACATCGCGCAGTTAAAGAGTCAATTGGAGTCGCTCCGCAAAGAGCGCCAGGAATTTGTAGAACAACGTGTCGCTGTTGAGGAAGACTTCCGCGGCGCCACCGAAATACAGAAAGCGAAAGCCTCTGAACTGGATGCCCGTCAGCGCCAGTTGAACGACGCTTTGCTCGACGCCAATGACCAACTCGCAACGCTTCGCAGCCAGGCTATCCGGGCGAAGATGAAGCTGTATGCGGGGTCCCTGGAAGGAATGCGCGCTTCCATGCCTCAAAATTGGGGCAAAATGAAATTGACGCGCCTGTCCAAAGCAAACCAGAAGGGATACCTCGTCATTGGAATGCTGGAGAACCTGTCGTCCGAATCGGCGGGGGACGCCAGTATCCGGGTATTCGGCGATATTCACCTGGAAGGCAGCGAGACGGCCGCGACGAGTCAGGTGGTGGCCTCTACCAATCGCCAGCGCGCTGCGGCTCAGGGCATTGCTGCGAACACCTCGGAAGAGGCGCTCTTGCTGGTCCTTCCTGACAATGAAAACATGGCCAAGGCCCTGAATGAACTGGCGGAGGCGGAGACCGCAATTGTGCTGGCCCAGAGAGGGGTGGCGAGCGCAGAGAAAGCAGCGGAGAGCGCAAGTCAAGCAAGCACCGCACTGGCGCAGCGCCTGCAAGAAGCCAAGGAAAATTACGCCGCCGCGGAAAATCGGTTTGCGGCCCTGAACAAAAGGTTGGAGAGCCAAAAGCAATCGCTCGAATCGGCCAGATACCAATGGGATCAGGAGGCAGCTGGGGCAAGACAGGCTGTTTCCGGTACGAAAAGCAAGTGGAGCTATAGGGCTCTGAATTCGCCGGTTCTGCCGGCGGTTGTGATGATGGTTGAGGCGTACAATATTTCAGCAAACTATTCAGCATACGATGAGCTTGAGCGAGATCGAGGATTTGGTAGAGCGGTAGTGGGTGTAGGAAGTGCTGTCTTGGATGCAGGACTTGCCATGGTAGTGCTTGCTGAACGTTTTCAGTATGCGATTCCTAAAAGGCTTTTAACGATTCGTGCTGGTTTCGCTGCTATGTCTGGTTTCTTGAGTCGCGAGGTTGGAGGAACTCTTGGTCGAGTACTCGGGTCAGTTGCGGGTGGGCCAGTTGTTTTAAGGACATTCTTTGGTTTTGTTGGCGCCTTCGTTACAGGATTTATTTTTGTTGCAGACGCATTATATCAATTTGAGAACGGTAACACCGGGGTCGGCGTGGGAAGCAGTCTACTCGCTGCAGGTTCCTTCGCGATGGGCATTAGCGGGCTTCTTGCTAGCGGAAGTACGCTCCTCTTTCTTGGGCCCATAGGTTGGTTGGCCATCGGAATTTTTCTTTGTGTGGCCGGCGCGGTGACGGTCTGGTGGTTCTCTGAAGATCCGTTCGAAACCTGGATGCGCCACGGGCCTTTTGGGGATTTGGATGGAAAATCTTATTTGAAAGAGCCCAGGGAGGCCTACTACCGTCTTGTCAGTTTGCTCATGGGGTTGAATGTCACATTGGAGCCGAACCTGTTCAGTTCCAAGGTGGGAGCTGGCAATCGTGGCAGCGATTGTGTAACGCCCGAGGTTATCGAGGCGAAACAGAGAGCGAATACGTGTTTGCGGGTTGAAAGTCCTATCCCTCAGTTGTTTGAGAATCAGGGACCGCTGGTGGTCGAGTCTCACCTGCGGATGGTGGAAATGCGGTCACCGGCCAATTTGGGGCCGGATATGGTCAAGCTCTGGCGACTATTTCCGCTGGATATTCCAAGAACCAGGGAAAGCATTCTATACAGCGAGCCAACCGACAATGGATACCTCTTTTATCTGGAAGCGCCCGCGGTACATATGGAGGAGAAAAAGGGCCTGTTCGGAAACGTGGTCAGTCGGGAGATCGTGAAGTACTCATGGAGCGCCCGTGTCCAGATCCGCATTGGCAAGAAGGACGACCTGATGGTTTTCCCTGCGCCCTTGCCGGACTCTTCATTAACATACGATAAAAACAATGAAGAACATACCAAGCCGGATTTCTCTGAAACGGACAGGGTTTTCTGGTTCGATGAAAAGGTGGTTCAACGTGGATAGTGTTGTAGAAATGCCGAGGCAGACAACTGGTTATTATGCCGATACCGCCTATCGACCAGATCGCATACCGGAGCAACCTCCCCAGTATGAGGACCATAACCAATCCGCGTTGGGTCGCTTCGGCACAACGCGGTTGCCATGGGGAAATACAGAGTCTGTTGTTCCCATTGTTCTTTTTGCGAAAGCTCCGCCGAAGTTACTGCGTTGGCAAGAGAAAAATGGAGACCCCCTTGAAGGGACTGGTTATCAGGGGAGGATGGATCATGAGAGATTGCGATTTGCACCTTTGGCTGTGCGTTTTCAGATAGTTAATTTAGGCGGAGCATTTGCTCGATTGTCACTGATTACTCTCGTGCCCCTTACTGTTGTCACACTCATTGTAGCTTCGTTTGCATCATCTAAAAGCAATTTCTGGTATGGCCTTACAGACGAATGGGATTTTTTTGTCTTACTTTTTGGTGTGCCTGCAGGTATTTGGCTTATTTCTCTCATTGTAGGGAAATACTTCTTAAAATGGCTTTTGAAAGCAGGAAAAGGCCCTCTATGGGAGCTTAACCGCCGCACCGGTATGGTCACCGTGTGGTCCTACCCTCCAAAATTTCCATTTATTCCCCGCGGTAAGCCAGAAGTCTTCAAGGCACCTTTTGTGGAATTTGACGCCTGGGTCAGTACCCGTGGTGACCGGGCCGGGATCCTGAACCGTCTCCATTTGTTCCATCGTTACAGCAAGTGCGATGCGGGCGTTGGTGCCATCGGTGGTAACACCAGCATGCCCGAACCCTGCTATGCCCTTTGGGACTTCGTACAAAACTACATGGACGTGACTCAGCCCTTGCCCGATATCCCGATCTGGGAAGCCTACCGCCACCTGGACCCGGTCACGGCCGAGCACGACCGGCAAACCAATCGCCCGGAACGCTACTGGCGCGATATGGACGACGACACCTTCAAGGCCTGTGAACGGGAGATGCACAACAGGGTCCGAGCGCTAAGCACCCTGGGTCGGCCAAACATCATGGCCGAGAAGACGGTTTACGCGAGCTACTAGCACTCAAGTTGTTCGAGAATCAGGGCCCACTGGTGGTCGAGTCTCACCTGCGGATGGTGGAAATGCGGTCACCGGCCAATTTGGGGCCGGGTATGGTCAAGCTCTGGCGACTATTTCCGCTGGATATTCGAGGAACCAGGGAAAGCATTCTATATAGTGAGCCAACCGACAATGGATACCTTTTTTATCTGGAAGCGCCCGGGGTGCATATGGAGGAGCAAAAGGGCCTGTTCGGAAACGTGGTCAGTCGGGAAATCGTGACGTACTCATGGAGCGCCCGTGTCCAGATCCGCATTGGCAAGAAGGACGACCTGATGGTTTTCCCTGCGCCCTTGCCGGACTCTTCATTAACATACGATAAAAACAATGAAGAACACACCAAGCCGGATTTCTCTGAAACGGACAGGGTTTTCTGGTTCGATGAAAAGGTGGTTCAACGTGGATAGTGTTGTAGAAAGACCAAGGCAGACGACCGGCTATTATGCCGATACCGCGTATCGACCGGATCAGATACCGGAGCAACCTCCCCAACATGAGGACCACAACCAATCCGCGCTGGAGCGTTTTGGCACCGCGCGCTTGCCGTGGGGGCATACGGAACCGGTTGTACCGATTATTGTTTTCGCGAAGGCCCCCCCAAAACTACTGCGTTGGCATGAAGAGCATGGGGATCCCCTCGAGGGCACTGGCTATCAGGGGCAGATGGATCATGAATGTTTTCGATACGCGCCTTTAGCCAAGCGCTTTCAGATTCTAAATCTAACAGAAATTTTCACCAGACTTATGATCATCATTTTTGGACCATTGATGATTCTGACAGTCATTGTTATGTCGTTTGTCTCATCCGATAGCAATTATTGGCAAGATGTTATTGATGACTGGCGTTCCTTCGCACTTACGTTTGGTATTCCAATAGGAATCTGGTTGATTTCAAGGGTTTTAGCTAAGTATTGCTTAGGCTGGTTCCTAAAAGCAGGAAAAGGCCCTCTATGGGAGCTGAATCGCCGAACCGGCATGGTCACCGTATGGACCTACCCTCCAAAATTTCCCTTTATTCCCCGCGGCAAGCCAGAAGTCTTCAAGGCGCCTTTTGTGGAATTTGACGCCTGGGTCAGTACCCGTGGTGACCGGGCCGGGATCCTGAACCGTCTCCATTTGTTCCATCGTTACAGCAAGTGCGAAGCAGGTGTGGGGGTTGTCGGTGGAGCGACCAGCATGCCCGAACCCTGCTACGCCCTTTGGGACTTCGTCCAGAACTACATGGACGTGACCCAGCCCTTGCCCGATATCCCGATCTGGGAAGCCTACCGCCACCTGGACCCGGTCACGGCCGAGCACGACCGGCAAACCAATCGCCCGGAACGCTACTGGCGCGATATGG
>NZ_SJDL01000079.1 GCF_004327985.1 Marinobacter halodurans
CCGAATCGGCGGGGGACGCCAGTATCCGGGTATTCGGCGATATTCACCTGGAAGGCAGCGAGACGGCCGCGACGAGTCAGGTGGTGGCCTCTACCAATCGCCAGCGCGCTGCGGCTCAGGGCATTGCGGCGAACACCTCGGAAGAGGCGCTCTTGCTGGTCCTTCCTGACAATGAAAACATGGCCAAGGCCCTGAATGAACTGGCGGAGGCGGAGACCGCAATTGTGCTGGCCCAGAGAGGGGTGGCAAGCGCAGAAAAGGCAGCGGAGAGCACAAGTCAAGCAAGCACCGCACTGGCGCAACGCCTGCAAGAAGCCAAGAAAAATTACGCTGCCGCGGAAAATCGATTCGCGGCCCTGAACAAAAGGTTGGAGAGCCAAAAGCAATCGTTCGAATCGGCCAGATACCAATGGGATCAGGAGGCAGCTGGGGCAAGACAGGCTGTTTCTGATACGAAAAGCAGGTGGAGCTATAGGGCTCTGAATTCGCCGGTTCTGCCGGCGTTTGTGATGATGGTTGAGGCTTATAATGTTTCGGCCAATATTTCAGTCTACAGCGAGCTTGAGAGGGAGCGAGGAACAAGGCGCGCTGTGGCTGGAGTTGTTAGTGCAGGCTATGATGCCACGCTCGCTGCTGCATTGCTCGCAGAGCGCTTTCAACGTGCAATACCAAAGAGACTGGCGCCTTTGAGTCGCTTCATTACTGGAATGTCCGGCATCTTTGAAACAAGGGTTGGGGGATTGATTGGTCGCTTGTTGGCCTCTGTGGCAGGAGGTCCCGTTGTTTTCCGAACACTTTTCAGTGTTGCAGGTGCCTTTGTCACCGGGGTTATCTTTGTCAGCGATGCCATCTATCAGTTTGAACAAGGTAATACCGGAGCTGGTGTTGGAAGTAGCTTGATTGCCGCAGGCACTTTTGCAATGGGTCTCAATGGCCTACTGGCGAGTGGTAGTACTTTTCTGCTGCTCGGGCCAGGTGGGTGGCTTTTGCTTGGCATCGCACTTTGCATAGTTGGTGCGGTGACTGTGTGGTGGTTCACTGAAGATCCGTTCGAAACTTGGATGCGGCATGGCCCCTTTGGAGATCTGGGCGGAAAGTCTTATTTAAAAGATCCCAAGGAAGCTTATTACCGTCTCGTCAGTTTGCTCATGGGGGTTAATCTGAAGCTTGAGCCGAATTTGGGGCGCTCAGGTGGATTGGCAAGCCCCCGAGACAACGAGTGTGAAACGCCCGGTGTCATTGAGGCAAAACAGAGAGCGAATACGTGCTTGAGGGTTGAAAGTCCCATTCCCCAGTTATTTAAGAAACAAGGCCCGCTGGTGATCGAATCTCACCTGCGGATGGTGGAGATGCGGTCGCCGGCCAATTTGGGGCCGGGTATGGTCAAGCTCTGGCGACTATTTCCGCTGGATATTCCAAGGACCAGGGAAAGCATTCTTTACAGCGAGCCAACTGACAATGGATACCTTTTCTATCTGGAAGCGCCCGGGGTACATATGGAGGAACAAAAGGGCATGTTCGGAAACGTGGTCAGTCGGGAGATCGTGAAGTACTCATGGAGCGCCCGTGTCCAGATCCGCATTGGCAAGAAGGACGACCTGATGGTCTTCCCTGCGCCCTTACCGGACTCTTCATTAACGTACGATAGAAACAATGAAGAACATACCAAGCCGGATTTCTCCGAAACGGACAGAGTTTTCTGGTTCGATGAAAAGGTGGTTCAACGTGGGTAGTGTTTTCGAGAAGCAGAACCAAGCCGCTGTTCATTACGCGGAAACAGCATACCGGCCAGAGTGCATACCAGAGCAACCTTCACAGCGGGAGGATTATAACCAATCAGCTTTGGGGCGCGTCGGCACTGCACGTTTGCCATGGGGATACACCGAAACAGTTATCCCTTTGACCATTTTTTCTCAAGCTTCACCGGATTTACTTCGTCGACATGAAAAACATGGAGATCCATTAGAGGGTACTGGTTATCAGGGGAAAATGGACCACGAATGCTTTCGATATGCGCCTTTGGCCAAGCGATTTCAGATATTAAATTTAACTGAAATCATTTCCAGATTTATTATTATTATTTTTGGTCCTCTAATGATTTTGGGTTTTATTATAGGATCATTTCTTACATCCAAAAGTGATTACTGGCATAGTCTAATATACGATGACTGGCGCTCAAATGCTTTAATGTTTGGAATTCCAATTGGAGTTTGGGTTAGTTCTTGGGTTTTAGGTAAGCTGTGTTTAGGCTGGTTTCTGAAGGCAGGAAAAGGCCCTTTATGGGAGCTTAACCGCCGGACTGGCATGGTCACGGTTTGGACTTACCCCCCGAAATTCCCTTTCATTCCCCGCGGCAAGCCAAAGATCTTCAAGGCGCCGTTCGTGGAATTTGACGCCTGGGTCAGTACCCGTGGTGACCGGGCCGGGGTTCTGAATCGCCTCCATCTGTTCCATCGTTACAGCAAGTGCGAAGCAGGTGTGGGGGCTGTCGGTGGAGCGACCAGCATGCCCGAACCCTGCTACGCCCTTTGGGACTTCGTCCAGAACTACATGGACGTGACCCAGCCCTTGCCCGATATCCCGATCTGGGAAGCCTACCGCCACCTGGACCCGGTCACGGCCGAGCACGACCGGCAAACCAATCGCCCGGAACGCTACTGGCGCGATATGGACGACGATACCTTCAAGGCCTGTGAGCGCGAGATGCACTATCGAGTCCACGCACTGCGCACCCTGAGCCGGCCGAACATAATGGCTGAGAAGACGGTTTACGCGAGCTACTAGCACTCAAGTTGTTCGAGAATCAGGATCCGTTGGCGGTCGAATCTCACCTGTGCATGGTGGAAATGCGGTCGCCGGCCAATTTGGGGCCGGGCATGGTCAAGCTCTGGAGACTATTTCCGCTGGATATTCCAAGAACCAGGGAAAGCATTCTATACAGCGAGCCAACCGACAATGGATACCTCTTTTATCTGGAAGCGCCCGCGGTACATATGGAGGAGCAAAAGGGCCTGTTCGGAAACGTGGTCAGTCGGGAGATCGTGAAGTACTCGTGGAGCGCCCGTGTCCAGATCCGCATTGGCAAGAAGGACGACCTGATGGTTTTCCCTGCGCCCTTGCCGGACTCTTCATTAACATACGATAAAAACAATGAAGAACACACCAAGCCGGATTTCTCTGAAACGGACAGGGTTTTCTGGTTCGATGAAAAGGTGGTTCAACGTGGATAGTGTTGTAGAAATGCCGAGGCAGACAACTGGTTATTATGCCGATACCGCCTATCGACCAGATCGCATACCGGAGCAACCTCCCCAGCATGAGGACCATAACCAATCCGCGCTGGAGCGTTTTGGCACCGCGCGTTTGCCTTGGGGGAATACGGAACCGGTTGTACCCATTATTATTTTCGCGAAGGCCCCTCCCAAACTACTGCGCAGATATGAAAAATATGGGGATCCCCTGGAGGGCACTGGCTATCAGGGGCAGATGGATCACGAATGCTTTCGATATGCGCCGCTGGCCAGACGTTTCCAACTAATTAACTTAGTAGGTATTTTTTCGAAATTTGCAGTGATACTTCTGATTCCTTTTACAGTGGTCCTCTTAGTAATGGGGTTGCTATTTGGTCCCCATGAAATGGATTTTTGGAAAAGTTTAAGGGATGACTGGGTAAGCTTTACATTGATCTACGGAATACCTGTACTTACTTGGTTAATATCACTTTTCTTGACGAAGTTCTTTTTGAGCTGGTTCCTAAAAGCAGGAAAAGGCCCTCTATGGGAGCTGAACCGCCGCACCGGCATGGTCACCGTATGGACCTACCCTCCAAAATTTCCATTTATTCCCCGCGGCAAGCCTGAGGTCTTTAAAGCCCCCTTTGTGGAATTTGACGCCTGGGTCAGTACCCGTGGTGACCGGGCCGGGATCCTGAACCGTCTCCATCTGTTCCATCGTTACAGCAAATGCGAAGCAGCTGTGGGGGCTGTCGGTGGAGCGACCAGCATGCCTGAGCCCTGCTACGCCCTTTGGGACTTCGTACAAAACTACATGGACGTGACCCAGCCCTTGCCCGATATCCCGATCTGGGAAGCCTACCGCCACCTGGACCCGGTCACGGCCGAGCACGACCGGCAAACCAATCGCCCGGAACGCTACTGGCGCGATATGGAGGACGATACCTTCAAGGCCTGTGAGCGCGAGATGCACTATCGAGTCCACGCACTGCGCACCCTGAGCCGACCGAACATCATGGCCGAGAAGACGGTTTACGCGAGCTACTAGCACTCAAGTTGTCCGAGAATCAGGGACCGCTGGTGGTCGAATCTCACCTGCGTATGGTGGAAATGCGGTCGCCGGCCAATTTGGGGCCGGGTATGGTCAAGCTCTGGCGACTATTTCCGCTGGATATTCCAAGGACCAGGGAAAGCATTCTATATAGTGAGCCAACCGACAATGGGTACCTCTTTTATCTGGAAGCGCCCGGGGTACATATGGAGGAGCAAAAGGGCCTGTTCGGAAACGTGGTCAGTCGGGAGATCGTGAAGTACTCATGGAGCGCCCGTGTCCAGATCCGCGCATTTACGTGCCCACCCTGGCGGTGATGGCGGAGAGGTCTGCCCTGGGCGCTGCCTTCAGCGACTTGGCGCTGCGTATCGAACTGCCGGGCACCCAATCCGTGCGGGCCGACAACCTCGAATGGGTGGTGCTTGCCAAGCACGGTTCGGCCTGGGAGATCGACACCCGGGACTGGAACGAACGGGTGACCGTCGCCTCGCCGGAGGCCGATGTGGCCGCCCTGGAAGTCCACCTGCTGCCGAGCGAACTGGCGGCCATCGACGCCCTCTACGTCGTCTTGCGCTACAAGCCGGACGGCACCGCCCAGTGGCTGCCGGGGAAGCACTTCCATCTGGTGCTGGGGGAGCGGGGCAACACGCCGTCGGTAGCCGCCAACGAAACGACACACT
>NZ_SJDL01000080.1 GCF_004327985.1 Marinobacter halodurans
TGCCGTTCGGCTAGTAGTTCCCCTTACCGGGCCCACAGGGGACTTGCACCCCCAAGTCATCCGGCCAGCACCACCTGTACCAGAACAGCGCCCGTCAAGGCGCTACGCGCCATGCCTGGCGCACCAAGCAGGACCACCACGCCCACTGCGCGGTTCTTGAGACTATCGAACCAGCGCCGAATCCTCTGAATCAAGTATGTTCCTCCGTCTGCCCGACATCAGTCATACTAGCCATCAGTCGCCTGTCACGCGACGGTCAGCGAGTGAATGGCACATATGTACACAGTCTAACAGACCCGTTATGCGCTGACTGACTCCAACAGGTAGCTAAACCTAATAATAATCGTTACTATTTGCACCTCAGACTCAACGTGCCGGGGGTTCCCAACGTGCCGGATACAAACGCCACCACCAGCCTCGCCGGACAGTTCGGCCCACTTCATCAATTGCTCGATTACGGCGGCCCCGTTATGGGCGTGCTGCTTGTGCTGGCCCTGGTCGGCCTGGCGACGTTCATCTATGCCATCCTGGTCGGCGTCCTGTTTGCGCCGCGTGCCAGCCGCAACCTCAAAACCACCGTGGCCCGCTGGGAGCAGGCGCCCGGTCAGGCCCTGATTGAAGACGCCGATCGGGCCCGCGCAGGCCTGGATCGCCTGAACCCCCTGCCCGATGTCGTCACCCGTGCCATGCGCGGTGTACTGGGCGGCGCCACCGAAACCCAGCAGCGCGAGACCGTCGCCCGGCTCGCCCAACGGGCTCTGCAGCCGTTCGAGTCACCGCTGAAAATCATCGAGGTGATTGCGGCCCTGGCGCCTCTCCTGGGCCTGCTGGGCACGGTCATGGGCATGATGGAGGCGTTCAGCACCATGGCCTCCACCGCCGGCCGCGCCAGCGCCAGCCAGTTGAGCGGCGGCATCTACCAGGCCCTGATGACCACGGCCGCGGGTCTGGTCATCGCCATTCCGATGGCGGCCATGGCGGCCTGGATGGAATTCCGCCTGCGCCGGCTAAGCACCCGGATGAACGATCTGCTGGTGCGCGTCCTGTCCGTTACCGTGGATGTCGAGTCCGGGGAAGCAACCGACCCGGCGACCCAGGCCGAGATCAAGCCGGTCAGCCTGGCGGAACGGGAAAGGGAGAAACGGTTCGCCCATGCAACTGGTTGAGCCCCGTCCCCATCGGCGTCTGCCGATTCGCATGACGCCGCTGATCGATGTTGTCTTTATCCTGCTGGTGTTCTTCATGGTCACCTCGCGCCTGGCGCCGACCAGTCAGTTGCAGTTGGACAACGACACCCGCGCCTCCGCAGGCGGCGATGGCGAGCCCTTGCCCAGCCTTGTGATGCAGCCCGACGGTCGCATCCAGTGGGGTGACCGGCTGGAGACGCCGGCACAACTGGCCCGGGCGCTGACCCGTGCCGGCGAATCCGAAGTCAATCTGGAGACGGATGGCCAGGTGTCCCTGGGTGACTTCACGGCAGGGCTGACCCACCTCCAGGACGCCGGCATCACCACACACTGGCAACGTTCCTCCGGCGGCACCGCATCCCGGCAAGAAGCGCCATGACCCCACTGCTCCCGCAACTCCAGGACAGCGACAACCGGACGCTGCTTGATCGTGTGGAAGACGCCATGCTTCCGCTGATCAACCTGGTCTTCCTGCTGTTGCTGTTCTTTATCGTCGCCGGCCACCTCACGGACGATCCGCTGCCCGCGTTACCCGGCACGGCCCAGGAAGGCGAGAGCAGCGCGCCGGCAGCGGACCTGATCGTCAACAGCGACGGCAAACTGCTCGTTCACCAGTCCCCGGTCAGCCGTGACGAACTGGCGGCCAAGCTGCCCAAACCCGATGCCGACAAACCGCTGCGCATTGCGGCGGACAAGGGCGTGACCATGGACGATCTGGACTCGGTATTGCGACTGTTGGAGAAAGCCGGCTACCGCAAGGTGGACCTGCTGACGGAGCCGAATCTGTGAGTCGAGTGATCCGGTCCGGCATTGCCCTGTTTGCGATACTCTGCTCTCTCGGCGCGGGTTATATCCTCGCTCGCTCTGCGGATGACATCCCCGTCCCCAAAGGCAACGGGAACGTCACCACCCAGGCCGTGATCAGCCTGGACCTGGCCGGCATGAAGGCGCAATCCGACACGGCGGCGAAGACGCCTCCGGCGAATGAGACATCGCCCGCACCAGAGCCGGAAGTCGTGCCAGAGCCCAAACCGGAACCGCCCAAGACGGAACCGAAGCAGGCCCCCAAACCGGAGCCCGCACCAAAGCCTGAGCCCAAGCCAGCTCCAGAACCGAAACCGAAGCCCAAACCGGCGCCGAAACCAGAGCCTGAACCCAGGCCAGAGCCGAAACCTGCGCCCAAGGTGGAGCAGACGCCCAGCGAACCGACACCGACCCAGGCGACGGCACCGTCCGCAAAAACCGCCAGTTCCGCGGCGGACGCCAACAAGAGGTCGTCGAACCAGCCCAGTCAGGTGCAGCTCACGGCCGGTCGCTCGGATGCGGAAGACAGCTACCTGTCCGAACTCAACCGGCATCTGGCCCAACATTACGACTATCCTCGCCGGGCGCGCCGTCGTGGGCAGGAAGGCACGCCGGTCGTCCACTTCAAGTTCGGGCGGGACGGTCACCTGATCTCTGCCACGATCGAGAAAAGCTCCCGCTTCCGGATTCTTGATGAAGCCGCCCTGGAGATCATTCGGTCCAGCGCGCCGCTGCCCGCCGTTCCCGATGATATGAAGGGAAACAACTTCTCTTTCACGATTCCGATCCGATATCAGCTGCGTAATTAAGCCAGATCTCCACCAGCGCTATCGCGAGGCCCAATCGAAGCCCTGGGCACCCTCCGCTTCCGCAGCGGGACAGGACGTCCCGCGCCGCATCCGGCGGTCAGGGATGACCCTCGGAGGCGGCGGAAGCGGAGGGTGTCCTGGGCTTCTGGCTGGAGTCCGGTTTCCCTACAGCATTTTGTCGGACCTTGGCCTTTATAAGACTGGATTCTCGGGGCGGAAGCGGGGCACCGGCAGGGCTTACGCCGTCTTAGAGGGTCTTCCCTGACCGCCTAATCCGGTCGGAGACATCCCTGTCTCCTGCTCCAGCCCTGCCGGTCCCCCGCTTCGTTCGAGGTCGGTGCGGACCGCTGCCGGATCCTGTTTACGGCGTAATGTCAGACGTGTTTTTCTGAGCAGCATTCTGCTCGCCGGGCAATATGTCGCTCGATCTGAGCCATTTTTTGCTTGACGCTGGGAGCTGGCTTGCGGGGATTTTTTGTTAATTATCTGTTTTTATTGGCGTTTTATGTTCTGGCACGGGACTTGTTGATAGGGGAAGGTCCTTTTGAATGGACTCACCCTTATTCACTTGTTTTTCCGTCAAGGAGCAGACTATGCCAACCCCATGTTATATCAGCATCGAAGGCCAGACCCAGGGCAACATCACCGCCGGCGCCTTCACCGCCGATTCCGTCGGTAACATCTACGTCGAAGGCCACGAGGACGAAGTGCTGGTCCAGCAGTTCGACCACACCGTCACCGTCCCCACCGACCCGCAGTCCGGCCAGCCCTCCGGCCAGCGCGTGCACAAGCCGTTCAAGTTCACCGCCGCCCTGAACAAGGCCACCCCGCTGATGTACAACGCCCTGGCCTCCGGCGAGATGCTGCCCAAGGTCGAGCTGAAGTGGTACCGCACCTCCGTGGAAGGCAAGCAGGAGCATTTCTTCTCCACCATCCTGGAAGACGCCACCATCATCAACATCGACTGCAGCATGCCCCACTGCCAGGACGCGGCCAAGACCGAGTTCACCCAACTGGTCGAAGTCTCCCTGGCCTACCGCAAGGTGACCTGGGAACACGGCATTGCCGGCACCTCCGGCTCTGACGACTGGCGTTCCCCGATCGAGGCCTAAGCCCCGGTCGTTGATCCGACACCCGGGCCGCCATGCGGTCCGGGTGGTCCGATGTCACTGACGGATTCCGGCAACGATCGCTTACACAGCCGGGTGTCGGGATCGGTTAGACTCGGGCCTCCCACTTGCAGGGAGCAAGTGGCCGTCGGATGGACGATCTGATGGGAGGATGAGCTCGTTTCCGAGGGCGCGTAGACAGCCATCTGCGTCCCGTCCGAAGCGAGATCGCGGTTTTCAGTTCAAGGATGAAGCACATGTCCCTACCCACCGGCCTGCAGTTCACGGCCCGCCTCGGCACCCTGCCGGACGACACCTTCGCGGTGGTCGAGTTTGAACTCGAAGAGCACCTGTCCCGGCCCTTTACGCTGACCCTGAAGCTGGCCAGCGCCTTTGCGGATATTGCCGCCAGCGATGTGCTGGACCAGGGCGTGGAACTGGTGGTCTGGCAGGACGGCCAGGCCCTGAGGAACGTGCAGGGGATCGTCACCGCCTTCAGCCGGGGCGACAGCGGCCACCGCCGCATCCGCTACGAAGTGGAAGTCCGACCCGCCCTGTGGCGCCTGGGGCTGATGCACAACAGCCGCATCTTCCAGCAACAGACCCCGGATGTGATTCTCGGCACCCTGCTGGACGAACGGGGGCTGGTGGACAAGACCTTTGATCTCAAGCGCCCGCCCCAGGAACGGGAATACT
>NZ_SJDL01000081.1 GCF_004327985.1 Marinobacter halodurans
ACCGCCCAAGGATGGGCCGGGGGAAGCGGAGCAAGGAAGTGAAGAGCAACCTGACTGACAACGAAAGCGCCAAGATGACCACCAGCAAGGGCACGCTCCAGGGCTATAACGGCGTGGCCACCGTGGACAAGAAACACCAGGTCATCATCGACGCCCAGGCCTTTGGCGAGGGCCAGGAACACCACACGCTGCAACCGGTGCTGGAGACAGTCGAAGCCCGCTTTAAGAAGCTGGGTATTGCCGATAACCTCTATCAAACCGGCGCGATTGTCACCGCCGACACCGGCTTCGCCAACGAAGCCAACATGAAGTACCTGCACGAGCGGCAGATCAATGGCTACATCCCGGACAACCGCTTCCGCAGCCGCGACCCCAAGTTCGCGCAGCAGAAAGACAAGTACGGAAAGCGCCATCAGAACCTGCCAGACAACGGCTGGAAAGACATCATTCCGGCCAGCGAGTTCCAGTTCGACCCGGTGAACCTGACCTGTATCTGTCCGGCAGGAGAACGTCTTAAACACCACGGCACAAGAGCCGACCAGAACGGTCAACGCCGGGCCTACTTCCAGGGCCGTCTGCTGCAATGCCGTCACTGCCCCAGGAAACATCAGTGCATGCAGAACCCTGAGGCTGCTGACCACCGCAAAGGTAAAGGCCGGCAAGTCTCCTTCGCGATAGAGACTCAACGTTCGCCCAACTACACCGACTGGATGAAGCACCGCGTAGACAGCCCACAGGGCAAAGAGATTTACAGTCATCGAATGTCCGTTGTGGAACCGGTGTTCGGCAACATTGGCACGAATAAAGGGCTCAATCGCTTCAGTTTGCGCGGTCGGAAAAAGGTTCAGGGCCAGTGGCAGCTATACTGCCTGGTGCACAATATTGAGAAGTTGGCGAATTATGGACAGATGGCGGCGTGATCCGGGGGAGGAAACCCTCCGGGAATACCCCTTGGGGCACAGGTTCTCGGTGCCTGGGCACTGACATACCGGGATTGGAGGCAATAAAGGGCAATCAATCTGAAAACTGGACAATGCCGGCTGAAATGGCCGGCTGAAAAAAACGAGATCGAAGGCGGTGGAATACTCGCTCTATTTTGGGTTTTTCTACAGCCTCGTTAGCAGTACGTGCTTATGAAAATCACCGGTGATAATGAGATTTTTGCGGAGTTCCATTCGCCAGAAGTTAATGATGATGGCTGGCTCGAATATTATTCTTTAACGCTTTCGGGGCCGCAGATGCGGGCTACAGTGCGGGTATCGAATCCTCCATACGGAGAGAGTCCAGTTGATTTTTTTGAGTCAATTGCAGCTAGTTGGCAGGGTTGGAACGGAGCAAAGGAATGGGCCAGCTTGGAAGGTGAGTACCAGATGTCCGCCAAAACTGACTCCACTGGCCATATAACTTTGTCCATTAGAATGTGGTCTGGTAATTGGGAACCATATTGGAGTTCTGAAGTGGCAGTGGTCATTGAGGCTGGTCAACTTGAGAACCTTGCCCGCAAAATCCGAGGGTTTATTTATCCAACTGCTAACAAGTAGTTGCAGTACGTTCCGGCCCTACGGGCCTCCACCGGACCGGTTTTCCGTTGCACTCCAAACCGGCCGCTGAACATTGGCGTTAAATTTTCAGGAGAGACCATGAAAGAGTGTTTTATTATCACACCTATAGGTGGTGCAGGGAGTGAGATTCGCCGTGAAACTGATGGTCTCGTTAAAAGCGTGCTTGGGCCAGTTCTATCCGAGTTTGATCTTGAGCCAGTTCCTGCGCATCAAATCTCCGAAACTGGCAGTATCACTAGGCAGGTAATCAAGAGGATTATTGAATCAGATTTGGTGATCGCAAATTTAACTGGATTGAATCCGAATGTAATGTATGAAGTTGGTATCCGGCACTGCGCTAGAAAATCGATGATTGTTGTTGCTCGAGAAGGCACCATTCTTCCTTTTGATCTAAGTGATGAACGAACTATTTTTTTCCAGAATGACATGTCAGGCGCGGAGGAATTAAAAGATCAGCTTCGCAAGATGATTCCGAAATGTTTGGAAGAGACAGCAATAGATAATCCTGTTTACCGTGTTGTAGATGTGGACCTAATAAAGCTTCCCGAGGGTACGCCGGATGTTTCTATCCTGGCGGATCGAAAGTTCTCTTTGATCGAAGACCAACTCGAAGATTTAAAGGTCGGTCTTCGTTCGTTAGTAATGTCTTCACGAAATACCGAGTCCGGCACACGACGACGCCCTATGGGTCTGATAACCGAAGCTATGAACAACGAAAATATGTTCAATTTTTCGGTTCTCGTAGAAAATCCGGAGCATTTGGAGAGATTTCAAAACTTTTGTCAGGAGAGGTCGATACCATACGAGACAAGCATGGTACACAGGGACGTCTACAAATTTTCAGCTAAATGCGACACCGCCAATGACCTGAAAATACTAAAAAAACTGGCTAATGGACTTGGTCTTAAATCGGCATCGTGAAAATCTAACCAAGCTATGCACCGGATGCAAAAACCTACGCTTTGCTTCGGATTTGCCGCCGGTGATAGCGAGCGTTATAAGCCCAAGGCCCTGGTCATTTTCTGGTGGTTGGGTGCACGGGCCTTGGCGGAAAATTCGATGGTAGGTTTTGGTTTTCGGTAATGGCCAAGGCCATCCAACTCCGCCTCAGATTTGGTAGCCCATAGTGGCTTTTTTCTTGTTGTTGCCAGCGTGCCAAAAGTTGTGGGGCTGTTCGTCGTAAATTCTGAATTGGCCGGGTAGTTTGGTGGTTTGTATCGGTGCCGGACCGAGAACAGGTGCGGGGCTTCTCTGGAGTTCGCATGGGAGCTGCGGGGCGGACCGGAAACCATGGGGTGCCCCGGCTTCTAACAAGCAAATCAAGCTGACCGGTACTACGCTGCGCTCCGCACCGGCAGCTTATTTCGGCGTTAAATAGTAAATCATGGCCAAACAATGATGATGCCTAACTATAAATAAGAACAGCTTTAGGCATATTGGCAGCATGGGAGGGCTGCCAATGTAGTTTGCATAACTTCTCCCTTTACTGGAGATAGAGTTATGACTGATATCGCTGTAAACGATAAACAGTGGGATGCAATCGATGATTCAGAGAAGAAGAGAATCACTGACGCCCTGATTCAAAATGGGGCGCTGAGCCCAGGAGATCGGATTGTAGGTGATCCTAACCAGCCCCCTTTTGATGAAAATACGAAGATGGAGCCAATGTGGAATCCAATAAAAGATATTTGCAAAGCTGTCTGCGATACCACGGCGGCGGGTGCAATTGCATGGTGTACTGCGAACACCGCAGGTGTAGCGCTAGCAGCCTGCGTTGCTGCGGCTGAGGCAGCAAGAAGAGAATGTAAGAGGAGATGTTGACGAGCTAAAAACAGGTAGCGCCACTACCAGCAGGTAGTAGGCGCTACCTGTTTTTAGGGAACAGGATTGTTGTTTGATCTCCCCGTTCTCGTACAGAAATAATTTAACCAGCAGCGCCAGTCGGACCGGTTTGTCACGCTGCGCGCGCCAACCCGGCCGCTGCGCATGGGCGTTATGTGGTGCCGACCATGCTATAATCGTTGGTTTTGCACATGTTTAATCTCGAGTAGCCAGGACGCAACTCATCAAGAAAGGAACTCTGACCATGAGCAATCTGATTGCCGCCTGCGTCGGCGACCAGCATGTCTGCCCGATTCCCGGGCATGGCTCCTCTCCCATCATGCCAAACGGCTCCAGCATCCTTGTTGAAGGTAAACCCATTGCCCGCGTGGGCGATGTCACCGGTTGCGGTGCGGTTATTACCCAGGGCTACCCGTTGGCGTTGGCCGATGGTATGCCGGTGGCCTACCTTGGCAGCCCCACCAGTCATGGCGGTTCCATTGTCAGCGGCAATCCACGAGTGATTTTGGGTGTTGCCACCACCACCGCACCCGTAGTGGATTTTGCCATGGCTGGGGCACTGGATGACAAAGGTCAGCTTACCCCTGTCGCCAAAGAGTTGCTGGACAAAGATCCACAGGCGTTTGTGCGCAAGGCTGCGCAGAAAGGTGCGTTGATTGATGAAGGTTTGCCGGACGAATCACCGGATGATCCGCCCGAAGAAAAGGAGCGCCCCAAAGTCCGGGTAGAGGCAGGATTCTTTTTTGATGGCACAGGTAACAACCGGAACAACACTCAGGCCTATCAAAAGCAGGTAGATGAATGCCTGACGGCAAATGCTGCCGGGGCCATGTCAGAAGAAGATTGTAGTAGTGAAGTGTCGCAGATAATGGAGGGTAGTTACCTCAACGCTGAAACCAATGTTTCCAAGCTGGAGCACATGTATCAGCAGGGGCAATCCCAGAGTGACGAGTGGGAACAAGTTCACCGCATTTCAACCTACGTTTCAGGTGTAGGTACAAAGTCCGGCGAACCAGACGACGGCCCTAGCATGGGGCTTGGCCTTGGAGAGCAGAGCTATGGTGATTTCTGGTGTATGGAGGCAAGTTGAAGAGGTGGCGTATCCTGTTGGTTGATCTCGCCAGATCACAACCAACAGAGGAATGATACGCCATGTCAAAGTCTACCCTGCACGCTCTTT
>NZ_SJDL01000082.1 GCF_004327985.1 Marinobacter halodurans
TGAGTATCAAACGCCCGATGAGGTGTACTACGGGCAACCGATAGCCTTGGCTAGCCTGAGCCAGGGAAACAACCGGATCATAGCTTAGTGACACCATCAGGTTGTCCAACTGATCGGGTCCACCTCAAACTCCCCCTTACTCGTGATGTATTTGGCCTGCTCCAACATTTGGCTCTTAAGATCTTCAGGCAGCGGAAACGCCTTTTTATAGGTTTTTCCCTCAGCCAATGAATACCATTGCACGCCAACATACCGTGGTACACGGGTTGTCGGTCCACCTTTGCCTCGCGGCCCCTTGTTTCCTTTCCAGCAGCATCCGACATTGCCCGCGGAGAAATCTTGCGAAGCCCCCTCTGACGAAATCAGTTTAAAATTTTCTACAATAACGTCGTAATGTTCGGGGGCGCCAACCCCAACATGCCAGGTTTCCGGATTTTTGGATTGAGTTGCGCATCCCTCCATTGCAAAGCATGTCGCTAATAAAGCGATCAAGAATGCCTTCGCTTTCATTCCATATTCTCCGGTTGGTTAGGGTGAACGATCCTGGTTCGATTATCCGCGGGCTTGAAGGGGTTCAGCGTCAGAAGAAAGAAGAGGTTTGCTCGTGGATTCACCAGCAAACACTGCCTCTTAGTTGCGGAGAAACTTCTGCTAGCTCGTCTGGTATTTTAAAGTTGTCGCGATCCAGAACCAGGTGGTGATTAGCGGGATGTCTGGTGACTACCAACCTGTTGTCGGAACACCGTGTTGCTTGAGATAGTCGGCGTTTTCTTCGAGGTATCGCTTCGTAGCCGCACGATAGTCACTGGGATCGCCATCGATTTCATTCGCCCTCATTCTGGCGACTTCAATCTGGTTGCCGATTTGGTTCTGAATCCACAGGACGATGGTTCCCCTGGGGGCGAGACCGATGACCAGCCTATCTCGAGGACCTTTGAATGTGCCTTTGCTGGTTGTGTATTCGGCCTGTTTTGCCATCTTATCCGCAATATCTTCTGGGAGGGCGATCAGGCGCTGATAGTATTTCTGTTCCGCAAAAGAGAACCACTGAATGCCTATGTATTTGGGGAGCGGATCCATTGTTCCACCTGAACCCATTGGGCCGTTAGGGCCTTTCCAGCAGCAAGACACATAGCCTGCCGGCCAACGCCAATGCCGGTCCCCAGGCTTTTCGAACTCCAAGTGCTCAACCATGACGTCATAATGTTCAGGTGCCGCGAGTGAGAAATAATAGCGATTTGACGGCTCGGAGGTCGTGGCACACCCCGAAACAAGAGTGAGCGCGCATAGCAAGCATGCAATGAGCATCTTATATGACTGGTTCATCTTTGTTCCTGTTTGTTGGGGTGAACAGTACGGTGGCGATCCGTTGTTGGTACCGAGGGCATAGCTACATCCCAGGGAATTTCGAGTTTGGAAGCCATCCCGCCAACCATGAATTCCATGGAATGGAAGTTGTCGGAGTAGCGAACGTAACGTTGCTTTATAAGCGCTTTTCCGCCGCAGAAAGCAGCGGTTTGTTTTCACCAACAAACACCTTCTCTCGTAGTTGCTGACAAACTTCTGCGAGCTCTTCGGGTATGTTAAGGCCGTCGCGATCTGGATTTGGGTGGTTAACAGCATGGGATATGGTAACTACCAGCCTGTTGTCGGGATACCATGCTTTTTGAGGTAGTCATCATTTTCTTTGAGATAGCTTTGAGTTCTGGTTTTATACCAGGATGCGTCACCCTTAATTGGATTGGCTTGCATCCTGGCAACCTCGATCTCACTACCGGGCTGGTTCATTATCCAGAGTACGACTTCCCCTCCGGGTGCTAAACCGATGACAAGCTGGTCTCTGGGGCCCATCGAAGTGCCCGTACTGGTTTTTTCCTCAACTTTTCGACGCATTAAATCGGGCAGATTTTCAGGCAATTCGATCAAGCGTTGGTAGAATTTTTGTTCTGCGAATGAAAACCACTGAATGCCAATAATATTTGGGAAAGGTGACATTCTGCCCCCCGTTCCCAGCGGTCCATTCGGTCCTTTCCAGCAACATTCGACATTCCCCATTGGCATACGCCAGTGTCGAGTACCAGACTTCTCAAATTCCAAATGTTCGACCCAAACTTTGTAGTGTTGAGGCGCGACAACTGAGAAATACCAGGACTGATCGTTGTCATGGGAAGGCGTGGCGCAGCCCGTTAATGCCAAAGTGATTGAGAAAAATAATGTTAGAAGTATTCCCCGCCTCATGAGTGCTCCGCTTTGTTGGGATGGACTATACGAACACGATCGCTGGTTGGCATAAAGGGCAGGAACATGTCCCAAGGTACTTCAAGATCTGTTGTGATTCCGCCTAGCATGAACTCTACAGTATTAAAATTATCGGAGTGATGGATATAACGTTGCTTTAAAAGAGATAAGTCGCCAGTTTGGAGTGTGGGATTGCTTGTACCTGCTGCCACTTGCTTGGAGACTGATTGATGGATAGCTAAGAGTTCGTTGGGCAGGCTGAAGGCAGGATCTTCGTCATCGATTTCATCAAGCATCACGCCCGCTTCAGAAGCTAAGGCATGCATTAGACGGAGTGGTATTCCTGAATATTCCCCTCGTAGTCGCCTTTTCATCTCCAATTTTAGAGTGACACGGCCATACGGCGCGGGTTCAGAGTCAAATGTCTTGTTGATCTCCAGCGAAGGTAGGTCCTCTCCAGGGCTTTGTATGCTGTTCTCTCCTACCCAGCCACCGTTCTGTGTGTCGTGCAGCAACGCGTCTAGGTTGTCCCAGTCCATTGTTTGCTCGGGATTTTCCGTCCGGCTGTCTGCGATTACCCGTTTTCGTGCGAGTAATACATGCTCATCTTGGACCTTGTGGTAACCGCCTCCAATGTCTGAATGCACACCAGGTAAAGAGATCTCCCGGAAATTGGGAGGTAAGGTGCCGTCGGGGTTTGAGAGACTATTAAGAGCGAAGTTTTCCCTGCATTCATCGGCTGCTGTAATGTGGGCTGCGCTAGCAACAGAGTCTGGGTCTAGAAACACATTGACGGGATCAGTTTCGTTATTTGCGGCGCTAAAATCGCCTTCTAAAATATTCACGATGCCTGCGACAGTATCGAATAAACCGGCAAAGCGTATCGAGACGCCCTTCGGCCAAACGACGCCTTGCTGTTGAAGTGACTTGGCAAACAAACCATCTTCGCCTTTTGCAATTTCTGAGGCTGCATGTCTGGCTGCAGCAGACCCTCTACTGAAGCCAAATAGATCTACTGTGAGCTGGCGCAACGGCTTGCCGGAAGCCGTTCTTGCTATTGCTGACGCCGTGTCCTTGAATGCTGCTTTTACCTGCTCCAATATCCCGGACGAACCTAATCCTGTTGCCGAGCTCCATAGTGAGTCGTCTTCACCGTTGGTCGTGCCTACGCCATTTTTATATACCCGAAGGGTGTGGGTAATATGATTAGTAGTCTCTTCTCGTTGGGTTCTGTATAGATCAAACAGCTTTGAAACATTAGTTCTTGCATTTGAATAACTTGCGCCCATTTTTAGGGCGAGGTGATGCCTGCATCTATCAGGATCTAATTTGTCTCGCGTGTCTGTTGATGAACACGCTTTGTTTAGCTTTGACAAGAACTCTTTGACATTGGATGCGTCGTTTAGTGTCCCGTCCAGAAAAATCCCCACCTCAATGTGCAACTCCTTCTGAACTCGCTCATCGTCTGACGTGTCGCCAGCCTCAGCCACCAAAGGCGCTACACCCGCAGCCGCCCCCACCGGCAGGGACAGATTCTTCTGGGAATTCTGCTGAGCCCGCTCTCGTTCGGCGGCCCGCCGCTCACGGAGATCGCTGTCGAATGAATTCGCCGACAGATGCCCCACGCTACCGGGTCCCAGGCGCTCGACCTGCGCCGGCGTGATCTGCCAGTCGTTCATTCGGGCGACCCAGGAGGCGAGGTTTAGGCCGTGGACGTCTTTCACGACTTTCCAGCGACCCGGCAAAACGCCATCCTCCTCCCAGGCGATCAACGGGCTGAAGGGCGGGGTATCGGTCGTGCCTTTGACCAGGACCAGGGTGCCGTCCCGCAACTTGCCCTTGAGTCGATTCATCTGCTCCCTGTCAGATCGATAGGGGCTACCGATGAAGTCATCGGCCAGCTTGAGCGCCGCGTGCAGGCTGGGGCTGGCGAGATCGGTGTTGAGTGGAAGATTGCTCGGGGCAAACGTTGGCGATTCGATACGGGGGAGATCCCTGAGTTCGAGATCCCGGGGGCGTTTAATCTGCATGTCCATTTCCTTGGGTGCTGGGTCA
>NZ_SJDL01000083.1 GCF_004327985.1 Marinobacter halodurans
GCATCAAAGGATTTCAGCTTCTGGAACTGGTCGTTAACAACGTCGAGTTCCGGGACGGAGAAGCGGTTGAGCAACAATCAGACAGGAACGCTGCCTGATGTTCATACACCAGATTTGACGATAACTCAAGGCGGGATGCATTCTGGGTTAAACGCCCTATCAGCGTATCTCTCAGTTATCTCGAGAGTCATACTTCAACCTCGGTGACGAACCAGTACGGGACTTTGGCGTTGGAATGTGGATCCCAAAAACTACGTTCTTTCGGTGGCGCATGGTCATGGGCGATGGAGGTCTGTCGTCAGCGGCATGCTCAGTGAAAATTGCTTGCTAGATCGGAACCGCCGTCTCGGGCCGCTGCTTCCGGTAAACCTCCATGTCGACTTGCCCCAACTTCGGCGTTAATTGGCAGCGCCGTTGGCCCCAATGGTATTGCGCCTGGGCACGCACCCGTTTGAGCTCTTCATCCTTTTTCCAGGCGTCCAGATCCAGGTCTCGCCAGTAGCGAGGTGGGCGGTTGGTCTTGCGATCGTGTTCCGCGGTTACCGGGTCGAGGTGACGGAAGGGCTCGAAGCGGGGCATGTCGGGGATGGCCTGGTCAACGTCCATAAAGCGTTGCAGCATGTCCCATAAGGCCAGAATCTCGCCTTCGGAGGGCTCTGTGCCGCTTAACCAGGTTTTGTTGAAGGTCTTACCGGTATAGCGGTGAACAAACATCAACCGGTAGAAAACACCGCTTCGCATGACCACCCGTTCAACATAGGCGTCAAATTCAACAAAAGGTGCTTCGAAATATCGGCCCTTGCCGAGGGCGAATTTGACCTGGCCGGTCACGCGGTTGAATTCGCTCATACCGTCGGCTAAGGCAGCATCGGCTTTCTTCTGGAGCGTCTTCTCGAAAGGTTTGAGTAGGAAGCCGAGACCCTCACTCATAATCCAGTTGGTTGTAACCGGTAATACTAAGATAGAGATGATAAGCGAGATAACCATAGAAACTGCGACTAGCAAGGCGGCGAACAAAGGGGTTAAACCTGATTGATGGCTGATAGCAGTTGTCGCCCAAGCCGTGGACAGCATGCCACCCATTATTAATACCAGACCCCAAGTATAGGGAACGACAAGCAATAGTGCTTTGAACCCCAATTTGTCGTTCATAAAACGCAGCCGCTGGTGATCCCACCACCAGTCATCTGTTTTGTAGAACTCGTCATCGTTAACTTCACTGCCCTGGATATCATCCGCATCGGTCACGAGCCGTCCAACCGGGTCGATATAGGCGTAATCCCCCCAGGGTTGCAGTTGATCGCCAACACGTTTCCGTTTGCCGCCCTCGGGCAGCGGTGGAATAAACCCGGCGCGGTAAGCGTTGGGACCGTATTGTTTTGTTGGATCCAGGGTCATACCTCTATCTCTGTTACAAACCAATAGGGAACGGAGGCGTTAGAATAAGGATTTAGGTAGCTCCGTTCCTTGGGCGGTGCCTGGCCATGCGTGGCCGGATCGTAGGGTGTAAACGCTTCGAACTGTGGCGTCGGATATACCAGTGTGCCCGCCTCGGAGGCAATGGCCGCCTGCACAGCAACACGTAGGCGGGTATAGACTGATGTCCGTTGGAATATACCCTCGTGTGCGCTGTCTTTCAGGTTCCGCTTGACTAGGAAGCGGACCGCATTCTTCCGGGGGATCGATTGGCGGGCGGTGATTGTTGTTGGAGGCTTCACGTCGGCGGCCCTTCCGACAGTTACGAACATTCTTAGGACGCCGTCTATATGGGGACGACATGTTCTGGACGCTGCTTCCGGTAAACCTCCATGTCGACTTGCCCCAACTTCGGCGTTAATTGGCAGCGCCTTTGATTCCAGGGGAATGTCGCTTGGGCCCTGGCCAGTTCGGCGCCTTCGTTGGCTTTCCAGGCTTCCAGATCGAGATCCCGCCAATAACGGGGCGGGCGGTTGATTTTCTTGTCGTGTTCAGCGGTGACTGGATCCAGATGGCGGAATGGCTCGAAGCGAGGCATGTCGGGAATGGGCTGCGAGACGTCCATAAACCGTTGCAGCATATCCCACAGTGCAAGAACTTCGTGTTTGCTGGCTTCAACGCCGCTGAGCCAGGTTTTGTTGAAGATCTTGCCGGTGTAGCGATGGACGAACATCAGCCGGTAGAAAATACCACCCCGCTGGACCACCCGTTCGACATAGGCGTCGAACTCAATAAAGGGCGCTTCGAAATAGCGGCCTTTCCCCAGAGCGAATTTGGCTTGGCCGGTGACACGGTTAAATTCGCTCATGCCGTCGGCAAGGGCTCTGTCGACTTTCTTCTGGAGGCCTTTCTCAAAAGGCTTTATCAGGAAACCTATACCTTTGTTCATTACCCAGTTGGTCGTGCGAGCAACCAAGTATAACGAGAGCGCAAAATATATGGCTATTCCCGTGAGTATGTAGGCTCCAAAGACAATAGAGGGCATATCCCAAATGGAAACTAGCCAATCTGTCGTTCGCATAAACACTAGGTAAAGCCCTATGAATATTGCGGCTGCCCAAGTGAATGGAACCAGAAAAAGAAGTGCCTTGAGCCCCAGTTTTTCGTTAAGAAAACGTAGCTTCTGATGAGTCCAACCCCACCATTCATCTTCATAGAACTCTGTATCTTCTGCTTCGAAAGATTGTACGTCAGCGGCGTCAGCAATAATTTTCTCAAACGGATCAATGTTCGCATAATCCCCCCAAGGCTGCAGTTCGTCACCGGCGCGTTTTCGCTTTGTCGTGTCAGGCAACGGCGGAATAGACACTGTCGTAAATGCCGTGTTGGTGTATCTTTCGGTTTTTGAGAGGGTCATACCTCAACCTCGGTTACGAACCAATACGGTACAGTGTCATTGGAATAGGGATTTAAATAACTTTTCGTTTTGGGCGGTGCTTGGCCGTGGATACTGGGATCGTAAGGCGCGAAAGCTTCAAATAATGGCGTAGGGTACACCATCGTGCCCGCCTCGGAGGCGATGGCGGCTTGTACACCAATGCGCACTGTTGTTTGGACGGATTGCCTGTAGGACCAGCTGTTGAAGGCGCTCTCCTTGATATCGCGCTTGACGAGAAAACGGACGGCATTCTGTGCTGGAAGCGACTGGCGAGCTGTGACCCGGGTGAGATTTGTCACGTGGGATTGGGTTACCTGGCGAACGGTACCGATGCCTGTCGGGCCCGTCATCTCGCTCTCAGTATAAGCAACCTCCTGAACCATGATGCTGAAAGTGCGCACGGGTTCTCCCGGGCGGCATTCCCCGATATGGCGCAGCTGGCTGACCAGGGGCATTGTCAGGGTGACCACATAATCATCTGGCTGTGGAGCGTAGTTCGGGTTGCTATGCGTGAGCGCCGGGTTCGGTTCAACATCGGCATAGCGTTGCACTGTGGCTTGTACCGGATTCAATATACTCAGTAGTTGGCCATAGTAGTCCGCGTCAGTTGGCATAGGATCGTAGTTGACAGGATGGTTGCCCAACGGGCCATTTTTTAGGAGGCGCTCGAAGGGGTCGTCTTTTGCATAATCAGCATAGACAGACCCGCCGGCTAGCAGGCCTAACCCTAAGATTGCCCATCCCCAACCAGGAATGGCCAGCAGCCCGCCCAATAGCGTGGAAAACATAAAAATGCTGCCACCAACGATGGCGATGGCGTGACCTTGTGCTGCGTCATTATCTCCTCGAGACAGACTGAGTCGCATATCCCATGTGCTTGTGCCAATTGTAATTACGCCCGCGATAAAGGAGATTGCTCCAACTGTTGTGACGATAGTTTGTGCACCCGCTTTAGCTAGCCGGGCTCCGATTAAAGGTACTCCTTTTAGATCGAATAGCGCATAGTTGGATGCACGGTAGAAGCTGACTTTGCTTGTTAAATTTGGATTCGCTGCATCGAAGGTAACAATTCTGAGCTTCATTGACGCAGCAATGAGGTCGGCAAATGCTCCTGTCAATTTTGCTTTGGTCAACCCTGTATTTTGGTTCTCGTTGTGAGCACTAATCAGCGCATTCAATTCGATAAATACGTTGAATGCTGCCAATGCTACTAAGCCGGTAGAAACAGTTGGCCCATCAACGATGTTCTCTATCTGTTTTGCCAGATCGACCTTAAATAGACTGAGCTTCTGCGCCTCAGGGTGACCCGAAGGAACAGCAAACACCCAGGCGTCCATCGACACCTGCTTGATCCCTTCCTCAATCGCTTCGGCGGCCTGCCGAGTACTGGTGGAACCGGTAACCTCGCCGCTTTCGTT
>NZ_SJDL01000084.1 GCF_004327985.1 Marinobacter halodurans
GCATCAAAGGATTTCAGCTTCTGGAACTGGTCGTTAACAACGTCGAGTTCCGGGACGGAGAAGCGGTTGAGCAACAATCAGACAGGAACGCTGCCTGATGTTCATACACCAGATTTGACGATAACTCTATAACTAATAGGACACCCACCTCAAACCACCTACCCACCTCAAACCACCTCAAATCCCGGCACTATTACTCCAATCGAACGACAGCCCCAGCCGAAACGCCTCTGTATGCCCCCAAAATTCGATCAATCAGCTTTAAATAGCCGCCAATGGGCCGCTAAATAGAAAAAGGTCGTTTTTTAGACAACAGCTATCCAATCTCCCCTCAAAAAGGGCAGACATCATCAAACAGAGTGGGAACGGTTAAAAAGACGCTATCCCAGCAGTACCTGGCAACTGCCAAGCCCAACGGTCCTTCGGTAACCGAGTTGCTGGCAGGCAGCCTTCAGGCTTAACGCTGTGCCGACCAGCCCCTTGAAGCGGCTCTCAAACCGGCGACTCATGTAGAGCCAGTGCTGAGGATCTATGGCGAGACGCTGGAGGATTGGAGGTAACACCTCGGGAATATGGCCTTTCTTGTCATCTCGAAGCTGGCGGCCGGTCCAGTCCACCAGTTCCAAGTAATCCTCCAGCCGGAAGGGCAAACCGGTCGGCATGTCTTTTCGGGGGTAACCGGCAAACGGGAACAGCCCACTGGGCTGACGATGGGCTTCATGAAGGTGCTGTCGCACCCGGGCTCTGACGGAGGTGAATTCGCTTGCCTCCGGCGTCCTGGCGATGCCGGCCCGTACCGGGTTGAGATCGACGTACGCCAGACAGGCAGCGAGGGCCTGCTCATCCAGCAAGGCCTGCGACTTGAATCGGCCCTCCCAGAATCGGCCGGTACAGCCGTCCTCCAGGTTGGCGCGACGGGCAATGTCTTCATTTAGGCAGCGCATGAACCAACTGATGTCGTGTAACCGTGCCCGCCAGGTCTCCGCCTGCTCTTCCAGTTTGCGCTGCTCGATGTCGCGTAAGGGTTCTCCCCGCAAGTAACGTTGGCTGAAGAGAGTGCCCTTGAACAACTGGTGCCACCGCTCGACCGTCATCCTGAGTGACCACTGCTCCGCTTCGGCCCGGTTGATGTGCAGGACCACATGAACATGGTTACTCATGACGGCATACGCGCAAACGTCCAGGGCGAATACCTTTGCAAGCTTCAATAGCCGGGATTCAATCCAGGCCCTTCGGTGGGAGAGATCCTGACCCGTCAACGGATCCTGGCCGCAGAGGAAAGCGCGGCGGACACAGCGGCTGACGCAGTGATAATACGGTGTCGCTTCGACGGCGACTTGGGCGCTCCTTGCCCGGGGCATTGGCAGATCCTTTTCTCGAAAACTGTATAAAAAAACAGTATCAGATATAGATCAGCCGGTCCATGGTTTCGATGTTGCCCCTCGATGGGTGTCCCGGTTTTGCCCCCGGTGACGATTTCCGAGAATTTCACCCTGCCGCCGTTGGGCCCAAAGGTGTTCGCCAAGTCCTGTACCCGCCCACATGGCGATACCCACAGCAATGATGATGAAGAAAAGGCCACCAACTTTGGCTCCATGGCTATTCTGGCACCTGCCATGGCAACCGGTGCCGGGGCTTGGGAGCAGGTAATTTTCACCTGCTTGATACCGTGGCCGGATCAGCGAGGCGTCTGCCGCTGAATTGGGGCATGGCTGCAAGGTTGGTGGCGGGCCTGGCCTCCGGCGCTAACGTTCTGTTGCTCGCGTTCTGGCCCGCCAAACTGGCGGATGGCACCTTGTATACCCAGGAAGAACTGGAGCAGATGGATGAAAGCGCCACTCGGGTGCGCTTCCAGCTCTATGAGGATGACGATGGTCGCCTACAGGTAGCCGGCTACCACACAGGGGAAAACAGTAGTTACGGCGACCGGGTGAAGGTAGTCAAGGCCACAGCGATGGGTGAGCGATTCGAAGTTGCCGTGGACGATGACCTTACCCTTGTCTGGTATCCGGACGAGAGCGGAAACAGCCCCCGGACCAACACTGCCTTTCCCGCCGACACCGGTATCGATCCATTCTCTATCCTGGTGTTGCCCATTGAGGAAAATGGCCAGGAAATTAACCCGCCGGTCTACCCCAACCCGGCGGAGGAACAGGTGGAACTGATTGTCACTTTCCCGGCGGACAGCGGGATCGAGCCGTTGTACCTGGTATTCAGGAACACTGCCCGGAATGAGTCCGGGGTGGTCACCGGCTACGGCGAAGATGTCACAGGGATCTGGCTGGAACAGGCCAGCGAAGGGCTGGGAGCGCCCGTACCCTCGCAGATTGCTGATAGGCTGAGGGGGCGGGAGTTTTCGAGTTTTGATAAGTTTCGGGAGGCGTTTTGGTTGGAGGTTTCGCAGGACAAATCGCTATCGCAACAGTTTCCTGAAAATGCATTGAGTACGATGTCAAACGGCCGAGCTCCATTTTGTAGAAAAAAAGATAGAGTCGGTGGGCGTGTGAAAATCGAGCTTCACCATGTAGATGAGATAAGAAATGGCGGGAAAGTATACGATATAGACAACTTAAGACTCGTTACTCCGAAGAACCACATTCATCTTCACCAAAGAGGCATGAGCCAATGAGTTCGGATATAACAAAATATAGTGAAAGTGATTTTTTTGATTTGGTCAAAAGGATATGTGTTGATGATTATGGTACGGAGCAGGAGCATATTGAGGCAGTGCTATTATTTGAAGAGCTGTCTGAACACCCCGATGGAAGTGATTTGATCTTTTATCCTGATGATCCCAAAGACGCAACTCCGGAACGTATTACCCAAATCATCAAAGAATGGCGAGTAGCCCAAGGTCTGCCAGGATTTAGACCGGATTCCTCATGAAGTGTAAGGGAATGAAACGGTCACAAGACTTAATAGGACACCCACCTCAAATCCCAGCACTACTACTCCAATCGAACGACTGCCCCAGCCGAAACGGCTCAAACTGGCCCGGATGTCGACCGATCAGCTTTAAACAGTCACCAACAGACCGTTAAATCGGCAAAGTCGTTTTGTTGACAGTAGGTATCCGATATCCCCTCGAAGAAGGCAGGAATCGTCAGGCAGTGTCCTGATTTGGACTCTTCTGGAAATACGACCCATTCTTGAACTCTGGAGCATTCGAAATTCATCATTGAAAACGCTGCCAGTTTTTACTTGGGAGCGTCGTTGGCAACGGGCCCAACTCTGGAGTCACAACATGACGAAAGTAGCTTTGTACTACAACCCAAACTGCCCCGATTGTGTGCGTCAAGCGAAACGCACGGCTCAAATGGATTGGCTCGGTCGGGTCGAACTGTTAACGGAGGACTCACCATTGGGAGAAGTCCCCATTGGCGAGATCGTTGTCGTTGAAAAACAGAGCAATGAAATCTACACAGGCATCTATGCAACCCGCAAAGTCTGCTTACAGGTCCCCTTGTTTTTCCTGTATGGACTTGTTCTTTATCTTTCACCAATCCGAAAAATAGCGGGAAGAAAAAAACAGGGATGCAATGGGGATGCCTGTGACATCTGACAAGTTCACGTTACTGGCCATAGCGGTATTGCACCTGATCGTACAGGTTACTCATGGTTATAGTCATGTTGTCGCAGATGTCCGAAACACGCCCTTGCAGCTGGTATTTATTCTGCTTGTCATCACAATCGCGCCATTGGTGGCGGTCTATGTTGCCTGGAAGGGAAATATAAAACAGGGTGCGGGACTTTTCGCTTTATCCATGGCAGCGTAAGCGTTCATTCCACGACGTAGTTGACCTACTTCACGTCACGTAGTGGCCTCAATAACTCCGGCGAGACCTTGTATTGCTTGGTGCCATCCTCGGCCAACACGATCACACTCTTGCGGTTGATCTTGGTGACGATCCCCAACACCGGGCCCTCCCGGCCCTCGAAGGTCACCT
>NZ_SJDL01000085.1 GCF_004327985.1 Marinobacter halodurans
AAATGAGCCCGGCGGCAGCCAGTAAAGTGCAAAACAGGAAAAAACCGGCCAGCCCCCTGAAGAAAGGCCTTACTTTAGCTACCTGATCTCTACTCACTGGTTCATGCAACATAGACTTTTAACGCCAATGTTAAGCGGCCGGTTTGGAGTGCAACGGAAAACCGGTCCGGTGGAGGCCCGTAGGGCCGGAACGTACTTAAACGACTGGTTATGCCTTGTTCTCAGAGACATATCGCCGAGTTCCTCTGCAACGAGGGTACTTTGGACACCCCCAAAACTGACCCCCAGCGTTCCTACCTTGCGAAGCTGTTCTCAATACCATTTTTGCTCTACAGCGTGGACAATTAGGTTGTGATTTAACGCTGCGAGGCCTGCTGCTTTTAGGAGCCGGTTTTGGAGTTTCAATCGGCTCAATTGGCCGTGGGGAGTCATTTTGGTCTTTGTTCTGCGGAAGCCGACGGGGACTAAATTTTCCGTAGAACCAGAATGCGACCCCACCAGCCAAAATGATAGGTAAAAATGCTTTCCATTCGGCTACGCCGCCATGACTAGAACACGCTCCACTGCTACCGATTGATGGCGACTTCCAACCACTATTGCAGGTAATTGGACCAATCATCATCTTTGATACGATCACGACGACAATGAATACCGCTGCAGTAAATAGCTTTATATGCTTTTCAATCATCAGATCGCAGAAGCTCTATTGGTCGAACATCAAGCCAGGCATAACGCCAATGTTCAGCGGCCGGTTTGGAGGCGCATCGCGCCGGAAAACCGGTCCGGTGGAGGCCCGTCAGGGCCGGAACGTATTGGAACTACTGGTTATGTGTGTCTCACTCCAACCAATAGATGCCATCGTGGTGCCCAACTAAAATTTCGTTTGAAGAAGGGATGCGCACTTCAATATCACCACCTGGCTGATGTTCTTCTTCCATTGCTTCAGCCACCATTTTTTTGAATGCGGCTCGATCCATTGAGTCCTTCCGACGTATTTCGCCCTTATTGTGCGGACGTACCCTTTCAAACTCTATGATCTCGCAATCTAAAGAATCGATTAATTCGAATACCTCTTCTTGCGTTAATCTCTGCATCTTCATCTACACATAATGCCCGCCATCACCGGTGACAAAACCGCAGCGAAGCGGAGGGTTTGGCATCCGGTGCATGGCTTGGTTATGTGGTGCCTGACTCCCAAGGTATCAGGACATGTATCTACCAGCCATCCAGTTTGACCCCATTTTCCCGGAGGTACTCGCCTTCTTTTTCCAGATATTCATCTACCCATTGAGAATAGTCAGACTTCTCGTTGTTGAACGGCTTCGCCTTATAACGCCCCACCTCAATCGCATTTTCCGCCCCATTCATGATCCAGAGAACCACCGTTCCTCCCGGTGCCAGGCCAAGAACCAATGTGTCTCTAGGCTCAACCATTGTTTTACCATATCTTTCATACGGCGCTGGCTCTTTCATCTTTTCCACAATTTCAGCGGCGTTTTCCAATCTGATCACAGCCTCATAGGATTGCTGTTCTGCGAACGAAAACCACCGAATAAGGAACAACTCGGGGGTTGTCTGCCACTCTGCGCGTGAGAGCGGAGGGCTTTTCCAGCAACAAGTGACAAACCCGAATGGGCGACGCCACCCAACATTTTCTGACAGTGACTCGATAAAGAATTTATCCACCCATACATCGTAGTGTTCCGGGGCAACAACACCGATGCTCCGATAGGCAGAATTCGGGCCGTGCATGGGTGTCTCTGATTCTCCTTGGTCCGAACACCCCAGCAGCACCAAGACACAGAAGCTAATAGCAAGCGTCTTAATACTCATGATATTCCCCCTCTGACCATTGCCCCTTATTCGGATGGACGGTTCGGCGGCCATACTTGCCGGGCTTGAAAGGGTACAAGGGGCCAAGCTTCAGGTAATGATCAGAATGGTGAATATACCGCTGTTTCAGTAGCGCTTTAGATTCCGGGGTCATCAATAGCGCGCTGCCATGCCAAACGTGAGCAGCGAGGTTTCTGGCAACCGTCATTAATTCTTGCGGTAAGGAGAGGCCTTCTACTTCTGGGTTGATAGAGCGGAAGGGAACACCAGCATCCACCGCCAATTTGTGCATCAGATACAGCGGAATACGGGAGTATTCACCGCGAACTTCGCGGTCCAACCAAAGGCGAAGTGTTATGTCACCGCCGGGCAAGCCGGGTGGGCGTTCCTGTTCAATCTCAAGTGTGGCGAGTGGGTTCAGTGGCCCGATCCAACCTTCGTTTTTAATCAGTGCACGTTCCTGCAACATGCGAGAGAATGCGAAACTGGCTTCGGGATTCCGACGATCTTTTCCGCTGACAATCAAGGGCGGGCGAACTTCTACCCGTTCCCGAAAGCGGTCCGGGTAGCCACCGCCAATATCGGAGTGGGCACCAGGCAGCGCCCATTCGCTGAAATGGTCCGGCAAGTTGCCGGACTCACCCCGGAGGCTGTTGAGAGAGAAGTTGTGGCGGCGCTCATCCCGTGCGGAAAACTGAACGACCCGTTCCGCATCCTCCGACCGCAAGTTGACGTTGATGCGCCCGGTTTCTGCATCATGCGCTGATAAGTCGAGATTGCCGAGGTCGGCAATCCCCGCAACGGTATCGAACAAGCCGACAAAGCGCACGGTAACTTTCTTGGGCCATGGGATGCCCTGCCGCTCGAATGCTCTGACTAAAGCCCCTTTGTATTCACTGTACAGAGAGCCCGTTGTGTCCCGCACCTCCCGGCTGACAAAATGCCGAGCGGTGGCCGCGCCACGGCTGAAGCCAAAAACGTCAAGTATTAGCTCGTCAACCGACTCGTCCACAGCACGTTTGAAACTAATGGCTAAATCATTGCTGCCCTCTTCAATTTTCTTAAGTATGCCTTGGTCACCCAACCCAAGTCCCATACTGGGCGCATCGTCCGGCTCCCCGGACTTTGTGCCAACTCCCGACACATAGGTTGATAGCCGGTAAACCCTTTCGCCGGTTTCACTCTGGCCTCCTTCACGCTGGTAAAGGTTTTCCAGCTTGGAGACATTGGTTTCCGCATTGAGATAACTGCCTTCCATCACCTGCGATAGTTCGGCGCTGCACTCGTCTTCGGAGATGACCTCGGCTGCATTAGCTGTGAGACATTCATCAATCTGCCGCTGATAGGTTTGGGTATTATCGCGATTATTGCCAGTGCCATCGAAAAAGATGCCAGCCTCGACCCGGACTTTGGGGCGCTCCTCTTCTTCGGGCGGATCTTCCGGTGATTCGTCGGGCAAGCCTTCATCAATCAACGCGCCTTTCTGCGCAGCTTTCCGCACAAACTCCTGTGGATCTTTGTTCAGCAACTCCTTGGCGGCAGGGGTAAGCTGACCTTTGTCATCCAGCGCACCAGCCACAGCGAAGTCCACAACCGGTGCGGTGTTGGTGGCAACACCCAAAATCACTCGTGGATTACCGCTGACAATGGAGCCACCATGACTGCTGGGGCTGCCAAGGTAGGCCACTGGCATACCATCGGCCAACGCCAGCGGGTAGCCTTGGGTAATAACCGCACCGCAGCCGGTAACATCGCCTACACGGGCAATGGGCTTACCTTCAACAAGAATACTGGAGCCGTTTGGCATGATGGGGGAAGAGCCGTGCCCTTTGATCGGGCAAACATGCATGTCGCCGACGCAGGCGGCAATCAGATTGCTCATGGTGAGAGTTCCTTTCAGTAAAGAGTAGCTTCCTGGCTACCCTTGGTTAAACATGGTTCAAACTGCCAATTATAGCATGGTAGGCATTACATAACGCCAACAGCAGGGGCGCGACGAAAGGAGCGTCCCTTGCCTGTATTGGTTATGAGCTAAAGGGCTGGGGTACATGTCTTGCACTCCAACCAAATTATTCCGAAATCACCTACTATCTCGAACCC
>NZ_SJDL01000086.1 GCF_004327985.1 Marinobacter halodurans
TGAGTATCAAACGCCCGATGAGGTGTACTACGGGCAACCGATAGCCTTGGCTAGCCTGAGCCAGGGAAACAACCGGATCATAGCTTAGTGACACCATCAGGTTGTCCAACTGATCGGGTCCACCTCACAATGTCATCGCAGTCCACGCAATCAATATCTTTTAGGGATTCTTGAAATTTTTGATCTGCGAGTAAATTGCTAACACCCTTGTTTTTAACATCGCCCCCCTGCTCCATCATATACGGGCCAAGGTTTACCTCATCCGAACGATCCCCAGATACCGTAGACCAAGCTGCCCCTTCCACCGCCGGCTTCGTCAAGAGCCCCAGGCTCAAGTCCACCATCTCACTGCCGCCCGTGCTGGACGGCATCGGCCTGGTTACTGGCGTAACGGACGTGCCGCTGGCCAGGTGTCGCTCTCGATCACCGATAGCAGGATTGACCAGCCGACCGTGATCCAAGGTCAACGGCGCACCCGTCATCTGCTGGAGATGGGATAGCTCCTCGTCAATCTGACGATCCAGAAAGGTCAGGGACGAACTGGACGCACCACTCTCCGCCATGCTGGCCCGCACCTGTGCCAGTTTTTTGACCCGATTCGCCGCTACGGCCTTATCCCCCAGCGGGGTGGCCGCAACTGCAGGCTTCGCCGTCGCCGCGCCTTCAGGGGCGGCGCCCGACGATTTCACTGTCGTCAACGAGCCACAGTCCGAGCATTCGCCAGTGACCGCCCATTCCACGAGGTTTTCCCCGCCTTTCAGGCCATTGGCGACCCAATCAGCCGCCTGTTGCACCAGCTTTCCGTCACTGTTGCTGTAATCCACTCCCGTCAGCCCCGTCGCAGCGATCTCAGCCGTGCTACGGGCGCTGTCATACGCCACCTGTCCAACGGCAATGGCCGCACCGAGTGCATTGGTACCTGGAACCGCACGGATCAGCTCACGGTGGTCGACCCTTGCCGACCCCACCTCGTCGGCAACCTTGGTGCCATCCAGCACCGCCTGGCTGTTCTTCAGCGCCGCCGAGAAACCGCTCCCGCCGGTGGCGTCGAGATCGCCTCCGGCCGCCTGGTTGATGCGGGACGCCAGTTGTTCCCCGAACGCATTCCCCAGGGCTTCCTGGGTCTGTTCCGAGTCTATACCAAAGAGTCCACCGCCCTTGCCCTGGAACGACTGGGTTTCCAACACCTCATGCCCCAGGGTGTACATCATGTCGGTTTTACGGACGCCGTCCCCGGCATCCAGGAAGGCGGTACCTTTCAATGAGCTGGCCGTGTCCACGTCCGTCCCGCCCTTCACGTCAACCAGACGATTGTCGGCCAGCGACGAGCTGCTGGTTCTGCTGCCATCGTATAGATAGAAATCGGAGGGGGAGAGCCCGAACTTGGCCTGGGCCAGGTGCGCCAAGTCCACAACAGCCTTCGCGTGAACTTCCGGGTCCTGGCTTTTTAGCCCTGCGAGGATTTGGGCGTTTTCCGGATTGCGCAGCAGGTCGTTCTTCAGTTGCGTGACCTGGGCGTTGTTGTGCAACACCTTGCCAAAATCGAGGATTGCCAAGTCTTTATCATTGGCGACCCCCTTGCCAGCTCGGACGATATCCTCACCATGCTCCATGGTATCGACAGCATCATTGACGATGCTGTCCCACCCAGCTGCACTCAGTACGCGGTGGTCGACGGTCACGCTGGCATCCAGCCCGCCAATGTCCAGGTCCCGGGTGACTTCCTGGCTCTTGTCGAGATCCCGGTTCAGGCCGGCAACGGTGTCCTGCTCCGCGCTCCCGACAACCAGCTGGCCCTGGCCGATCGTGGCGTGTGAGGTTTGGGCGCGGTCGTGGCCGTAGTAGTGACCGCCCACGGTGGTCTGGCCGGTTTGTGGTCCGCTCTGCTGCGCTTTGTTGCGGGGCTCGCCCCCCAGGTTCACGGTGACGCTGGCATTGAAGCCCCGGTCCTCGCCCTGATCGGTGTCGTTGAGATCCGCGACGGTGAGCGTGTCGGTGGTCAGGTCCAGGTTGCCCTGGTCGACCAGTTGGCCATTGGCATCGGTGGTTGCATTGGCAATGACCGCGCCGGTCAGGGTCGTGTCTTTCGCGTTAACGGTGACCGACTCCCGGCCGATGATGCTCGTCTGGTTGTCCGTCCAGGTGCGATTGGACGAGCCATCGGCCTTTTCAACCCCGACGGTGACGGAACTGACCGCGCCGTTGCTGACGCCCAGCCCCGCATTGGCGCCGCGGGTCTTGCTTTTACTGCGGCCCTGATCCTGCAGGCTGCGGACGTCCAGCGTCTCGGTATCGATGTTGATGGTATCCGCGGCGACATTGGCGCCGGCCACGGTCAAGGTCTCGCTGTTGCTCTCGAGTGAACCGGCGTTAACGCTGCTGTTGCGGTGGGACAGGCGGGTTGCGTCGGCGTCGGAGCGGCTATAACCGGCGCTGCCGCTACCACTGAAGCCGTGTGCGCCGTAGCTGACGGTGAGGCTCTGGTTGGTCTGGCGACTGTCTGAAGCCGTTGCGCTCGTCTCGGTGCCGGCAACAATATCAACATCCTTGCTGTCGATGGCCAGCGTGCCGTTGACGGCGACGTCCGATCCCTTGATGCCGATGTCTTCGCCGCTTTTGAGGGATGCGTTGCCTCCGGCCAGGAGCTGGCTGCCGTTCCACGTTGCGGACTGCGCGGTCTGGGCGCTGTCGAGCGTGCTGCGCTCAGTGCTGCCCGTGGCGTAGAAGCCCCCGGTTTCGGTCGTTGTGGCGGCTGTGGAACCGGCGGCGGCAAACGCGATGCCTGCCTGGCCCAGGTTGGCGGTAGCCGCTGCCAGGTTCGCCCGGTAGTACTTCAGGTCCTGCTTGCGCAACTTGCCCTGGGCGACCTTGTCCTTGGCCTCGCTGAGCGCCTTCTTGGCGTCACTCACGGCCCGTCGCGCGTCGTTCATGGCCTGTAGCGCATAAGCGGCGTCGACATACGCGTTCTTGACACCGGCGCTGGTGGTCCGGATCTCCGTATGGCGGCTGTCCGTCGTGGTCTGGGTGTCCTGTCGCCCACTCACCTCGATACTATTACCAGCCTGCAGGTTCATGTCGCCGGAACTGGCAACGTCCGATGCCGTCACCTGGATGCTGTCGCCGGCGTTGAGGTCGATATGGCCCGCCGAGATCTGGCTGCCCTGCCACTGGGTGGTGACCTGGGTGTGGGTTTGCTGGTCCTTGCGTTCCTCGATGCCCCCCAGCCGGAATTCGTCATGCTCAAGCTTGGCGCCCAGGCCTTTGACGGTCTCTTTCTCGGAAACGTGGCTTTCGGACGTGGTGTTGGCGACGGCGTCGATCTGGATGTCGTCGGCGTTGACGTTGAAACCATCCTCGGCGGTCACGTCAGCCCCGGCGAAGCGGGCCGTCCCGTCGACATTGACGGCGATGTCGTTCGCGGCGAGCCCGGATCCCTGGTGGCTCACCTGTTGCGTGCGATCCGCTTTCCGGCGGCCGAGTTCAATCGCGGGCGTATCGGCTCCGACGCCCATCACACCGGCAACCGTATAGGCCGCGACCTGTGAGAGGGCTTTCATGACGCCGGTAAAGCTGCGGCTCTTTTCCGCCCAGTCCTCGTTTTTCAGGGCCAGCGCATCGACGGTGAGGTTTTCAACCCGATCGCCCGATGCCGTCCTGTAGTCGTCCCCGGCGTGCTCAACCACGTGGTCGCCGATCCGGAGGGCGTCATCCGCGACCAGGTCGGAACCGGTCACCTGTATGTCGCGGCCACTGTCCAGGGACAGGTCGCCGCCACTGGCTATTTGCGCTTTCACGGCGGACTCGTGGTGGTAGCCGCGGATTTCGTCCTTGCGTCGAACGCTGTTCTTTTCGGATTTCCGGACATTCTCCTGCTGCTGGTCGATGGCGCCGATCAGTTGCATGTCCCTGCCCGCCTTGGCCTGAACGTCG
>NZ_SJDL01000087.1 GCF_004327985.1 Marinobacter halodurans
GCCTTTCTTTAACTGACATGCACCTCAAAGGGAGAAGCCAACGCACCTTATGACATCACGGCCAGGGCAAACCGGCTGTCGGCTTCACCGACGGTTCCGGGCGCCCCTGTCCTGGCGAAAATGGCCGCCAAACGCCAAGGCTAAAGCACCTCTGGGTTCGCCGACGCTATTTCCTTAATAGAGAAGCACCGGGCTCGTCCAACACCGGATCAGGTCGCGGCTGCGCGCGACCTATCCTTATTTGTTAGCAGATTCTGCCTGAAGACGCTCCACCAGCCACACCTTGATGATCGATTGGCGGGTAACGCCTATGCGCGCAGCCTCACGATCCAACGACTCGACAACCCAAGCCGGGAAATCGACGTTGATTCGCTTTTGTTCCTGATTAATGCGCCGGGCAGAGGACAGGTCTAGGTCATCAACAACGTCTTCCTGATCTTCCTCAAATTTTTTGTCGAAGTCTTTAGCTTTCATAGAGCTCAACCTCCTTCTTGCGGGAACGTCTGACTGAAATCAGACGAATACGAGCATCCCTGTATGTGACGACCGCCGACCAGTGCTTGTCACCAATCTTGCCTATCAGCAAAAACCTCTGCTCATCCTCTGATTTTGCGCGGATCTCCAGCAGGTATGGATCTTTCCACAGCCCTTGGGCAGAAACGAAATCAATACCGTGCTTGTCCAGGTTGGCCTGGCTTTTGGCTTCGTCGAATTCAAACTCATCCATGAGTACAAATTATTCCTTTTTTACTCACCACGCAAGATTTGGAAGGAAGCTTTAGCTGCTAACGAGGCTGTAGAAAAACCCAAAATAGAGCGAGTATTCCACCGCCTTCGATCTCGTTTTTTTCAGCCGGCATTGTCCAGTTTTCAGATTGATTGCCCTTTATAGCCTCCAAGGGCTGCTACCATGACAACATCTTCGTGGAGCGTCTCTGGCGTAGTGTCAAATATGAGTGTGTCTATCTCACCGCCTTCGAGGACGGACACCACTTGAAGCAGGCGCTCAACCGGTACTTCCGGCACTACAACCAGACCCGGTACCATCAAACATTTGATTACCAAACACCAGATGAGGTGTACTACCAGCAACCCATGACCCTGGCAGCTTGAGCCGGGAATACAACTGGATCAGAGCTTAACTGCACCTTCAGGCTGTCCAACTGATGGGGTCCACCTCACACATTACCCATGCTGTATTGCAGTAGTGACGCTCTGATTCTCCATTGCTTGAATACCAGCTATTGCCACATAAAGGACACGGCTTAAATGAGCGATTCCGATCTCCTTCGCATCGGCGACTACAAAAACAAGCCTTTAACTCCATAACAGCCGCAACCTTCATTAATTACTTCAGTCTGCACCAACGGACACATAACGCCTGCCGTCACCGGTGACAAAGCCGGAGCGAAGCGGAGGTTTTGGCATCCGGTGCACGGCTTGGTTATGCAGCATGTAGCGGCTTGATTCGATCCACTTCTTCCTTGACCGACTGCGCGGCAGTCCAAAGATCAACAGACCGCTGTGCGTTCAGCCAGAACTCCGGCGAATTACCAAACAAACGCGCAAGCCGGAGCGCCATTTCAGGACTCACAGCACGACGCTCGCGCAGTAACTCATTAACTGACTGACGAGAGACACCCAGAGATTCAGCCAACCCCGAAACGGTAAGGCCATAGTCCGGAAGAAAGTCTTCCCTCAGCATTTCACCAGGATGAGTCGGTTTGCGCTGCATACCGGCAGTATTAAGAATAGCCATAGTCATCACCTCACTCAGTGGTAGTCACACACTTCGACTTCATACGCATCGCCATCTTCAAAACGAAAACAGATACGCCACTGATCATTGATTGAAATTGCGTGCTGCCCCTGCCTGTTTCCCGACAGTGGGTGAAGACGGTTGCCGGGCGGCACTTTCAAATCCTCAAGCTGTAAGGCCAGATCCACGTATTCAAGTTTTCTAGCAGCTCTCGGTGCAACATCCGCAGGAAATTTCTTTGACTTGCCCTTGGAGTAGAGCTCTTGGGTTCGTTTGTCAGCGAAGGATTTGATCATGAAGCAAAGTGTATTGCGTCACGTGACACTTGTCAACGAGGCGTAGGAATGACTGCATAACGCTTTTGTTCAGCGGCAGCTTTTGCGCAGCGAAGCGGAGAAAAAGCTGTCCGGTGGAGGGCCATTTGGCCCGGAACAGACTGGAACAACTTGTTGAACGAAGCCGCTACGCGGCAGAGTTATAAGTCGTCTGTACTTCCCTGATCCCTTCCATTCCGGTAGGGCCCTCAGGAGAAGTGTAATGAACACCCACGAACACACCCGTTTTCAGGCACTGTACCAACGCTACCTCACCGAACTCACCCTGCGGGGCAAAAGCCCCAAGACCATCGACCTGTACACCCGCTGCCTGCGCCAGGTGAGCGACCACTTCGATACCTGCCCCGACCAGCTTAGCACCGATCAACTGCAGCAGTACTTTATGCACCTGGTCGAGCATCGTTCCTGGAGCCTGGTCAAGATTGCCCGCAATGCCCTGCAGCGTTTTTACCAGTACGTGCTCGACAAGCCCTGGGACTACGTCCCCATCACCAAGCCACCCAAGGTCCAGACGCTGCAGGATGTGCTCTCCCTGGACGAGGTCGGACGGCTGATCAGTCACACCCGTAAACTCAGCTATCAGGTCTATTTCCTCACCACCTACAGCCTCGGGCTGCGCCTCAGTGAGGCCCTGAACCTGACCATCGCCGATGTCGACAGCCATCTGATGCGGATCCATGTCCGTTGTGGCAAGGGCAGGAAGGACCGGTTCGTGCCTTTGCCGTTGATGACCCTCAAGGCCCTGCGGCGCTACTGGGCCACGCATCGTCATCCCGTTCTCCTGTTTCCCGGTGGACAGCCTCCCTATGAGTCGGTTGCTGTCTCCGGTGAGCCCCGGGTGATGGACCGGGGCGGGGTACAGAAGGCCATCAAGCTGGTTGCCCGGGACTGCGGCATCCGCAAGCAGGTCCACATCCACTGCCTGCGCCACAGCTTTGCCACCCATCTGTTGGAGAACGGCGTTAACCTGCGCTCGATCCAGACCCTGCTGGGGCATGCCAGTCCGGTCACCACCGCCCGTTACACCCGGATGACCCACGAGGCCCAGCAGAACAGTGCCCTGATGATCAATGCCCTGGTGGACCGCCTGCAGGTCGACTGGGTGACCGAATGATCACCCTGGCGCAAATCCTTGGCGATCACCAGGGCCGCCTGCGGGATCGTTATGGCGAGCGGATGCGACCGGAGCATTACGCGGCCCTTCAGTCGATCCTCGCCTGCCATACGCCGGCCTGCGGCGAGCTCCGTTATCGGTGCGCGCCGTGCCAGCAGACCCAACAGGCGTATCCGTCCTGCGGCCACCGCAGTTGCCCGGCCTGCCAGCACAGCACCAACCGCCAGTGGCTGGAGCGGCAACGGCAGAAGTGGTTGCCGGTGGACTATTTCCTGGTGACCTTCACCCTGCCGGCCCAGTTACGGGGCTTTGCCTGGCACCACCTGCGGTGGACCTGTCACACCCTGTTCCAGGTCGCCCGGGAGACGCTGAATCAATTCGCCCGCAACGATCAACGCCTGGGCAACCAGCTCGGGCTGGTCGGGGTGTTGCACACCCACTCCCGTCGCCTGGCTTTCCATCCCCACGTGCATCTCGTGGTTCCCGGGGGTGGGCTGACCGGGCCTCACTGGCAGGCCCGCACCGGGCACTACCTGTTCAACGGCCGGGCCCTGGCGACGGT
>NZ_SJDL01000088.1 GCF_004327985.1 Marinobacter halodurans
CAACAACTTCTTCAGCACTGCGGCTTTACGTTCTTCGGAATAACGTGGCATGACATGCTCCCATGCCGCCCCGACTCGGAAAAATCAGGCGAAATCGCCTACTGGACAACTAGGCTGACAGAGGGGGATTTGAAGAATGTTATCCCTTTCAATTTCATCAATTTGGTCGGCGACATCCCTAAAGTACGTCACGTGCACACGCGGGGTCAGGTCTTGCGTTTTGCCCCGCCTTGCCATTTCGTTGTGATGACCGCAGTCTATTCTCGCCCAAAGTAGAACCACGGAAGGAGCCAAGGAATGGCCAGACCGTTGCGACTGGAGTATGCCGGCGCGTTGTATCACGTGACGTCTCGCGGAAATCGTCGGGAGATGATTTACGAATCAGATGGCGATCGACGCGCTTGGTTGTCGATCCTTGATGAAGTTTGCGAGACGTTCAACTGGGTATGTCACGCCTACTGTTTGATGGGCAATGAATAAAAGGTGTCAGAGCGCATATTTATTGATATTTTCTGCGTCTGGACAAGAACACTCCTTTGGCACAGTGTGCCTCTTTTAGGAATGTCCGCAGTAGAGGGGTAGAACCCCAGGAAGCATTCTTATATCCGCGCCTGCCCCACTCTCGAAAATCAAGAATCAACCATCTCGGCAAAGGTCCACAGCGTTTGACCGCCCATCGTAATGACCCTCACTTTCCCCGAGAACAAACTCATATCATCGATGGCCACTTTCATTCTGTACTTAGTAACCTTGCACCCGCTTATCAAATTCTTCCCGCCGCTGGCAATCAGGGTTGATTGCTTCTCGAAGGCACGTTCGGTGAAGCACACTACGGAATCTTTTTGGAGATAGCTTCCCGTCCCGCTATAAGAACCCTTGCTTGAAGACAGGGAAGAACCGTCTTCTACTCCAATGAGCCCAATAACAACAAAAGCAGCACCACCGATGGCTACCCATTTTCGATTCTTTGGGTCTACACGCTTCCATAAGCCATAAAGCCCGACGGGCCAGAAGACAATCAGCCACACCCACAACCAGCCTGTTTGATACCACTCCCTTTTGGTCTGCACATCATTCTTATCCGTCACAGCGCCCCTCCATCACCAAGTTACTAATAATTAACGTTCAAGCCTAACAACTTGCGATTTGAAAGGCCACGCTGGACAGCGCGCCACCAAAACCCAAACCCGTAAAAACCGGGACACCCATCAAGAATAAAACCGGGACACCCATTAGCCAGCCGGGGTCAAGGCACAATATAAGACCTGGCCGTATTTTTTACGGCGCTGCCCCCTCAAATGCGCGCCCGCTATTTCAGTGGTTGGTTGCAGACTGATCCGCACCAGACACCCATCAGGATCAAGGCTGGCTAGCCGAGCTAGCCCCTGGCTTTCGCCCCAAAAAATCATCGGTGCCTGACCGCGTCCAAGTGATACAGATTGATGGTTGCTCGCTCTTGCGGCGCCAGTCTCGGAGTGGCTCACGGTCAGGGCGCATCAGGCACTTTGCGTGCTCGGGAGAGTGCGTGGAGTCCCATTCAGATTTCTGGTTGAACCATCCCGGTTTCCGGGCTGCTCCACGCACTCAAATCGTATTCAGGCAAAGAGTTTGGTTTCATCAAACGGCACCTGATCGCGCATGACGTAGTAACAGGCTCGAGCCATCTTATGAGCCAGGGCCTTAGTCGCCAGAGCGCCGTTACGCTGCGCCCGTTTACGTTGATAGAACCGATGCGCGGTCTTGTTGTGCCAAGAGACGTCGGGGTCAAGTCTTGCGTTTTGCCCCGCCTTGCCATTTCGTTGCAAGAGACGTCGGGGTCAAGTCTTGCGTTTTGCCCCGCCTTGCCATTTCGTTGTGATGACCGCAGTCTATTCTCGCCCAAAGTAGAACCACGGAAGGAGCCAAGGAATGGCCAGACCGTTGCGACTGGAGTTTGCCGGCGCGTTGTACCACGTGACGTCCCGCGGAAACCGCCGGGAGATGATTTACGAATCAGACGACGACCGACGCGCCTGGTTGTCGATCCTCGATGAGGTTTGCGAGATCTTCAACTGGGTATGTCACGCCTATTGTTTGATGGGCAATCACTACCACCTGCTGATCGAAACGCCGGAAGGCAATCTATCGAAAGGCATGCGCCAACTGAACGGCGTCTATACGCAGGTTTTCAATCGGCACCATGGCCGGGTAGGGCACGTTTTCCAGGGGCGTTATAAAGCGATTCTGGTTGAGAAGGACAACTACCTGTTGGAGCTGTGCCGCTACATCGTGCTGAATCCTGTTCGTGCCGCGATGGTTCGATCGGCTTTGGAATGGCCCTGGAGCAGTTACCGTGCAACGGCAGGTTACGAAAGGGATTTGAAGGCACTGGATACTGATTGGATTCTGGCTGCTTTTGGTGAACGGCGGGACAGAGCAGTAGAAAGCTACGAGCAGTTTGTCGCTGACGGCAAGAACCAACCGTCTCCATGGGAAAGGTTAAAAAACCAAGTCTATCTTGGGAGCGATCAATTCGTTGATGAAATGCAAAAGCGAATTGAAGGGGCAGAACGTCTCAGCGAAATACCCACGAGTCAGCGTCGCCCTCTGGCCAAACCACTAGAATTCTACGGGGACTCTGCGTCGTCCCGAAACGAAGCCATCTGTTTAGCGTATGCGAGTGGCGGATGCAGCCTGAAAGAAATAGGCGATTTCTTTGGACTTCACTACTCACGCGTCAGCCGGATTATCCGGGAGGCAAAATGCAAGACCCCGGGCGGCGCTTCAAGTGCGGTATCTGACTCCGAGCGTTTGAGTGAAAGCCATGGCAACAAAAAAATCTTTATGCGTCGAGCTCGTCCCACAGCTCTTCCAGCCAAGCTTGCAAATCATCTTGTGAGTCAAAATCTTCTTCAGTTAGCGCTTCATACTCATCGGGTGATATCAACTTCATATCAATGGCCTCACGAAGCTGAGCTTTAAATAGATCTATATCGTAAGGAAACCCATGCCCAGTACTGATCGCCTCCCGCAGTATCTGCGGGTCATAGCATTCAATATGGCAATATTTTCTTAGTATTGTCCGCAGTGGTTCCTTAATCTGACTCATGCTTATCTCCGCTAATTTTTAGGGTTCGGGTACAAAGTGTGTAATTTTACGCTGCCGGCCTGATCAAGCCGATAAATGGCTTTGATGGTACCGTCAGTGAAATCTGTAGGGATCTCACCCGTCGGGTTACGCTTGCTTCCCAAGCGAGTGACACCCCGAACGAAATTCTTGTAATCACTTCCAAAAACCTCTTCCAATGGCAGCTCAATCGCATCGACGAATAAGTCCCCATTTGCTTTTGCCTCTGCAATATTTTTCTGGAATTGCATAGAACTTCGAACGATGTCATCTGCTTGCAACAGTGCTTCATCAGTTGTAAAGGCAGTTGCGTTCCTCCCTACCTTATGGGGTTTAGGGGTACCATCTGGAAATTTATTGAATGCATCCAACGTCGTTCCCGAAGCGGGATCAACGCCCCTTACCGCCCGATCCTCAAGTTGCTGATCAGTGACCCTGTTGTAGTGGTCCAATGATTCCGGACACCAACGTAGGTGGTAAGATCGCCACCATAAACGAGGTGTCTGATGACCAGAAAACGACGTTCCTTTACTCCTGAGTTCAAGCAGGAAGCAGCCAGCCTGGTG
>NZ_SJDL01000089.1 GCF_004327985.1 Marinobacter halodurans
CAGCCCATGAGCCTTACCTTCTGGCGTCGGCCCTGCCGGTGGCCCGTCATCCGGCGACGATGTCCGGCCTGAGCCTTTCTTTAACTGACATGCACCTCAAAGGGAGAAGCCAACGCACCTTATGACATCACGGCCAGGGCAAACCGGCTGTCGGCTTCACCGACGGTTCCGGGCGCCCCTGTCCTGGCGAAAATGGCCGCCAAACGCCAAGGCTAAAGCACCTCTGGGTTCGCCGACGCTATTTCCTGAATAGAGAAGCACCGGGCTCGTCCAACACCGGATCAGGTCGCGGCTGCGCGCGACCTATCCTTATTTGTTATAGCTAAACATTAGCGGATCGATTGGTAGATACCAAAAAGCCAGACGCAAGAACAAGGGCTGAACCGCCAATACGATTTAAGTACATAGGGTGATTGTGCATAAACCCTAGAAACTTCTTAGCGGACATCACATAAATCATAACCCATGTAAAATCCAAGAATGCCATGGTTGGGCACATAACGGCCATTTGTTGAAAAAGAGGCTGTGTTGGATCGATAAACTGAGGGAAAAATGCCGTGAAAAACACTATTGCTTTTGGATTTCCGGCAGCTACAAAAAATCCGCTGAAAAAAAGCCTATGTATAGAAATCGAAGTCTGCGTGCTTTCTTCTCGAATTTTATGGGGTTTGGCAAACAACATTCTTAGTCCCATGTATAGCAATGTAACGACACCAAACCATTTGATGATCAAGAAAGCCAACTCAGAACTGGCTATAACCACACCTAAGCCAATTGCCACCAAGACCATTTGTAAAAAGTTGGCTGAGATATCCCCCAAAGCAGTTACTACTGTTTTTTTCACACCATACTTCATAGAGTGGACAACACCTAATAAAATACTAGGTCCCGGCGTCATCGTGAGAACCAATGAAGCTACGACAAATGTTAACCAAGTTTCAATGTTCATTACTCATCCTCATTTTGGGCTATAACGCCAAGTGAAGGGGCGAAGTGCGTAGCACTTTGTCCCTCTTACACGCCTTGTTAACCCCTGAGTTCAAGATCTTCCCGAATCACCTCCGGATGGCGGAAAGCAATCTCAATGAGCGCCTTTGCCGGCCCGGAAGGTTTGCGTCGCCCCTGCTCCCATTCCTGTAGCGTGCGCGGAGAAATATGGAGTACCTCTGCAAACTCTCGCTGCGTGAGGCCAGTTTTGCCACGCGCTTCTGCGACCTCGTTTGGCTCCACACGACTGACTCGCGCGGCTTTGCCCGCTTTCATTTCTTTAACAGATTGGAGCAGCTTGTTGCCAAGCTCCTCAGCACTCAGAGTCTCATTACTCATTTTCCAATACCTCACGAATCGACTTCAGGATATGCGCGGGTATGTTCTCCTTGACGGCCTTCTTGTAGATCACCAACAGCCAGATCTCACCATTAGCCAACCGTGTGAAGTAAATGACTCGCACTCCACCACGCTTCCCTGAACCCGCCACCGACCAACGAACCTTTCTACATCCTCCGCTACCTGGAATGGGATCGCCAATTTCCGGATTGGCCGCCAACCAGGCAAAGAACGCGTTTCGTTCCTCCTCAGTCCAGATTTTTCTGGCATCTGCTTCGAATGTAGGGGTTTCGATGATGGTAAACATGACGACAAATATACGTCATTGACGGAGTTTTGCAAGGTGGCGGGCGAAGGGGTTAACGCCAGCGCACAACGGCGCCCTTAAAATGGAGGCGCAGCCGCAATTTAAAGGGCGTCCGGCGGCCATTGGCCGCGTATTGATGCGCATTGTTAGCGTATTTCATGAAGATCGTCGAGCGCGTATCGAAGACCAAACTCATGAACCCTCGCATTAATTTCTGTAAGGCGCCCTTCATCTTCTATTAGTCTATAGTCTGGATGATTATCTATGACATTTTTTGCGGTTTCTTCACAAAGCAAAGAGTAATAGTAAAGGGATAAAAGGTTTTTCCTAAATCTTTCGGCCCCTTCGGATATTAGGCTATCAACCCCACCATTAAATTGCTCAACTGAACCATTAAAGGATTTGTGTAGCTCTCGCTCTTTTTTGCTGAAATATGGCGAAACTTCGGGAAAAAGTTCTTGGTAGATTACGTTATGAACCTTCCCTGGTGCTGGAACATTCAGCAACTCATCATCAGATAGCATTTTTGCTATCTCTTCAATTCTCGTGGTTTTATATTGAAACTCATCCAATAAATCTTGAACCTCAACCTTTATAGCGTTCTTCTTCCTATGATTGGAATAGAAAAACTTTGCGAAGTCTGTTGCTTGGCCTAAAAAGTAACCAACAAAAAGTGTCGATATAGCAACTTCAAATTTATTCATGATTCCCGATCTCGACAGAAACGCTAACGCCGGCGTAACGGGCCGATTTGTGGAGCGACAGCGGAACAAAGCGGTCCCGTTGACGCATTTGTTATGTGTGACTCTCCAAATATTGCTCGGCAATCTGCCACAAAGTATTGCCGTTTGAGTGTACCCAATGCCAATTGCCATTAACCCCTCCAGGATCTTTTTTATCAGGATGTAACTCTTTGAAAATCATCCAGGTGAGAGCTGAAATTGAGTATTCCTGGCCATCCTTTTCCCATTGAATGGCGTCGCTTTGCCCTAACTTACCAGTGATGGTTGCCCTAAACATTGGATCATTTGGGTCAAACTCGACATGGGTAGGCAGCCCATATTTAAGATATATATTATCACCTTCATGAACCAAGTTATTTTCTATTAGAATCTTCATGGTTTTGGGGCGATTTTTACGAACGGATAGCTCCTTTACTTCTTCCTTTCTCTTTATATCGATTAAATATTGGCGCGCCTCCTCAAGGGGTATTACAACCTTCGGAACTATTACTACCTGCGATCCGATCTGGTATGGAGTGATTTTGACACAACTTATATCAACGTCTGATTCGCGCAACCATAATACAGTCGCTGTAATCTCTTGTGAGAACCCCTCGGAACAAATAATTATTCTTGGCTTATTAGATAGCTCTACAAATGAATCTGATTCGACAAACTCAATTATTTGATCTTTAGCTTCACCATCAGAAAGAACCTCACCATCATATTTCTTTCGATAGGCAATGTAGTAAGGCAAGAGCACTTCAATGGTCATTGAAGAGACCATTGCTGCATAGCGAAGCGCCTGCAAATCAGCATAGCCGGCTGCAGAGTCACGTTTAAGTTCAATTACGACAAGGTTTCCAGAACGGTCGAGGGCAAGTACGTCCAGTCTGTCGTTGCTATTGGTAAATCGATCAAATTCAATGCTAACTATCAGGAGATCCTCCCCCAAGAGCTCTGGGTTTGACCGTACCCATTCTTCAATGTGCTTCCTTTCCCATATATTTAGGCTAGTGAAACTGCTCGGTAGTATTTTTTTTGCTTCTTCAAGACTTTCTGAAACCGAAAAAATCACAGTTCCCTCCTAGGGAAGGTCTGAATAACCGCTGATTTTTGCTGAATTTGGTTTTAATCGGCAAAAAATCGAAGATTCAGACACTATTTTCCCGTTATTTGTGTGTTCCTTGCCTGTTTCCCGCCAGTTTGGCGGAACAC
>NZ_SJDL01000090.1 GCF_004327985.1 Marinobacter halodurans
GCATCAAAGGATTTCAGCTTCTGGAACTGGTCGTTAACAACGTCGAGTTCCGGGACGGAGAAGCGGTTGAGCAACAATCAGACAGGAACGCTGCCTGATGTTCATACACCAGATTTGACGATAACTCTGGAGAGCAAGGGATACTCAAAAAAATTGACGAAGGCTGCAGTAACTTTCTCTTTCAATTAAAGCGTAACGTTACTGACCGAATCGATGAATTGGTCCTCGATGTGTTTGGCTTTAGTCGTGGAGCTGCTACAGCCCGACATTTTATCAGTCGGGAGGTAAACGATGAAAACGGGGCTTTGGCCAAAGCCTTCAAGCAAGCGGGTTTTCCATGGCCGAAGAAGATCACCGTTCGCTTTCTGGGCCTGTTCGACACCGTTGCGGGAATTGCCGATCTGGGCAATCTGGACTTTTCTGCACACGATGCGGAAACGGGGCGCATTAACGTCAACCTGAGGCCGGAAGATGCTGAAAGGGTTGTCCAGTTTGCTGCGCGGGATGAGCGCCGACACAACTTTTCACTGAACAGTCTACGGAGTGAGTCCGGCAACCTACCGGAACACTTCGATGAATGGGTACTTCCCGGAGTACACTCCGATATTGGTGGTGGTTACCCTGAGATTTTTCACGAGCGTGTTGAAGTTCGCCTGCCTCTGGTGGTCAGGGGGAACGACCGCCGCAATCCCGAAGCCAGTTTTGAATTTTCGCGCATGTTACAGGATCGTGCGCTGATCAAAAATGAAGGCTGGATCGGGCCGCTGAATCCACTTGCCACGCTTGAAATCGAACAGGAGCGAGCACCCGGTTTGCCGGGCGGTGATATAACGCTTCGTCTTTGGCTGGACCGCGAAGTTCGTGGCGAGTACTCCCGTATCCCGCTCTACCTGATGCATATGTTGGCAGTGGATGCCGGTGTGCCTTTTCAATCTATTAACCCAAAAGTTGAAGGCCTTTCTCTACCGCAAGAATTAACGACCGTTGCCAGAAATCTGGCCGCCCATGTCTGGCATGGCAGCGACCTACTGATGACCCCAGAATCCCGGGCGTTGCTTAAGCAACGATACATTCACCATTCGGATCATTACTTGAAGCTTGGGCCGCTTTATCCCTTCAAACCAGCCAAATATGGAAAACGGGTCGTGCATCCGAATGAAGGACAGTGGATTGAGGGGCAATATCATGAGTATTAAACATCTGGCGGTCAGCCTCTGTGTTTTGGTGCTTCTGGGGTGTTCGGAGCAAGTAGGGTCCGAAGCGCCTCAGAATGGTCCAGAGTCCACGTATAGAAGTATCGCGGTTGTGGTACCCAAGCACTACGATGCGTGGGTCGATACGTTGATTTTTGAATCTCGTTCCGAGGATATTGGTTGGAGAGCTCCTATTGGAATTATCACGTGTTGCTGGAGAGAACCATCAGGCAAGCATGCTGAATGGCAAGCTATGCCAGAACTGGTCTTGATTAAGTGGTTCTCCTTTGCCGAACAGCAATCGTACGAAGCACTGATTCACCTGAAAAACGCTGATGAAATCGAAGAAAAGATGAAAGAAATTGCACCTTTCGAGAGCTTTGGAGAGATAGCGGAATACCCTCGGGATGCCCTGGTTTTTGGGCTGGCGCCGGGCGGGACCGTTGTAGTGTGGATTATGAACCGGGGCGAGAATGCGATTGAGGTTGGGCGTTACGAGGCTAAGCCGTATAACAACGAGAAGTCAGACTATTCTCAATGGGTAGATGAATATCTGGAAAAAGAAGGCGAATATCTCCGGGAAAATGGGATTAAACTGGATGGCTGGTAGATGCATGTCCTGATAGCTTGGGAGCCAGGTACCACATAATTGCTGTTAGGCAAGATCAGGGGAGATCATGGGGATTAAGAAATCATTAACATCAGTGCTTCAGCAGTACCAAATAACCCATGATAAGGCTGTCCAGCTATACGGATTGTTTGAGGAAGCCGAAGCACCTGAGTTGCTCCGAGTACAGCAAGAACTTGGTGGGAATGCTACAAAATTAGTGGAGATAGCGGACCTTGGTTGGGAGCAATGCGGAAGCTTGGGGAGGCACCTTACGTTTCTTGAGTACTATCTCAAGAGAAACGACAAAGCCGGATGTTACTCGGATATCAAAGATATTCTGTTTTACGATTTACCAGCGACGCTACGTAGTTTGATATCTGAAGCCAGTGAAGATCAATTCCTGGATGAAAAGCTCCGAGAGTCGGTAGTTCCCTTGATGGACGGTTTGCACTTTGATTCAGCAATTAGGAAGACCTTTGTCGTGCTCACCGAACGATTGAGGAGAGCCTTTGGAGTCCAAGACGAGATTGATGGCGAAGATTTGGTCAATTTGGTGTTTGGAAAAGGTGGAAAAATCCCAGTTGCTCTGGATGATTCTAAGAAGCAGTCTCTCCGAAATCTGATAAGCGGTTTCTACGGAGTCTATAGAAACAGATATGCGCATAATGACCGGGAAGCCACTTCGTCAGATGCTAAAGCTATAGTCCACATGGCCAATCAGATTCTATGTGAAATTGAAGCTGTGTCGCGGGCATCTGCCCAAAATGCCTAACCAGCGCAGGCACGGCGACGCCCATTACATTGCGCCTACGGCTCCATTCCATGGGCGCGCATGCTGCAGGCGTTATGCGTAGGGAGGGATGCATCGTGTGAGTAGGGAAGATTGGTATCGAAACAAAGAGTGGAACAGTGAAGTTGAGGCTCAGTTCTTCGCCAAACTAAAGCGTGCGCGCCGGAAAGAACAGTATTTACGAATCCAAGCATCAATAATTTCACGCATTCGGCCTGATGTGGCCCTGATGCTTTTGGATCAATATTTCTCGCTTGAAGAAGATTTTGATCATGCGCAAGCCTACTGTGATATGGCGTCAGCTTTTCTCGCTCAAGGTGAGGTGGACAAAGCGATCCAGTCATACGGCAAAGCATTGGAAAGAGAAGCTGAATTTCCAAATCTGAAAACAGATGCATATATCCTTTATCCACTCACCATTGTCGAAAACAGGCTGCGCAATCTGTATCGCTCCGCGAACGAGATTCTAGATGCTCATCAAGACAGGTTAATGTTCCCAGTAGACCATTTCCGTTGGCATGCAGCGAAGGCGATCATCAACGCGGATACCGGAGAGAAAGAGATCGCGTCGAGTCACGCGGCTCGTGCGTTTGAGGCTGCCCAAATAAAGAAATCAGGCTTTAGGTTTCACCAAAAGCTAGGCCTCGTGGGAAAAGAATACAAAGGCGTGGTCAATGAGCTTCGCGCTATTCATGCATAACCAAGGGCTCCAGCGGACCGTTTTTCCGGCGCGGTGTGCCTCCAAAACGGCCGCTGAGCCCAGGCGTTAAAGGCCTTTACTCCGGTGTTGCTGGGTTGTGTGTTCGGCCCGCGCTTTGGCGGTTTCCGGTTTGCAGAAAACATTCCCCAGTCAGGCAACGGGGCTGATTGATAATTCAGTGTCTCGGTC
>NZ_SJDL01000091.1 GCF_004327985.1 Marinobacter halodurans
TTAGGAGCCTGACGATGACCTACTCTCGCATGGGCAAACGCCACACTACCATCGGCGCTGGTCCGTTTCACTGCTGAGTTCGGGATGGGATCAGGTGGTTCCGGACCGCTATGGTCGTCAGGCAAAACAGGTGACCACTGGGTTGGGACAAGATTGCAAGCAGCTTGCGCTGGGTATAGCGACTTCCTGCGTTATCCGCAGTTGGCTTGGGTGTTATATAGTCAAGCCGCACGAGCAATTAGTATCGGTTAGCTCAACGCCTCGCAGCGCTTACACACCCGACCTATCAACGTCCTGGTCTTGAACGGCTCTTCAGGGCCCTCGAGGGGCCAGGGAGATCTCATCTTGGAAGGGGCTTCCCGCTTAGATGCCTTCAGCGGTTATCCTGTCCGAACATAGCTACCGGGCAATGCCACTGGCGTGACAACCCGAACACCAGAGGTTCGTCCACTCCGGTCCTCTCGTACTAGGAGCAGCTTTCCTCAAATCTCCAACGTCCACGGCAGATAGGGACCGAACTGTCTCACGACGTTCTAAACCCAGCTCGCGTACCACTTTAAATGGCGAACAGCCATACCCTTGGGACCGGCTTCAGCCCCAGGATGTGATGAGCCGACATCGAGGTGCCAAACACCGCCGTCGATGTGAACTCTTGGGCGGTATCAGCCTGTTATCCCCGGAGTACCTTTTATCCGTTGAGCGATGGCCCTTCCATACAGAACCACCGGATCACTATGACCTGCTTTCGCACCTGCTCGACGTGTCTGTCTCGCAGTCAAGCGGGCTTGTGCCATTACACTAACCGTACGATGTCCGACCGTACTTAGCCCACCTTTGTGCTCCTCCGTTACTCTTTGGGAGGAGACCGCCCCAGTCAAACTACCCACCACACAGTGTCCTCATCCCCGATCAGGGGACCAAGTTAGAACCTCAAACAGGCCAGGCTGGTATTTCAAGGTTGGCTCCATGCAGACTGGCGTCCACACTTCAAAGCCTCCCAGCTATCCTACACAAGCATGCTCAAAGTTCACTGTGAAGCTATAGTAAAGGTTCACGGGGTCTTTCCGTCTAGCCGCGGATACACCGCATCTTCACGGCGATTTCAATTTCACTGAGTCTCGGGTAGAGACAGCGCCCCCATCGTTACGCCATTCGTGCAGGTCGGAACTTACCCGACAAGGAATTTCGCTACCTTAGGACCGTTATAGTTACGGCCGCCGTTTACCGGGGCTTCGATCAAGAGCTTCGCACGAATGCTAACCCCATCAATTAACCTTCCGGCACCGGGCAGGCGTCACACCCTATACGTCCACTTTCGTGTTTGCAGAGTGCTGTGTTTTTAATAAACAGTCGCAGGGGCCTGGTATCTTCGACTGGTCTCGGCTCCACCCGCAGGGGCTTCACCTACTACCAGCGTGCCTTCTCCCGAAGTTACGGCACCATTTTGCCTAGTTCCTTTACCCGAGTTCTCTCAAGCGCCTTGGTATTCTCTACCTGACCACCTGTGTCGGTTTGGGGTACGGGCTCTCGTGACCTGAAGCTTAGAAGATTTTCCTGGAAGCAGGGCATCAATGACTTCGCGCTGCAAGCAGCACTCGTCGTCGCATCTCAGGATTGAGGACCCGGATTTGCCTAAGTCCTCTCCCTACTTGCTTAAACCGGGACAACCGTCGCCCGGCTCACCTAGCCTTCTCCGTCTCTCCATCGCAGTCACGCGAGGTACGGGAATATTAACCCGTTTCCCATCGACTACACCTTTCGGTCTCGCCTTAGGGGCCGACTCACCCTGCGCCGATTAGCGTTGCGCAGGAACCCTTGGTCTTCCGGCGTGCGGGTTTTTCACCCGCATTATCGTTACTCATGTCAGCATTCGCACTTCTGATACCTCCAGCATGCCTCTCGACACACCTTCGCAGGCTTACAGAACGCTCCCCTACCCCGCATACAAAGTATGCAGCCGCAGCTTCGGTAACCAGTTTGAGCCCCGTTACATCTTCCGCGCAGGCCGACTCGACTAGTGAGCTATTACGCTTTCCTTAAAGGGTGGCTGCTTCTAAGCCAACCTCCTAGCTGTCTTCGCCTTCCCACATCGTTTCCCACTTAACTGGTATTTGGGGACCTTAGCTGGCGGTCTGGGTTGTTTCCCTTTTCACGACGGACGTTAGCACCCGCCGTGTGTCTCCCGGATAGTACTCACTGGTATTCGGAGTTTGCATCGGTTTGGTAAGTCGGGATGACCCCCTAGCCGAAACAGTGCTCTACCCCCAGTGGTATTCGTCCGAGGCGCTACCTAAATAGCTTTCGGGGAGAACCAGCTATCTCCGGGCTTGATTAGCCTTTCACTCCGATCCACAAGTCATCCCCTGGCTTTTCAACGACAGTGGGTTCGGTCCTCCAGTGCGTGTTACCGCACCTTCAACCTGCTCATGGATAGATCGCCCGGTTTCGGGTCTATGTCCACCGACTAAGTCGCCCTATTCAGACTCGGTTTCCCTACGGCTCCCCTAGATGGTTAACCTCGCCACTGAACATAAGTCGCTGACCCATTATACAAAAGGTACGCCGTCACCCCCGAAGGGGCTCCGACTGCTTGTACGCATACGGTTTCAGGATCTATTTCACTCCCCTCACAGGGGTTCTTTTCGCCTTTCCCTCACGGTACTGGTTCACTATCGGTCAGTCAGGAGTATTTAGCCTTGGAGGATGGTCCCCCCATGTTCAGACAGGATTACACGTGACCCGTCCTACTCGATTTCACTGAACTCAGGTTTCGGATACGGGGCTATCACCCACTATGGCGGCACTTTCCAGAGCCTTTTCCTACCAGTTGTTCAGCTTAAGGGCTGGTCCCCGTTCGCTCGCCGCTACTGAGGGAATCTCGGTTGATTTCTTTTCCTCGGGGTACTTAGATGTTTCAGTTCCCCCGGTTCGCCTCCAATCCCTATGGATTCAGGATTGGATACCTGGCCGTAACCAGGTGGGTTTCCCCATTCAGAGATCGCCGGATCAAAGGTTGTTTGCCACCTCCCCGACGCTTATCGCAGGCTTCCACGTCTTTCATCGCCTCTGACTGCCAAGGCATCCACCGTATGCGCTTAGTTGCTTGACTATATAACCCCAAACCAACTGTTTAACCGCTCTGTCGACCGAAGCCTCCAGGTTGGTTCCACAGTGTCAGCAGCCTTTTGCCCTGCCGACGCTTGATCCAAGATTAAGCAACCCAACGATTAACACCGGATAACGCTTGAAATCGCTATCATTGGATTCTTCGTTTCGGAGATAAAGAAACGAATCATCCGCTTTGCAATCTTGTCCGCATTGTTAAAGAGCATGTCTGACCCAGTGATCAGAAAGAAGGACTTCGAAGTCGATCGTTCATCAACCCGAAACACTTGTTTCTGCACACTGACCGTAGCCAGGGTATCCGTAAAGTTGGTGGAGCCAGGCAGGATCGAA
>NZ_SJDL01000092.1 GCF_004327985.1 Marinobacter halodurans
TCCTGGATGATGCCGCCGGGGTAGGCCACCATGCGGTCGAGGAACGCCGAGGTGGTGGCGTGGTTGGTGACGAATTCCCGGTCTCCCAGGCGCAGCAGTAATTCCCAGTAGCCCATGGCACTGCCAAAGCCTGACGGTGGGTGGCACCCACCACAGCAAACAGGGCAAAGCCCAACTGGTGGAAGCGGGCACCGAGATCCATCACAAGGCGGGCATGAAGATCGTCGTCGAAGCCGGCGCCGAAATCACCCTCAAGGCAGGCGGCAGCTTCGTCAAAGTCGACCCCAGCGGCGTCACCGTCTCCGGGCCGATGATCAAGATGAATTCCGGCGGGGCGCCAGGGAGTGGAGCGGCGGTTGCCGCAGTCGCCCCAATCATTCCGCAAGCCTTGGACAAAAATAAAAATCCCCATGTGGAGTCTGATGCGCTGGCTGAGACCTCTAATCGGGAAAACGTTGAAAGCTCGCCAAGTTCGGCCCAAAAGTTAAAGCGGGCGGCCCAAAAGGACGTTTTCCTGAGCAAGCAATGCCATCGCCAGCCAGACGGTCAGTGCCCGTTGGCGGATTGTCAATGCAGTGAAAGCTGAACGGAATAGATCGACGATGGAACGCTCAAATACCGAAATGTACGACCGCGAAGCCATGCCTGACAGCTATCTGCTGCTCGACGGAGCGATGATCGACGCTTTGATGTTGACCTACAAACACGATGATTCTCCTTGGGTGGCATGGCTCTACCGGGGCACTCGGCACGAATCCGCGATTGAGGCAAGCCCCCTCCTCGTCAAACCCTCTCCGGGATCGCGCTTATGGGATAACAGTGAAGAATGGTCCCGGTATGGCATCGTCCTGAAAACACGAGTGACAAAAGACGCGTTACTCGGCCATCTACAGAGCCTGATCAGTATCCGGCTGCCGTCAGGGCAACTCAGCTATTGCCGTTTTTATGCGCAATCCCACTTAGCCAATTTCCTGGGCGCCATGGATGACAGCGAAAAAATCGCGTTCAGCGGCCCCATTGAGTGTTGGATGAATCCGACCCCGGACTCGGGCTGGCAAACCATAGAGATTGCTTCGACCGGCTCGATCAAGCAGTTGAAGGACGAAGGCTGGTTCCAACTCACTCAAGAACAGTTGGACCGCATGAAAGCCATCAAGAGAAGTCGCTTCATAGGAAGGCTGGCCGATCACCTGGGGCTGGCACAAGGCGATACTTCGCTCAGTTCTCTCAGCGATATCGTACAGCAAGCCGAAACACAGGCATTCGTCACTGAAAAGGACATCGCCCACTATGCAGAAATGGCAGTACATCATGGCGAGCGATTGAACTCAGCTGAGTGTCAGGCCGTCCTGGCCAGTGACGAGCTGACCAATTTCGAAAAACTTGCCGAGCTGGATCATCTGCTGACATATGGAGGTGCATGATGGCATCCGCTTACACCGTTCAGGCCGGGGACACGCTCAGCCGTATCGCCCAGAAAAATAATGCGACGGTTTCCGGCTTAATGCGCCTGAACCCGTCCATTGAAGATCCAAACCGGATCTACACGGGCCAGCAACTGAAACTGCCGGGCAGCCATGGACAACCTCTCACCGCCTCTCCCGCCACTGATGTCTCGGAATCAGCACCCTGTGCGGATGAATATGTCGAGATTGTCCACGTGACCGGCACGGAAGAACTCCTCTTCCTCACCGAATATGACCTAAACGAGCTGATTGAGGAGGAAAAGCGGGTCGGGGGCGCTATTGAGAAGCTGTACAAGGACCTGCAAAAAGACGACGCCCCCACAGCAGGCGCGAATGGCTTACCAACCGACAGGGAAGGCGCCCTGACAACAGCCATCCAGCAAGAAAAAGACGCTGCAGTTAAAGAGCTGCAGGATCTCGGAATCGTGAGCACGACCATGCAGTCGACCCCCAAGCTCACGGAGATCAAGCGCCTTAAAGGCAACAAGCACTACACCTATGTCCGCTCGGACAAGATCGCCAACCATTGGCGAAGCTACAAAATGACCGCCAAGGATAGAAATCGCAGTGCGGGCTGGCTGACACAGAAAGGCATCGACACCGGGAAGCTGCGTGAGGCCGTCGAAGCGGACTTTGGCATCAAGTTCAACAGCAGTTTCTGGAAGCTGGATCCGGACAGCCATTTCAGCAAGTCGCTTAACCAGTTCTACGAGGAAGTGAGCTGGTCCATTTGGGGCAGCTCGGAAAATCGACAGAAAAACCGGGATGCGACCGGATTCGACGCCTCCGCGGAGGCGCAGTTCATGCGGTTTGCTGCGGGAGCCTCTGCTTCCGGCGAGTTCAAGCCCATCGATGGCAAGGTCCACCTGCAGGCCAAGGCCAGCGCGCAATTCAGTCTGGCTCAGGGCAAAGCCTCCATTGAACAGGCGTATCCGGCCAACGACGAATCGGAGATCCGGATTTACTACCACGAAGGCGGCTGGGATGGCCCATTGGCCTACCAGAGCATGGGCCACTTCCAGGCCAAACTGACCATCTCCGTCAGCGGTTACGCCGGTGCGTCCGCTTTATTGGCAGCCAACGTCAAGGTCGACTGCTCGGAAGGCGTGCCAAGCATCAAAGGCATTGCCGGCGCTCCCGCCGACGACGAAGGCGCCTATGCCGAGGCCGGGGCGTTCGCCGGGGTGCGAGCCGGTTGCGAGGTGTTGGGCGGGCTGTACTGGATTGATAAACTCACCCGGCAATCGGACTGGAAAACCATTTGTCAGATTGGCGAAAAAGTCGAAGGGGCTGCTGGGATTGGGGCAGAGGCTTACCTGAAACTTGGCTTTAGTGACAAGTCCGGAAAATTCTTTCTCCGGGCGCATGCAGGCCTCGTCTTTGGCCTTGGGGCAAGCGGTACATTCGTTTTTGAAGTCAACGTAAATGATATCGCCAGCATGATGCGCTTCATTTATAACAGTCTATTGAAAACGGATCTCCGGTATCTAGAAATCTTCGATAATGAAACTAACGCCTTCACGCAGTACGTCAGAATATCGTTGCTAGCTCTATCTAAAGGACTGGACTACGCTAGCGCAGCAGCTGAGTTTACGACTTCAACTGTAGCTTCTGTCGAAATTTTTGTCAGGAATTTCATTCAAGCCCAACAGTACGGCAGGGCTCAGGAAAAAGAGGGGGAAGCGCTCGCCAAAAATATCCAGAACGACATTGCAAGAGGGGAGAATAGCGTTTTCCTACATTCGCCCCCCGAAGTAAAAGGCCCCATACTCCACAAGCTGACTTAGTCGACCCTGCAAAAACGCCGTTTTCAGACAGCCAACCATTCATCGGTCTCGGTCGGCCCATCCAGCAAGGCCGGAATTGACCATAAAATAGTCAATATCAAGCGCCAATACCGCTGATTCTCGCAAGGCCA
>NZ_SJDL01000093.1 GCF_004327985.1 Marinobacter halodurans
TGGTGCAACAGGCGGCTGATTGGGTCGCCAATGGCCTGAAAGGCGGGGAAAACCTCGTGGAATGGGCGGTCACTGGCGAGTGCACCCATTGTGGCCCTCTGATGGCGACGGAATCGGCGGGCACCCCCGAAGGCGTAGCGCCGGTGGAGCCCGCGGTTGCAGCCACCCCTTTGAGGAAAGAAGCCTTCGCAGCAGACCAGGTCGAAAAATTGGCGCAGTTGCGGGCCCGGATGGCAGCGAGCGGTGCGTCCAGTTCGTATCTGTCCGGTCTGGATCAGCAGATTGACGAGGAACTGTCCAGCCTCCAGCAGATGACGGGCAAGCCGCTGGCCCTGGATCACGGTCGGCTGGTCAATCCCGCCATTGGTGATCGAGAGCGGCACCTGGCCAACGGCACGTCCGTTACGCCGCCGGCCAGGCCGATGCCCTCCAGTACCGGTGGCAGTGAGATGGTGGACTCGGGCCTGGGGCTCTTGACGAGGCCGGCGGTGGAGGAGAAAGCTTGGTCTACGGTGTCTGGGGATCGTTCGGGCGAGGTAAACCTTGGCCCTTATTTGATGGAGCAGGATACCGATGGTGCAAAGAAGGTAGATCTCAACCTCAAATATAAAGATGGGTGGACAAACGCACAAAAAGCAGCTGCTGATGCAAAGTGTCAGGTATTGTGTGATGCGAATACTGTTGTGACGCAAGCCCAGCGCTCCGGTACTTCAGCTTCTAGCCGTTATAAGCGAGCTGGAAACACTGTTTCCCCAGGTGATGATGTGGATCATAGTGTGGATCTGCAATTAGGTGGGGCAGATAGCGTTTCAAATATGCTACCTTTGAACTCAAGCGTTAATAGAAGCCTTGGCTCGCAAATTCACCATCAAATTAAAAATTTGCCGGCCGGTACTGTTGTTGACAAAGTGAATATTCAGTAGCAGAGAAGCTAGTATGTTCGAAAAATTTCAATCGAAATATGAGAAGGATAAAGTTAAGGAGGGGGCAGAATCTCTCTCCTTTGATCTTCCTATTAAGGCAACGGGGCTGAGTGAATTTCTCGGAAATTATTCAGGCAGCTCTTTTGGTGGGCTATATCGCGTGCATTCTGTTCAAAATATTGGAAAATGGAATCAGGTTGTAGGAAAAGCTTTTCCGGAATTTAAAAATCGTATTTTCTGTTTTGGTTACGATTGGCTTGGGAGGCAATTTGCTCTTGATAGAAAACGTATAGAGTCAGGCGAGCCTTTGATTCTTATGTTGGAGCCGGGTACTGGTGAGGTGCTAGAAATTCCAGTTAATTTTGTTCAGTTTCATGAAGATGAATTGGTAGATTATGCTAATGAAGCGTTAGCGGCTGAGTTCTTTCAGGAATGGCTTGCCGCTGGTAATGCCTCCCCCAAACTTGATCAGTGTGTTGGGTATAAAAAACATCTGTTTTTAAATGGCTCTGATACGATTGAGAACTTGGAGCTGACAGATTTAGAAGTTTATTGGGATATATCTAGTCAACTTCTTGAAAAAGTTCGTGGTTTACCACTTGGAACACCAATCAAAAATATTACAATCTCTTAAAAGGCGAAGTGCGGGGTCTACCTTTGAATTTAGCAGATCAGTGGATGCGTTCTGTTCTAGACTAGTACCGGTGGCGGAGGTGTGGCTCATGGGCAGTTCCAGGGGCAGGTCTTGCCTTTTGCCCATGGTCATCGCCGCAGAGACCGAAGGGTCAAGGAAGGGGTCAGGTGGTGAAATGCTAATTGATTTGGTGTCAATTGACAATTCAACACCTGACCCCTTCTCACAGACCACTTCTCACGCAACACCTGACCCCTTCTCACGTGCTGAAAAGGCTTACGATATTAAGATAACCACCCCCAGCGAGTGCCTCCTGTACTTCAACCTGGGCCAACGTTAGGAGAGTAATTTGCTAGTACGAGCTAATGACAGAGATGAAGTTATCGAAGTCTATGGTATTTACTGGGTTGGCGGCGAACGTATTTATTGGATCGTCCCTTATGAAAACTATGAAGGTTTTATCACGTTGAGTGAAAGTGAGTCGACCGTGGTAGATCCGATTATAGATAATTTTGTTATAAGAAAGAACGATGCGGGTGAGGATCTTTTTTTACATTGGGCAGCTGATAAAAACGATTTAATATATTCTCTCGTTGAGCACGACCCGGAAGCAATGAAGCAGTTTAATCAGAGGCTTAGTGAGGGTGGATTTTAATCGGGAAAAATTAAAAGGGGACAGATTTATTTTTTGCGGTTTTCCAACAATGGAGTAACAGCACCAAAAAATAAATCTGTCCCCTTTTTCCCGACGACTTAGAGCATTTCAGGAAGCTGGAGTCGATGTGAATACTGTTCCAGCTTCAAAAGAGCAAGTGCGTAAAATTAAGCGACGTCTACAAAATAAGAAAAAATAGGCCTATTTATGACTAACAAAATTTTAAAGTGCGGTACGTTTCTTTTGTTTTTCGGGATATTGTCCCGAAGGCATTTTGAAATAGCGCCAGTTTGGTGTGAATATTACGAACCATCAGAACTAGATGATGTTGATGTGTCAGATGAATGGATTCAAGCTAACCTTTTTGAACGATTAAGTTCGTCTGATGAAAGGGTTTTTTATTCTACATCGAAAGATATTGACTACTCGAAAAGAGAATTTTTAAATGTTTCTTGTGAGTTGGTGCTGGACGGGCACCAATTACAAGGATACCTGTACATAACTCAAGGTAAGATAAATAGTGTTTCGATTTTTATCGGTGATGACGTGGTAGATTTATATTCTTCAGACCTATTGTTTGAAGATAATTTAGAAACTCTTAGTGATATTTCAGAGCATTTAAAAGCCAATATTGAAAACGTTGATTCCATAGAATATATGCAAAAAAACGGTGCTGTTAATAGCATCGAACTGAAGGGAGTGTTTCAGTTTCCTATTGAATGATTTAATGTTGCAAACAATGCAAAGGCGATTAAGCAGAAAAGGGGACAGATTTAATTTTGTAAAGAAAATAAATCTGTCCCCTTTTTTCGGTCCCCTTTTTTTCCTAGGGTTAGGTGTTTGAGTTGTTTTTATGGAGGGGAGGGGGTCAGGTGTTGAAATGTTAATTAGCAGTGTATAGATTGCCCTCATGCCAAGACCTCAACGCCTGGAATATGAGGGCGCCTTCTACCATGTCATGAATCGTGGCCGCCGTCGGCAGA
>NZ_SJDL01000094.1 GCF_004327985.1 Marinobacter halodurans
GCCGTTCGGCTAGTAGTTCCCCTTACCGGGCCCACAGGGGACTTGCACCCCCAAGTCATCCGGCCAGCACCACCTGTACCAGAACAGCGCCCGTCAAGGCGCTACGCGCCATGCCTGGCGCACCAAAGAAAAACCCGGCACGAGGCCGGGTTTCTCACGCATCTGAGTGTCCCGGTCGGGATCCACTCATTTTACGGTATACCTACTTTTTCAGCTTATAGGCAACCACATAGTCACCGATGGTCGTGCCGATGGAGCCGTGACCGCCAGCCACCTGGACCACCATCTGCTCCCCCTTGCTGTTGAGGTAGGTCATCGGAGTGGCCTGGCCGCCGGCCGGCAGGCGGGCCCGCCAGATTTCCTTGCCGGAGGCGAGGTCGTAACCGCGGATGAAGTTGTCTACCGACGCCGCCATGAAGACCACGCCACCGTCGGTAATCACCGGGCCACCGATACCGGGCATGCCCATCGGGATCGGCAGGGGCAGCGGCGTCATGTCATAGATCGTACCGTTCTTGTGCTTCCAGACCACCTTGCCGGTCTGCAGGTCGGTACCCGCCACATACCCCCAGGGCGGTTGCTGACAGGGGACGCCCAGCGGCGACAGGAACGGCTTCATGTTCACCGCGTAAGGGGCTCCGGCGTTTGCGTTCAGGCCAGCCTCACCCTTGTTGGCGTTGCTCAGGTCGGCATTCTCCTTCGGCACCAGTGTCGAGGTAAACGCCAGGTACAACGGCATACCGAACATGACCTGACGCTTGGGATCGACCGCAATGCTGCCCCAGTTGAAGACGCCGAAGTTACCCGGGAACACGATGGTGCCCTGCTCCGACGGCGGCGTGTACTGGCCCTCGTAGCGCAGGGATTTGAAGTCGATACGACAGATCATCTGGTCGATCGGCGTGGCGCCCCACATGTCCGCTTCCGTCAGCGTCGGCGGCCGGAACGTCAAACCGGAAATCGGCTGCGTCGGCGAGGCGTGGTCGCCTTCGATGGTACCCTGCGGCGCTTCCTGCTCGGAGATCGGCACGATCGGCTCACCGGTCTTGCGATTCAGGACATACACATCGCCCTGCTTGGTGGGGACGACCAGGGCCGGCTGCACGCCTTTGTCGGTTTTCAGGTCGAGCAACGCGGGCTGGGCCGGCGTATCCATGTCCCACAGGTCATGGTGGACGAACTGCTGTACCCAGGCCACCTGGCCCGTCTCCAGGCTGAGGGCGACCACGGACGCTGCGTATTTCTCCTCCTCCGGTGTGCGGTACATACCGAGCTGGTCTGGCGTCCGGTTCCCCATCGGGAAATAGATCAGCCCCAGATCCTCGTCCGCGCTGGCCACCGACCAGCTGTTGGGCGAACTGGTGGTGTAGGTTTCGCCTTCAGGAATCGGAGCGGTTTCGTCCGGATTGCCGGAATCCCAGTTCCACTTCAGTTCGCCGGTCTTCACGTCGTAGGCACGGATCACACCGGACGGTGAATTCACGGCGTAGTTGTCGTTCACCGAACCGGCCACCACGACCACGCCATTGGCCACCATGGGAGGCGAAGTGGAGTAGTAGAACCCGTCCTGCTTGTAGGGCATGTTGTGCATCAGGTCGAGCGAACCGTCGTCCGCGAAATTGCGGCAACGCGCACCGGTGGCCGGATCGAGGGCCAGCAGCCGGGCATCGGAGGTCGGCAGGAACAGCTCGGCGTCGCACTGGACGCTGTCCAGGGTCTCGGCCGGCTCACTGGCCACCTTCACGTCGATGGCGTCCGGGTCACCACTGGCCGGGGGCAAATAGGACACGCCGCGGCAGGTCTGGTGCTGGCGCATGCTTTCCGGCGGCACCTTGGCGTCGTAGACCCACTGTTTCTCGCCCGTATCCGCGTCCAGGGCCACCAGCCAGTTGTGGGGCGTACAGATGTAGAGCGTGTTGCCCACTTTCAGGGGCGTTGCCTCGTAGGTGGTTTCGCCGACATCCTTGGGACCCTTGATATCGCCCGTCGAGTATTGCCAAGCCTGCTCCAGGTTCTGCACATTGTCCGGGGTGATCTGGTTCAACGGTGAAAAGCGCTGCCCCATGTTGCTCCGGCCGTAGGCATGCCAGCTGTCATCCGGTGTCTTGCCGATATTGGGGTCCTTCATGACGACATCGGTGTTCAGGTTGCCGTCAATGCGGTGCTGGTCCACCGCCATGCTGGACACCGTGATCAGCCCGATAACCACCCAGACCGGCAGTAGCACCATGACCCCACTCTTGCCGCCATCCCGGGCCAGGAACAGCAGCGGGATGGCCAGAACCAGGAACAGCCCCAGGCGGGTCGCCAGTGGCCACCAGTCATAGCCGGACTCCCACAGGGCCCAGATGGCGGTAACAATCAGGAACAGGGCGTAGAGAACCTGGGCCTGGCGGCGGCGGTTCCGCGCCAACAGGCCCACGACAAGCAGGACAATGCCGGCAAGCGCGTAATACCAGCTCCCGCCCAGCGTTATCAGCCAGACGCCGCCGCCCAGCAGCACCAAGCCGAGGAGCAGGAATATGAGCGACAAAATGATCATTCGTTCAGTCCCTTGTGATGAGATGATTCACTATTAGCGTAGGTATATGGCACCAGAATTAAAGGCGTTTTCCGGGATAACCGGGCCAAACCCCGTCATTGATGCCACTGGCCGCCAACAGCATGAGAGAGCAACCGACGCACTCGCCGGCCGGCTGGTGGCAGGAACGCCCACCAGGGATAGCACAGGATGGACGCGGCACGGTCATTGCCCGAGCCGACCAATTAGTGTGCTAACAAAATTATCCATATTGCGCGGACGTCATGCCATAGCGGCCACTACGGATTGCCCGCGTGCCCCGCCGCCCCTTGTCGATATGAAGACGCGCCACTCGACAAGCCAGGAATCCACCCATTTCGCAGGAGGATGCCCGACGCCATGAAATATCTATGCCTCGCCTACGAATCAGAAGCCGACCTGGCCGGGCTGGCCCACGATGAGTGGTTGCGGTTGCGCCAGGAGACGCTCGACTATGTCGCCAGACTGGAGCGCAATGGCCAATTAGTCGACCCTGCAAAAACGCCGTTTTCAGACAGCCAACCATTCATCGGTCTCGGTCGGCCCATCCAGCAAGGCCGGAATTGACCATAAAATAGTCAATATCAAGCGCCAATACCGCTGATTCTCGCAAGGCCA
>NZ_SJDL01000095.1 GCF_004327985.1 Marinobacter halodurans
GCGCGCTGAACAGCGGCAGCGGCGCCTCGACCCCGCTGCAGCGCTGCGCCAGCGCCAGCGAGGCATGCTCGTGCGCCAACAGACCCGCCAGGCGACGCTGCGCCTGACCCACCGCCTCGGCCACCGAACCCTCCAACTCCAGCCGCAGCGGCAACGTGTTGATGAACATCCCCAGCGCTCGCTCGGCCACTCCGCCGTGACGGCCCAGCAACACCGTGCCGAACACCACGTCATCGCGACCCGACAGGCCGCCCAGCACCCGGCCCCAGGCCAGGTGGAACAGGCTCGCCGCGCTCACCCCACGGTCCCGCGCCTGCGCCCGCAGACGCTGCCCGAGATCCACTTCCACCGGCAACACCGCCTCGCCGATGTCCCCGCCATCGCCCTGCACGTCGGACAGGCCGTACGGCAGGGTCGGCTCGTCCACCGTGCCCAGCAAGTCCCGGAAGAAGGTTTCATCCGATTCGACACTGTGGCCCAGGCGCGCCTGCGCCACGTAGTCCCGGTACGGTACCGGCAGGGGCAACTCGGAGACATCACCGTGCAGGTGTACCTGGACCTCCTCGACCAGGGCCTGGGTTGTGCTGGCGTCACCGGCCAGATGATGGTTCAGCAGCATCAGCAACCAGCGGCCCGGCGTCCCCGCCTCCTGGCCCGGGTCCTCGGCCACCTTCGCCGCCAGTAACGGCGCCCGCCGAATATCCAGCCGATACTCACGCGGATCGAACCGCGCCTTGAGCTGTTCCTCGATCGAACCCGCCCGCGGATCCAGCGCCACCTCTTCCACCGGCAGCTCGGCTTCACGCCACACCACCTGCACCGGCTCCGGCAACCCTTCCCACTGCACCCCCGTGCGCAGGATGTCGTGCCGGCCAATCACCGCCTGCAAGGCCGACAGGAAAGCGTCCAGCCGCTCCCGGCTGTCGAAGGCCAGCAGGGAATACCCCAGGTAGGGGTCGCCCACCTGTGCCAACAAATGGTGATACAGCATCCCTTCCTGCAACGGCGCCAGCGGGTAGATGTCCTGCACATTGGCGACACCACCGGTCACCGATGCCACAACCTGGTCGATTTCGAACTGGGTCAGCGTCACCAGCGACAACAGATCTGGTGTAATTGCCGGAAACGTCCCCGTCTTTCCTGTCAGGCGAGAGTCTCCCGAGCGGAGCGCCTTAATCAGGTCCTGTTTGTTACGTCGTAGTAACTCGATGGTTTCTGCATTCATGACGCCTTCTGGCGCACGCACGACCAATTCATCGCCCTCAATATCCAGGACTATATTAAGCTCTCGAAGAAAATCGAAAGGGTTGTAACTGGTCATAACCTGTACTCTTTGATATCGAGTTTGTTGGCCGGGACGTCCTCTTTGGCGACCTCGTTACTGGTTTCCGTTGCGGCAACAGCCATCTGAGCCAAGACAGACCGGCTGTAGATAACGCCCACCGGCAGCTCCAGGCCTTGCTGCCGTAGCCTCTCAATCAGGCTGATGACCAGCAGCGAGTGACCGCCCAAGGTAAAGAAGCAGTCCTGCCGGCCAACCCGCTCCACGCCCAGCAGTTCCTGCCAGATCCCGGCCAGCGTCTCTTCCACCTTGCCCGACGGCGCCTCATAAACCGCCCGCACATAAGCGTCATCTTCCGGCGCCGGCAGCGCTTTACGATCCAGCTTGCCACTTGGCGTCAGCGGCAAACTCTCCAGTCCAACGAACGCCGACGGCACCATGTGGGCAGGCAGCGCCGCTTGCAGATGGGATCGCAGAACCGCCACGTCGGCCCCCCCCGTGTAATACGCAAGCAGCCGATTGGCGCCGGAGGCATCCTCGTGCGCCAGCACCACCGCCTCTTTCACCGTGTCATGTTCCATCAGGCAAGCCTCGACCTCCCCAAGCTCAATCCGGAAACCCCGGATCTTCACCTGGAAGTCGTTGCGGCCCAGGTATTCGATGTTGCCGTCGGGCCGGTAGCGGCCCAGATCACCCGTGCGGTACAGCCGTGCGCCCGGTTCGGCACTGAACGGGTCCAGCACGAAGCGCTCCGCCGTCAGCTCCGGACGGTTCAGGTAACCGCGCGCCACACCGGCACCCCCGATGTAGATCTCACCCACCGCCCCCAATGGGACCGGCATCCCCCTGGCGTCGAGCAGATAAATTCGTGTGTTCGCGACCGGCCGTCCGATCGGCACAGTGTCTACCTTCGTGTCCCGCGGACAGGTCCAGACGATCACATCAATGCAAGCCTCTGTCGGCCCGTACAGGTTGTGAATCGTCACTCCAGGCAGGACTCGATGAAGCGTTTCAATGCTAGCTTCTGGAAACGCCTCGCCGCCGCAAGTTACACGGCGCAACGAGCGGCAGAGTGCAACACCCGGGGCAGCCAGGAAGCTGGTCAGCATTGACGGAACAAAAGCGATCGTGGTGACGGAGTGTTGAACGATTGATTCGATCAATGCATCAGGGTTCTTGTGGGCCCCAGCGGGCAGCATCACCAGCGAGGCCCCATGGAGCAGAGGTGCGAAACACTCCCGCACGGACGGATCGAAGCAAATCGGTGTATTCTGAATAGCGACATCAGCTGCATCCAGACGATAGTCATCCGCCACGCAAACCAGGCGATTCACCACGCTTCGATGCTCGATCATCACCCCCTTGGGCAAACCGGTGGAACCGGAGGTGTAGAACACGTAGGCCAGGTGGGAAGGGGTCAGGTTGCCTCGTTCGGGATTGTCCACCGGGTAGGAGGTCCAGGGCGCACTGTCGTCCAGCGCAATCACCGGACGGTCGCCCGTGGCCAGCGTCGGCACGTCGCCGTGGACCAACACCGCCACCGGGGCACTGTCCTCCAGCATGTGCGCCAGTCGCTCGGCCGGGTATTCCGGGTCCAGTGGCACATAGGCCCCGCCCGCCTTCAACACACCCAGCAGGCCCACCACCATCGCCAGCGAGCGCTCCGCGCAGATCGCCACACGGTCGTCCGGGCCCACGCCCAGTTCCCGCAGGTAGTGCGCCAACCGGTTCGCCCGCGCGTTCAGCGCGCCATAGCTCAGCGTCTCATCGCCGTGCACCAGCGCCACCGCCTCCGGGCTGCGCTGCACCTGTGCCTCGAACAACTCGTGGATGCACTGCTCCGACGGATAGGA
>NZ_SJDL01000096.1 GCF_004327985.1 Marinobacter halodurans
CTCCGAGCCAAACCAATGCTGAAGGTAGCGTAGATACGTACAGTGTCCACTTCGGTAGCTGAGACCAATCATCCTTTAGATATTTGGGATCGGTTGAAGTGATTTGATCCATGCGAAACCTTAACGCGGAGCGCACCGGCGCACTTTAGTGTGTCCGAGTGACGCGAATTGTTATAAATTTTCTCGGACAAACTGCTCAACACTGAGATGCCGTCCCTTGCTTTGGTAGTGCCCATCTAAGGCGTAGGCCATATTTTCTAGCGGAGCGTTGTCATACCCAAAATCTTGAATCTCTCTAATGTAGCGCTCTATGAAACCTTGAGGCCCGAGATCACGCCATTGCAGCACATGAACCAATTCATGGAAGTGAAGCCGAAGCTCGTTTGCAGCTTCTTTCTTTACGTAATAGGTATCGTTGTAGGTAATACCTCCCACGTCCATGTCGATGAAGTCTCCTAAACCTGCTTCCCGGAGTCCTGGAAAATCAGGCTTTGGGATTTCGTCGGTAACAACGAAAAACGCTGTCTTCAGAAATTCAGGCGAGTAGAAACCGTTGAAATGCTCTTCAAGAACGGAGCAAGACCGACGCACTTCCCTATGTGAGGAATTCACGTGATGTATCCATTCCTCGATCTCTTCGATCATTACTCCTCCTATTTATAACGCTGAGCACAGGGGCGCCCTGACTAGGGCGTCCAGCGGCCGCAGGCCGCGTCCTGATGCGACTGGTTAAATGCCGGTTACCCGGCGATTCATTCCGGCACCCAACCCGAATGCCAACTCCCGATACTGTGGACCAGCAAGACCCATGGCGCCAGGAACCAGAACACTGAATGGGCGGAAACTGCCCGGCGGGCGCGCCGGATTGCCCGGAGAACAGAACACTGAATTGCCGCTCGGCACTGTTGCCTGACGTAAGGCTGTGTTCTGCCTGACGGCGACCGTTGAGGTAGCGGCCAAGCACCCAGCCGAAGAACACCGAAGCAAGGCCTTTAACGCCCGCCATCACCGGTGACAAAACCGCAGCGAAGCGGAGGGTTTGGCATCCGGTGCATGGCATGGTTATGTGGTGCCTTACTCACTGGTCAGAAATAGGACTTCACCAACCGTCGTACCGAATCCCATTTTTTTGCAGGAAATCCGCTTCTCTTTCAAGATAACTCTCGGTACGACGAGTATAGTCTTCTCCTTCTTCTTTGTGATCATAAGGTGTTGCCTGGTATCGCCCCACCTCAATGGCATTTTCCGCCCCATTCATTATCCAGACAACCACCGTGCCGCCCGGTGCCAGGCCAAACGTCAGGTCGTTGCGAGGCATGTCAAAGGTTTTACCGTAGCGTTCAATCGGAGCGATTTCTTTCATTTTCTCCTCAATCTCGCTGGCATTCTCAAGCTGGATCAACGCCCGATAAGATTGCTGTTCGGCAAACGAGAACCACTTGATGAGTACCAGGCCCGGCATTGCCTGCCACTCGGCGTTTCCTCCGGAGGGCTCTTTCCAGCAACAAGAGACGCTGCCAATCGGTGCTCTCCAACCGATTTCCCCCGATACCGATTCCAGAATAAAGGTCTCGACCCATACATCGTAATGCTGAGGCACAACAACGGAGATGCTTCGGTAGTCAGGGTCGGGGCCATACCTTGGTTGTTCCGATTCGCTCTGATCCGAACACCCAAGCATCGTCAGAACACAGAAGCTAATGGCAAGCGCCTTAATACTCATGGTATTCCCCCTCTGACCATTGTCCCTTGTTCGGGTGGACGGTCCGCCGACCGTACTTACCGGGTTTAAAGGGGTGCAGGGGGCCAAGTTTCAGATAATGATCGGAATGGTGGATGTATTGCTGTTTTAGTAGCGCTTTGGTTTCCGGAGTCATCAATAGCTGGTTGCCGTGCCAGACATGGGCGGCGAGATTTCTGGCGACGGTCATTAATTCTTGCGGAAGGGAAAGCGATGAGTCTTCAGGGTCAATAACATCGAAAGGAACACCAGCATCCACCGCCAACTTGTGCATCAGATACAGCGGAATCCGGGAGTATTCACCACGAACGTCGCGGTCCAGCCAAAGGCGAAGCGTAATGTCACCGCCCGGCAAACCGGGTGGGCGCTCCTGCTCGATATCCAATGTAGCGAGCGGGTTCAGCGGCCCGATCCAGCCCTCGTTCTTGATCAGCGCACGTTCCTGCAACATGCGGGAGAATTCGAAACTAGCTTCGGGGTTGCGGCGGTCTTTTCCTCTGACTACCAAAGGTGGGCGAACCTCGATGCGTTCGTGAAAGCGATCTGGGTAGCCACCGCCAATATCGGAATGCGCACCCGGCAGCGTCCATTCGCTGAAATGCTCCGGCAAGTTGCCGGACTCACCCCGGAGGCTGTTGAGTGAAAAGTTGTGACGGCGCTCATCCCGCGCGGCGAACTGGACCACCCGCTCGGCATCCTCCGGTCTGAGGTTGACGTTGATGCGTCCGGTTTCGGCATCGTGGGCGGAGAAGTCCAGGTTGCCAAGATCGCCAACGCCAGCCACGGTATCGAACAGTCCCACAAAGCGAACGGTGATCTTCTTTGGCCAGGGTATGCCCTGTTGTTTGAACGCGACGGCCAGCGCGCCGTTTTCATCCTGAACTTCCCGGCTGATGAAATGCCGGGCCGTGGCCGCGCCACGGCTGAAGCCGAATACGTCAAGCACGAGTTCGTCAATGGGGTCACGGACAAGCCTGATAATCTCAATCGCCAGATCGCCGCAACCTTGATCGACTTTCTTGAGTATCCCCTGCTCACCGAGACCCAGCCCCATACTCGGACCATCGTCTGGCTGCCCTGACTTGGTGCCTACGCCGGAGACATAAATGGAAGTCCTGCGCGCCAGCTCCCAGTCGTCACTCTGGAACTGGCCCTTCTGATACATTCGCTCCAGCTTGGAAACATTGGTTTCAGCGTTGAGGTAACTACCCTCCATTATCTGCGACAATTCGGCACTGCACTCATCCTCGGAGATAGCGCCAGCGGCATTGGCCGTCAGGCACTCATCCATCTGTCTCTGATAGGCTTGGGTGTTATCCCTGTTGTTGCCAGTACCGTCGAAAA
>NZ_SJDL01000097.1 GCF_004327985.1 Marinobacter halodurans
TTGGAGGCAATAAAGGGCAATCAATCTGAAAACTGGACAATGCCGGCTGAAATGGCCGGCTGAAAAAAACGAGATCGAAGGCGGTGGAATACTCGCTCTATTTTGGGTTTTTCTACAGCCTCGTTAGAAATACAAGGATACGTTATGACTCTCGAAATCTGGATAACCTTTGTATCTGTAGTTTTTATCTTTGCCATTATTCCAGGACCAACTGTGATTTTGGTGCTTGGTCAGGCTATCAGTCATGGAAAAAGATCAGTTATTCCACTGGTTTCTGGCGTTTTAATCGGGGACTTTGTGGCGATGACGTTGTCGTTGATTGGGCTAGGTGCTGTTTTGGCGACGTCAGCGACTCTATTCCTGATTCTTAAATGGTTTGGTGTTGGGTATCTGGTTTACCTTGGCATTAAGGCCTGGCGCGAAGTGCCAGAGCATGGTTTGCCGTCGATGTCAGCCCCGGCTATTTCAAAAGCAAACATGTTCAAGTCCTCTTTTCTGGTTACAGCTCTGAATCCAAAAGATATTGTCTTTTTCGTTGCCTTTCTTCCTCAGTTTGTTAATCCCGAAGTAGCGGCTGTTCCACAACTGCTAATATTAATGGTGACTTTCTTGGGTGTCGTCTCGATAACAATCACGTCATTTGCGCTCTTCGCAGGGGTTGTGCGCCATAGGATTCAAAGCTTCCAAGCTCGTAGACGGCTCAATAAGCTGGGAGGCGGGGCTATGTTTGGCGCCGCTGCGTTCGCATCAACTATGCAGCGGAGTTGAAAAATTTCTACCCATGCACCGGAAGTCAAAAACTCTGCTTCGCGCCGTTTTTGCCTCCGGTGATGGCGGGCGTTTTAGCGGCAAGAATAGATGTCCCGCATATTGTACATGTCGGGCACTTCCTTCTATACTTGTACTGTTTACTGTACAGGAGAGGTGCCATGAGAATCATTTCTTTTACTGAGGCCCGCAACAGTCTAAAAGCCGTACTGGATGGTGTGGTCAACGATGCCGATACGACTGTGATTACACGTCGCGATTCTGAGGATGCAGTTGTAATGTCGCTCGATTACTACAACAGCCTTATGGAGACGGTTCACCTTTTGCGTTCGCCTGCTAATGCTGAGCATCTGAATAAATCAATTGCGCAATATAAGGCAGGAAAGGCAACTGAACGTGAGCTGGTAGATGAGGATGAGTAGTCGGCTGTTTTGTTGGACTGACGAAGCTTGGAATGACTACATTTATTGGCAAAGCCAGGATAAGAAGACCCTAAAGCGAATTAACAAGTTAATAGCAGATGTGAAGCGGTCTCCATTCGAAGGTATTGGTAAACCAGAACCTTTAAAGGAAAACTTGGCTGGTTTCTGGTCGCGCCGTATCGATGAGACCAACCGTTTGGTATATGCCGTAGAGGATTCATCCATCACGGTCATATCCTGTAGATACCACTATTGATAGAGGGCGTGTCCCAGGATGAAACGGATGTTGTGTTCTTCGCACAGATCCGAGATCCAGTACCAGCAGTGCATGCACTCGACGCCAACGACCAGGTCATCACGGAAGGGTTCGAGCAGGGCCAGAAGCGGTTCTGGGCGGGCTTTGATTTCCTTGTGCAGCAACACCTTCCCCTGCTGGTCGATGATGCAGACGTAGAGGCTACGGGCATGCAGGTCGATTCCACAGTAATGACGGTGGGTGCTATGGTAGAAATTCATGAGTCTTCTCCCTTGTAGAGCTTGGTCGCCTTCCAGCTTAGCGGTCCGCCGCTAGGCTGGGGAGAAGGCTCAATCAGTATCAAGTGCGTCAACGGGACCGCTTTGTTCCGCTGCCGCTCTACAAATCGGCCCGTTACGCCAGCGTTAGCAAGATGCCAATAGGCACACACTCTGCTAGACTCCTCCCATGAAGCAAGTTAACTGGAATGCTGAAAAGAACCAGCAGCTGATGAGCGAGCGCGGAGTTTCCTTCGAAGATGTCCTGTTTGCTCTTCAGTCTGGTGGTTTACTTGATGATGGACCTCACCCCAACAGGGACAAGTACCCGAATCAACGCCTGCTTGTGGTTCGGATTGACGATTACGCCTGGCTGGTGCCGTACATCGAGAATGATCGAGAGATTTTTCTCAAAACCGTCATCCCCAGTCGCAAGGCCACCAAGACATTTCTAGGGGGGTAGCATGGCCAAAACCAAATTAGATCCCGAAGAGCAAGAGCTCCTGGAGGCTTACGAATCCGGAGAGTTCGAGTCGGATCTGGATGCCGATCGCCGGGAGTACCTGACGAAGGCCGCCGAAGAAACGTTCAAGAAAGACAAGCGGATCAATATACGTATTTCCAGCCGTGATCTAGAGGCACTCCAACGTCGGGCGTTGGAAGAAGGACTTCCTTATCAGTCCCTGGTTTCCAGCGTGCTACACAAATACGTCTCCGGCGGCCTCAAGGACATCTCTGCTAACAAGTCAGGCCAGCGGACGCGCTAACGCGCGCCGCTGCCTTCTGCGCTGAGGCTGTAGAAAAACTCCAAAAAATCAGCGCTTGGCTTTGATAGGATGCAGAAAACGGATCAACGGAAGGTCGGCATGCCCCGCTTCAAACATTACAACTACGACCAAGACGCGATGGTCGTGATCAATTACCAGGAACAGCTTCAGCCCGGCACCTTCGAACACGCGGTGCACTACCTGATCGAGCACAAGCTGGACCTGTCCGTCTTCCACCCCAAGTACCGCAACGAAGACACCGGCCGCCTGGCCTACGATCCCGCCATCCTGCTGAAGATCATCCTGTTCGCCTACTCCAAGGGCATCACCTCCAGCCGGGAGATGCAGTGGTGCTGCCAGACCAACATCATCTTCAAGGCGCTGTCCTGCGATACCGTGCCGCACTTCACCACGCTGGCCAAGTTCGTCAGCGGTCATGCCGATGAGATCGAAGCGCTGTTCGAGCAGGTGCTGCTGGTGTGCCATGAGCAGGGCCTGTTGGGCAACGAACTCTTTGCCATCGACGGCTGCAAGATGTCGTCAAACGCCAGCAAGGAGTGGTCCGGCACCTTCAAGGAGC
>NZ_SJDL01000098.1 GCF_004327985.1 Marinobacter halodurans
TGGCCTCCGGCCGTTCCGCTGCCTGGTCGGCGATCAGGGCGCTGACCGGGCGCGGATCCACCGCCGGATGCTCCGGCCGGTTCCACCGTTCCCAGACCTGCTGTTCGCTTTCCGTCAGCAAGGGCAGATCCGCCAGACGCTGCTGGCCATCCTGCGTCATCGCCGCCAACAGTTGTTCCAGTTGACCGGCCAACGCTTCGGCCCGTGCCGGCGAGACCTGGTCGTTGCGGTAATGCAGGTGCAGGATCAGGCCCTGCCCGGCTTCCACGGCCAGACTCAGCGGATAGTGGGTTTGCTCGCTGACCTGCAGGTTGCTGACCCGCACGCTCGCCGCATCGCTGCGCAGGGCGTCGTCGACCGGGAAGTTCTCGAACACCAGCAGGCTGTCGAACAGCTCCCGACCGGGCTGTCCCGCATACTGCTGGATCTGGTACAGCGGCGTGTGTTCGTGTTCCCGGAGCGCCAGGTTGTGGGCCTGGAGCTGGACCAGCCAGTCGGCCAGTCGCTGTTCCGGCGCGGGCGCCTGGACCACTGGCAGGGTGTTGATAAACAGGCCCAGTTGGCGATCCATCCCCGGGACCGACGCCGGCCGGCCCGAGACCGTGGCGCCGAACGCCACCTGGCGCTGGCCGGTGTAGCGTTGCAGGATCAGCGTCCAGGCAGCCTGGATCAGGGTGTTGAGCGTTACCTGCTGGTGCCGGGCAAAGGCCGCCAGGCGGTCGTGATCGAGAGCCAGCACGATATCCGCCAGCCTGGCGTCCGCGGCCGGTCGGCACTGGCTGTCCGCCAGCAGGGGGGCGATTCGCGTGGGTTCGGCGAGCGCCTGGAGCTGTTCACGCCAGAAGGTTTCCGTGGTCGCCGCATCGCGCCGGGCCAGCCACTGGAAATAGTCGCGGTAACGCGCCGGACTGGCCGGCCGGCCGCCCAGGGTCTCCCGCATGACCTCACTGAGCAGCGCCGCACTGCTCCAGCCATCCAGCAGGATGTGATGCAGTGTCCAGATCATCTGCCAGCGGTGCTCGCCCAACCGGACCAGTACCATCCGCATCAGCGGCGGCCGGCCCAGGTCGAAAGGCGCGGTCCTTTCCTGTTCGCACAGGACATCCAGGGTCGTGGAAGCCCGCGTACGCCAGTCCAGTTCCCGGATCGGCAGCGCCGCCTGGCGATGCACGAGCTGCACCGGGACGCCGGCACCCGGGGTATGGATAAACGCCGCCCGCAGGATCGGGTGACGCGCCATCGCCGACTGCCAGGCCGCCTTGAAGGCCGCCGCCGGCAAGTCGTCGAGCGTCACCGACACCTGGTTGACGTAGCACTCGGCGGCATCGCCCAGCTCACTGTGGAACAGCAGCCCCTGCTGCATCGGCGTCAGCGGCAGGATGTCGTCGACAGCGGACGGGGCCACCGGCAAGGCATCCAGCGCCGCCTGATCGAGTTCGACCAGCGGGAAATCCGATGGCGTGACGCCGGCGAACTCGCGGCAGGTGTCGACAACCGTTTCCAGGGCATCCTGCAGGTGCGCCATCAGGAGTCCGATGGTGTCGCCATCATGGCGCGCCCGGCTGTAGCTGCAGGTGAACGACAGCTGGCCGTCACGCACCTGGCCGTCCAGCGACAGCTCAAAGCCCAGGGGCGCATCGGCAGCGCGCATGGCACCTGGCGATTCCTGCGCCAGCACGAGACCGTCCGGGCCACCGTCATCCACCTGCCCCAGGTAATTGAAGAGCACCGCGCCGGACAGGTCCGGCAACGAGGTCTCGCCTTTCAGGTAACGCAGGACGCCGTAACCCAGCCCGCCACGCGGGACGCGGCGCAGGGTTTCCTTGGTGGCTGTAAGGTTGGCCATCGGGTCGCCGCCAGCGGACAGGCAGACGGGGTACAGACCGGTGAACCAGCCCACGGTGCGGCTCAGGTCCAGCCCTTCGACCAGCGGTTCGCGACCATGACCTTCCAGCGCAATGACCGACTCGGTCCGCCCGGTCCAGCGATAGAGCGCATCGCCCAGCGCCGTCAGGAGCAGGTCGTTGATCTGCGCGCGCCAGGCCCGCGGGGCTTCCGTGAGCAGTTCCCCGGTCACTTCGGCGGACAGGGCCATCGTCGCCCGGGCCAGGTGTTCCACGGTGTTGGCCCCGGAAGCCTTCACGCCCGGCAACGGCGCCGGCGCCGGCAGCGCCGACCAATAGGCGGCTTCCTCGGCCGCGACCGTCTCGTCCCAGACCGACGGGAGTTGATCCGCCCAGGCCTGGAAGGGTGTGCCCTTGGGTCCCAGGTCAACCGTTCCGCCCTGCCGGGCCTGCTCGTAGGCCCCCATCAGGTCGTCCAGCAAGACGCGCCAGGACACGCCGTCGATCCCCAGGTGATGGACCGCCAGCAGCAGGCGCTCGGAACCGTCGTCCAGTCGCGCATGCAGCCCCCGCAGCAGCGGCCCGCCTGACAGGTTGAGGCTCGCCTGCACGTTGTCGCACTCGGCGGACAGTTGGGCCGGATCGGTATCCACTGTCCACAGGATATCGTCATCCTCGCTCACGCCGGCGTAGGCCTGGTGCCACTCGCCGTCCTTCCGGGTAAAGCGCAGGCGCAACCCATCGTGGTGCCGGTAGATGGCCTGGAGCGCCTGCTCCAGCGCGTCGCCATCGAGCGGCTCGCCGGGCTTGAGCAGTAACGCCTGGTTCCAGTGATCCGGCTGCGCCATGGCCTGGTCGAAGAACCAGTGCTGGATCGGCGTCAACGGGAAGGGCCGTTCCAGCTCGACGGCATGGGATTGCGCCGATGCGAAAGTCGCCACGGCGGCCAGGTCCGCGACGGTCTGGTGCTCGAACAGTTGCCGGGGTGTCAGCTCGATCCCGGCCCGTTTTGCCTTGGCGATGATCCGCAGGCTCTGGATGGAATCGCCACCCAGCGCAAAGAAGTTGTCCTGTCGTCCGACCTGCTCGACACCCAACACCTCCTGCCACAGGGTGGCCAGGGTCCGTTCGGTGTCGGTCTGCGGTGCCTCGTAGTCGGCGGTCCCGATCTCC
>NZ_SJDL01000099.1 GCF_004327985.1 Marinobacter halodurans
GCATCAAAGGATTTCAGCTTCTGGAACTGGTCGTTAACAACGTCGAGTTCCGGGACGGAGAAGCGGTTGAGCAACAATCAGACAGGAACGCTGCCTGATGTTCATACACCAGATTTGACGATAACTCACCTTGGCAGCCCCACCAGCCATGGTGGTTCCATTGTCAGCGGTAATCCACGAGTGATTTTGGGTGTTGCCACCAACACCGCACCGGTTGTGGACTTCGCCAAGGCTGGAGCGCTGGATGACAAAGGCCAGCTTACTCCTGCCGCCAAAGAGTTGCTGGGCAAAGATCCACAGGAGTTTGTGCGGAAAGCTGCACAGAAAGGTGCATTAATTAATGAGGGTTTGCCGGAGGAATCACCGGGTGATCCGCCCGAAGAAGAGGAGCGCCCCAAAGTCCGGGTAGAGGCAGGATTCTTTTTTGATGGCACAGGTAATAACCGTGGCAACTCCCGCGCTTACCAGCAGGAGCTTGATAAATGCCTGACCGCCAATGCCGCCGGAGCCATCTCGGAAGAAGAATGCAGTAATGAACTCTCGCAGGTGATGGAAGGCAGTTACCTCAACGCCGAAACGAACGTCTCGAAGCTGGAAACGCTTTACTTCAAGGACACCGTAGAGCAAGACGGTTCCCCTACCCACCGGCTTTCCGTTTATGTTTCAGGAGTGGGTACCAAGTTCGGTGAGCCCGACGATGGTTTGAGTATGGGGTTAGGTCTTGGGGAACAGGGCATCCTCAGAAAAGTTGAGGAAGGGGCCGCAGACTTCGTATTACAACTGACTCGCTCTGTTTACGGGCCAATAGATGAGCTGGTTCTGGATGTTTTTGGTTTTAGCCGGGGCGCGGCAACCGCACGGCATTTTGTCAGCCGAGAAGTATACGACACCACGGGCTCTTTATACGGTGAGTACAAAGGGGCATTGATCAGAGCGTTCGAGCGGGAAGGCATTCCCTGGCCCAAGAAAGTGACAGTTCGGTTCCTGGGGTTATTCGACACCGTTGCCGGCGTTGCCGATGTCGGCAATCTGGATTTCTCCGCTCACGACGGAAAAACGGGGCGGATCAACGTCAACGTAAAATCAGAGCATGTTCAGCGGGCCGTCCAGTTTGTTGCGCGGGATGAGCGCCGGCACAACTTCTCGTTAAACAGCCTGCGAAGTGAATCGGGTAATTTACCTGGGAATTTTGGCGAATGGGTTTTGCCCGGCGCGCACTCAGACATTGGCGGCGGGTATCCAGAACGGTTTCACGAGCGAATTGAAGTGCGTCCGCCGTTGGTGATCACGAGCAAGGATCGTCGAAATCCAGAGGCCAGTTTTGAGTTCTCTCGCATGTTGCAGGAACGAGCCCTGATTAAGGCCGAGGGCTGGATCGGCTCCCTCAATCCATTGGCCAGCCTGGAAATCGAACAGAGACGCCTTCCCATGCTGCCCACTCAGCCGAGCCTGAGCGGAAACAATGTCGCTTTGCACCTCTGGCTTGATCGGGAGGTTCGGGGCGAATACTCCAGAATTCCCCTGTACTTGATTCACAAGCTGGCTCTCGATGCTGGTGTGCCATTTGAACCAATTCCTACAGACAATCCCCAGTTTGCACTACCCAACGAGCTAATAAATGTTGCCCGAAATCTTGCTGCTCACGTCTGGCATGGTCAAGAGTTGCTGTTGTCACCCGAGTCAAAAGCCTTACTCAAACAACGGTACATCCATCATTCTGACCATTATCTGGAAATGGGACCGTTATACCCTTTCAGGCCTGCAAAGGGTGGCCGCCGGGCTGTTCACCCGAATAAAAGCGAGTGAATAAATGGAGACTTCTATGAGTATCAAGGGTTGGATGGTCAGTCTCTGTATTTTGGTGCTGGTCGGGTGTTCGGAACCAACGGAATCAGAAGGGCAAAAATATGGTCCCAATGGCACCCACCGAAGTATCGGCGTGGTGGCACCGAAACACTACGATGTCTGGGTGGATAAGTTTTTCATCGAATCCCTTTCCGAAGACATTGGGTGGCGGGCACCCATTGGTATCGTGTCCTGTTGCTGGGACAAACCGTTTGGCGCAATGGCGGATTGGCAAACCATGCCAGAGGTCTTTTTAATTCGTTGGTTCTCGTTCGCGGAGCAGCAATCCTATGAGGCTTTGATCCGGCTGGAAAACCCGGATGAAATCGAGGAAAAAATGAAGGAGGCTGCCTCCTTTGAAGCCTATGGCAAGATAGTAGAGCGTCCGCGAGACGTTTTGGTTCTTGGCCTGGCCCCAGGGGGAACGGTTGTAGTATGGATTATGAACCGGCATGAGAATGCTATCGAAGTTGGTCGGTATCAAGGGAAAAAAATAGAAACCCATCCAGAACACTACCGAGAGATCACGGAGCGCTACAATCGCGATCATGGTCAATTTTTACAGAAAAATGGCATTCAACTTGAAGGCTGGTAACCTGAAGCATCTACAGGTTGGGAGTAAGCCACCACATAACCAGGCCGTGCACCGGATGCCAAAGCCTCCGCTTCGCTCCGGCTTTGTCACCGGTGACGGCGGGCGTTAAAGGCCTTTACTCCGGTGTTGCTGGGTTGTGTGTTCGGCCCGCGCTTTGGCGGTTTCCGGTTTGCAGAAAACATTCCCCAGTCAGGCAACGGGGCTGATTGATAATTCAGTGTCTCGGTCGCGGGGCAATCCGGCGCGCCCGCCGGGCAGTTTCCGTCCATTCAGTGTTCTGGTTCCTGGCGCCATGGGTCTCGCTGGTCCAAAGTATCGGGAGCTGGCATTCGGGGTTAGGTGCCGGAATGGATTGCCGGGTAACCGGCATTTAACCAGTCGCATCAGGACGCGGCCTGCGGCCGCTGGACGCCCATGACTGGGCGCCCCTGTGCTCAGCGTTAAGGTTTCGCATGGATCAAATCACTTCAACCGATCCCAAATATCTAAAGGATGATTGGTCTCAGCTACCGAAGTGGACACTGTACGTATCTACGCTACCTTCAGCATTGGTTTGGCTCGGAG
>NZ_SJDL01000100.1 GCF_004327985.1 Marinobacter halodurans
CAGGTATTGCGCAGGCGTTTGAGCGGGTCGGTTTCGTTATCGCGTTGATTGGCATCGATCGCTGCCGGATCCGCCCGGAACAGGTCGGCGGCTTCCGCCAGGCGCGCCCGGATGCGGTCCCGCAGTTCCTTGGTGGCCGCTTCGGTAAAGGTCACCACCAGGATGTCCCTGGGCGTCAGCCCGTGGGCGTTGTCGGCGATGGGCTCGTGGCCGAGGATCGCACGCACGTAGAGCAGCGCGATGGTGAACGTCTTGCCCGTGCCGGCGCTGGCCTCGATCAGCCGGCTGCCGTGGAGCGGAAAGGTAATGGGGTCCAGCCGGCGGTTGTCGGTATCGCTCATGCCTTATCCTCTCCGCCGGGTCGATCCGCTTCGTTGTGTACGTTGGCCCAGATGGGCCGGTACAAGCGGTCGGTCAGCGCCGCAAACCGGCCGGTCGCCCGGAGACTGTCAAAATCGGGATACAACCGTTGCAGGTAGGGGCTCTCGTCCACTTCACCGCTTCGTTTGAACTGGGGCTCATAGGCGCCCTGGGCCGCGCGGAGCATGCCCTCCTCCCCTTTTTTCTCGACGGACAGCCAGGCGAAGGCCGTCTTGGGCGCGACCGGGAACGGGCTCAGCAATGCGTCCAGCCAGGCGTGCATCAGATCTTCCAGGGCGCTTTCTGCCCGGATTCGATCCAGGGGACTGAAGGCCACATCGCCGGCCTGGCTCAACACGTGGGTGGTCACCGGCGCCGCCACGGCATTGGCCGCCAGGTGCTGGACCCAGGGCCGAAGCAGCTGGTGCCAGCGATAGCGGCGATCCGGCGTCGTGATGTTGCTGCTACTCAGGACGATCTGGAGGGCGCGGCCGTCGTCAGCGAATCGCAGATCCCGGACCCAGTCTTCCAGTACCAGGTGGTGATCGCCCCGCTCTATGCTGATGCGCACGGGCCTCAGCGATTCCACCTGCGGAGCGGACGCCAGCAAGTCGCGATAGCGGCCATACAGCTCGGGCAACGGCGCGATGGCCTGACGCACCTGGAGTGAAGCCAGTCCCTCCGCCAGTGCCAGCTCCCCTCGCCCGACGGCCCGATGGGCGGCCTGTCGTAGCTTGTCGGTGAGCTGATCCGGGTCGGTTTCGTGCTGGAGCACGTCCTGCACGAGATGGTCGGTGAGCTGCCAGCGGCCAAGGCCATCCAGAACGATGGGTTCCTCGTCCTCGCTGTCCTGCGAAGTGCGCTCAAAATAGACGCCCAATCGCTGCTGGAAGAACACCGCCGACGGCTGGCGCAGGAAGCGGGCCAGTTCGGTCAGGCCCAACGGTTGCTCGAAGACGGTTTCCGGGAGGTTTTCCGGCCAGACGTGTGCATCGGCGCTCTCCTCTTGATCGCCTTCCAGCGCCGTCCGCCATTCCTTGGCAAACGTAAACAGCGGCGAATCCTCATCCGGCGACGGGAAATAGCGGGTGCTGAAGGGCTGCAACGGATGCAGCGTGGTCAACGTCTTCGTTAATGGATCGTCGCCCTCGGCGGGACGCCGGACCCGGTCGATATGATCGCGCAACTGGGCGATCAGCACCGACGGCGGCCGCTCGCTGTTGTCGTGAATGCTGCGCCCGACCCAGGACACGTAGAACTGATCCCGCGCCGACAGGAAGGCTTCCAGGAACAGGAAGCGGTCGTCCTCCCGCCGGGAGCGATCGCCGGGGCGGTAATCCCGGGCCATCAGGTCGAAATCCATGGGCGGCTGGGTGCGCGGGTAGTCACCGTCGTTCATGCCCAGCAGGCACACCCGCCGGAACGGGATCGCCCGCATGGGCAGCAGTGTGGCGAAGTTCACCTTGCCCGCCAGGAAACGTTGGCTGAGGCCGCCCTGGTCCAGTCGCTCCAACAGCACGTCGCGCACCACATGCAGCGGTAGCGGATCGTCCAGCCCGGCCTGCTCGCAGGCGTCGAACCATTGGTCCAGTGCCGCTTCCAGTTGGCTGAACAGCAGCACGTCCTCGCCCTCGGGTTCGCCGAAGAAGTCCCGCAGCAGCTGATGCAACACGGCCACCCACTCTGCCGGCGCGCGGGATTCGCTCAGCCATTCCCAGTATTGCTGCAGCTGGCGAACGAAGGCGTCGAGCTGCCCGGCCAGTCGGCTTTCCAGTCCACCCACTTCGTCGTAGGGCTCGATGGCTTGCCACGACTCCCCTTCCCCGGTGGCGTAGCCCAGCAGCATGCGGCGCAGACCAAACAGCCAGGTGTTGCGGAACAGATCCGGCGGCAATTCCAGCGAGGCGCGGTGGCGATCGTCCAGACCCCAGCGGATATTGGCGCCCCGAATCCAGTCGTGCAGTTGGGGCAGATCGTCTTCGGTCAGGCCGAAACGGTCGCGCAATAGCGGCACGTCCAGCAGATCGAGCACGTCGCTGACCGCGAGACGGGATTCCGGCAGCGACATCAGCGCTTCCAGGGCCGCGACAACCGGCGACTGGTGACGCTGGCCCTGGTCCGAGATGGTGTACGGAATGTAGCGGTCGTCCTCCGGATCCAGCTGGCCGAACACGGCTTCCACGTGGGGCGTGTAGGCGTTGATGTCCGGCACCATGACGATGATGTCCTGGGGCTGCAGTGTCGGATCGGCGCTGAAGGCGGCCAGCAGCTGATCGTGCAGGATTTCCACTTCCCGCAGGGGACTGTGGGCGGCGTGGAACACCAGCGACCGGTCGGCGCGATCGGCCTCGGTCGCCTGGCGTTCGCTTTCATGCACCGGATTCAGGTTGAGGATGTCGTTCTGCAGATCCTGCAGCAGTGAACGGCCGTCACTTTCCCGGAACAGGTCAACGCGGTCCAGCCAGTGGGCGTAGCTCTCCGGCACATCGTA
>NZ_SJDL01000101.1 GCF_004327985.1 Marinobacter halodurans
AAAGAGCGTGCAGGGTAGACTTTGACATGGCGTATCATTCCTCTGTTGGTTGTGATCTGGCGAGATCAACCAACAGGATACGCCACCTCTTCAACTTGCCTCCATACACCAGAAATCACCATAGCTCATTATGGACAAATCATTGATTTAAATGCAGTAAATTTACATAAAAGCATGCGAGTATTTTAACGAATCGGGAGCCCCGACTCCATGAGAGATGGCACCTCTTCAAGGTGATCACGAAAACGGCCGCATGCCGAAAACGGATCAGTACAAGAGCACTAAGAAAATTTGGGGTACTGCACTCGTCCTCATTGTGAGGGTCAGAACTCGCCCCGTTCGTGTCGCTCGGCAATCTCCTTGAACAGATCGAACAGGCCGTCCTCGAACAACCAGGGATCGCCCATTTTGAACATTTGGCAGAAGGCCCCTTCCGGCAAAACAGAGGAATGCTCAATCCGGTTCAGGTTGTCAAAGGAGTAACCGGGAATATACTGGCCGCCGAACCAAGCGCCCCGGGTGACACCAAGAACCTCCCCGTCAACGGGTTCTTCTATGGTGATTTCGCCCCGCGGCACGGCATTGGGATGATCCGGCGGCAGGAAGAAGCGCTCTATAGTGTCTACGAACCAACGGGCTCCAGCGATTGGGTATTCGTATTGGCCGAAGACATATTCTCCAGGCTCGGATTCATCTATCTGAATCCAGTTCTTGATCGAAATAATAAGGTGCTTTTCATAGGCAAAAAAATGCCAGACCGGGATCAATTTATCACTAATCCGGGCTCTATCTGTACTTTCACCAATCTTCAAATAGCCTTCAGGCGGCAATTCAGGATCGATGAAGGGCCAAGGGGGTAGTTTCGAATACTGCATTTCATTCTCATTGCGAGCGTCAGAACTCGCCGCGCTCGTGCCGTGCGGCGATGTCCTTGAACAGATCGAACAGGCCATCTTCGAACAACCAGGGATCGCCCATCTTAAACATTTGGCAAAAAGGACCGTTCATGAGTGTTGAGTGCTCAATACGGTTCAGATTGTCGAAGGAATAACCAGGAGTGTGCTGCCCTCCATATGCTACGCCACGGGTGACACCAAGTGTTTCCCCTTCGATTTCTTCTCGAGCATTGAAATCACCTCTTGGGATGGCTTTAGGATCATCCGGATGAAGGAAAAATCGCTCAACTGTTTTCACAAACCAACGTGCGCCGGCTATTGGATACTCATACTGGGATGTCGCAAACTTCCCCGGCTTGTCATTGCGCCCTTCAAGCCAAATCTTATTAACTATGATCAAGTGCTGCTCATAGTAAAAAAATGCCATAAGGGTTTGATTGATGGTGTTGCTCTGGCTTTATCAATACTCTTTCCTAATTTCACATAGCCATCGGGTGGCGAATCGGGATCGGTGAATGGCCAGTGGGGTAGTTTCGAATACTGCATTTCATTCTCATTGCGAGCGTCAGAACTCGCCGCGCTCGTGCCGTGCGGCGATGTCCTTGAACAGATCGAACAGGCCGCCTTCGAACAGCCAGGGGTCGCCCATTTCGAACATTTGGCAAAAAGGACCTTCCGATTGGGTCGAATGTTCGATCCTGTTTAAGTTGTCGAAGGAATAGCCTGGTGTATAGCGACCGCCATAGGCCGCACCACGAGTGACACCGAGAACTTCGCCGTCGATTTCCTCGCGGATATTGAACTTGCCTCTCGGGATGGCGTTTGGATCGTCAGGGTGCAGAAAGAAGCGGTCTATGGAATCGATAAACCATCTTACGCCGGCTAGGGGATACTCGTATTGGCGAAAAACATACTTTCCTGTTTCTGGTTCATCGAACTGGATCCATTTCTTTACTGATATGATCAGATGTTGGTCATGGGCAAAAAAGTGCCATATAGGCGTTATGGATCCTGCAGCACGGTTTTTATCAGCGCTCTCTCCAACCTTTAGATAGTTTTCTGGTGGCGACTCGGGATCAATGAAAGGCCAAGGGGCTAATTTCGGATACTGCATATCATCCTCCAAACTCAATAGGGATTAGATCGACAAGTTCAACGTAAGCATTCGAACCGCCTTGGCCACCATTGGTCATATAGTTAAAGGATTGCGGGTTCTTTTCGTAGGTTAGGGTTTCAAGTGCGCCAAATACTGGACGGTCATTGGAGAGCGTCGTATGTTTGGTCAGCCCGTTACCTAAGAAATGCTCGTTAGCCCCCGTATCCATCTGGACTTTGAATCGTATCTCGAAAGCTCGAATTTCGTCGGGACTAAGCCCTTTCTTCGTCAGATGGTACTCGCGCTGATCGATGTCATTCCATTCAGCATCCCCCATATCTTTAACGAGCGCTTCGTACTTGGCCTGATACTCCGGCGTCATCACCTCATCCAGTAAATCATCCCGTTCCGCATAGCCATCCAGTTTCTCACGCGCAAACGCCTTCAGGTTATCGAATGTCGGGATAATCGTCCTGGCATCCGCCTGCTTGACGGCGGCCTCCCGGTCGATGATCGCCAACTTGTAGTTTGCGTCAGGTTTGTACTCGATCCCCAACTGCTCGGCAATCAGCTTAGGGCAGGTGTCGGACGGTTCGATCTGGTCCAGGGTGGTGGACCAGTAGCGGACTGTACCATCCGCACCGGGGCGTCCCAGGGTGCCGGCCATGGCGCCTTCGGGCTGTTTGTAGCCGTCCACATGGTGGGTTTCCACCAGACGGACGATAAAACGGTCGTTATCCAGACCCTCTTGGGCGAGTTGAAGCAATTCCTCCTGAG
>NZ_SJDL01000102.1 GCF_004327985.1 Marinobacter halodurans
GCATCAAAGGATTTCAGCTTCTGGAACTGGTCGTTAACAACGTCGAGTTCCGGGACGGAGAAGCGGTTGAGCAACAATCAGACAGGAACGCTGCCTGATGTTCATACACCAGATTTGACGATAACTCTGTGCCGGAAGCTGCATGCTTCAGCGTTCAGAACCCGCGCAAAGGTGCAGTCCTCTGACTGGCATACCATCAAAGGTCAGGAGTTGATGAAGTTCTACGAATCCTCTCCGGGTGAACACAAGGGCTTTTGCTCAAACTGTGGTTCTAGTCTCTACACAAAATTCGATGCAAATCCCGAGACCTTTGGCTTTCCACTCGGAACACTCGATACCGATCCGGGAGTAAAAGCAGGGCGCCACGTATTCGTGGGCAGCAAGGCTCCCTGGTTCGAGATTACGGACGATCTGCCTCAGAATGCAGAGTATGACTGAGACAGTGATAACAAGCCGCGTCACTCGGACGGCCTTGTCAGGCCGCCGGTGCGCTCAGCGTCATATGAATTAACGAAGGCTATTATTGAAATGCTATGACTACCTAAGCTGTTTCGGCGGCGGAGTTATTAGACATGTACTACCTTGCAAACAACCCTTTGTTCCGGATCATTTGCTCAGCGTTGCTCGTATTCACCGCTATGGCCGCGCACGGCGGTGAACTCGTCAAACCCAATCCGGAGAAGTGGCTCGTGGAGGCCGAGGCCGCCTACGACAGGGTCGAAGGCTACACCGCCATTTTTCATAAGCAGCAACGGATTGCGGGCACTCTCCTTGCCGAAGAGAACATATTCCTCAAGTTCAGAAAAAAACCATATTCCCTGTACATGAAATGGGTGACAGAACCCTACAAGGGGAGCGAGTTACTGTACGTAGTGGGCTGGAATAAAGGCCGCATCAGGGCACACAGGGGCGGTTTTTTCAGATGGATCGTTCGCAATCTTGATCCAAATGACCCAAAACTCATGGAAAATGAACTTCGCCCGGTCACCAGCACAGGGGTTGGTTTCCTCCTGAAGACTGTTGCAATAAACATGCGCAAGGCGATCAAGGCTGGTGTACTCACGTTCACTGATCGCGGAAAAGAAAAGGTCTACGGCAGGGACACGCAGGTTATGGAAATGGACATACCTTACGAGAATGCGAAGGACTACGATGGTGCGCACTTTGTTATCAACCAGGATGTCGCGACCAAGATCCTGTTAAGGATCAGAGTCTATGACCTGGGCGGCCGTCTCATCGAGAACTACGGGTACGAGAACCTGAACCTTGATGCGCATCTGTCTGACGCCGACTTCGACCCAAAGAATCTTGACTATGACTTCTGAGTTTTACCCATTAAGGTCAGAATGGGGGCCTCTGTCGGCGTAGCGTCTCTATGGGGAGGTTGCACATAACAATCGCTTTCAGCCGAGGTGTTTGCCGTCGCTCCGCTCTGGCAAACCCACAGCTGAAGCGGATCGTTATGTGTAGATGAAGTCATGAGGCAAATTAAGATCAAGATTTTACCCGCTATGGGTAGCGTCGACGGGAGCTGGGAAATCGTTAATTTTGATGATTTTCTTCTACGTTATTCGCCCCGTCTGGCAATGTATGTCTCATGCACAAAGCAGTTTCCTCCTTTCCATATTTTGAATGAGGAGCTGCTCTCTGGTGGTGCTGACCAAGGAATGAGTGGCGGATGTCACTGGAAGCCTCTCGAAATTACTGAACAAGAGTACGAAGATATTCGGGAAGAGATGCTCACATCATCATTACACGAGCTTGAGTACGATCCTGCTCTTGAGGATCGCAAAACCATCAATAAATGGTGTGGTGCTGTGCTATCTCATCACAACCCGAAGAACCGGAGTGCCACATAACCAATCGGTCAACCGGACGCCAAAAGCGTGGCGCTTTTGGTTCCCTCCGCTTCGCTCCGGCGCCGGTTACCGCAGGCGTTAGAGATGAAGGGTCGAGGATGAATTATGTTGGAATGTGATAAATGCGGCGCCGGAATTAATGAAGGATCAAAATTCTGCCCTCAGTGCGGCGATCCGGTCACTGAGGCGGACCGTGTAAGCACTCCAGCCGCAGAGTCACAAGTTGCAAATGTAGAACTGTCATTTGGGCACAGTTCGTCCTCCAATTACGGAAAAGCAGTAGAAATTTGCAAAAATATTCCAACTTATTCAGTCGAAGGTGAAGGTAAGCAGATAAAACATAAAATTACATTGCCAATTACTGAAGTCGATTTAATTGCAAACTTATTTGACTTGGTTGGTAGTTGGAAGTCCTCCCAAATGCTCATTAATGGCCATGTCGCAACCAAGAAAGATTTAACCTATTACGGCGTTGGCTGCTATCGCAATCGGCAAAAAGCATATAATCCAGAGCAGTATTGCTTTGGTGAAAGAGAGTTCGAGGCCAATATTTGGGGCTGTAAGCGGCTGAATATGCCTGTAAATGAGTGGGGTGGCGGCTTGAACTAATAGGACACCCACCTCTAACTAATAGGACACCCACCTCAAACCACCTTTGCAACTAATATAACTAATAGGACACCCACCTCAAACCACCTACCCACCTCAAACCACCTCAAATCCCGGCACTATTACTCCAATCGAATATAACTAAGAGCTATGGTGATTTCTGGTGTATGGAGGCAAGTTGAAGAGGTGGCGTATCCTGTTGGTTGATCTCGCCAGATCACAACCAACAGAGGAATGATACGCCATGTCAAAGTCTACCCTGCACGCTCTTT
>NZ_SJDL01000103.1 GCF_004327985.1 Marinobacter halodurans
ATGTGGGTCTGCTTACCCATCTGGGCAAGATGGTTAAGGCGTTTGGTAAAGCCGTTCGGAAACAGCGCCTGAGGCGCATCTGGCGTGATGCTGACCTGCACCGTCAAACCCTTCTTGAGGATACGGCGCCCAGTCGGGTGGATGGGCTTGAACTGAAGGCAGCTGACACTGTTCCAAACAAAGTTGATGATGTAGCGAGAGCTGTTACAAGAGATCAATCTTGGTTTGACGATGTTGCTTTTAATGCAACAAGAAATCCTGACAGTAATAGGCTTGTATTGGGTCATTTCGCACGAGAAGGAACAAGTTATCAAAAGGTTGCTTCGCATTATGAGGCAAGCTATTTCAAAGTTGATGATTGGAATTCTGTGACGAAAGGGCTCTCTAATGATGAGATTTGGCGGATTAACGAGACTTTCCTAGACCAGCAGGTTATGCAAGGGAAACAAGTTTTGTTCTCACATAACCCATTAGAGGCAAGGCCAAGTTCTTTCTTTGAGCGAGAGGTTAATTATCTCCAAGATCTTGGCTATAAGTTCAACCAGAAGAATCAGTGGACATGGGAGGCTATTTATGAGCCAGAATAATATTCCATCAAAAGAGAATTTTTTAAGGGCTAAAGCAGCCATGAGAAAAGATGATCATGGCTTAAGTGAAGTTCGTGAAAGGATTCTAGCTCAATTAAAGAGTAAAGGGCTTCACGAATTTATGGTTCTTTATTCTCGCAAAACAGATACTTTTGGGGCATACGTTTTTTATGAGATGGATAATCAAATTAGCGAAGCTGCTGAGTCGGGGCTATCTGGAGAGATTAAATCTTTGGTGATTGACGAGTTGGAAAGAGTAGGTCGCGGTTCTAAGGAAAGTATCAAGATTAACTTTGAGTTTGATAGCCATGAAAACGTACTGAAGAACTATGAAGGTGATTACTATAATCGACTTCGTTAAGTTGTAATCTGTTGTTCCAAAAAGCAAAACCTTACCGAGGTCCGCTGTTCCAGAATATCACTTGGGTAACTACACCGATGGTATTGCGGTTAATAGACAGGTTTCAGGCGACGAGATCTTCTACAAGTATCTGGTTTAACAGGTGCAGTCTTAGGTATGTCTCAAAACGATGATGGCAATTGGGTTTGTGCGATACACATTGTAGATACTGACGAATCATGGGATATTCGAGAATCTGAACTAGTGTCGACCGCTAAATTTATGAATAGGTCTGATTTTTATGACGAGAATGATGCAGCGAGTGTTGAGGTGGATCCCGTTATGGGAGAAGGAAAGCTGAAAGGGTAATGTTTTCATTTTCTTGGGTAATCGGAAGTGGTGAAAATGCACAAGGTGGCAACACTAATGATGTGCAGCTAGAAAGCGTTCTGGAAACTGTCGACTTGATTTTAGAAAAATCAGGCTCGCTGACATTGGATATGGTTGATGGTGATCAAATAGGCCCGGAAAGCTTACAGGTGGAAACTGACGGGAGTAAGTCAGTTATTTCGCTTGGGGAAAATACCAGCGATGATTATATTGTTCGAACCTTTACAAATACGAGTGGATTGGCCAACGATGAAACAGTCTCTATTCTTGGCAATGAGTGGGACTTAAGGCTAGTTTGCAAGGATTCTGGGATAGTAAAGGCGATCATTAAGGAGTTTCTTTCAACAGGAAATGTATCTAGGGATTTACTGAGTTGAGTCAGTTGTTCCAGGCACCGTGAAACCAAATCCAAAGACCAGGTTGCCAAGAACAAACGGGTACTGGGATAGTGAGCCTCGAAATGGTTTCTGGTACTCCAATATTGACGAAGTAAATGCCATTACCGGAGGAAAGCCCATCGAGTTTGTAAATGGGCGACCCGTGTTTACTCCTTGGGCGAAGGGGCAAGTGAGATGGAAGTAAAGCGGACTTTTATGCAGGCGATCTCCAATGACCTGCCCACCCCCACCATTATCCAGTCGAACCGTGCCATAGAAGTGGCCGGCTCCTATAGGCTGCCCTAATAGGAGCTGGCCGGATCCGCTATGTCACGTCATGGGCGCGGTCCCCGGCCGCGAAAAATGTTGACCAGGACCGAGACCACCAGCAGCACCAGAAAGATAAAGAACAGGATCTTGGCAAAACCTGCCGCTGTACCAGCGATGCCGCCGAAGCCGAGTATGCCGGCAATGATGGCGATGACCAGACAAACCAGAGCCCAATACAGCATAACGAATCCTCCTTTCCTCAAGCCTTTTTGCCAACGCGGTGATCGCAGGCAAACCAGCTGAATGTCCATGTGTGCCCATTCAACGTTGCACAGGGTATGGCACAGGGCAAACAGCCAGCTTCACCCAACATCAAGAATCCTCAGTAAATCGCTGAAAACAAATGCTAAATAGGGATTATTAGGGTTCCGTCACCTTGCGTTAATACGGCGGATCTCCAAAAATACCGGGCAAGCCCGGACACCGGCGCTTCAGGCCGGTATCATCGGGAAACAAAGCCTTCCAGGGAACCAGAATGCGAGCAGTAGACAGGCCAGCGCTACCGACCGGTTTTCAGGTCATCCATGCCAACAAGCTGGAAGATCTGCGTGCGGTGACGGTGGAACTTATTCGCACGTTTC
>NZ_SJDL01000104.1 GCF_004327985.1 Marinobacter halodurans
GGCATCCTCCTCCTCTGGCGCTGTCGCGACGTCCTCGAGAATCTCGGCAACAAACTGGAACGCCCCCAGGTAATCGACCCCGTCGAACGAAAACAGATCAGCCAGAGCGGCTTGTGTCTTCACGCTTTTCAATGAAGCCAACATGTCGCCCTGGAGGTTCTTCAGATAGCGCTGAGCCAGGGCGCGCTCGGACTTGGCAATCGACCGATCCAGCTCAGACCGGCCATTGGCGGACAACTCAGAAATAAACTTGTGCAGCGGGTTTTCCCTGCCGTCGAAATCCTCCGGAACAAGGGCCGTGTTCACCAGGAACCCGGAGTGAAAGTACGGGCGGCACATGGCCCTTCTCGACGCCGCACCTGCGAACCAGACCCCCGCCATTCTTCTCTGAAGCAGGTAGCGCAACCGGTAGATGGCGTCATCCACGGCAATGGTGGCAATGCCGCGCTCGCGGGCATCCTGCAGCGCGTCTGGCACGCATTGGCCACCAGACTCCCAGAGCTCCGACGAGAACGGGGGCTCGCTTCGATTGACCTGCTCAAGATCATCCTGCTCTGGATCTTCGCCTGACCCAGAGGTCGGCTGCGAGTCTCCCTGAACTTCCTTGAGCGTTTTCTGGAGACACAGGGAAAGCGCGTTGATTTCGGGACGCTCATCGTCGTAGAGGGTGTCTTTCGGCTCCTGGGACTCCTGGCGCTGATGGATACGTTTTGCGTAGTCCCAACTCGATGACGGGTACGCTCCGTTGACATCACCAAGATACTGTCCTGGCTGGTCGAACTGCCATTCATCCGCGGGTTTGCGCGAGCGTTGCAGCTTGAGTTCGTCGACCGGAAACGCATGCCCCGGCAATGGATCCCCATCGGGCGTTGTCGCCTTGAGTTCAAGATGCACAACGTTGAAGCGGTTGGTTCGCTTCCCCGGCGGCTGTTCGAAGTAGTTCAGGCGAGCGGATGGTAACTGCGACTCACTGAACGCAACCTCAATATCGAGCCACTTGCCATCCATTCGAGCCGGCAGCCAGATTTCCGACAATGCACTCCCCGTCGCCTTTCTCGGGCCGGCCGCAACGCCATCCTTCCGCCGATGCTGTGACAGGGGCACATCGTGATACGTCGTTTCACCCTGCCCGGAAATCCTGATTTCGATTTCACGCCACAGTCGGCCCTCATGGAGCAGGTAGAGAAAACCGGATCGACACATGACCTGATGGTTTGGATTGCTACCCCTCAGTGTGACGCCGGATACCAGTGTCGTCGGAACGACCGGGAGAACGACATGCGTCTGGCGCTCAGACTGCCTTTCGACAGCCCCCTCCTCCTTCAGGAACGGTACCCGGATTGGATCGCCTTCATCCGCGGCCATTTCCAACCAGACGTTCTTGTCATCCTCACCTTTCATGGGCCAAACGTGAAGAATACTGTCGTCCAACTCTTCCGTTTTGACCTGATTCTCCAACCACTCCTGCTGAACCCTATTCGTGGTGTCGAAAAGACGAAATGACTGGCCTTCGGGATGCTTCTTGCCGATCACTTCAATGATCAGGTTTTCACCTTCGCAGGCCGGGCCGGTGCTGGCAGACGTTTGGTTCGTTTGATTCTCTGACATCCTTGTCTTCCTTTAACTGCGAGGCTGGCCGCTGGCGCGGCGGCTTGCTAAAGCGGTTAGCGACTCAAGTTGTAACGAGCTCAGATTGGCTCCGGAAGGGTCGGCTACAGGCTCCGGGTATTCCGATAGACACCACCGTCCTGATTCCCCTTCTTCCAGCCAGTAGTGGCCGTAATGAATGGTCCCACCGGTGATTTCGCACGCTGAACAGAGCTCATGCCAGATCAGCGGATCGTAGTAGCGCAACAGGCCGGTTCGAGGTGGGGCGAAGGCAACGGTTAAACGCTGTTGGGCCCAGGACAGGACAGCATCGAAACCGTCCGCCGATTCGAGGATGAGTCCGCGCCAGCCTTCCGAGCTTTGCATGTCATCCATAACGCGACGCAAGAACGGCGAACCGGCATCGGTTTTTACCAGCAGAGGACTTTCTGATTGATAGGGGCTCCATTCCGTGTCCGCGAATAGATACTGCCAATGGGGCTGCGGTTCAAGATCGTACAGGGTCGGCAGAACGGGGCGCTTGGGCTGTCCTTCGAGGATGACGAAGACCGTCTTGCTGTTCAGTTTAGGCATCATGGTCATCACCGGTTACGCGGTGGCCGACTTGCCACAAGGGCAATCGCTCAGCGGGCAGGTGCCATCAGGCTGCTCCTGACACTGTTCAACCAACGCCGTCCGCTGGATTCGTCCCTGTGTTAGACGGTGGGCAACGACCGGCTTGGCCTCGGCTCGTTGGGCGGTTTCAGCCAATAC
>NZ_SJDL01000105.1 GCF_004327985.1 Marinobacter halodurans
CGGCGTCCCCGCCTCCTGGCCCGGGTCCTCGGCCACCTTCGCCGCCAGTAACGGCGCCCGCCGAATATCCAGCCGATACTCACGCGGATCGAACCGCGCCTTGAGCTGTTCCTCGATCGAACCCGCCTGCGGATCCAGCGCCACCTCTTCCACCGGCAGCTCGGCTTCACGCCACACCACCTGCACCGGCTCCGGCAACCCTTCCCACTGCACGCCCGTGCGCAGGATGTCGTGCCGGCTAATCACCGCCTGCAAGGCCGACAGGAAAGCGTCCAGCCGCTCCCGGCTGTCGAAGGCCAGCAGGGAATACCCCAGGTAGGGGTCGCCCACTTCGGTCAACAGGTGGTGGTACAACACCCCTTCCTGCAACGGCGCCAGCGGGTAGATGTCCTGCACGTTGACCGCACCGCCGTCCACCGCCGCCACGATGCCGTCGAGCGCCTCCTGCGGCAGCTCCACCAGCGGCAGCATCGACGGCGTTATGTACTGCGTCTGCCTCGCTATAGAATAGATGCCGTCCTGCCCCCCGGCGCTCTTTTGCTTCAATATCTGGATAATTTCTTGTTTGTTTTCCCTGATTGCATCAAGCAATTTCTGATCATCAAGGCTGCCTTTTTCACCTTTCACCGAAAGGCGATCTCCCTTCAGAGCGAGTACGATTCCTTTTGCTCTAAGCAGGAAAAAAAGTTGAATCGTTGTCACAGCAGAATTTCCTCTCTCTCAACAATCGCATCCGCCAACGCCGCCAGAGTCGGCTGTGTGAACAGCACCCGCACATCCGCCCGCAGATCCGCCTGCCGCATCCGCTCCACCAGCCTTACCACCAGCAACGAGTGCCCGCCTAGCGCGAAGAAGTTGTCGTGCCGCCCAACCCGCTCCACGCCCAGCAGCTCCTGCCAGATCCCGGCCAGCACTTCTTCCACCGGGCCCAACGGCGCCTCCCACGCCGCCCGCGCATAGGCGTCGTCTTCCGGCGCCGGCAACGCCTTTCTATCCAGCTTGCCATTCGGCGTCAGCGGCAACGCCTCCAGCTCCACGAACGCCGCCGGCACCATGTATCCAGGCAACTCTTCCCGCAGCCGGTCCCGCAGGGCTTGCGCATCGGCCGGCCCCGTGTAATACGCCACCAGCCGCGGGTCGCCGGAAGCATCGTCGCGGGCAAGCACGACGGCTTCGCGAACCAGGGGTTGAGCGGCAAGGGTTGCTTCGATTTCGCCGAGTTCGATACGAAAGCCTCTGACCTTGACTTGATGGTCGACGCGCTCCAGATATTCGATGCTGCCATCCGGTAGATAGCGTGCCAGGTCGCCCGATTTGTACATGAGCGCCCCGGCACGGCTGAACGGATTGGGAATGAATTTCTCCGCCGTCAGATCGGGACGGTTCAAATATCCTCTCACCAGGCCATCGCCGGCGATGTGCAGTTCTCCCGCGATGCCTATGGGTACCGGGTTCAGATGCGCATCCAGAATGTAGAGCTGAGTGTTGGTGATCGGCCGGCCGATCGGAATAGAAGCGAAGAATTTATTGCGGTCTGTTTTTTGAATACGATAGACCGTACTCCACACTGCTGCTTCAGTAGGGCCGTATTCATTGTATAAAGTCTGGCCGTTACTCCTGGCGTAATAGTCAGCCACTTCGGCAGGGCATTTTTCGCCCGCCAATATGACCGTTTTCAAACACGCACTTTCTTTTTGGCGGAGCCGCTCGCTAAGCAACCGAAAGAGAGAGGGTACAATTAAAAGATGCGATATACCGTGTTGCTGTATGTTCCTCGCAAGCGAATCAGAGTCCCCCTGAAACTCCGGTTCAGCCAACACCAGTTTGGCGCCCGAAACAAGCGTCCAGAAAATGGCAGCGACCGAACTGTCAAACGCAAACGAAGCGGCTAATAAAAATCCCGTTACCTGTTCAGGATAATAAGTCAATCTGGCACAAGTGGAATGAACCAGGTTTCTTTGAGAAACAGCGACCCCCTTGGGCCGGCCTGTGGAGCCGGACGTGTAGATCACGTAAGCCAGGTGCGAAACCGTCAGCCCACCCCGTTCGGGATTGTCCGCCGGGTAGGAGGTCCAGGGCGCACTGTCGTCCAGCGCAATCACCGGACAGTCGCCCGTGGCCAGCGTCGGCACGTCGCCGTGCACCAACACCGCCACCGGGGCACTGTCTTCCAGCATGTACGCCACTCGCTCGGCCGGG
>NZ_SJDL01000106.1 GCF_004327985.1 Marinobacter halodurans
AAAGAGCGTGCAGGGTAGACTTTGACATGGCGTATCATTCCTCTGTTGGTTGTGATCTGGCGAGATCAACCAACAGGATACGCCACCTCTTCAACTTGCCTCCATACACCAGAAATCACCATAGCTCCGTCGCGTGCATTGCCTGGTTATAACATTTCACTTTCAATCTCGCTCTGGAGCTTCTCAAGCTCATCAAGAATACGGATAAATTTGGTGCCGAATTCGGTTACTTTGTACTCAACACGAGGTGGCACCTCGTTGTAGGTAATACGTTCCAAAATACCAAATTTCGCATTCTTGCTTAGGCATTCGTTAAGCACCTTGGTGGTTAAGCCCTCAACGCTACGGACCATTGCCCCTGGCCGGTTGATTCCGTTTGCCAGAAGTTGATAAACGGTGAGCGACCACTTACAACCGTATATGGTTTCAACCATGCGCGCACTTTTCTCTGGCGCAGATTTCCTCAGAAATATTTTTCCCTGTTCTTTCATCAATATGTACCAATAAGTACCTACCACACCAAATTGTGCCTGATTTTCAATAGCCTACAGTTTTTCTAATCTATGTCCACACTTTACTACCTACCTGTGGAGGTAATCAGATGGAAAACACAACTCGTTCTTTGGCCTTGATTGTGGGTGGCTCCAGTGGAATGGGGTTAGCGACCGCAAGGCAGCTGCTCAATCGGGGCATCCATACGGTAATTGTCGGCAGTTCAACCTCGAAACTGCAAGCTGCCAAGCATGATCTTGCCGGAGTGGGGCACATTGAAACACTCCAGGCAAACCTGTACGAAGCCGACGATGTTCAGCGCATACTTGATTTTGTTGCAAATCACGACCGCCACATAAAATATTTTGTCAACGCGGCAGGCAAGTTCAAACCAACACCATTTCTTGAGCATGGAGGCAAGGACTACGATACCTACCTGGAGCTAAACCGGGCTGCATTCTTCATCTCTCAGGCTGTGGCCAAGAATATGTCAGAAAATGGTGGCGGTTCCATTGTGCATGTTGGCTCAATGTGGGCAAAGCAAGCCATCAAAGCCACGCCCTCATCGGCGTATTCAATGGCTAAAGCCGGCTTACACGCGCTAACGCAGCATATGGCGATGGAATTGGCTGACAAGAATATCCGTGTAAACGCCGTTTCTCCCGCTGTGGTAAAGACCCCCATTTACGAATCCTTCATTGAACCGAGTGAAATTGATAGAACGCTTGCCATGTTTGATGGATTTCATCCAATTGGAAGGATCGGCACCTCCGATGATGTTGCCAGTGCAATCAGCTTCCTGCTCAGCAATGATTCAAGCTGGGTGACAGGTGCCATTTGGGACGTGGATGGTGGCGTCATCGCTGGCCGAAACTAAAACCTTTCCGGGTGGCCGGGTAATATCTTCTACCCGGCCTTGCTCTTGCAACGCCTCCAAATCAGGCCCCCCATCGAAACTATAGCCCGGACAATCTAAACTGATAAAAAGCGGTCAAACTTCGCTGTTGTTGACACTGTTCTCGGCTATCGGCCACAAAGGCAATGTGCATGGGCCTTTGTTTTTCCGTGCGGACACCGAACCACAGCTCGGGTTTGCCATTCCTGCCAAGACCGGCCCAACCTTGAACCTCCATGACAAGCTCGATTTCAAGTGGAGCGAGGGCACGACAGAAGAACGCCTCGCTCTTTTCGTAGTCCTCGACCACCAACCCGATGTGGTCAATGATCATGATGCAAAACTCCCTGGAGAAACATAACGTCAAGCCCAGCGGTGCTGTAGCGACTGGTGATGGTTCATTGCGGCCTGCGAGCGAAAACGTACGTCCCGAAAACAAGGCCAGCGAACTCGAGTAGCGCCAGCCCCAGGGCGGAATGGAAAAAGGCCTTCCCATGCTCGTCCATAACATTTGAATACAAATCAGGGCTATCAACGACGAAGTGGAAGACGTAGCCAAAGAGGAACGCCGCTGCCATGTAAGCGTTCATTTCAGGACGTTCTGCCACCCCGCTGAGATTCGCCCTACAGTAACCTCACATTTTCCGACACGAGGTTACCCCCATGAGAAAGCACCGCACACCCGAACAGTGGCAGACCCTGGTTGATCAGCAGCGTGCCAGCGGCTTGTCA
>NZ_SJDL01000107.1 GCF_004327985.1 Marinobacter halodurans
AATTCTGGTGGGTCTGGGTGGACTTGAACCACCGACCTCACCCTTATCAGGGGTGCGCTCTAACCACCTGAGCTACAGACCCAATGGTATGGGCCCGTTTAGACCCTATGCTCTCTCTTCCACTGACCAAGTAATTCGTGTGGGCTCTGACCGAAGCGTTCGGCTTCGTTTAAGGAGGTGATCCAGCCGCAGGTTCCCCTACGGCTACCTTGTTACGACTTCACCCCAGTCATGAACCACACCGTGGTGATCGTCCTCCCGAAGGTTAGACTAACCACTTCTGGTGCAATCCACTCCCATGGTGTGACGGGCGGTGTGTACAAGGCCCGGGAACGTATTCACCGCGACATTCTGATTCGCGATTACTAGCGATTCCGACTTCACGCAGTCGAGTTGCAGACTGCGATCCGGACTACGACGCGTTTTAAGAGATTGGCTTACCCTCGCGGGTTCGCAGCCCTCTGTGCGCGCCATTGTAGCACGTGTGTAGCCCTGGCCGTAAGGGCCATGATGACCTGACGTCATCCCCACCTTCCTCCGGTTTGTCACCGGCAGTCTCCCTAGAGTTCCCACCATCATGTGCTGGCAACTAGGGATAGGGGTTGCGCTCGTTACGGGACTTAACCCAACATCTCACGACACGAGCTGACGACGGCCATGCAGCACCTGTCTTGCAGTTCCCGAAGGCACCCATCCATCTCTGGATAGTTCTGCAGATGTCAAGGCCAGGTAAGGTTCTTCGCGTTGCGTCGAATTAAACCACATGCTCCACCGCTTGTGCGGGCCCCCGTCAATTCATTTGAGTTTTAACCTTGCGGCCGTACTCCCCAGGCGGTCGACTTAGTGCGTTAACTGCGCCACTAAGACTTCAAGAGTCCCAACGGCTAGTCGACATCGTTTACGGCGTGGACTACCAGGGTATCTAATCCTGTTTGCTCCCCACGCTTTCGCACCTCAGCGTCAGTATTGGTCCAGGTAGCCGCCTTCGCCACTGGTGTTCCTTCCTATATCTACGCATTTCACCGCTACACAGGAAATTCCACTACCCTCTACCATACTCTAGCCAGACAGTTCGAAATGCCGTTCCCAGGTTAAGCCCGGGGCTTTCACATCTCGCTTATCTAACCGCCTACGCGCGCTTTACGCCCAGTAATTCCGATTAACGCTTGCACCCTCCGTATTACCGCGGCTGCTGGCACGGAGTTAGCCGGTGCTTCTTCTGTGAGTAACGTCAATCCTCAAGGGTATTAACCTTAAGGCCTTCCTCCTCACTGAAAGTGCTTTACAACCCGAAAGCCTTCTTCACACACGCGGCATGGCTGGATCAGGGTTGCCCCCATTGTCCAATATTCCCCACTGCTGCCTCCCGTAGGAGTTCGGGCCGTGTCTCAGTCCCGATGTGGCTGATCATCCTCTCAGACCAGCTACGGATCGTCGCCTTGGTAGGCCGTTACCCTACCAACCAGCTAATCCGACATAGGCACATCCAATAGCGCAAGGTCCGAAGAGCCCCTGCTTTCCCCCGTAGGGCGTATGCGGTATTAATCCGGGTTTCCCCGGGCTATCCCCCACTACTGGGCAGTTTCCTATGCATTACTCACCCGTCCGCCGCTCGTCAGCAGGGTGCAAGCACCCCCTGTTACCGCTCGACTTGCATGTGTTAGGCCTGCCGCCAGCGTTCAATCTGAGCCATGATCAAACTCTTCAGTTTAAATCAAGCAGAAGCCGAAGCTTCCAAATCCGCTCAAGACAACACTCAAATTCATCCTCTCAAAAGAGAGTCTGACAGGTCGCTGCCTCGATATCTCTTGCCGAAATACCTCAGTCAGCGCCCACACGAATTACTTGGTCAATTTTTTAAAGAGCCGGGCCTTCGCCCTGTTGAGGCCGCGTATTCTACCGCTTCGCTCAACCTTGTCAACCGTTATTTTTCAGCGCTTTCCGCTACTTCCGAAAACCGCCGAACCGGGCCGGCTGCCCGTTCAAGGTGGCGCGCATTCTACACGGCTTTGCCACCCTGTCAACCGTTGCCCTGAAGAATCC
>NZ_SJDL01000108.1 GCF_004327985.1 Marinobacter halodurans
GTCAGGCGATGCTGCTTGTCGATCTCACGTAACAAGAGCAAGCCTGCATCGGAGGTGATGTGGCCACCGGAAAAATCGGCTTCAATCTGGCGGCGGGCGAGTGGCGAGAAGGTCAGTTTTTCAGGTACCATTTTGGCAGCGGCTGTTGGTGTTGATTTTGTGTTTAGGAGCTTGAAATCATAACACTTTCAGCCGCTTTCTTTTATGCCCTATGAGAAATCCGGGCTAGCTCCTGCCGGATATCCGCATCCTTCCGAAGAACAGATAGAACTTATTGTCAGTTTTCCCGCAGACAGCGGTATTGAGCCGCTGTATCTGGTTTTCCGTAAAACAGCGCGTGATGAGCGCGGTGTTGTGACTGGACAGGGAGAGGATATTATTGGCACATGGCTTGAGAATGCCGGCAAAGATCTTGGTGCTCCCGTACCCTCTCAGATTGCGGATCGACTGAGGGGGCGTGAGTTCTCGAACTTTGATAGTTTCCGGGAGGCGTTTTGGTTGGAGGTAGCGAATGCTGAAGAGCTGCTGGCTCAGTTTGGGAGCCGGAATCAAAAGACTATAAAGGCTGGCAGAGCCCCGTATGCACGCATTGGTGATCAAGCTGGTAAAAGGAACCGGTTTGAGATCCACCATGTTGAGGAAATAAGGAATGGTGGATCTGTCTACGACGTCAGTAACATGAGAGTTTTAACTCCATCAAGGCATATAGAAATTCACAGGGAGCCCTTATGAAACTGGAGAAAGATTGTATAAATGATTACTCGGAGCAGGAATTTCTGAAAATCCTAAAAGAATTCTGGGAGGGCGATATTTCAGAAGTCGAGGAAGACGAGTTCGTGCAAAGCTTCAACGAAATCATAGAACACCCCGAGAAAAGTGATTTGATTTTCTACCCGCCTGACAATCGCGATGATTCACCCGAGGGTGTGATCAATGAACTAAAAAGGTGGTATCGAGAACAGGGCAAAGCTTGTTTCAGGGCATAAATCCAATATGGACAGCATCCGAATCGAAGACATTACTCGAGAAGAGCTCGTCGCTTTTCTGAAGAGAATTTTTGATGTCACAGATTGCGCGGAGACCCACGATGAACTAATTGACCAGTTCGAGGATTTGTCACAGCATCCCGATGGATCTGACCTGATTTTCTACCCTGAGAATCCTGATGATTCTACGCCTGAGCGTATTGTAGAGATTGTTGAGGAATGGCGTGCCCGCAACGGGTTGCCGGGTTTCGTCACGGCAATGTTGGTTGTCGCCGGGTTGAATGCAGCACCTACCAGTACGGGCTGTAAATAACTACAAGCCCCAACAACCCAGACATTGCTGCTACCCTCAAAAGCGGAGGTCAGCAGCGCTTATCGTTGCCTGGGTTCATGGTGTTCGTTATGGCGAACTGGGCTTAATGGCCGGTGAAAAGAACTAAAAGCAAACCAATTGCTCCTGGCAGTGCCTGCACAAATAGAATTTTTCGGCTTGCTGTTGCTGCACCGTAGATTCCGGCCACAACAACGCACGCCAGGAAAAATAACTTGAAATCATACCCTGCCGCACCTTGAAAGAGACCAACCAAAAGACCGGCCGCAATAAAACCGTTATAAAGACCTTGATTTGCTGCCAAAACCTTTGTCGTTGCTGCATGCTCCTTGGAATGACCAAAGACTTTCCAGCCCATCGGCTTATCCCAAAGGAACATCTCCAATATCAAAAAGTATCCGTGGAGCAAAGCTGCCAATAACACTACCAAATCGGTAATTATTGTCATGTGTACATACCTACATGTGTACGCCCAGCATGGGCATGAACTAACCCGGATTTCTCATAGGGCATAAAAGAAAGCGGCTGAAAGTGTTATGATTTCAAGCTCCTAAACACAAAATCAACACCAACAGCCGCTGCCAAAATGGTACCTGAAAAACTGACCTTCTCGCCACTCGCCCGCCGCCAGATTGAAGCCGATTTTTCCGGTGGCCACATCACCTCCGATGCAGGCTTGCTCTTGTTACGTGAGATCGACAAGCAGCATCGCCTGAC
>NZ_SJDL01000109.1 GCF_004327985.1 Marinobacter halodurans
GGGGCGGTGTGTCCGAATCACCATTGTTGATCAACAATCAGGCAGCTAAAGCTGGATCCGAACCAGTATGGCCGTAATGCGTCCAATCTGAGGCGGTTGGCGGCAACCTATGAGAAATCCGGGCTAGAACTCCGAGTAATGAAGCTTAGGCTGCGGAAGATATAAGACACCCTCAATTCCTTGGTGCTTTCGTAGCTGAAGTAGATTCGAATAATCTTATCCTGCTCCCAAGCTTGAAAAGCGATTGACGCGACGCCTTCTAGGTATAGATAGAAGATCTCGGCCTTTCCAGTGACAAGCTTTACACTGACTGAATTTCCCGAAAATGGGGAATGCGTGAATATGAGGTCTTGGCCATTTTCATATCTGTAAATGTAGGAAAAAAGCGCCTCATCAGGATCATGCTCCAAAGAAAGCCCGAATCCGCGTTCAAAAAAATCAAACTCTTCTGGTACCTCATAGTCCATTACGATACGACTCCCATCTACACATAACGCCTGCAGCATGCGCGCCCTTGAAATGGAGCCGAAGGCGCAATGTAAAGGGCGTCGCCGTGCCTGCATTGGTTAGCTTATTGACGCCAGTGTATATGCTGATAATATACTTTATGATCAACTGGGCACAAGTTACTGGCTTTGACTGGGACGAAGGCAACTCCCGCAAGAACGCGGAGAAACACGGCGTAAACCAGCCCGAAGCGGAAGAAATTTTCTTTAACGAGCCGCTTCTGGTGCTGGATGACTCCAAGCATAGCCAGACTGAGGCCCGTTTTCATGCCCTTGGTGTAACGGATGATGAGAGACTGCTCCACATTACGTTCACACTAAGGCAGAACGGTACGTTGATCAGAGTGATTTCCGCTCGCGACATGCACCGTAAAGAGAGGGCTGTTTATGAGCAAGCTAAAAAAGATGCCTGAATTTAAAACTGAAGCAGAAGAGCGAGAGTTCTGGGAAACCCACGATTCCACAGATTACCTGGATTGGAGTCAAGCCAAGCCGGCATCGTTCCCGAAGCTGAAACCCTCAACCAAGACGATCTCACTCCGGTTGCCGGAAACCTTGCTTGATCGGATCAAAATCGAAGCCAACAAGCGGGACATGCCCTATCAATCACTAATCAAGGCTTGGCTTGCGGACGACGTGAACGACAGCCGTCGGACCTGAGGTGCTAACGCCCGCCATCAACGGTGACAGAACCGCAGCGAAGCGGAGGGTTTGGCATCCGGTGCATGGCCTGGTTACACCTCACTTTGGTCAGTGAAGCTGACTAAAAACTTCCGGGTGTTGCTCAGCAATGCGCAGAAGCGCAACCGCAGGACCCTGCGGCTCGCGCCGACCCTGTTCCCAGTCCTGAAGGGTTCGCACACTCACGCCCATAAGACCGGCAAATGCTGACTGCGACATATGGAGTTTCAGCCTGATCTCTTTGGGCGGTGAAGGTTCTGACAGCTCATGCGTTCGTAGCGCCGATTTGCCCTTCTTGAACTGCTTGATTTCATTGATGCCGCCTAGAATCTCTGCCCCAAGGTTCCTGTCACCCATTTTTGATTGCCTCCGCTATCTGCTTGAGCGTATGGCCAGGGATGCTGGCGCGCTCTGATACCACCGCTCTTTCCCGAACCCGCCGGTGCCCATCGAACTTTACGAACACCACCCGAACCTTTGATCAGATCTCCCGCATCTGGCTTCTGTAGAAGGTAGGTTTGAAGCCCACGGTACCGGCGATTTTCAACCCTGTTGCGGCCAGCCCATGAGCCTTACCTTCTGGCGTCGGCCCTGCCGGTGGCCCGTCATCCGGCGACGATGTCCGGCCTGAGCCTTTCTTTAACTGACATGCACCTCAAAGGGAGAAGCCAACGCACCTTATGACATCACGGCCAGGGCAAACCGGCTGTCGGCTTCACCGACGGTTCCGGGCGCCCCTGTCCTGGCGAAAATGGCCGACAAACGCCAAGGCTAAAGCACCTCTGGGTTCGCCGACGCTATTTCCTTAA
>NZ_SJDL01000110.1 GCF_004327985.1 Marinobacter halodurans
TCGGTGGCCGAGGCGGTGGGTCAGGCGCAGCGTCGCCTGGCGGGTCTGTTGGCGCACGAGCATGCCTCGCTGGCGCTGGCGCAGCGCTGCAGCGGGGTCGAGGCGCCGCTGCCGCTGTTCAGCGCGCTGTTGAACTACCGCCATAGCGCGGTGGGGGATGATGCGTCGGCCAGTGCCGTTGGCTTGGAGTTTCTCGGCGGCGAGGAGCGCACCAACTACCCGCTGGGACTGTCGGTGGACGATCTGGGCGAGGCCGGCTTCTCCCTGACGGTGCAGGCGGTGCGACCGCTGGAAGCGGATCGCATTGGCGGCTACATGCAGGCGGCCTTGTCGAGCCTGGTGACGGCGCTGGAGTCGGCGCCGGAGCAGCCGGTGCGGAGCCTGGAGATCCTGCCGCCGGCGGAGCGGCAGCTGCTGCTGGAGGACTGGAACGCAACCGAGGCCTCCTATCCGTCGGAGCAGTGCATCCACGAGTTGTTCGAGGCACAGGTGCAGCGCAGCCCGGAGGCGGTGGCGCTGGTGCACGGCGATGAGACGCTGAGCTATGGCGCGCTGAACGCGCGGGCGAACCAACTGGCGCACTACCTGCGGGAACTGGGTGTGGGCCCGGACGACCGTGTGGCGATCTGCGCGGAGCGCTCGCTGGCGATGGTGGTGGGCCTGCTGGGCGTGTTGAAGGCGGGCGGGGCCTATGTGCCGCTGGACCCGGCTTATCCGGCCGAGCGACTGGCGTACATGCTGGAGGACAGTGCCCCGGTGGCGGTGTTGGTGCACGGCGACGTGCCGACGCTGGCCACGGGCGACTGTCCGGTGATTGCGCTGGACGACAGTGCGCCCTGGACCTCCTACCCGGCGGACAATCCCGAACGGGGTGGGCTGACGGTTTCGCACCTGGCCTACGTGATCTACACCTCCGGCTCGACCGGCCAACCCAAGGGAGTGATGGGCGAGCACCGGCCCATGGTGAACCGCATTGTCGCGCAGAACAAAATCGCCCCCTTCGTCCCCCAGGATGTGTGTTGCCAGAAAACGTCGATCGGTTTTGTTGATTCGATTTTCGAGACATTGGGGCCATTAAGCAACGGTGTGCGGCTGGTGGTCATTGGTGCACAGGATGGCCGGGATCCGGAGTCTCTTCTTGCGCGACTGGTGGATGCGGGTGTCACGCGGTTGATCACGGTGCCCTCCCTGGCGTCAAGCTTGCTGGAGGCCGCTCAAGGCGAAGAGCTCTGCAGTATCCGCACGTGGACCCTGAGTGGCGAAGCATTGAGCAGGTCCTTGCTGGATCGGTTCAGTGCCCTGCCAGGGTGCACAATCGATAATCTTTATGGCTCATCCGAAGTGACTGCGGATACAACGGTTTACCGCGTTGATAATGCCGGCTTACCACTATGTGGCGGGGTACCGATCGGGCGCCCTCTTGCCAACACACGGGTGTACCTGTTGGACGCGTACGGCCAGCCCGTGCCGGTTGGCGTGGCGGGAGAAATCCATATTGGTGGCGTGGGGGTGGCGCGGGGCTACCTGAACCGTCCGGAGCTGACGGCGGAGCGCTTCGTGCTGGACCCGTTCAGTGCCGAGTCTGGCGCGCGGATGTATCGCACGGGTGATCTGGGCCGCTACCGGCCCGACGGCAACATCGAGTATTTGGGCCGTAACGACTTCCAGGTGAAGATCCGGGGCTTCCGGATCGAGACCGGCGAGATCGAGGCGGCGCTGCTGGCGCAGGACACGATAGCCGAGGCGTCCGTGATGGCACGTGAGGATGCCCCGGGTGACAAACGCTTGGTGGCCTACCTGGTACCCAAGACTGATGAACTCGACGTGGCCGCCGTGCGCGCCGCCCTGGCGCAATCGTTGCCAGCCTACATGGTACCGGCGGCGTTCGTGGCGCTGGAGCAGTTACCGCTGACGCCGAACGGCAAGCTGGACCGCCAGGCCTTGCCGGCGCCGGAAGACGACGCCTATGTGCGGGCCGTCTACGAGGCAC
>NZ_SJDL01000111.1 GCF_004327985.1 Marinobacter halodurans
CCTGGTCGAACTCCGCATAGCCCAGGCGCCGGTCGCCGCAGACCAGTGCCTCGCGGTCCGGATGGGCCGCGGCCTGGCGTTCGAACAACCGATGCACCGGCTCCGGCTGGCCGTAGTCCACTTCGGTGGCGTTCCAGTCGACCAGTTGCGAACGATCGGCCTCGTCCAGCAGGTCGATGTCGCCCACCGCCTGCTCCGGCGCCATCAGGATCTGCCCCAGCAACCGTTCGAATCGGGCCTGGATGCGCTCGATGGTGTCGGCATCGAACAGGTCCGTGGCGTAGTTCCAGTTTCCGGACAGGCGGCCGTCGGCCTCCTCGATCAGGTTCAGAGCCATATCGAACTGGGTGCTGCCGTCGTTCAGCTCCAGCACGTCCACAGCCAGCCCCGGCAGGTCGCCCAGACCACCGTGGTCGCGGTGCTGGTAGTCGAACGCCACCTGGAACAGCGGGTTGTGGCTCAGGCTGCGTTCCGGCTGCAGGACTTCCACCAACTGCTCGAATGGCAGGTCCTGGTTGGCCTGGGTCTCAATGGCCGCCTGTCGGACCGTGGCCAACACCTCGTCGAAGGACTGGACGGCGTCCAGTTCACAGCGCAGGACCTGGGTATTGACGAAGAAGCCAACCAGGTCCTCGGTTTCGCGGCGGTTCCGGCCCGCCACCGGCACGCCGACCCGCAGGTCCTCCTGGCCACTGAGCCGATGCAGCAGTACGTTATAGGCCGCCAGCAACACCATGAATGGCGTCGCATCGTGCCGCGTGGCCAGCTCGCGCAGCCGGTCACCCAGCAGCCGCCCCAGCTGGAAGTGGTGGCGCGCACCCCGGAAGCCCTGCCGTGCCGGGCGGGGCCGGTCAGTGGGCAGCTCCAGCACCGGTTGCGCGTCGCCCAGCCGGGTACGCCAGTAGTCCAGCTGGCGAGCGCCCTCGCCGCCGGCCAGCCAGTCCCGCTGCCATACCGAGAAATCCGCGTACTGGATGGGCAGGACCGGCAGGCTCGATGCCGGCTCGCCACAGGCGGCACGATACAGCGCCACAAAATCCCGCATCAGGACCGGCACCGACCCGCCATCGGAAATGGCGTGGTGCATACAGATCAGCAGGTGCCATTCCTGTTCCCCCATCCAGACCAGGCCGACACGCCACAGGGGCTGTCCACCCAGCCGGAACGGGCGGGCCATAAAGTCCAGTGCATGAGCCCGGAAGGCGGCTTCCACATCACCGGATTTGGTCAGGTCCACCCGCTCGATCAGGACGCTGGTTGCCGGGTCAATGACCTGTCGCGGGATGGTTTCACCCTCCGGCGGCGCCACCAGGCGCGTGCGCAAGGTCTCGTGGCGTTCCGCCAGACCGTTGAGCGCCTGCTGCAACGCGCTTTCATCCAATGCGCCGGTGAGACGCAAGACGGCGGGCAGGTTATAGGCCGTCGCGCCCGGTTCCAACTGATCCAGGAACCAGAGCCGCTGCTGGGCGAAGGACTGGGGGGCGTCGCTCAGGCCCAGCGCAGGCATGGCCGCCGGTGTTGGCCCGGTCTCCAGATCGTCCAGCCAGGTGGCCATGTCCGCCAACCGGGGTGCCTCGAACACCGCCCGCAGCGGGAAGTCCACGGCCCACTCGTGACGCAGGCGCGAGACCAGTTGCGTAGCCAGCAGGGAGTGGCCGCCCAGTTCGAAGAAGTGATCCTGCCGTCCGATACGATCCTGTTGCAGCAGCGCCTGCCAGAGCGCCGCGAGGCGTTGTTCGCAATCGGTGGCGGGGGCTTCGTAATCGGTTTGACCGACGGCCAGCTCCGGCAGCGCATTGCGGTCCAGTTTGCCGTTGGGCAGCTGCGGCAGGCGCTCAAGCGTCACGACATGCGACGGCACCATGTACTCCGGCAACCGCTCCCGGAGCGTCGCCTTGATGCGGCGCTCATCCAGGTCCTCACCGGAAACGTAGCCCACCAGTCGCTGGCCAGCGGCGGTGTCTTTCACCACCGCCA
>NZ_SJDL01000112.1 GCF_004327985.1 Marinobacter halodurans
CGCCGGCCTTGGCGCCTGTCCCGGAAACCAGTCCAGCTCGGACAGCGCCCGCAATTGCCGGATGTAGCGTTGCGCCATGGACTTGGTGACGACCGCCTGGTGCCCCAGGGGCGCCAACAGGGTGTAGGTGGGCAGGGCTTCGCAATTAGCGAGCGCCGCTTTGCATTCGGGAAACAGGCGCTCGGCCTCGGTCAGTATATCCGCCTCCAGGCGCTGCCAGTTGCTCTCGACCTTTTGGCGATTGAGCCGGTCCCGCAGTTCATCAATCTGGCCCCGCTTCGGCCTTGGGTAATGCACCAGCGGAAAGTAGTCGGCATAGAGCCGCTCAATGGGCGGCGTCAGCCCGTTGTCCAGAAAGAAGGGGAAGGTCCACCACTTCTTGGTATAGGCACCGCCCACCGAGCCGGTGGCGTTATCGACGCCGTCGCCCCGGGTCAGGTCCTCAAACCCGGCCTTGCCAAGGATGCCGTCTCCCCGGGAGTGCAGCACGACGATCGTCCTGGCCGCTTTGTGGGCTTTATCGAAGACGCCCATGCCCAGTGGGTGGGCATCCCGTTCCGGATCGTTGGTCAGCGCGTTGTCCGCCACGGCGGGCTCCCACAGGAAGAGGTTATCGATAGCGGGCGTTTGTTGGACGGTACCCAGGATATTGAGCGCGGTCAGCCCCACCCGGGCGCCCAGGGAGTGAGTGATGACGTTAATGGCGATACCCGCCTGACGCAGTTGTCGCAGCAAGGGCACCAGTCGACGGCCTGCCTGCATGGCATTGAACTCCGACTGCATGAAGTCCGTCGCGCCGGTATCACCATGCCAGGAGATAGCGATGATGCGGCTGTAATCCATCCAGTTCTCGCCATCGAAGCCGGCAGCGCGGTTGAGCTGGTATTCCATGCTGACGGCCCAGTTGTGCACGCCGCTGCCGTTGAGCCGGGCCTCCTCGACCTCCTGGCCGGTTTGTCGGCTCAGCGCTCCGGCATCCTGCCAGACGGTCGACGGGGTGTCGGTCCACGCCAGGGGAGCGCTGTCGCCTTCGGCTTGGCTGCAAAACCGTCCCCAGTCGCCGTGGGGCACGTTATAGCCGTGAATGAACACCAGGGCGTTGTTGCCGTTGCGCTTGAAGTAGTCGAGTTGCTCCGGCGTCAGGATGTCGTGCTTGTCCGGTTCGTCGCGCAGGTTGATGAGCACCGGCGGCGGCAAGTGAACCGCGGTTGCCTGGCGGCCCTCCGGCGTGGCTTCGATCAGGGGGGTGTCGGTCAGGGCCTGGCCCGGCTGGAATCGATAGGTATCGCTGACGGTATCCAGGCCAATCAGGTGGGTGCCCAGGGGATCGGGCCGCCAGTGCCACTCATATTCGCCGGGCGTGAGGTGTTCATAGCGGACGACGCCGGCTTCCTTGTCCACTTCCGGGGTGGCGGAATCGCCCGTGTCGAGGTTTTGAACAGGGCCCGACCGGGACGGTGCCAGCACCTGGCCGGTGTTATCCTCGCGGCGCAGCTCGATAGACGCGTCCGGCATACAGCAGGGTGGCGTATCACCATGGTCGTCCAGCGGCGCGTAGCTGGGTCGGAACGGCAGTCCTTCTTCCTGGTATTTCGGGATCATGTGGTCACCGTCTCTTCCATGAGGGGGATTCTGGCGAGTTCGGCCAGCGCCGATGGCCATTCGGCGCATTGCTCCAGTAACGCTTCCTCTTGATGGTCGGCAAGCGGGTGCTGATGCCCGCGTCGGGCCAGGGTCCTGGCGCCTTCCACCAGGGCCGCCTCGGAGTCGGCACCGAGCCGGCGGCACTGCGCAAACCAGGCCCGGACCGTGTTTTCCGCAACACGATAATGTCTGGAAAGTGCCCTGGCCAGCCGATGCCGGCGCTGGCGGGCCATGTGCTGCAGGTTCTCCGGGGTCAATGTCAGCGGGTCCGCTTCGGCCATTGCTCGCCCCGGCTGGTTACGGCGAAAC
>NZ_SJDL01000113.1 GCF_004327985.1 Marinobacter halodurans
ATCTCGCTGCGGAGCCTGGCGTTTATCCCGTGGGATCATGGGCATTTCTTCCGGATTCTGAGTGAAACAGGGCGATTTATGCTGGATATTATACTTTGAAACAAAGCCAACTCATTGTCTTTATTTCGGTTTTTCTTTTGCAGGGCCGACCAATTACTGTCGACCTGGGCCCTGAAAAGCGCCTCACAGGCGCGCACCGTGCAGGTTCGAAACGGCCGGACGATCCTTACCGACGGCCCGTTTGCCGAGACCAAGGAGCAGTTGGGAGGCTACTTCCTGGTGGAAGTCCGGGACATGGAGCAGGCCCTTGAGATTGCAGCCGCGTGGCCATCGGCCAGGATCGGCAGCATTGAGGTGCGGTCCGTGAAACCGGAAGTGTCCGAATCAACTCGTCATTAACGCCAGACAGGAAAGCATGAACGGCCCCTCATACCGGATATCTCCAGTGTACCCATCAGGCCAGCTTGCCTTCCGTATCCCGGAACGAGACACAGGCCCCAACGCCGGGAATCTCCATTGGCTCACCGAGTACCTCGCCACCGGCCTGCCGTACCTTCTCAGCAGTCTGCTGGATATCAGGCACCGCAATCACGTCAGATGGATACCGATCAGGCCCCGCTCCCTCGGACCGCATCCGTCGGATACTGCGATATTGGCCAGCTTGTAATTACCCATCTCTTCACCGAGCAGTTCCATCTGCCAGCCAAAAGCCTCGGCATAGAAATCGGTCATCCGCCGACGATCGTCAAGGGCATTTCAAAGTGAACAACCGGGCCATTGTCGCTTCCTCCAGGTTCGGTTTCAGGGGAACCTGGGGGCTCGGGTCACGCCCCTTGATGCTCAATGCTCCTGTTGCATCAAGGGGCCAGGGCAAGCCGTCCATGGCTTGCCCGTGAAGCGCTAGGCGCGCTTCACCCCTGGCGTTCCATAGTTGCCATCCAAGTCCTACGCAAGCGGCTGCCACGCATTTGCAATGGCCACTTGGGCTTGCGACTCCTCTTCAGGTGTCAAGTTGATTTCTCCACCGGATGGTTCACCAAACGCAGCCATTGCTGACACTAGCTGCTCTAGTTGTGAAGCTGTAATCGACGCATCATCAGTCTCGAGCGTGGCTACTTTTTGAGTGATGTCCATGTACCAGTCCTGAACACGAACCTGATCACTGTTCCCAAGCACATCGGCAACCAGATCATCACCATCACGGGAGAACCACAACTCCGACTCATCAATACCAGTAAACCGCAGCGTGTCGCTGTCGGTTGAACTTGACAGGTTGTTGATGGTGTCTTGCCCATCACCTCGCTTCATTTCGTAACGATCGTTTCCTGGGCCACCGGTAAGATAATCGTTACCCAGATTACCGACCAACACATCATTACCCGCCCCCCCATCCAGGAAATCATTACCATCACCTCCCAATAGGAGGTCGTCATCAGCGGTACCTGTCAGTGTATTGCCCGCAACCAAGTCCCCTTGCATCGCTGGGCTGATGGGACTGACTTCAGTAAGTTCCAACTTGTCGATATTGGCGCCGCTTGAGCCTGTGGTGATCAGCTTTACAAGGTTCTCGCCTTCATCCAGACTGACCTCCAAAGTTTCTTCACCCCAGTTCGTCCAGCCCCCCGTGCCCGCAAAGTCAGCTGTTTCCACAACCACGCCGTTGACTTCAATCTGAAGCGGTCGACTTCCGGAGCTATCCAAGGCGTAGCGGACAGCCAACTGGTATGTTCCCGCACTCGCCATGAACCGATAGCCAAGCTCACCTTCACCGACCATGTCGACAAAGCCACTGCCCTCATATCCGTTATGGG
>NZ_SJDL01000114.1 GCF_004327985.1 Marinobacter halodurans
GCCACACCACCTGCACCGGCTCCGGCAACCCTTCCCACTGCACCCCCGTGCGCAGGATGTCGTGCCGGCCAATCACCGCCTGCAAGGCCGACAGGAAAGCGTCCAGCCGCTCCCGGCTGTCGAAGGCAAACTGCGACCACAGCAGGTAGGGATCGCCCGCCCCTGCCGACAGGTGGTGGTACAACACCCCTTCCTGCAACGGCGCCAGCGGGTAGATGTCCTGCACGTTGGCCGCACCGCCATCCACCGCCGCCACGATGCCGTCGAGCGCCTCCTGCGACAACGCCACCAGCGGCAGCATCGACGGCTCAAGCGCCGTACAGCCTTCGGGAATACCATTGGGCGGTACTGCGATGTCAGTAACACCACTCACCGCCCCGGCCAGCGCCGACAACGTCGGCTGCGCGAACAGCACCCGCACGTCCGCCTGCAGCTCCGCCTGGCGCATCCGCTCGATCAGCCGCACCGCCAACAGCGAGTGACCGCCCAGGGCAAAGAAGTTGTCGTGCCGGCTCACCCGCTCCACGCCCAGCAGCTCCTGCCAGATCCCGGCCAGCGTCTCTTCCACCGCGCCCCGCGGTGCCTCGTAGACGGCCCGCACATAGGCGTCGTCTTCCGGCGCCGGCAAGGCCTGGCGGTCCAGCTTGCCGTTCGGCGTCAGCGGTAACTGCTCCAGCGCCACGAACGCCGCCGGTACCATGTAGGCCGGCAGTGCCGCCTGCAGGTGCGCCCGCAAGACCTCCGCCCCGGCCGAGCCGGTGTAATACGCCACCAGCCGCTTGGCGCCGGACGCATCCTCGCGGGCTACCACCGCTGCCTCGCGCACGTCGTCATGCCCCTGTAGGCACGCCTCGATCTCGCCGGTCTCGATCCGGAAGCCCCGGATCTTCACCTGGAAGTCGTTACGGCCCAAATACTCGATGTTGCCGTCGGGCAAGTAGCGCCCGAGATCGCCTGTGCGGTACATCCGCGCGCCCGGCTCGGCACTGAACGGGTCCAGCACGAAGCGCTCCGCCGTCAGCTCCGGACGGTCCAGGTAGCCCCGCGCCACGCCGGCACCGCCAATGTACAGCTCGCCCACCGTGCCCAGCGGCACCGGCTCACCCCCGGCGTCGAGCAGGTAGATCCGTGTGTTCGCAATCGGACGGCCGATATGGGTGGCAAAACCGCTCGCCCGATCCATCGGCACCCAGCTCGAATAGGTCGTCGTCTCCGAAGGACCATACAGATTGCAGATCCGATCGATATCCGTCTCGGCAAATGCACGCTCCACCAACGAACGCCGCAGCGGTTCGCCGGCGACGTTGACCGTCCGGAGACTCCGGGCAAGGCCCCGCTGGTCCAACAATGCCTGCAGTGCGGAGGGCACGGTGTTGAGCAAATCGATCCGGGTCACCGGCGCCGCCAATGCCGTATCCACCACCTCGACCTGCCCACCCCAGCTCAGCGGACCAAAACATTCATAGACCGCGAGATCGAAATTCAGTGATGTCGAAAACAGCACATGGCGCAGTTCTTCGGCACCGAAGGCGTCCCTGACCCAATGCAGGAGATTGACCGTATTCCTGTGCTCGATCATCACTCCCTTGGGTTGGCCGGTCGAGCCGGAGGTGTAGATCACGTAAGCCAGGTGCGAAACCGTCAGCCCACCCCGTTCGGGATTGTCCGCCGGGTAGGAGGTCCAGGGCGCACTGTCGTCCAGCGCAATCACCGGACAGTCGCCCGTGGCCAGCGTCGGCACGTCGCCGTGCA
>NZ_SJDL01000115.1 GCF_004327985.1 Marinobacter halodurans
TGGCCTCCGGCCGTTCCGCTGCCTGGTCGGCGATCAGGGCGCTGACCGGGCGCGGATCCACCGCCGGATGCTCCGGCCGGTTCCACCGTTCCCAGACCTGCTGTTCGCTTTCCGTCAGCAAGGGCAGCTCACCCAGCCGCGTTTCCGGTGATGCGCTGATCACCGCCAGCAGGGCCTGGAGCTGGTCCGCCATCCGCGCCACCGTCGCGGCATCGAAGATGTCCGTGGCGAAGTCCAGATAGGCGTCGATACGGCCGTCCGCGTGTTCCTGCGTACCCAGCACCAGGTCGAAATGGGCATTCTCCGCCGGGCACCGCAGCGGCTCGCAGGCCAGTTCCGGCAGGTCAGCCAGCGGTCGCTGGTCGAAGACCTGGTGGTTGTAGCTCACCTGGAACAGCGGGTTGTGGCTCAGGCTGCGTTCCGGCTGCAGGGCTTCCACCAACTGCTCGAACGGCAGGTCGGCGTGGGCCTGGGCGCCGTGCATCCATTCGCGTACCTGGGCCAGCAGGTCGCTGACCCGGTCGCCCGGCCGGATCTCCGCGCGCAGCACCAGGGTATTGACGAAGAAGCCGATCAGTCCCTCCGTGCCCGGCTGGTGACGACCGGACACCGGTACACCGATGCGCAGGTCACGCTGGCCGCTCAGGCGATACAGCAGGGCCTCGAACCCGGCCAGGACAACCATGAACAGGGACGTCTGCTGCCCGCGCGCCGCATACCGCAACTGCGCCACCAGATCGTCCGGCAGCGTGAAGGCATGACGCGCGCCGCGCCCGTCCCGCTGGGCTGGCCGGGGCCGGTCCGTGGGCAGATCCAGTGTGGGCTGCTCATCACCCAGTTGCGCCCGCCACCAGGCCATCTGCCTGGCGAGGGTGTCGCCTTCCAGTTGTTCCCGTTGCCACAGGGCGTAGTCGGCGTACTGCACGGCCAATGGCGCCAGTCCCGAAGGCACTCCCACCGCTTCCTGCCGATAGAGCGCCACCAGCTCTTCCAGCAACCGCTGCATCGACCAGCCATCGGAGATAATGTGATGCATACAGAGCATCAGTCGCCATTCCGACTCCGCCATCCGCACCAGGGCCACCCGCCACGGGGGCGCTGCTTCCAGGTCGAAGGGCCGGCGGTTGAACCTGGCCAGCAGCCCCTGGAAATCCCCCTCCGGGTCTGCCCCGGAACGCAGGTCGTGCTGCGCCAGCGTGGGCAGCTCCTGCGACAGGATGACCTGTTGCGGCGCACCGTCCTCTCCGTGACGGAAGACCGTCCGCAGGCTCTCATGGCGGAGCGACAGGGCCGTGAACGCCCGGTCCAGGGCCGCCACATCGAGCTGCCCGCGCAGCACCAGCCCGCCCGGCAGATGGTAGGCACAGCTCTCCGGCTCCAGTTGCGCCAGGAACCAGAGGCGTTGCTGGGCAAAGGACTGGGGCACCGCGGCACCCCGCTCGCGGGCCTGCAAGCCGTTCCCTTCGGCGGCGGACTGCTCGATCGCGTCCGCCAGTTCGGCCAGGGACGCCGACTCGAACAGCCGGCTCAGCGCCAGCGTCCGACCCAACTGCTTCTGGATACGATGGACCAACGTCACCCCCAGCAGCGAGTGGCCACCCAGCGCAAAGAAGTTGTCCTGTCGTCCGACCTGCTCGACACCCAACACCTCCTGCCACAGGGTGGCCAGGGTCCGTTCGGTGTCGGTCTGCGGTGCCTCGTAGTCGGCGGTCCCGATCTCC
>NZ_SJDL01000116.1 GCF_004327985.1 Marinobacter halodurans
CAACAACTTCTTCAGCACTGCGGCTTTACGTTCTTCGGAATAACGTGGCATGACATGCTCCCATGCCGCCCCGACTCGGAAAAATCAGGCGAAATCGCCTACTGGACAACTAGGCTGACAGAGGGGGCTTGCCAAGAGCAATAAAGGCGATTTTAAATATAGCTGAGGAAGTTTTAGGCGATTCGATAGCCACCGATGCACTAGAATATTATGCGCTCCAAATTGAAAATCTGGGAATTCAGCCTGCTTTTTTTGCATTGGAAGAATTTGGCATTCCGTATCAATTGGCACGGAAGCTTGATTACGAATATAAAAAACATTTTTCAGATAGAGTTCCAGAAATTGACGATGCCATTAGCTTCGTTAAGGAGATCTATTCCGATGTTAATGATGCAGATTTACCTGCATTTGAGTATTCCCTATTGGATTCATTTAAAAGAACTGTTAGGTAGTCATAGTGCAGTTATTGGCAGAACTCCAAGGTGGCGAGCAAACTTCGCCACTCAGTTTCTCCCAGGCATAGGCGGTATAGTCGGGCAATGCGGCGATTTCCGCTTATGCCGCGTCCCTGACGTGGGTTAACGGCTTCAGGCGATCCAGCCAAGAGCCGTCAGATACAACCTTCGGTTCAGCCTTCTTGGGGCGCTTAATTTCCCATCGGAATGCCCTCTTCAGCCAATACCGCCCTTGAGCGAACAAGCCGAAAAGTTTTCCTTTGCTGGACTCCCCGTATTGATTAACCGGGCAATCGATATACTCTCCGGTTTCCTCATCAACCTCTAGCCACTTTGCCGTTTTGATTGGCTGGTTAGCGCGTTTGGCGCAAGGACTGTTCATGGCTTTGTAAATCCTGCCCGGTCGCTTTTATCTTCCGCTTGCCGGGCAGAAATGATGTGTCTGGAACATCATTCGAATTTCGATAGCTGCTCAGGCAACAGTGCTAGCTGAGCTAGCAAATCGCCATCGTCATCGAGAAACTCTATTTCATAAGCCTCATTTGGCTCGGAAAACTCGGCAACGACAACACCAACTGCACCCGCTTTTAGACCTTCCTCTGGAATGCCTTCCTTGAGTATAACTGCATCATTAATTTTAAAAGACATAATCACTTATCCTTTTTTCACCAAGATAGTCGTTAACTCAGGTACATTTGAACCGGGTTTATAGATCCAGCCACTTTTTACAATGCCTTCACCGGTTGGACCAACCACAGGAATTTCCACTGTAAAACGTTCGCCATATTGGTCTACCTTACCGGGTATAGGCGTATTCGTTTTCACACCTTGCTTAAGTTGCGTCATAAGATCATCAGCATTGCTTTTATCAAATCCTAAAGCCGACTTGAACACTCGTGCTTTATGACCACCAACTGGATGATCTGGATTCAATGCGTACTCTGTCAGCTTTTTAGGATTAATGGCTGCATTATCAGCACCGATTAATGAATGAGCGCCTTCAACTAGCTTTGGATTTTCGTCTGGAACGTGTTCAGCAGACTTCAGTTCAAGCCCATCCACCCGACTGGGCGCCGTATCCTCAAGAAGGGTTTGACGGTGCAGGTCAGCATCACGCCAGATGCGCCTCAGGCGCTGTTTCCGAACGGCTTTACCAAACGCCTTAACCATCTTGCCCAGATGGGTAAGCAGACCCACAT
>NZ_SJDL01000117.1 GCF_004327985.1 Marinobacter halodurans
ACCGAAGTGGACTACGGCCAGCCGGAGCCGGTGCATCGGTTGTTCGAACGCCAGGCCGCGGCCCATCCGGACCGCGAGGCACTGGTCTGCGGCGACCGGCGCCTGGGCTATGCGGAGTTCGACCAGGCCGCCAACCGCCTGGCCCACGCGCTGATCGGGCAGGGCGTGGGATGCCACAGCCTGGTGGGCGTGGCAGCGGAACGGTCGGTGGCCATGGTGGTGGCGCTCTATGCCATCCAGAAGGCCGGTGCCGCCTATGTGCCGGTCGATCCGGACCACCCCGAAGCCCGTCAGCAGCAGGTCCTGGCCGATGCCGGTGTCGACCTGCTGCTGACCCATGATGCGGTGGCGGACCAATTGCCGGAACCGGGCGATATCACCGTGCTCAATCTGGATCAACTGGACCTGTCGGATCAGCCCGCGTCGGCTCCGGCCATTAATATCCACCCGCAACAGCGGGCCTATGTGATCTACACCTCCGGTTCCACCGGCCAGCCCAAAGGCGTGGCCAACACCCATGCCGCGCTGTTCAACCGCTTGCAGTGGATGCAGGCGGCCTATGAGTTGGGAGAGGGCGATGTGGTCCTGCAGAAGACGCTCTACAGCTTCGACGTCTCGGTCTGGGAATTCTTCTGGCCGCTAATGGTGGGCGCGCGCCTGGTCGTGGCTCCGCCAGGGGATCACAAAGACCCGGCCAAACTGACCGCACTGATCGAACAGGAACGCGTCACCACGCTGCACTTCGTGCCGTCCATGCTGTCCGCCTTCCTGGGCCAGGACGACCTGAGCGGCTGCGCATCCCTGCGCCGGATCGTGTGCAGTGGCGAAGCCCTGGCGAAGGACCTGCAGGACGAAGCCTTGCGCCGCCTGCCCTGGGCAACGCTCTACAACCTGTATGGCCCGACCGAGGCGGCCATCGACGTCACTCACTGGACCTGTGGTAACGACGAGCGCACCAGCGTTCCCATTGGCAGGCCCATCGGCAACCTGCAGATCCATATCCTGGACCGCCGCCTGAACCCGCAACCGGTGGGGGTACCGGGGGAACTCTACATCGGCGGCGTGGGCCTGGCCCGGGGCTACCACGGTCGCCCGGACCTGACCGCGGAACGCTTCATTCCCAATCCGTTCCAGCCGGGCGGACGCCTCTACCGCAGCGGCGACCTGGCGCGCTGGTGCCGCGACGGCACCATCGAATACCTGGGCCGGCTGGATCACCAGATCAAGCTGCGGGGCCTGCGGATCGAACTGGGGGAGATCGAGGCGGTGCTGCGGGAGGCGGCGCAGGTCACCGACGCGGTGGTGATTGCCCGCAACGGGCAACTCATCGGTTACGTGCAGGGCGACCAGGCGGACACCGAAACCCTCAAGGCGGCCCTGAAACGGCGCCTGCCGGATTACATGGTGCCGGCGCACATCGTGGCGCTGGATGCCTTCCCGCTGTCGGCCAACGGCAAGCTGGAGCGCAAGGCGCTGCCGGACCCGGAGATCGGGACCGCCGACTACGAGGCACCGCAGACCGACACCGAACGGACCCTGGCCACCCTGTGGCAGGAGGTGTTGGGTGTCGAGCAGGTCGGACGACAGGACAACTTCTTTGCGCTGGGTGGC
>NZ_SJDL01000118.1 GCF_004327985.1 Marinobacter halodurans
GCTCCTTGAAGGTGCCGGACCACTCCTTGCTGGCGTTTGACGACATCTTGCAGCCGTCGATGGCAAAGAGTTCGTTGCCCAACAGGCCCTGCTCATGGCACACCAGCAGCACCTGCTCGAACAGCGCCTCGATCTCATCGGCATGGCCGCTGACGAACTTGGCCAGTGTGGTGAAGTGCGGCACGGTATCGCAGGACAGGGCCTTGAAGATGATGTTGGTCTGGCAGCACCACTGCATCTCGCGGCTGGAGGTGATGCCCTTGGAGTAGGCGAACAGGATGATCTTCAGCAGGATGGCGGGATCGTAGGCCAGGCGACCGGTGTCTTCGTTGCGGTACTTGGGATGGAACACCGACAGGTCCAGCTTGTGTTCGATCAGGTAATGCACCGCGTGTTCGAAGGTGCCGGGCTGGAGCTGCTCCTGGTAGTTGATCACGACCATCGTATCCTGGTCGTAGTTGTAATGCTTGAAGCGGGGCATGGGAGACGGGTCCTTGTCGGCCTGCGATACCTCGATCCTACCAAACCCGGAGCAGCGATTCCGGGACTTTTTCTACAGCCTCAACGCCTGCGGTAACCGGCGCCGGAGCGCCAGCGGAGGGAACCAAAAGCGCCACGCTTTTGGCGTCCGGTTGACTGCCTTGTTAGCGTGGTTCAGGCTCGGTTGGCGCATCGCTTTACTTCGTATCTCGGGGTGAAAAGCGCCACCGAAAGCATTTTAGAGCGACTCATTATTTCCCTTAATTTTCTGCACTCGTGGATTCTCTAGGGAATTAGCCTCGATCAGATTTGATAACTCTCTGACATCTTTATTTAGTTTGTACACGCTCTGTCCTACCCCATCTATGGAATCAACGATCTTAAGCAGGTAAGGCTTACTTATAAAACCTGGCAGATCAGCATAGGGCTTCACATCCAAAATAAAATCTTCGCATTTCGAATTGCTTCCATCCAAGCTAGTCCATTCCAAGCGAACCTTGAAAGGGGGCATCGGCTCCTTCGAATCTGCTTTTTTCGGTTTGAATAATTGGAAGCCGATAGCAAACAATATTGATATTTTCTCTCCTTGCGGAATCAGAGTTATAGGACCTCTCTTTATGCTGCAATCTAAGATCAGGTCGTAGTTGGTAAAATCCTCCGATTCGCCTAGAAACTGAAAGTAAACGTTTCTTGCCGGGCCCGTACCTACGTTGACGATTGAAATATTCAAGCCACCTGTTCCATCTGGGTGCGGCTCAAAGTATGCAACTAAACTCGGCTCAGAGCCGGCTTTTCGTAGCAACCGATTTTCACGCCATAGGAAAACAGTAAGGAGCGCTATTACGACAGTGGAGAAACCGCTGAGAACTGTCGCTATGTCATTCAGGCCCATTACTAATTCTCCGCATATCGGTTGTTGTAGGATTGAGCGCTAACGCCAATATTCAGCGGCGGCCTTTACGTAGCGAAGCGGAGAAAAGGCCGTCCGGTGTAGGCCCGTCAGGGCCGGAACGAACTGCAATGACTGGTTAGGGGGTTCACTGAGGATGCCGCGTCCG
>NZ_SJDL01000119.1 GCF_004327985.1 Marinobacter halodurans
GCGGCCAGGGCGACTTTGGATTTGAATGATGCGCTGTATTGCTTGCGTTTCTTGCTCATGATTCTCCTCCTTGTGGAGATGATGAATCAGAGCTCAGGCACCTGTCCAAATTTCGGGGTCCACTTCATACGGCTCAAATTTGGGACAGCTGTAACAAGCGACTGGATGCGGCAACCCGCAAGAGTTTGCGGTCCCGCAGCCGCCAACTTCGTTGTCACTTTCTGGGTCAAAGACAGGGCCGCCCGACGTCACCGTCCCCCTGGAAATAATTTTCCCTTTAAAGGGCGCAGCGAGAACCATCATCTGGGCCCCAATTTTCTTATCAAGCGCGTCGATAGTCGCGTTTCTCAACTGCACATAATGAGAGATCGTCTGGGTTGTCTCGTGATCAAGCATCTGTGCAACAACGAAAGGATCTTCCCCATCCTCGATTGCTTCCGTAGCAAGCGTGTAACGAAATCGCCGAGGAAAAATTTTTATGGGCTCTCCAGTCTTTTCGCTCGGCACCTGGAGCTGCCCTACAGTTTGCTTTAGGATATTGCGAAGAGAGGATTTATCGAGCTTTAACAGGCCTTCCTTCAAGACGAAATGCCTTTCGTTTTCCGGGTCAATGAGACCGATCCTGGAAAGATCACGGTTGTCTGTCTTTGAGGAGATCTGTTCAATAAGAATTTGGACGGCGCGCCCGAGACCAGAGGAAATCTGCCTTTTTGAGAATAGGGTGCGTGGCTGCGTTCCCTGCTTGGCACGAGGCATTAGTACATAGGTTCTTGCCCACTCGAATTTGAAATCAGACAGCCTCAAATGGCCTGCCTGCTCAACCCTTACCCCCAACTCATACAGCAGTCTCGTCACCACAAACTGGAAAAGCGTAACCTCACCGTTTTCGAGTGCATTATTCAGTGCTTTGAATAATGTTGCTGATTCAGACCGCGTGAGCGGTCCATCTTGATGCCCCCTCATCATTACCGCTTCTGACTGGGGAGCTTGTTTTAGTTTTTCCTGAGCAATCAAGTTCGCATCGTGCTGGCTTGGAATTTCGATCTGAAGTTCAAGCCATTCCTTAACTAACGAGCGAATCTGGCTGAGCTTGTATTCCTCTCGCGGCCCCAGCCGAATCTTTTGAGCAACGAACCACGAATGGTCGATGATTTCACCATTGGTGAGACTCGCTGATGCCCTTTTGAGAGCATGGACATAGGATTTCACAGCTCCGCTAGATACTCGCTCAGCAATTGACGCCAGCACGAATCTAAGACTGATGGGCATCTGCGAGATCTCGGTGAAATCAAGCCCTTCTAAGTAGACACCGCTTCTTTTGTCATTGCTGGGCCTCAGAGTCCAAACGTCTCTTGCAGGGTAAGCGTTCATTTCAGGACGTTCTGCCACCCCGCTGAGATTCGCCCTACAGTAACCTCACATTTTCCGACACGAGGTTACCCCCATGAGAAAGCACCGCACACCCGAACAGTGGCAGACCCTGGTTGATCAGCAGCGTGCCAGCGGCTTGTCA
>NZ_SJDL01000120.1 GCF_004327985.1 Marinobacter halodurans
GGCGGGTTCGATCGAGGAACAGCTCAAGGCGCGGTTCGATCCGCGTGAGTATCGGCTGGATATTCGGCGGGCGCCGTTACTGGCGGCGAAGGTGGCCGAGGACCCGGGCCAGGAGGCGGGGACGCCGGGCCGCTGGTTGCTGATGCTGCTGAACCATCATCTGGTGGGTGACGCCACCACGACACAGGCAATGATAGGGGAAGTGGCGGCACACCTCGCCGGTGAGGCGGCGGACTTGCCCGCCCCGCCGCCGTTCCGGGATTACGTGGCGCAGGCGCGCCTGGGACGCAACGTCGAGTCGGACGAGGTGTTTTTCCGGGACTTGCTGGGCACGGTGAGCGAGCCGACCCTGCCGTACGGCCTGTCCGACGTGCAGGGCGATGGCGGGGACATCGACGAGGCGGTGTTGCCGGTGGCGCCTGGGCTTGAAGGGCGTCTGCGGGTGCAGGCGCGCCGTTTTGGGGTGAGCGCGGCGAGCCTGTTCCACCTGGCCTGGGGCCGGGTGCTGGGCGGCCTGTCGGGTCGCGATGACGTGGTGTTCGGCACAGTACTGCTGGGCCGTCACGGCGGAATGGCCGAGCAAGCGCTGGGGATGTTCATCAACACGTTGCCGCTGCGGCTGGACCTGGCTGTCCCGGTGGCCGAGGCGGTGAGGGAGGCGCAGCGGCGTCTGGCGGGTCTGCTGGTGCACGAGCATGCCTCGCTGGCGCTGGCGCAGCGCTGCAGCGGGGTCGAGGCGCCGCTGCCGCTGTTCAGTGCCCTGCTGAACTACCGCCATAGCGCGGTGGGCGAGGTTGAGAATGGTGACGAGATGCCCGCGTCTGGCAGTTTCGGGATGGAGCTGTTGGACGGCGAGGAGCGGACCAACTACCCGCTGACCCTGTCGGTGGACGACCGGGGCGAGGTCGGCTTCTCCCTGACGGTGCAGGCGGTGCGACCGCTGGAAGCGGATCGCATTGGCGGCTACATGCAGGCGACCTTGTCGAGCCTGGTGACGGCGCTGGAGTCGGCGCCGGAGCAGCCGGTGCGGAGCCTGGAGATCCTGCCGCCGGCGGAGCGGCAGCTGCTGCTGGAGGACTGGAACGCAACCGAGGCCTCCTATCCGTCGGAGCAGTGCATCCACGAGTTGTTCGAGGCACAGGTGCAGCGCAGCCCGGAGGCGGTGGCGCTGGTGCACGGCGATGAGACGCTGAGCTATGGCGCGCTGAACGCGCGGGCGAACCAACTGGCGCACTACCTGCGGGAACTGGGTGTGGGCCCGGACGACCGTGTGGCGATCTGCGCGGAGCGCTCGCTGGCGATGGTGGTGGGCCTGCTGGGTGTGTTGAAGGCGGGCGGGGCCTATGTGCCGCTGGACCCGGAATACCCGGCCGAGCGAGTGGCGTACATGCTGGAAGACAGTGCCCCGGTGGCGGTGTTGGTGCACGGCGACGTGCCGACGCTGGCCACGGGCGACTGTCCGGTGATTGCGCTGGACGACAGTGCGCCCTGG
>NZ_SJDL01000121.1 GCF_004327985.1 Marinobacter halodurans
TGCGACGGCACCATGTACTCCGGCAACCGCTCCCGGAGCGTCGCCTTGATGCGGCGCTCATCCAGGTCCTCACCGGAAACGTAGCCCACCAGTCGCTGGCCAGCGGCGGTGTCTTTCACCACCGCCAGGGTGTCCTTCACCCCGGCGCAGGCTTTCAGCGCCGCTTCCACTTCCCCGATCTCGATCCGGAAGCCCCGCAGCTTCACCTGCTGATCCATCCGACCCAGGTATTCCAGTTGGCCGTCCCGGTTCAGCTTGACCCGGTCGCCGGTGCGGTAGAGCCGTTCGTTGGGCCGGAACGGGTTCGGCACGAAGCGTTCGGCCGTGGTGGCCGGCCGGTCCAGGTAACCTCGGGCTAACGCGCCGCCCAGGTAGAGTTCACCCGCGACGCCCGGCGGTAACAGGTTCAGGTCGCTGTCGAGCACGTAGCCTTGTCGGTCACCCACCAGATCGCCGATGGGGGCGTAGGGACTGTCGAAGTCGGCGGTGTCCGCGGGCACCCGCCAAAGCGCGGGCGTGACCACCGTTTCCGTCGGCCCGTATCCGTTGATCACCCAGTCCGGCTGCAGGTGTTCGATGGCGTGGTGCATCATCTGCCGGCTGAAGGCTTCGCCGGCGAAGCAGTAGATGCGTACGCCTGGGGGCTGGCCTTTCAGTTCCGCCCACTCCGCCAGTTGCCGCAGGTAGCTGGGCGGGAAGGCGGCCACGGTGATGCCTTCGTCGATCAGGCAGTCGTAGGTCTCCTGCACGCTCCAAAGGGCCTGGTCCCGCAGCACGATGCGGGCGCCGTGGCTGAGCGCCGTCAGCCAGCGTTCGTGGGCGCCGTCGAAGCTGATGGACAGGAAGTGCAGCTCCCGGTCCTCCGGCGTCAGCCCGTAGCGGGCCCCGATGGTCTGGCAGTGCATGGACATCGCGCCGTGGGGCACCGCCACGCCCTTGGGCTGGCCCGTCGAGCCGGAGGTGTAGATCAGGTAGGCCAACTGGTCCGGGTGGATGAACGCATCCGGCACCGACGTGGGCTGGTCTGAGAGGTCCAGGTGATCGAGGTTCACCGTCTCGACGTCATCGATTGAAGGCAAGCGATCCAGCGCGGCAGCGTGGCTGAGCAACAGCGACGCGCCGGAGTCCTCCAGCATGTAGCGCACCCGCTCGGCCGGGTAGTCCGGATCCAGCGGGACATAGGCGGCGCCGGTCTTGTGGACCGCATAGAGCGCCACCAGTATGTCCACGCCCCGCTCCAGCGCCACACCGACCCGGCTCTCGGCACCGATGCCCTGCCCCACCAGCCAATGGGCCAGGCGGTTGGCGCGGGTGTCGAATTCGGCGAGGGTCAGGCGGTCATCTCCGTGGACCACGGCAATGGCCTCCGGCCGTTCCGCTGCCTGGTCGGCGATCAGGGCGCTGACCGGGCGCGGATCCACCGCCGGATGCTCCGGCCGGTTCCACCGTTCCCAGACCTGCTGTTCGCTTTCCGTCAGCAAGGGCAG
>NZ_SJDL01000122.1 GCF_004327985.1 Marinobacter halodurans
GCGGGCAGGTGCCATCAGGCTGCTCCTGACACTGTTCAACCAACGCCGTCCGCTGGATTCGTCCCTGTGTTAGACGGTGGGCAACGACCGGCTTGGCCTCGGCTCGTTGGGCGGTTTCAGCCAATACTGCGGGCTCAATCTTCTCTCCCGTATGGGCAGCCAACGCCTGGGGCACCTCCGGCGCCTTCGCCCCTTGCCCAGACCCACTCCCCGGCGAACCACCCGCATTGAGGTTAATCGCCGGCCCACTCAGGGCGACACCGCTGGGGTCGATCTTGACGAAGCTGCCGCCGCCTTTGAGGGTGATTTCGGCGCCAGCTTCGATGACGGCCTTCTGGCCCGCCTTGATGTGCAATTCCTGGCCGGATTCGCTGAGCCAGGCGGTGCCGGCTTTGAGGTGGAGGGTGCCGGTGACGTCGAAGCTGTGGTCCTGGCCCACCTTCTCCCGCTTCTCGCCATCGACCGTACTGTGGTCGTTGGCCTTGATGTGGGCATAGCGGTCGTTGTCGACGGTCAGGTGGCTGTTGTTATGGACCACCTCGGTGCGGTCGTTTTCGGTCAGCAGGTCCAGGTCCTTCTGGGCGTGGAGGTAGATCTGTTCCCTGTCCGCCTCGTCCTCGAAGCGCAGCTCGTTACTGCCCTCACCCTTGTGGGTCTGGGTCTTTAAGGTGGTGCGGGTCTTATGCTCCGGCAGCGCGTAGGGCGGTGTGTTGGACGCGTGGTAGGTGCGGCCGGTGATGATTGGCTGGTCCGGGTCGCCGTCCAGGAAGGAGACGATGACCTCGTGCCCGATGCGGGGTAACGCCATGAAGCCGTAGCGGCCCCCGGCCCAGCCCTGGCTGACCCTGAGCCAGGCGCTGCTGTGTTCGTCGTTCTTCGAGTAGCGGTCCCACGGGAACCTTACCTTGACCCGGCCGTGTTCGTCGCAGTGGATCTCCTCGCCCTGGGGGCCGGTGACGATGGCGATTTGGGGCCCGTCCATGATCGGACGCTCGGGTGGTTCCGGCCGCCAGGCGGTATCCCCGGGCACGCTCTTAAAGGTGTTGCTGTAGGTGGTCGGCTCGGAACCCCCTTCCTCTTCCAGCGCCTGGGGCTGCTGGCCGGTGTGGGTGACCTGGGTGATCAGCCAGTCCCGGTTGAGGCTGTCATTCGTATGGCCGGACAGGGTGACCTTGGCCCCGGCGCTGAAGTCCGGGCGGTTGCTCTCGCCACTTCCGAGGCTGGCGTCCTTGCGCAGGCTGTCCAGCCGGGCTTCGGTGTAGGGCTGGCCGGAGGCATCGCCCTTGAACCGGCCCGGGTAGTCGTAGTGCTCGTAGTCGCGGCGCTGGCTGTCCAGGTCCGCCGCATGGGCCTGGTGCATCAGGGCGTAGGCGGGGTTCCTGAAGGTGTAGTCCTTCAGGGCCACACCGGCGACGGAGACGGTCTCGGTGTAGCTGAATTTAAAGACGCAGGGGGTCTTGTGGGAACCGCC
>NZ_SJDL01000123.1 GCF_004327985.1 Marinobacter halodurans
CCCGCGGTGCCTCGTAGACGGCCCGCACATAGGCGTCGTCTTCCGGCGCCGGCAAGGCCTGGCGGTCCAGCTTGCCGTTCGGCGTCAGCGGTAACTGCTCCAGCGCCACGAATGCCGCCGGTACCATGTAGGCCGGCAGTGCCGCCTGCAGGTGCGCCCGCAAGACCTCCGCCCCGGCCGAGCCGGTGTAATACGCCACCAGGCGCTTGGCGCCGGAGGCGTCCTCCCGTGCCAGCACCGCCGCCTCGCGGACCGCGTCATGCCCTTGTAGGCACGCCTCGATCTCGCCGGTCTCGATCCGGAAGCCCCGGATCTTCACCTGGAAGTCGTTACGGCCCAAATACTCGATGTTGCCGTCAGGCAAGTAGCGCCCGAGATCGCCTGTGCGGTACATCCGCGCGCCCGGCTCGGTACTGAACGGGTCCGCCACGAACCGCTCCGCGGTCAGCTCCGGACGGTTCAGGTAGCCGCGCGCAACGCCGGCACCGCCGATGTAGAGCTCGCCCACCGCACCCAGCGGCACCGGCGTGCCATCCTTGTCCAGGAGGTATATGCAGATGTTGGGGATTGCCCTGCCCAGGGGCACTGATGCGAATTGGCAGGCTTCCAGATCCGGAGAAAGCCGGTATGAATTCGTGACGTCGCTGCATTCCGTAGGGCCGTAACTGTTGACGAACGTCGGCCTGGGTTCCGGATACTCCAACAGCTTGCCGGGCTGAATCGGCTCACCTCCCAGGATGATCCGATCCAGACTGCGAAGACCGTCTGATGAATCTCCATCGATCAGCGCGTGCAACATGCCCGGGGTAAGGTTCAGGCAGGAGACGTCCTTCTGCCGGATCTGCTGCAAGATTTCGGCAGGATCGAAATGATCGGATGACAAGCAGGTTCTGGCGCCAACACTCAATGGCGCCCAGATGTTCTTTTGAGTGAGATCAAAGCTCAACGAGGTAACGACGAGGATCGTGTCGTCAGGCGAGATTTGCAGATCACCTGTGTACCAGTTCAGGGTATTCGCCAGACTTCGATGCGCGATCATCACGCCCTTGGGCCGGCCGGTCGAGCCGGAGGTGTAGATCACGTAGGCCAGGTGCGCAGGCGTCAGGTCGCCTCGTTCGAGATTACTCTCGGAGCAGGACATCCAGGGCGCCGTATCATTGAGCGCGATCACCGGCCTATTCCCAGTTACCAGCTCCGGTACATCGCCGTGGACCAGCACCGCCACCGGGGCACTGTCCTCCAGCATGTGCGCCAGTCGCTCGGCCGGGTATTCCGGGTCCAGCGGCACATAGGCCCCGCCCGCCTTCAACACGCCCAGCAGGCCCACCACCATCGCCAGCGAGCGCTCCGCGCAGATCGCCACACGGTCGTCCGGGCCCACA
>NZ_SJDL01000124.1 GCF_004327985.1 Marinobacter halodurans
GGAACCCCGCCTACGCCCTGATGCACCAGGCCCATGCGGCGGACCTGGACAGCCAGCGCAGCGACTACGAGCACTACGACTACCCGGGCCGCTTCAAGGGCGATGCCTCCGGCCAGCCCTACACCGAGGCGCGACTGGACAGCCTGCGCAAGGACGCCAGCCTCGGAAGTGGCGAGAGCAACCGCCCGGACTTCAGCGCCGGGGCCAAGGTCACCCTGTCCGGCCATACGAATGACAGCCTCAACCGGGACTGGCTGATCACCCAGGTCACCCACACCGGCCAGCAGCCCCAGGCGCTGGAAGAGGAAGGCGGTTCCGAGCCGACCACCTACAGCAACACCTTCCAGAGCGTGCCCGGGGATACCGCCTGGCGGCCGGAGCCGCCCGAGCGCCCCATCATGGACGGCCCGCAGATCGCCCTCGTCACCGGCCCCCAGGGCGAGGAGATCCACTGCGACGAACACGGCCGGGTCAAGGTCCGGTTCCCGTGGGATCGTTACGGTAAAAATGACCAACACAGCAGCGCCTGGCTCAGGGTCAGCCAGGGCTGGGCCGGGGGCAGCTACGGCTTCATGGCCCTGCCCCGCATCGGGCACGAGGTCATCGTCTCCTTCCTGGACGGCGATCCGGACCAGCCGATCATCACCGGGCGCGCCTACCACGCCACCAACACACCGCCCTACGCGCTGCCGGAACACAAGACCCGCACCACCCTGAAGACCCAGACCCACAAGGGTGAGGGCAGTAACGAACTGCGCTTCGAGGACGAGGCGGACAGGGAACAGATCTACCTCCACGCCCAAAAGGACCTGGACCTGCTGACCGAGCACGACCGCACCGAGGTGATCCACCACAACAGCCACCTCACCGTCGACAACGACCGCTACGCCCACATCAAGGCCAACGACCACAGCACCGTGGATGGGGAAAAGCGGGAGAAAGTGGGCCAGGACCACAGCTTCGACGTCACCGGCACCCTCCACCTCAAAGCCGGCACAGCCTGGCTCAGCGAATCCGGCCAGGAACTGCACATCAAGGCGGGCCAGAAAGCCGTCATCGAAGCCGGCGCCGAAATCACCCTCAAAGGCGGCGGCAGCTTCGTCAAGATCGACCCCAGCGGCGTCGCCCTGAGTGGGCCGGCGATCAACCTCAATGCCGGTGGTTCACCGGGGAGTGGATCTGGGCAAGGGGCGAAGGCGCCGGAGGTGCCCCAGGCGTTGGCTGCCCATACGGGAGAGAAGGTTGAGCCCGCTGTATTGGCTGAAACCGCCCAACGAGCCGAGGCCAAGCCGGTCGTTGCCCACCGTCTAACACAGGGACGAATCCAGCGGACGGCGTTGGTTGAACAGTGTCAGGAGCAGCCTGATGGCACCTGCCCGC
>NZ_SJDL01000125.1 GCF_004327985.1 Marinobacter halodurans
GCGGTGCCTCGTAGACGGCCCGCACATAGGCGTCGTCTTCCGGCGCCGGCAAGGCCTGGCGGTCCAGCTTGCCGTTCGGCGTCAGCGGTAACTGCTCCAGCGCCACGAATGCCGCCGGTACCATGTACTCCGGCAAAGCCTCCTGCAGGTGCGCCCGCAGCGACTCCGCATCGGCCGGCCCCGTGTAATACGCCACCAACCGCGGATCGCCGGACGCGTCCTCACGTGTCAGCACTACCGCCTCGCGGACCGCGTCATGTTCCAACAGACAGGCTTCGATTTCGCCGAGCTCAACCCGAAAACCCCGGATCTTCACCTGGTGATCCAGGCGCCCGAGATACTCGATATTGCCGTCGGGCAGGTAACGGGCAAGATCGCCGCTTTGGTAAAGGCGACTGCCAGGGGGGCCGAATGGATTGGGAATGAACTTCTCGGCGGTCAAGCCTGGCCGATTCAGATAACCGTGCCCCACCCCTTCACCGCCGATGTGCAGCTCACCCGCCACGCCGGCTGGCAAGGGGTTCAGGTACTCATCCAGAATGTACGTCTGTACGTTGGCGATGGGTCGGCCGATAACCGGTCTTGGCAGGTCAGGTTCGATCCGGCAGGCGATGGCATCCACCGTGCATTCGGTGGGGCCGTAGGTGTTGAAGAATACCGTGTTGGGGATACGGTGCAGGCGCTGCCATAGCTGGGCATCGATGGCATCGCCGCCGAACAAAACGAATCGGGGTAAGTGCGCCGTCTCGCCGGATTCGATCAGGTATTTGAGTTGGGCTGGCGTGCATTCGAAAGCGTCGAGCCGGGTGTCCTTGAAGAACTGCACCAAGCCCTGGGGGCTGAAACGCACATCTTCGGGCGTGATGTAAAGCGTATGGCCATCCAGTAATAGAATTAACTCCGCTACCGACGCGTCGAAGGTGAAAGGATAGTTGAAGCTCGCCCGCATTCGGTCCACACCCAAGGGACGGTAGATCCCCTGAATGCGCGCCGTGGCCAAATTATTCACTGATCGGTGACAGATCAAAGTGCCCTTGGGCCGGCCGGTCGAGCCGGAGGTGTAGATCACGTAGGCCAGGTGCGCAGGCGTCAGGTTGCCTCGTTCGAGATTACTCTCGGAGCAGGACATCCAGGGCGCCGTATCATTGAGCGCGATCACCGGCCTATTCCCAGTTACCAGCTCCGGTACATCGCCGTGGACCAACACCGCCACCGGGGCACTGTCCTCCAGCATGTACGCCAGTCGCTCGGCCGGATAAGCCGGGTCCAGCGGCACATAGGCCCCGCCCGCCTTCAACACGCCCAGCAGGCCCACCACCATCGCCA
>NZ_SJDL01000126.1 GCF_004327985.1 Marinobacter halodurans
CGGGCGTCAGGTCCAGGTCGTCCTGGGCGATGACGGCGTTATCCATCAGTTGCTGAAACATCGCCATACCGCCCTGGCCATCGAGGAAACGGCTACCGGTGCGGGCCTGGAGGCTCTGCTCGACCAGAACAAAGGGGTCAGGTGTTCAGTTGCTAATTGACTGCTTTTTCCAAGCTCATCATATGCCCTCATCGATTTCTTCAACTGGCGCCGCGCAAGTGAAGTATCTATTAATTAGCATTTCAACACCTGACCCCTTCGGTCTGACCCCTTCGGTCTTTACACTGCTAATTAACATTTCAACACCTGACCCCCTCCCCTCTGACGTTGCCTGAACAAAGGGGTCAGGTGTTCAGTTGCTAATTGACTGCTTTTTCCAAGCTCATCATATGCCCTCATCGATTTCTTCAACTGGCGCCGCGCAAGTGAAGTATCTATTAATTAGCATTTCAACACCTGACCCCTTCGGTCTGACCCCTTCGGTCTTTACACTGCTAATTAACATTTCAACACCTGACCCCCTCCCCTCTGACGTTGCCTGAACAAAGGGGTCAGGTGTTCAGTTGCTAATTGACTGCTTTTTCCAAGCTCATCATATGCCCTCATCGATTTCTTCAACTGGCGCCGCGCAAGTGAAGTATCTATTAATTAGCATTTCAACACCTGACCCCTTCGGTCTGACCCCTTCGGTCTTTACACTGCTAATTAACATTTCAACACCTGACCCCCTCCCCTCTTTCAAGCATTAAAGCCTGCCGTTGCCGAGCCTGTAATACTTGAGCGCCAGAACTAACTTTGTTTGGACCTACTTATTTAGATCAATGAATGTCCAATCGGATGAATCGTTTTTAATTGCATCGATATCGCTCTCGCTCAATTGAAAGTTGCTGACAACATAGTTCTCGTCAACTTCTTCCGCCTCATCCTTTGAATTACCTCTTGGATCGGGCGGAGAGTCTCTAAGCTCAATAAATTTCTTCGATGCTGGTTCGAATACGATGAGGGCAACCCAACCGGCCTTTTTTGAGCTTTCTCCTCGAACAATATCAACTACAGCGTCTAAGTCGTAAGACTGTCTGTTGCCAGCCAAATCAAAGTAGTCACAAGTAATCATTTCAGTTCCCTAATCGTAGGGTTAATAAGGGGAGCTAAGGGGTCAGGTGCTTAATTGCTAATTGGGGAGCTAAGGGGTCAGGTGCTTAATTGCTAATTGCCATCGATTCCGAAGTTCAACATCGTCCTCTATCGCCTTCTCCAACTGCCGCCGCGCGTGGGAAATACCTCCCACAGAACCAAGCTGAAAG
>NZ_SJDL01000127.1 GCF_004327985.1 Marinobacter halodurans
CTGTAGCGACAGGGTTGGTCAAAATGCATAACCAATAGTTCCAGTACGTTCCGGGCCTGACGCCCCTCCACCGGACAGCCTTGCCGCCGCTTCGCTCTGCCAAGGCTGCCGCTGAACAACGGCGTTAATGTTTAGAAGGAGATCGCCCTATGGGGCTGAAGGGAAGCTGTTTGTGTGGCGAGATAAGTTACGAAATCGACTCTGTGGATATGCCAATTGTGCACTGTCATTGTCAGACTTGTCGGAAAGCCCATGCGGCTCCGTTTGCCTCTACGGCTGGCGTAAAGCGCGAGAATTTCCGTTGGCTCAAGGGCGCGAGCTCCATTTCTACGTTCGAATCCTCGCCTGGAAAATTGCGCCATTTTTGCAAGCGCTGTGGTTCTCATTTGGTAGCAGAGAGGCCGGCGCAGCCGCATGTAATTGTTCGGGTCGCTACTCTGGATGATGAGCCTGAATTGAGACCAGAGGCTCATATTTGGGTTTCACATGATGCACCATGGCTTGAGTACGATAGGGCACGCAAGCATAGAGAATGGCGTGACGACATTTAACCAGTCAATCAAGTTCGTTCCCGGCCTGCGGCCGTCCACCGGACGCCCCTGTCGGGCCGCCGCTTATCATTGGCGTTATGAGTGTATGGATCTCCTATGGAAAATGACCTCGTATTAGTGGCGCTGGATGCAGAGCAGATAGCCAAAGCGAAAGAGGAAAATGGGAAGCGTAAGCAGATAACCCATGCGCTTGTCGTTGGAAACTACGGGGTGATGTTCGGTACTAAGAAGCAATGCATGAAGTATTACTCGGTCTGGAAGGATAGCTTCAAGGACCTATTCGGCAAGTGCTACGAAACTGACCAGTACCATCTCACCACCTACACCAGCTCCGGTAATGTGGTGATGGACCTAATAGAAGAATCCGATAGACGTAAACCCAAGATAGATTTCATCGAAGAAGCGGTGAATCGCGAGAAAAAAGGCTTTTGGGCCAAGTTGTTTGGCCGCTAGCAAAACTCATAACCAGTAGTTGCAGTTCGTTCCGGCCCTGAAGGGCCTACACCGGACGCCCTTTTCTCCGCTTCGCTGCAAAAAGGTCGCCGCTGAACAATGGCGTTATGTGGTGCCCGCCATGCTACAATCACGATTTTTGAACAATATTTAATCACGGGTAGCCAGGACGCTACTCAGCAAAGAAAGGAACTCTGACTATGAGTAATCTGATTGCCGCCTGCGTTGGCGACATGCACGTTTGCCCGATCAAAGGGCACGGATCTTCCCCCATCA
>NZ_SJDL01000128.1 GCF_004327985.1 Marinobacter halodurans
TGAGGTGGACCCGATCAGTTGGACAACCTGATGGTGTCACTAAGCTATGATCCGGTTGTTTCCCTGGCTCAGGCTAGCCAAGGCTATCGGTTGCCCGTAGTACACCTCATCGGGCGTTTGATACTCAAGGGTCTGGTGGTACCGGGTCTGATTGTAATGCCGGAAGTACCGGTGGAGCGCCTGCTTCAAGTGGTGTCCATCCTCGAAGGCTGTGAGGTAGACGCACTCGTGTTTGACGCTGCGCCAGAGCCGTTCCACGAAGATGTTGTCATGGTAGCAGCCCTTGCCGTCCATGCTGATCCGGATGCCATGATCTTTGAGAACGCTTGTGAAGGCTTCACTGGTGAACTGGACACCCTGATCGGTGTTGAAGATCTCCGGCGTTCCGTGGCGCTGTAAGGCCTCCTCCAGCGCATCAATACAGAAGTCTGTGTCCATGGTATTGGAGACCCGCCAGGACAACACTTTGCGGCTGTACCAGTCGATGATGGCGACCAGGTACATGAAGCCCCGAGCCAGCGGAATATAGCTGATATCTGTTGCCCACACCTGGTTGGGGCGGTCGATTTTCAGCCCTTTGAGCAGGTACGGATACACCTTGTGTCCGTCGCCCGGAATGCTGGTTCTGGGGCGTGGATACACCGCCTGAATGCCCATGGTGCGCATCAGGCGCTGAACCCGCTTGCGGTTTATCCGGTGGCCTTTACGTTCCAGGTGGACACGCATCTTACGAGAGCCATAGTACGGCGTTTTCAGATGCTGCTGGTCAATCAGGTACATCAGATCCAGATCCTCCTGACACTGTTCACGAGGGACGTAGTACACCGACGAGCGGCTCAGTTTGAGCAGCTCGCACTGGCGCACGATGCTGACTTGGGGATGGCCATGCTCGATCATCGCCAACCGGCGTTGACGGCTTACTGATCGAGCTTGCGCGACAAAAAATCGCGTTCCACCGTCAGTCGACCGATCTCGCGATAAAGCTCGTCAGAACTGGGCTCGTTGGACTGTTTGCCGGACCTTTTTTTGCCTTCGAAGAGGTTCGGGGCATTCTCCAGCAGCTCGCGTTTCCAGGTGCTGACCATGGTCGGATGGATCTGGAACCGGGCGGCGATTTCAGATGTGGTCTGGTCACCCTTGAGGGCGGCCAGGGCGACTTTGGATTTGAATGATGCGCTGTATTGCTTGCGTTTCTTGCTCATGATTCTCCTCCTTGTGGAGATGATGAATCAGAGCTCAGGCACCTGTCCAAATTTCGGGGTCCACTTCA
>NZ_SJDL01000129.1 GCF_004327985.1 Marinobacter halodurans
TGTAGTGGTCCAATGATTCCGGACACCAACGTAGGTGGTAAGATCGCCACCATAAACGAGGTGTCTGATGACCAGAAAACGACGTTCCTTTACTCCTGAGTTCAAGCAGGAAGCAGCCAGCCTGGTGCTGGACCAAGGTTACACCATCGCCCAGGCGAGTACGTCGCTGGGGGTGGGAGAAAGCCCCCTCCGACGCTGGGTTCAGCAACTGACGGATGAGCGTGGGGGTATAACCCCGAAAGGCAAAGCCTTGACCCCGGAGCAGCGCCGGATTCAGGAGCTGGAAGCCCGCTGCAAACGCCTTGAACAGGAGAAAGACATACTAAAAAAGGCTACCGCTCTCTTGATGTCGGACGACGTGAATCGTACGCGCTGATAGACCAGTTGAGTGAGCAAATGCCTGTTGAAATGGTCTGCAATGCGTTTGATATCAGCCGTTCCAGCTATTACGAGTACTGCCAACGGCGAAAGCACGTGGATGTTGAGCGTCTGGCTCTGAAGGCTCAGGTAAACCGTCTATTTACCAAGAGCCGCAGCTCTGCCGGCAGTAGAACGATCAAGGGCATGCTTAATGACGACGGCGTTGTCATCGGGCGCTTCAAAGTTCGACGATTGATGAGTGAGCTGGGGCTGATCTGTAAGCAGCCGGGGCCTCACGCCTACAAGCAGGCGACCGTTGAGCGACCGGATATCCCGAACCATCTGGATCGTGAGTTTGCAGCAGAGCGGCCTAACGAGGTCTGGTGCGGTGATATCACTTACATCTGGAGCGGCCAGCGATGGAGTTATCTGGCTGTGGTGCTGGATCTGTATGCCCGCCGGGTTGTTGGTTGGGCCATGTCATCCAGTCCCGATGCCGACCTGGTTGTCAAAGCTCTGGACCACGCCTGGGAACAGCGTGGTCGACCGGAGAAAGTCATGTTCCACTCGGACCAGGGCAGTCAGTACGCCAGCCGTAAGTTCCGTCAGCGGCTCTGGCGCTATCGAATGACACAAAGCATGAGCCGACGTGGCAACTGCTGGGACAACGCACCGATGGAGAGGCTGTTCCGGAGTCTGAAATCTGAGTGGATACCGGCCATGGGATATCGGAATCTGCCTGAGGCCAAAAAAGATGTTGGTGGCTATCTGATGGACTATTACAACCGGCAGCGACCTCACACATTCAACGATGGCATTCCGCCCGTTGCAGCTGAGGAAAACCTTAAAATACTGTCCGGGATTAGTTGACCACTACA
>NZ_SJDL01000130.1 GCF_004327985.1 Marinobacter halodurans
CACCCCGCTGAGATTCGCCCTACAGTAACCTCACATTTTCCGACACGAGGTTACCCCCATGAGAAAGCACCGCACACCCGAACAGTGGCAGACCCTGGTTGATCAGCAGCGTGCCAGCGGCTTGTCAGCTCCACAGTTTTGTAAGCAGGAGAGTATTGGTTACGCCAGCTTCTGCAACTGGCGCAAGCGGCTGGCGGCCCCCTCGACCGAGGATTCGGCAGGCTCCGGTGAAGCCAGTTTTCTGGATCTGTCGTCTTTGATGGGGGCGTCGCCATCATCCGGTCCAGGCTGGAACATTGTGCTGAGTCTTGGCAACGGCGTCGAACTGCGGCTGAGCCAGAACGGATGATCGGGCTCGATAGCCAGGCGCGCATCTGGCTGTGCACTGAACCCACGGACATGCGCAAATCGTTCCGGGGCCTGAGCGCGCTGGTCCGGAATCAGCTGAAGCTCGACCCGCTCAGCGGCCAGTATTTCGTCTTCGTCAATCGTCGCAAGACCCAGATGAAGATGCTGTATTTTACCGCCACCGGTTATTGCCTATGGGCCAAGCGTCTGGAGCAGGGGCAGTTCCGGGTGCCGTTAGCCGCCTCCGGTCAGCGAGCCCTGACCCTGACGGATCTGCAACTGCTGATCGATGGCATTGAAGTGCAGAAATACCGCCAATTCAAGCGTTTTCGAGGGGTATAGAAGGCCGACTTCCGGTATAATATCGGCCATGAATTCAACGGCTTCCACTCCTTCTTCCAACGCACCTTCCTACTCGGCCCTGGCCGAGGAGAATGCCTTGTTGCGGGAGCAGTTGGGCGCTCAGACCGAAGCCATTCGTCAGTTGACCCATCAACTGGACTGGTTCAAGAAGCAGCTGTTCGGTCCCAAATCCGAGAAGCAGGTGTATGACCTGCCAGGACAGGACAGCCTGTTCCAGCCCGATGAAGCGCCGCTGCCGGAGCAGCCTGCGGATGAAGAAAAGCGTACCGTTAAGGCCTACCAGCGCGGCACCGGCAAGAAACAGCGGGACGACGACTGCCTGAACGACACAGGCCTGCGCTTTACCGCCGATGTGCCGGTGGAAGTCCTTGAACACCTGCCACCGGAGCTGACCGGCCCGGAGGCCGATCAGTACGAAGTGATTGGCAGCAAGACCACCTACCGGCTGGCCCAGCGGGCCTCCAGTTATGTGGTGCTTAAATGCGAGCGCCCAGTGTTCCGGCGCAAGGGC
>NZ_SJDL01000131.1 GCF_004327985.1 Marinobacter halodurans
CTGGTCGAGCAGAGCCTCCAGGCCCGCACCGGTAGCCGTTTCCTCGATGGCCAGGGCGGTATGGCGATGTTTCAGCAACTGATGGATAACGCCGTCATCGCCCAGGACGACCTGGACCTGACGCCCGGTGTCGCCCTGACCAAGGACCAGGTCAATCGCCTGACCCGCAGCATGATCTGGATGGAAACCCGCAAGGTTGCGGGCCAGGAGGTGCTGGTGCCGGTCGTCTACCTGTCCGCCGACCGGGACCTGGCCTACGACAACGGCGCCCTGGTCGCCGGCCGCAATGTCTCCATTACCGGCGACTCCGATGTGGTCAACGTCGGTGTCATTGATGCCCTGGATGCACTGACGATTTCCAGTAATCAGGGTGGCCTGACCAACCGGGAAGGTCGCTTGCAGGCGGGGCAGCGGGTCAACGTTGATGTCGCGCAAGACATCGTCAACCAGAGCGGCGAAATCAAGGCTGGCGATATCCAGTTGACCGCCGGTGGCAACATCCATAACGAGACACTCGTCGACAATGCCGGCAGCCTGGACAGCTACGCCGTCAGCCGGAAGGGGCGGGATGCCTCGATCGTTGCGGACAAGACCCTTGCCATGAGCGCCGCTGGCGACGTCACCGACCGGGCCGGAGTGCTCCAGGCCGGTGACGACCTGGCCATCGCCGCCGGCGGCGATATCCGCCTGGAAAGCCAGGAGCAGGTTACCGGCTTCCATGTCGGCCAGCGTCATAACAACCAGTCGCTCCAGCGCTCTGAACACCTCACCAGCACCGTCCATTCCGGCGGTGACCTGTCCCTGGGCGCGGGCCGTGACATCGTGATGGAAGGCGCCCAGGTCGCCGCCTCGAAGGATGCCCGGTTGCAGGCCCAGGGCGATGTCGATGTCCTCGCCGTTGCCGACACCCGCCACTCCGAACTCCACTATCGCGAGAAAGCCCACGGCTTTGGCTCCGACAAGAAGGGGGACGCGACGTCGGACAGCGTGCTCCACAAAGCCGCCGGCGTATCCGCCGGCGGTGACCTCACCGTCTCCTCCGGTCAGGACATCCGGGTCTACGGTTCGACCGTGCAGGGTGGCGGCGACGTTCAGGCCAAGGCGGGCAGGGACATGCAACTGATCGGCGCCATCGACCAGCAGCAGGAGAATGTCCGGAAATCCGAAAAGAACAGCGTTCGACGCAAGGACGAAATCCGCGGCTACCACCAC
>NZ_SJDL01000132.1 GCF_004327985.1 Marinobacter halodurans
GCATCAAAGGATTTCAGCTTCTGGAACTGGTCGTTAACAACGTCGAGTTCCGGGACGGAGAAGCGGTTGAGCAACAATCAGACAGGAACGCTGCCTGATGTTCATACACCAGATTTGACGATAACTCTTCTTCACGTAATATTCAACCCAGTGGCTGGCACCAAAATTCCCACTTTGATCAGCTCTGAGAGCTCTCCTCAACCTCTTTTGATAACGCCCAACCTCTGCCCGTATGTTTTGTTCTTTTTCTTTTTCTCCCTTGATGCATGCCAGCGCATCGCAGCCAATACAGTCTCCAGCAAGTTCACATGGCGCAACGGACCAAGGGCTCCGACACCGCCCACAAGGAGTCTCTTGCTCGGCCATGAGCGTTATTTCTTCAATGTTGGGGTCGCTATGCACAACAATTTCATGGGTTTCAATAATTCGGTCTTTCTTGATCAGAGCTTTTGTACGCTCAACCATCTCGTCATCGTCGATTTGATTGTAATAGGTGTTTTGCCGCTCATCGGCGCGGGAAGACCAAGCCGCGATCTCTTGACCCGAGACGTCACTTCGAAAGGCCATAGTATTCAAGAGGCGACGTAATTCGTGAGAGCCAAAGCCTACGTTTTGGCCACCAAAGATGTCCGGAAAATTCTTTACAAGAGTAGAGCTTTCATGACTCAACCAACCCTGTACCCCACTTAAAGCGCGAAGGAACCAGGTATGATCCATATCAAGCAATCTGAACCGAATAGCGTCATGCGCGTCGCTACGATGCAGCTGATTTTCAAAGAAACAAAACAAAGCGTCCGAAAACTTAAGCAGCCTTCTGCTAGTTATGAACGGAAAAAACGCTGGCAAGTAAGCAGCCCGAATAATCCAATTAAGCTCCCGGCAGGAAAGAATGAACGTCCAGTTTGCCTCTTTGAATTGTCTGACGGTATGGGGTGCAATCCGACCATTGAACCTCGGCAGACCAGTATCTTTAGGGTCAGGAAGTAGGGTGAGCTGTTGTTCTATTAAGTTTTTTGCTCCCGTTAAATAAGCCGAGTCAGGTAGGCGCTCCATTTTCTTTTTTACGAGCCCCTGGGCGTTTGTAGTGGTCAACTAATCCCGGACAGTATTTTAAGGTTTTCCTCAGCTGCAACGGGCGGAATGCCATCGTTGAATGTGTGAGGTCGCTGCCGGTTGTAATAGTCCATCAGATAGCCACCAACATCTT
>NZ_SJDL01000133.1 GCF_004327985.1 Marinobacter halodurans
GCGAGAATCAGCGGTATTGGCGCTTGATATTGACTATTTTATGGTCAATTCCGGCCTTGCTGGATGGGCCGACCGAGACCGATGAATGGTTGGCTGTCTGAAAACGGCGTTTTTGCAGGGGCGACTAGGTATGTTCGCCATCGTTCACCGTGTTTCCGCGGCCATCATAGCTGTAGGCGATGCCGCCGACGGTTTTGAGAACGTTGCTTTCCGGCGAGTAGGTCAGTTCACGCTCGGTGCCGTCGACGGTTTCCCAGGTGCGATTGCCATTCGCGTCGTAGTCGTATCCCAGGCTGAAATCACTCGACAGCGCCACCTTCAACCGGTTTTCGGCATCGTATTCGAAGTGTTGCTCGTCGTTGCCGAAAATCGAAACGATGTTGCCGAGAGCGTCGTATTCGAAGTCACGGGAGTCATTCGTCGCTGTTTTCAGGTTGCTAACCCGACCATTGTTGTCGAATGCCCTGTTCATGGAAAGACCATTGCCCCAGGCCCAGCCACTAATCGGTCCGAACGGAGCATACTCCACGCCATCCAACAACGTTTGGCCATCGACCGACACGCTCTCCAGTCGGTCGCGGTCGTAGCGGTATTCAGCAACAGCGCCAGAGGGGTAAGTCAGACGGGAAAGTTTCCCGGATGGTGTGTACTGATAGCTCATCGATAGTTCGACGCCATCGGTGGAAACACGCCGTTCACGCCAAACCAGCACAGCCTGTCACTTTCACCGGCCCCCACAATTGTGGGCGCTGGTCCCGAATGCACGCCCTGCTGGCCAGGCGTGCACATCGAAACCGGAAAGGTGTGCACGTGCTGCTGGCCAGCATGCATAATAATTAAAGTATTCCGCACCTTATTTTTTGTAAGGGTACATTATAAGTTGCCATCAATAACATATGATATATTTACATTTCTCCATTTCTCAACCTTAGTTGGAAGATCCTCAGTCGGAGGATAATAAACAATAAGTCTATTATTTGAACTCCATTCAGTTTTTATACTTTTTGGCTCATGCAACGTAAATATCCAATCATCATATTTATCAGGATCAAAGCCTTCCTTCTCTACTCGAAGGCTTAAGGAGACTCTGAATAAGTCTCGAAATCAGCGATAATACGGCCTTCGTCAACCGCAAAGAATTCATTGTTGCCATGGATCAGATCACCTTCTCCGAAGCCGAATACCAGATCAAGAAGCGCAAGACCCG
>NZ_SJDL01000134.1 GCF_004327985.1 Marinobacter halodurans
GCGAGAATCAGCGGTATTGGCGCTTGATATTGACTATTTTATGGTCAATTCCGGCCTTGCTGGATGGGCCGACCGAGACCGATGAATGGTTGGCTGTCTGAAAACGGCGTTTTTGCAGGGGCGACTAATTCGCTCGGGAGATGCGTCAGCCTCATCGTCAGGATAATAAATCAGATCTGAGCCGTCCGGATGTTGCGTTAAGCGGCAAAACAATCGGACAAGCGCTATATGTTCTAATTCATTCCTTGTGTTGGCAGAACAAATGTCTTCGACCAACTTTTTGAATTCTTTTTCAGTATGGTTTTGAATTTCTTTCATTATGAGTGGCGCCCTGAATTCAGGATCAATTAGCTCCGTTTTGTCGATGCACGACCTAATGCTTGAATCCAGAAAGTCCAGCCTGTTCTCTCCAGCCTTTAATTTCTTCCAAAATGCTTTCGGATGTGCCGTCATTTCCAGATTTTGGATAGAAAATGACATTGATACTTTCGGGTGTTGAGTTACTGCTTCGAAGCCTTCTATTAAGTCGGTGATGCACGTTTCTAGATCACTAGCCCTGTAAGTAATCTCCGGATTCCTCTTGAGTATATTTCTCGAGTTCACATTCCATGAATCACCAATTTATTTTTTAAATCCAGGCAGCCCTTGCGTACTTCGCCATTCCTTTACACGTTCAATAATTCGCTCCGGCTTGTCATCGCCCGGTTCTTCAGGGTAATAGATTAGATCTGTTCCGTCAGGATGCTGGGTTACTCGCTCAAACTCTTCTAAAAGCTCGTCCAGGATATCATCACTTTCGGCCGCATTTTCTTTAAAAATCTCTTTAATAAGTGCTAGAAAATCTTGCTCGGTATAGTCGGAAATCGTTTTACTCATGGCCAAATACTCTTATGAATTTCAAGATGGTTCTTCGGCGTATTTACTCTTAAGTTGTCTATATCGTAAACCTTGCCACCATTTCTTACTTCGTCTAAATGATGAATCTCATATGAGTTTCTCTTTCCCACCTTATCTCAGCGTGATGGGGGTCAGATCGATTTAATTTTGACCAATTCGGTTTAGTCTCTCGTTTCAGTTAGGGAAGGTCTGAATAACCGCTGATTTTTGCTGAATTTGGTTTTAATCGGCAAAAAATCGAAGATTCAGACACTATTTTCCCGTTATTTGTGTGTTCCTTGCCTGTTTCCCGCCAGTTTGGCGGAACAC
>NZ_SJDL01000135.1 GCF_004327985.1 Marinobacter halodurans
GGTAATCCCCCCATTTTTAGCAGGGTTCAAAAGTAGACATCAGGCCGCCATGGCCAATTTCTGTTGAGGGGTGATCCCTCCGAGTCCCATATTGGGGCGCTCGTGATTGTAGTGCCAGAGCCAGCGAGTGGCGTAATCCTGGACTTCTTCAGTGCTGTTGAACAGGTACTGAGCCAGCCAGTCGTAACGAACGGTTCGATTGTAGCGTTCGATGTAGGCATTCTGCTGGGGGTTGCCCGGCTGGATAAACGCCAGGTTGATGCCCAGGTTCTCCGCCCATGCGGCCAGTTTGCCGCTGATGTACTCGGGGCCGTTGTCACAGCGAATAGAGCGAGGTTTTCCCCGCCATTCAATGATCCGGTCAAGCGTGCGGGTGACACGCTCTGCCGGCAACGAGAAGTCGACCTCAATGCCGAGGCCTTCACGGTTGAAGTCATCAATGACGTTCAGCAGCCGGTAACTGCGGCCATCGCTGAGTTGGTCATGCATGAAATCCATGGACCAGCTGTCATTGATGGTTTCCGGTACGGTTAAGGGCTCGGGTTTCTCGCGAACCAGGCGTTTCTTGGGTTTGATGCGTAGGTTCAGCTCCAGCTCCCGGTATATGCGGTAGACCCGTTTGTGATTCCATCTGAAGCCTTTCACATTACGCAGGTGCAGGAAGCACAGCCCAAAACCCCAGTTCTTCTGGTTGTGGGTCAGCCGAACCAGCCAGTCCGCAATCTCGGCGTTCTCATCGCTGAGCTTGGCCTGATACCGGTAGCAGGTCTCGCTGATGCCGAATATCCAGCAAGCCAGGCGAATGCTGACGCCTTTCTCATTGACGGCCTTTTGCGCCATCTCACGGCGGCGAGACGGCTTCACCACTTTTTTTCGATGGCTTCCTTGAGGATGTCCGACTTGAGCCGTTCTTCAGCGTACATCTTCTTGAGCCGGCGGTTCTCGTCCTCCAGCTCCTTCAAGCGAGCCACCATCGAGGCATCCATACCGCCGAACTTGGCCCGCCATTTGTAAAAGGTCGCACTGCTCATGCCGTGTTCTCGGCAAAGTTCCGGAACCGGCACGCCATTCTCGGCTTGCTTCAGGATCGACAGGATTTGGCTGTCGGAAAAACGTGACTTCTTCATGCAGAATCTCCCTGCGGGTAGTTTACGGAAAATTCTACTTTTGAGTACCGCTATTTTTCGGGGGGATTACC
>NZ_SJDL01000136.1 GCF_004327985.1 Marinobacter halodurans
ACAAGATGCTTATGCGGGTGTCGGCTATCTTGGTAGTGGTGGGGTTGGTTTCAGCAATTGTGCTGGTCTAAACATTTAACAAGTTATTCAAGTACGTTCCAGCCCTAACGGGCCTCCACCGGACCGGTTTTCCGGCGCGGTGCGCCTCCAAACCGGCCGCTTAATATTGGCGTGTGTGCCGGGCATGGCACAGAACTAGGGAGCGGAGCGCCGCCCGGGTGAAAGTCCTCCTGCCAGGTGTTCGCAGAGCCGAAGGCTAGGAAAAGGGCAAGGGCGTCACCGCGAGGTGGGGTCTGGAGGAAGCCCAATCCAAAGCGGCGGGGCGACGAACAGGAACCCGATATGAGGTGTGGTACATCCGGGGCGAGCGGGCACGTGACCGCGAAGCCCTCCTTCTGCGACTGGGGTGTGCTTTATAAATCGGGCGTTCACGCCGTGAAAGCTCTGTGCCTTACCCCGGGAGGTCTGCCGCGTGTGGACGGACCCACTGAGAGACGAGCGATCACCTCTGATCGCGTGGCAGAAATCAGCCGAGGGCATAGTAGGTTCGCCCGTGAACCGAAGGCCCGAACAGAGACAGGAGTCGAGATTCCGTGCAGGGAAACGGGATGGCATCTGCAAAGCAGCTCGCGCTGCCCCTGGAGCAACCAGGGGATGAACCCGTTTCCGGAAATCGGGAAGACTCGCACTCCGTTCAACCCTCACCGTGGATGGCGCGTGTATTGAGCAGGGACAATCTCAATCGCGTCCTGAAACAGGTTCGACGTAACAAGGGAGCGCCGGGCATCGACGGCATGACCGTGGATGAACTGCCGGATTATCTGCGCCAACACTGGCCGGAGATCCGTCAGCAGTTGCTCCAGCAGACCTACCGACCCAAACCGGTTCGGCGGGTCACCATTCCTAAAGCCAACGGCGGTTCCCGCCCCCTGGGTATCCCGACGGTGCTGGATCGCTTTATCCAGCAGGCGATTGCCCAGGCAATCCAGCAGGACTGGGAACCCCGCTTCCACCCACACGTAAGCGTTCATTCCACGACGTAGTTGACCTACTTCACGTCACGTAGTGGCCTCAATAACTCCGGCGAGACCTTGTATTGCTTGGTGCCATCCTCGGCCAACACGATCACACTCTTGCGGTTGATCTTGGTGACGATCCCCAACACCGGGCCCTCCCGGCCCTCGAAGGTCACCT
>NZ_SJDL01000137.1 GCF_004327985.1 Marinobacter halodurans
AAAGAGCGTGCAGGGTAGACTTTGACATGGCGTATCATTCCTCTGTTGGTTGTGATCTGGCGAGATCAACCAACAGGATACGCCACCTCTTCAACTTGCCTCCATACACCAGAAATCACCATAGCTCGGAGTATCTCTCAGATACCGAAACCCGCGTGACTAACGCTTTAGGAAAATCGTCCATCTATCATTACGAACCCATTCAAGGGGCCAAACGGCTTGTTCAAATTGAAGGGCAGGCTTCGTCTAACTGCGCGGCGGCCAATCGCGAGAATGAGTACGATGGCGATGGGAGGCTGGTTAAAGCAACCGATTGGGACGGCCATGTCACTCGCTACGAGTACAACGAACGCGGTTTGGTGACGAATGCGACCTTTGGTGCAGGAAGCAATGTCAAGAGAGTGACAACAACTGATTGGCACAGTGCCACGAGCCTGCCGACCAGAATTTCAAATCCCATCAAAGCTGTTGAATATCAATACGACGACAAACAACGGTTAATCCTGCGTTCCGAACTGGGTACCGATAACTAAAGGCTCAAGGATTGAACATGCCAGAATATTGTCATCTAACTCGCTTTGTCAGCGACCGCCAACTCTTAAAGCTTTTGGCAATATGTCTGATTCTTATGGTAGTTCCGATGTCGCAAGCCTCCGCTGATAACGTGTGTACCGTAAGAACATGTGGTTACGCAGGCTGTACATTTCAAAAATATGCCTCGTCTCCAGTGTCAGGATGCAGTCCGGATACGCCGACTTATGAATCTGGCAACGAATATTACTGCTATAGAAACAGATGGACTGATAAAAGAGTCTCTTGCGATGCATCGAGCTGCCCATCAGGAAGCAAATTCGATAATGATTTAGGTGAGTGCGTCACCGAAGAAAAGCCCTCATGTGCCTCCGTGGTCGGTGACCCCATCGATGTCCGTAACGGCAACAGCTACCAGACCGAGCAGGATGCCTCGGCCGGTGGCCTGACCCTGCAACGACGCTATCTCTACACCGTGGGTCCGAACCCTGAAGCGCTCGGCCAGGGCCAGTGGTTTTTTCCCTACACCCAATCCATCGAGGCACGAACTAAAACAAGTGGGGATGATGGCCTGACCACCTATGCCGTCAACTGGACCGGCGGGGTGCGTTATACGTTCAAGGGCAACGCAACGGCGGGCTATGCCTTTACGTCCTGGC
>NZ_SJDL01000138.1 GCF_004327985.1 Marinobacter halodurans
CTAGTGTCCCTTAACAAAAGTTCGTCGAATTTTTATGGTTAAAGTTTATAATTGCAGAAAACATCGAGGGAGCTACTGCAATGGGACGACCGGTCACCCCTTTGATTATTACAGACGAAGAACGCGATGAGCTCAATGCGTGGGTTCGTCGTCGGCAGATGCCTGCGGCTGAGCAACAACGAGCACGAATGATCCTGTTGAGCACCGAGGGTTTTCCCGGGCGTGTGATCGGAGAGCGAGTGGGCGTGACGGCCGAAACGGTCAGCAAGTGGCGTAAGCGGTTTGAGCAGTTCCGGGTGGCTGGGCTGACCGATGCCCCCAGGAGTGGTCGGCCCCGTAGTATTGATGACGACAAGGTCACGGAGGTCATCGACAAAACGCTGCAGTCCAAGCCCAAGGAGGCGACCCATTGGTCGACAACCTTGATGGCCAAGGAAACGGGCCTCAATGCCATGGCGATCAGTCGAATCTGGCGGGCGTTTGGTCTGAAGCCTCACCGCCTGGAGACGTTTAAGCTCTCAACCGACCCGCACTTTGTCGCCAAGGTCCACGACATTGTTGGGTTGTATATGAATCCGCCTGACCGGGCTCTGGTGCTGTGCGTGGATGAGAAAAGCCAGATACAGGCGCTGAACCGGACCCAACCGGCGCTCCCCCTGTCGTTTGGCTATTCAGAGACTCGGACGCACGATTACGTTCGTCACGGCACCACCACCCTGTTTGCCGCCTTGGACGTGGCCACCGGTGAGGTTATCGGACGTCTTCACAGGCGACACCGTGCCAAAGAGTTTCTGGCCTTTTTGAATGAGATTGACCGGGAGGTTCCAGAGAATCTGGATATTCACTTGGTCATGGACAACTACGGGACTCATAAGACCGAAAAGGTGCGAGCCTGGTTTGCTGCCAGACCCAGATACCACGTTCATTTCACGCCAACCTCGGCGTCGTGGGTCAACTTAGTGGAACGATTCTTTGCCCTGATCTCGGAGCGATGGATCAAGCGCAACTCGCATCGCAGTACTCGCGAGTTGGAAGCGTCAATTAAAGACTATCTTGCGACCTACAACGACGATCCCAAGCCGTTTGTCTGGCGTAAAACAGCCAATCAAATCATTGCGTCAATCGCTCGGCTGTCCGACAAAATCAATAATAAGACGAACTTTTGTTAAAGTACACTAG
>NZ_SJDL01000139.1 GCF_004327985.1 Marinobacter halodurans
CAGTGGCGTGGGGTCAGGTCGCTGACTTCACTGGCCGGGTGCTGGCTGATGCGTTGCAACACGTCCACCAGGTAGGTGTAGGGGGTAATATCGTGCAGCTTGCAGGTGCTGATCAGGCTCTGGATGACACCCAGGTGTTCCGCGCCCAGTTCGGTCCAGCAGAACATCCAGTTTTTCTTGCCCATTGGAATGGGGCGTAGTGCCCGTTCCAGGTGGTTGGTGTCTGGCTGCACGTCGGGATCTTCCAGGAACACGGTCAGACTCGCTTCGCGGCTGAGCACGTAGTTCAGGGCTTTGGTCAGTGGATCACTGGGCAACAGCCCGACTTGCTCCAACTGATCACGGCACCACTGGAAGAAGTCGCTGACCACCGGCTTCGAGTGATCCAACCGGAACTGGCGTTTCTTCTCGCCGGTTAGCCCTTGAGCTTTGAGGGTCTCTTCATTCTGGTACAGCATCGCAATCCGTTGCAGGGCCTCGGTGACTGCCTCCGGGTAATCCTTCTGCGCCTCGATAAAGTAACGGCGACTGTGCACCCAGCACTGGGCGTGGGTGACGTTCTCCTGGGCGGCGGCGTACCGGGCATAGGCCGCGTAGCCGTCACTGATCAGCGTGCCGCTGAACGACTCGCTGAGCATCTGTTCGATGTGGGCACGCCCACGGCTGTTCGAGTAGGTGAACACCACCTCATCGGCATCGCCGTATAACGGCCAGAACCAGCCGGATTTCATTCTGCCCTTTTGTGGGCCTGCCCGGCCCTGGTGGCCGGCCTTGATGGGCGTTTCATCCATGGCCAGTACCCGGCTGCGCAGCACGTTGTCGGTCTGGGCATCCACAATGGGGCGCAGCAGGTCGATGGCGCGCTTAACCAGGTTGGTCAGGGTGCTGCGGCTGACGGTCACACCGGCTTGCTGGATGCGCTGGTGTTGGCGGTACAGTGGCAGGTGGAACTGGAACTTGTCTACCAGCAGCCCAGCCAGCAGGCTGACATCGGCCAGACTGTTGTCCAACACGTTGAACGGTGCCGGCGTTGTCATCGGCTTCTCGGCGCCCTTGCGCCGGAACACTGGGCGCTCGCATTTAAGCACCACATAACTGGAGGCCCGCTGGGCCAGCCGGTAGGTGGTCTTGCTGCCAATCACTTCGTACTGATCGGCCTCCGGGCCGGTCAGCTCC
>NZ_SJDL01000140.1 GCF_004327985.1 Marinobacter halodurans
ATCTCGCTGCGGAGCCTGGCGTTTATCCCGTGGGATCATGGGCATTTCTTCCGGATTCTGAGTGAAACAGGGCGATTTATGCTGGATATTATACTTTGAAACAAAGCCAACTCATTGTCTTTATTTCAGTTTTTCTTTTGCAGGGCCGACTAAGTGCATTTTAACAAGTCGCTGTAGTACGCGGCCGATGGCCGCCGGACGCCCTTTTCATTGCGGCTTCGCCTCCATTACAAGGGCGCCGCTAAGCTCAGCGTTATGTGGTGCCAACCATGCTAAAATCACAGGTTTTTGACCATGTTTAATCACGGGTAGCCAGGACGCTACTCATCACAGAAAGGAACTCTCACCATGAGCAATCTGATTGCCGCCTGCGTTGGCGACATGCATGTTTGCCCGATCAAAGGGCACGGCTCCTCCCCCATCATGCCTAACGGCTCCAGCATCCTTGTTGAAGGTAAACCCATTGCCCGGGTGGGCGATGTCACCGGTTGCGGTGCCGTCATTACCCAAGGCTACCCGTTGGCGTTGGCCGATGGTATGCCGGTGGCCTACCTTGGCAGCCCCACCAGTCATGGTGGTTCCATTATCAGCGGTAATCCACGAGTGATTTTGGGTGTTGCCACCAACACAGCACCGGTTGTGGACTTCGCCATGGCTGGTGCGCTGGATGACAAAGGCCAGCTTACCCCTGCCGCAAAAGAGTTGCTCGACAAAGATCCACAGGAGTTTGTGCGCAAAGCCGCGCAGAAAGGCGCGTTGATTGACGAAGGCTTGCCGGACGAGTCATCCGATGAGTCGTCCGAGGAAGATAACCGCCCTAAAGTCCGGGTAGAGGCGGGTATCTTTTTCGACGGCACAGGCAACAACCGTGGCAACACCCGTGCTTACCAGCGGGAACTTGATGAATGCCTGACCGCTAATGCCGCCGGAGCCATCTCGGAAGAAGAATGCAGTAATGAACTGTCACAGGTGATGGAAGGCAGTTATCTCAATGCCGAAACCAACGTTTCGAAGCTGGAAACGCTTTACTTCAAGGACACCATAGTGTAGTGGTCCAATGATTCCGGACACCAACGTAGGTGGTAAGATCGCCACCATAAACGAGGTGTCTGATGACCAGAAAACGACGTTCCTTTACTCCTGAGTTCAAGCAGGAAGCAGCCAGCCTGGTG
>NZ_SJDL01000141.1 GCF_004327985.1 Marinobacter halodurans
TTTAACGGTATCTCCCAACTCTCCGGTTATAGAGACAGCATAGCCTTCAGCACCAAATATTTTTGATTTGGAGGATTTCCATTGTTCTAAGTACGCTAATAGCTCATTCATGGTGAAACATAACGCCTGCAGTACGCGCGGTTTTGTAGTGAAGGCGCAGCCGCAACGAAGAAGCCGTCGCCGTGCCTGCGATTGTTAGGCTTTCTTGGCATGCAGCACCTCCATAATGAAAACCACCATTGTATGCGCAACATTAACAACAAGCCGAGCCTCAGCAACCACGATGCTTGGCGGACTGGAGCCACGCCCATGAGCTGAACCTATGTGTGACCTGAAAGCGCCTACACCATCAATGATCGAGGAAATACCTTTCAGGACTTTGTGCTGGTCTGCAGCCAAGGTGTCATCAGCGTTCAAACTTAGATGAGGCTGGACCACTGCCCACAACGGCATAACGTTCAATTTGTTCGGTGCCACTAAGTTGAAACGCTCTATGTAAAACTTGAGGGCCGCTTCAATAATCGAGCAGGCCGCTGTGACCGATGCGTGTGGGTCCGTTTGAATATGCTCTACCGCTCTCTCAAACTCTTTTTCAATAGACGAAAAATTGCCCGACTTCAGATAGTCTTCTAACGTTTTGGAGATGGGAGTTGAGCCGGCTTGAGTAATGTAGCCATTCAGTCGATACGAAAGCTGGTTTTGCGCCAAAGCCGCTTTAATCCGCTCCTGTCCCTCTTCGACTCTCGAAGGCGACTCATCAAAGAACGATGACGGCAGCTCCTGGTCCATGTAGTTCTGGATAATCCTGCCAAGTACCTCAAGAGCATCAACATCTGGATCATCATTGCAACGCTTTAGCCACTCACCACATTTTCTTTCGCAGTTCCCTTCCGGTGCATAACCGGGAGCACCACTTTCCATGAAAAGAGTTTCTAGCTTCGAGTGGCTGTAGTAATGGCTTGCAATTACCGAGGCCACAGCCCCTATTACAGAGTTTGGAATATTACCGCTCAATCTCGGATCTCCATGAGCCTAACGCCAATATTCAGCGGCGGCCTTTACGTAGCGAAGCGGAGAAAAGGCCGTCCGGTGTAGGCCCGTCAGGGCCGGAACGAACTGCAATGACTGGTTAGGGGGTTCACTGAGGATGCCGCGTCCG
>NZ_SJDL01000142.1 GCF_004327985.1 Marinobacter halodurans
TCGGCTTGCTTCAGGATCGACAGGATTTGGCTGTCGGAAAAACGTGACTTCTTCATGCAGAATCTCCCTGCGGGTAGTTTACGGAAAATTCTACTTTTGAGTACCGCTATTTTTCGGGGGGATTACCAGCGGACACCCGGTTTTCGGTCATCATCCGGTTCGATCCAGTTAGACGTCATGCTCACCCCGTGGCGTGACTAACCCTTCAGGAATCGTTGTTCATCGAACACCCTCTGATGCTTGAGCATGAAGTAGGCAGCCCGGCCCAGCTTGTGGGCCAGCGCCGACAGCGCCTTGGCTTTGTTCATGCGTTTCAGGAGTTTCTGTAGATAGCGTTGGGCCTTGTCATTACCCCGCAGATAGAGCACGGCGGCCTCTGAGAAGGCCCACTTCAGATGGGCGTTGCCGATCTTGTTGCCCTGGGTGCCGTAGACCTTGCCAGCGGATTCCGCCTTGCACTTGATGAGCCGGGCGTAAGAAGCAAACTTCTGTACGGACTCAAAGCGCCGGATATCGCCGATTTCATAGAGAATGGTCAGTGCCAGGATACGGCCCACACCCGGAATGGTGCGCAACACACTCAGAGAGGCAGGATCGTGTTGTTTCGCCTGCCGTTCCAGATGATCTTCCAGCTTGTCCAGTTCCCGGTGATAACACTCGATGATGGCCAGGTCGAAGTTGATGTTCTGCAGGACATCCTGATTGGCAAACGCCAGGCGAACCTGCTCCCGGGCACCAACATTTTTCAGGTTTACCTTATTGGGTGGAAGGTTGTACTGACTGGTGGTGTTGACCACATGGGCCTTGAGCATGGCCCCGTGCTGGACAATGCGGGTGCGTCGGCGAAGTAAATCCCGGGTGGACCGCATCTCACTGGGATACACGTAAGCCAGGGGGAAATTGCCGCCCTTGATGAGCATGGCGATCTTGAACGAATCGATGCGGTCGTTCTTGGTTTTGCCGCCGTGAATGGCCTTCATGTAGAGGGCGTGTCCCAGGATGAAACGGATGTTGTGTCCTTCGCACAGATCCGAGATCCAGTACCAGCAGTGCATGCACTCGACGCCAACGACCAGGTCATCACGGAAGGGTTCGAGCAGGGCCAGAAGCGGTTCTGGGCGGGCTTTGATTTCCTTGTGCAGCAA
>NZ_SJDL01000143.1 GCF_004327985.1 Marinobacter halodurans
TTGCGAGAATCAGCGGTATTGGCGCTTGATATTGACTATTTTATGGTCAATTCCGGCCTTGCTGGATGGGCCGACCGAGACCGATGAATGGTTGGCTGTCTGAAAACGGCGTTTTTGCAGGGGCGACCACTTAAAGCCCCGAGATAGTATCCCGATGCAACGATGACGACAGCAACGACCAAATTCTTGATGTAGCCACTCACCGCAAGAAACTGGACAGGAACGACGCTTACGAGGCTCCAGCCGAGAATACTGCCAAGAACGATGGCTGAAACGTACGCGATTACTCCCGACCACCAGTTCACAGCATAGCCGACGTATATTGCCGGCCCAACGGTACACAGTAATACCCAAATATTCTGGACCGGTGTCATGAAGACTCCATGTGCAATTTAACGCCGGTGGTAATGGGCGGCAACGAAGCGCAGCGTAGTTGGCGTCCCGTTGACCACTTGGTTATGCATGTTCCGGCCACATACCATCCATCATCACTGGGTAGGTGATTGGCTTGTAATGGGTAAATTCAATGTCTCGAACGTGGGTGAAATCACTCCAGAGCAACCTCGCCCCCTTCATCCACTGAGATGGCTTAACCCGTTTTTCTATCTTCTCGATTTCTTCGGGCGTGGCTTCACGCATTCGTCCGACCTTGCCGTAAAGTCTCACGCCCGGCGGAGCAACAAAACGGCCTTTTAGCAGAGACCTTAGCCAAAAGAATCGACCGGCGTTGACTGCCATGATGCAAACATTCGGGTTCTGATCGATGTTTTTACCCAAAGCCTCGGCGTAGTGATCAAAAAAGTACCCGCTCTGATCATTGCGAAGGAAAACAGTGCCAACTGGCGTGATGTGGGGTGTGCCGTCGGGGTTAACCGTTGCGATCGAGCAGTAAACCGTCGAAGCCTGACCTTGCTCTAAAACTGACTTCACCTTCTTCCAATCATCCTTGATGTTCATCGTGTCTCCATTGGTGCATAACGCCGTTGTTCAGCGGCAGCCTTGGCAGAGCGAAGCGGCGGCAAGGCTGTCCGGTGGAGGGGCGTCAGGCCCGGAACGTACTGGAACTATTGGTTATGCATTTTGACCAACCCTGTCGCTACAG
>NZ_SJDL01000144.1 GCF_004327985.1 Marinobacter halodurans
CGGGTCTTGCGCTTCTTGATCTGGTATTCGGCTTCGGAGAAGGTGATCTGATCCATGGCAACAATGAATTCTTTGCGGTTGACGAAGGCCGTATTATCGCTGATTTCGAGACTTATTCAGAGTCTCCCTATAAAAGATGTGACGATTTTAAGACTATTGAAGAATGGGGTAGAGCCTTGGCAAACCTTTGGGAATCTTGAGGCATGGCAACCCAAAGAAGTTCGAAACGGCGTAGTCAAACCATATGCGCCGCTATACAGAAACTAAATTAGAGATAAAAGACAATGTACAGACTGTTAGGGATGTCGCTTGTTACCGTTTTAGCCGGATGCAGTGCCGGCCCAACGATCCCAATGGACCCCTATGAAGATGGGTTGACACAACGGTGTGTCTCAAATCTTCCCGAAGAATTGCAGGAAGATTCGGATAAGAAGACCGACTGTAGATTGTCGGCTATTTTTAACGTGCACCTAGCGTCCAGAATTTATGAAACGATGGCAGAAGAGCAAAAATCAGAGTGTGAGCAGGAATATGTTGTAGCGAAGAAAGCAGAGGCGTGTTACAGGGAGAAGCAGAAGGAGTTTTTCGATGACTGGATGAACAATCTCCATCCTTCGTAAATTTCAATAGCATCCGGGTTTTTGTGTCAGCTTAAATAGCTGATCTGAAAAGACCTTCCCCCAATTGTTACAATGTATTTTTCAAGGCATGAGAGTTCATGAAAAGTAAAACTATTTTGTTTTCAATGTTGTTGGTTCTCTCTGGCTGCGCCAGCTCACCGTATACCTATTACGTCAAGCCAACGCCCATAGAGAAGGGCGTCACTAAATATAAACTGGAAAGCGTTCACGTAAATCTTCGCGAAGGGCATGGCGCAATAGATGGCGACACTACATTTTCCTCACAAGAGGAGCTCACTCAGGAATTTACGGGTGCGTTGGAAAAGGCACTCGATGCAAATCATCTTGCAGAGGGGAGGGGGTCAGGTGTTGAAATGTTAATTAGCAGTGTATAGATTGCCCTCATGCCAAGACCTCAACGCCTGGAATATGAGGGCGCCTTCTACCATGTCATGAATCGTGGCCGCCGTCGGCAGA
>NZ_SJDL01000145.1 GCF_004327985.1 Marinobacter halodurans
CACCGCTGCCTCGCGCACGTCGTCATGCCCCTGTAGGCACGCCTCGATCTCGCCGGTCTCGATCCGGAAGCCCCGGATCTTCACCTGGAAGTCGTTACGGCCCAAATACTCGATGTTGCCGTCGGGCCGGTAGCGGCCCAGATCACCCGTGCGATACATCCGCGCGCCAGGCTCGGCACTGAACGGGTCCAGCACGAAGCGCTCCGCCGTCAGCTCCGGACGGTTCAGGTAGCCCCGCGCCACGCCGGCACCGCCAATGTACAGCTCGCCCACAGCCCCCAAAGGAACCGGCGCGCCACTTGCGTCAAGTAGATAAACCCGTAAATCCGGAAGACGCCTGCCTATGAGGCTGACTCCATCGTCTACTACTGATTCGTCCAGCAAACAATGGGTCACATGTACTGTCGTCTCGGTAATGCCGTACATGTTCGTCAGTTGCGCGGCCTGGTTTTGTTCACGTTCAAACCAGGGCCCCAGAATCGCAGGATTCAACGTTTCACCACCAAAAATCACCTGTCGCAAGGCGTGCTGCCGCGGGCGTTTGCCTTGCTCATCGATGAATTGACGGAATGCGCTCGGCGTCTGGTTCAACACCGTGACACCTTCACGGCAGACCAGTTCATGGAAGTCCTGTGGGGAACGGCTGATCAGTTGGGGCACCAACACCAGCCGCCCTCCATGCAGCAGTGCACCCCAGATTTCCCAGACCGAGAAATCGAAGGCGAAGGAATGGAATTGTGGCCATACGTCCTGACTGTTGAAATCAAACCAGACCGCCGTTGACGAGAACAGCCGGATGACATTGCCGTGCTCGATCATCACCCCCTTGGGCCGGCCGGTCGAGCCGGAGGTGTAGATCACGTAGGCCAGGTGGAAAGGAGTCAGGTCGCCCCGTGCCGGATTATGGGAGGGACGGGATGTCCAGGGGGCCGTCTCATCCAGCGCAATCACCGGAAGTTCGCCTGTCGCCAGCTCCGGCACCTCACCGTGCACCAGCACCGCCACCGGGGCACTGTCCTCCAGCATGTACGCCAGTCGCTCGGCCGGATAAGCCGGGTCCAGCGGCACATAGGCCCCGCCCGCCTTCAACAC
>NZ_SJDL01000146.1 GCF_004327985.1 Marinobacter halodurans
CCGATGTGCTGGCGACGGGGGTGCTGCTGTTCATCGGGCTTTATGGCTGGCGACGGGGACTGCACGGGCTGGAGCGGCTGGAGGAATACTCGGTGACCATCAAGCTGGCTATCATCGCCTCGCTGCTGGCGGGGCTGATCTACAACGACGGCAGTCACGGTTACGATCTGTCCGACCTTCCGCTGCCGGCCACCGGTGTCTGGGAAGGGCTGCGCCAGTTGGCCGGCATGCTGCTGATCGTGCAGGGCTTCGAAACCTCCAAATACCTGGCCTCCACCTACGACGCGCCCATGCGGAGCCGCTCGATGCTGTTCGCGCAGATCCTGGCGGGCGTGATCTACGTGGTGTTCGTGGCGCTGTCGATGCCGCTGATGGCCCAGTTTGCCGGGATGGCGCCGAACGAAACGGCGATCATCGACCTGTCCCGGGACATTACGGTCGTGCTGCCGCTGATGCTGGTGGTGGCCGCCGCCATGAGCCAGTTCAGCGCGGCCATCGCCGATACCATCGGGGCCGGCGGCGTCGCCGAGGAAGAATCCCGGGGCCGGCTGCCCGCGCGGGTGAGCTATCTCGTGATCGCCATTTTCGCCGTGGCACTGATCTGGAACAGCAACATCTTTGAAGTGGTTGCCCTGGCATCCCGCGCCTTTGCGTTCTATTACATGCTCCAGGCGATTTCCGCGGCGGTTCTGGCGGCTAAGGTGGCCACGGGCCGTCGGCGCCAGTTCCTGATGATGTCCTATGGCGCCCAGGCGCTGGTGCTGTTGCTGATCGTGCTGTTTGCGATGCCGGTGGAAGGGTGAGTGAACCGGATCCTTCCACCGGCCCACAAACACGAGCTGACCGACGTCATTCACTGCATTTGCACACGATTCCCGATTTTATTACCGTGCCGTGACACCTGCCCGACCGCGGATCGGTTCTCCAGAGCAGGCAGGATTTCGCGCAACGGATTTGCGCTGACCCAGCACCCAAGGAAATGGACATGCAGATTAAACGCCCCCGGGATCTCGAACTCAGGGATCTCCCCCGTATCGAATCGCCAACGTTTGCCCCGAGCAATCTTCCACTCAACACCGATCTCGCC
>NZ_SJDL01000147.1 GCF_004327985.1 Marinobacter halodurans
GTGTTCCGCCAAACTGGCGGGAAACAGGCAAGGAACACACAAATAACGGGAAAATAGTGTCTGAATCTTCGATTTTTTGCCGATTAAAACCAAATTCAGCAAAAATCAGCGGTTATTCAGACCTTCCATAGCAGTGATCAGGTCCAAGTCTTGCCTTTTGCCTTTCTCGTAGATGGCTTCTCGCCGGTTACACCGTGAAGTAATGTGATAGAGCGCGCCTGCGATTTCTATCGCAACGGTCTGGCCATCTTTGGCTCCTTGTTGATGCTTGGCTAATGTGGATAGGTCATCGGAAATGCATCCAACTTGCAGGCGGAGGGAAAAAGGCAAGGCCTGACCTTGGAATTGGAATTCCGCAGTATTTACTTTTTAGGGTCGACGACTTAGATGGAATGTCGATTTATATACTCACCCATTAAAACCAGATACTTTTCCACCAAATCAAAGTAACCCTCATCACCCTCGTTCTCGACATTATCCTCAATATATATTCTGGCTCTTTCTATGAAAATCTTTATCGGCTCTAAATTTCCAGAAAGATAACATCCAGTAATATTATTAACATAACATACCAACTCATATATCGGAACATCCCGCCTATATCCCTTCCTGGGGCAGACACTTTTAGCGTTTAAAATTTTTTGCATTCGCTCCAGTTCATAAATCATTTAACACCTCTTCATCCTATGGAGTGACGTCTTTAACAACCAAACTGGGATTCAGCTGCCTCAGCTCATCTAAGTATTGATTCACAGGAATAGGGTTAGGAGAAAAGCGAGGATCAATAATATTCTCACCATCAGAAAACACCCTATGATCAACAAAATCTTCTAACTTTCCAAATTCCTTTACTCTAATATTCCCATCAGGGACAGTTAAATCCAATATGCTTCCTTGGCCACCAGAAGCTTTGTGAAGCTGTCGAGCAATGAAGTGGACCCCGAAATTTGGACAGGTGCCTGAGCTCTGATTCATCATCTCCACAAGGAGGAGAATCATGAGCAAGAAACGCAAGCAATACAGCGCATCATTCAAATCCAAAGTCGCCCTGGCCGC
>NZ_SJDL01000148.1 GCF_004327985.1 Marinobacter halodurans
GGCAGCTTCCTGAAACTGGACGCCAGCGGCGTCACCCTGGCCGGCCCCAGCGTCAAGCTGAATTCCGGCGGGGCGCCGGGGAGTGGGTCGGGGCAGTCGGCAGAACTGCCGGAAGTACCTGCCGGCCTGGAAGCCGCCAAAGGCCAACGGATTGAGCCCGCAAAACTGGCCGATGTTGAGCAGCGCTCATCCGGCCCGGCACCAAGCGGAAACCGGAAGCTGATCGTCGACATCATTGGCGGCAGCGATGAAATCGAGAACGTACGGGCGATCAAGAACAACGGGGAGACAACCTGATGTCAGAGGTGGAGTTTCAGGAGGAGGCCCGGGAACAATCGGTATTCAGGCAGGCCGACTATGACGACGCCTCCCCGGCCGACCTGGTGCTGGACATTCCCAAGCGCGAAGGCGGGACCATCACCCTGCCGCTGCTCCAGCAGGCCCGATCCAACGAAGAGCGCGAGGACGTCCAGGAAAACACCCTGATGCGCGTCATGCCTCTGGCGGAAATCCTGGACAATGCGCCCGTCAACAGTGGCGGCGTCACTGTCAACACGGGGCTCGGTGTCGCCCTGCTACGACCCGGCTACCTGTACGTTTTCAAGGGCCAGACCCTCTGGCGAGAGCTGGAAGTGGGGCCAGACGGGCGCATGAGTGATATTGACCTTGCCCGCTATCGCCCCGACAACCTGGAACAACGCACTCCAACCAGGCGAGACAGTGAGGGCGAGTGGTCAAGCGACGTCCTGATACCGGCTTTCCTGCAGGGCCGCGCGGTGATGCACGACTATCGCGTTGCGTTCAGTGAGGTACAGTGGAGCTGGTCACGCATACACACCCTGGAAACCGACTCCGCCGCGCTGAACAAACGGACAACGTCTATCGCACCCGCCTATGTGGCGGTCCAACTGGGTACTTCCCAGGAATTCGTCTCATTTGAAAGGGGCTTCCCGGCCCAGTCGCTCCAATCCATGCCACCGCTCAGAACGCGTGATCTCGGCGTCGAGCTCATGCTTGAGCAGCCCGTCCACTTCACGCCGGCTTTCGAGCAGCC
>NZ_SJDL01000149.1 GCF_004327985.1 Marinobacter halodurans
ATCAAAGGATTTCAGCTTCTGGAACTGGTCGTTAACAACGTCGAGTTCCGGGACGGAGAAGCGGTTGAGCAACAATCAGACAGGAACGCTGCCTGATGTTCATACACCAGATTTGACGATAACTCGTGATCATCCCATGAAAGTGATTCGCATGCTGGAAGGGATCTTGTTATCCGATAAAGGTCGCGCAGATCCTAGTTTGATAGACGACCTAGTGATTGAAAGTCTTATTGCGAACTGCCGAAAACTTACAGAAAGCACTGGAACCTTATACTCAAGAGGCTCGGGGATACTCAGGATTGTAAAGGCAGTTAACGAATTTAACCTTTCAGCGGCTCCTCTTTCGTTATCTAAGAACCCATTTCCGAGAAGAAAAGATTATCACGTTAAATACAAGGCTGATGTCGCGAAAAAACTTCCAGATCAGAAAGTGATAGATTGTGTGGGAGAGCTATTCCACCAGGGGCCAAGTCACCCAAAAGACATCGTTACGACCTCAATGTTTGCGATCTTGCTTTCTGCTCCTTCTCGGGCAAATGAGCTTCTCGAACTGCCTGTGGATTGTGTGAACAAAGAGGTTTCGCCCGCCACCGACAAGACGTATATGACGCTTACTTGGTTCGGAAGCAAAGGGTATGGGTACACCTCCAAGGCTATCCCCCAAGCAATGCATGAAGTTGTCGAAACGGCCGTTGACCGAGTGCGTTTAATTTCAGAAGAGCCTCGAAAGCTGGCCAAACACTTCGAAGAACATCCGGATACTCTACCGCTTCATCTTCTGACAGAAAATGAAGCGATACGATCTATCAGTCAGGATAAACCTCTTGGGTTTGATCGCTTTAACGAGGTATTGGCTGACCCAGACAAGGGTGGTGCAGAAAATTTCAAAAGATTTCTGGTAAACTGTAGTGGTCCAATGATTCCGGACACCAACGTAGGTGGTAAGATCGCCACCATAAACGAGGTGTCTGATGACCAGAAAACGACGTTCCTTTACTCCTGAGTTCAAGCAGGAAGCAGCCAGCCTGGTG
>NZ_SJDL01000150.1 GCF_004327985.1 Marinobacter halodurans
TTCCGCCAAACTGGCGGGAAACAGGCAAGGAACACACAAATAACGGGAAAATAGTGTCTGAATCTTCGATTTTTTGCCGATTAAAACCAAATTCAGCAAAAATCAGCGGTTATTCAGACCTTCCTTAAAAACAACACCTCCATCCTTGACTTTGAGCAGCTCCTGCCCAAACCACCTTTTGGAGCAAAGCCTTGAACAAAACTAAAAAGCAACGCATTAATATCTCAAAATTCTGCACACTGCCTTCATTAATTACTTTGCTCATCAGGCGAACGCTTCACTCGACTACGCAGCATAGTTCCCTCTTCACAATTTAAATTCTCCCAAAAAAGTCGCAACACGTCTTCGGAATCCGGATATAGCTCAAGCACTTCCTGCGGAGTGCTCGAGCCTTCCTTAATATTTTTGTTCCAAACTCGAAATATAGCCCATGACATTATTTCAAGCAGCTCTAGAAAGACTTGCCTCTCCAAATCCTCACATTGAGATCGCAAATCAAATAATGCATCTTCTATTTCGCTATAAACACTGTAAGGTGGCAAATAACTCCCCTTGACTTGCACCAAACCGCTTTTCACCACAACTCGCTCTGGAAACAGTGAAATAACCCTGGCCATGAGTTCTCTATCGTTAAAGGTGACATCTAAGTCAAGCACTTTTCGATGCAACTCATTCATTTTCAATCCCTCAACCTTTTGCCATTTACGTCATATGTACCATTTCTTTGCCGACCCTTTTCCCAATCTTTAGCTTTATCCCACTTCTTCCATGCACTCCCTCCGTGAGACCTATCGCCTCCCCTATCTTTTTCAAAAATAGGTTCTTTTTCCCCTCTGGGTCTATATGCTTGGTTAGAGCCTGGAATTTTTTCCCAATTATCAGGATCACTACTTGGACAACTTGAGGTGGACCCGATCAGTTGGACAACCTGATGGTGTCACTAAGCTATGATCCGGTTGTTTCCCTGGCTCAGGCTAGCCAAGGCTATCGGTTGCCCGTAGTACACCTCATCGGGCGTTTGATACTCA
>NZ_SJDL01000151.1 GCF_004327985.1 Marinobacter halodurans
GAGGGGAGGGGGTCAGGTGTTGAAATGTTAATTAGCAGTGTATAGATTGCCCTCATGCCAAGACCTCAACGCCTGGAATATGAGGGCGCCTTCTACCATGTCATGAATCGTGGCCGCCGTCGGCAGAAGGTTTTCCACGGCCCGTCCGATTACGAAGATTTCCTCCGGACGCTCAGTGAAGCCCACGAGCGGTTTGGTCTGGAGATCCATGCCTACTGTCTGATGGGCAACCACTACCATCTCCTGGTCAAAACGCCGCGAGGCAATCTGAGCCGTTGCATGCGCCACGTGAACGGTCTCTATACCCAGCGCTACAATCGTCGAGCGGGCACCGATGGCCCCCTCTTTCGAGGCCGGTTCAAGGCGATTCTGGTGGACGCTGATGCATACCTGCTGCAGCTGACTCGCTACATTCACCGTAATCCCATAGAAACCAGCGAGCCCCTTGTGGAACGGTTGGAGGACTACCCGTGGTCCAGTTATCCGGTCTACGTGAATCGAGCCCGCGCACCCGATTGGCTCTACCGGGAGACGACCTACACCATGCTGGGTCATCGACACCGTTACGCCCAGTATCGGGCTTACGTTGAGCAGGGGACGGATACCGATCTCAGAGCGTTTTATGAGAAAGGGCGCCTGCCTCCGGTATTGGGGAGCGAGTCGTTTAAAGCCGAGATTGAAGATGAGCCCTGGGAGAATGTGTCACCTGAAAAGTTGCGCCAGCAGCTCTATGAACCCGTCGCGCACGAAACGATCATCGAAACGGTAGCAAGGCTATTCGACGTTGAGCCGAGGGAATTGAGGACTGGAAAACGGGGGCAACGCAACCCGGCTCGCTGGCTGGCGATGGTGCTGTGTCAACAGTTGGGTGGTTTGTCACAATCGCGTGTAGCGGAGATCTTTCAGCTTGGTTCTGTGGGAGGTATTTCCCACGCGCGGCGGCAGTTGGAGAAGGCGATAGAGGACGATGTTGAACTTCGGAATCGATGGCAATTAGCAATTAAGCACCTGACCCCTTAGCTCCCC
>NZ_SJDL01000152.1 GCF_004327985.1 Marinobacter halodurans
GAGCCCTGACCACAAACGCCACCATGCCGGCGAGGTGGAGCCCTTCCCCTCGGGCCGGATCACCTACCTGGCGCCCAAACCCCTGCCCACCGGGTTGCCCCCGGTGGACCACGGCCATGCGGTGGGATCGGTCACCGATCATTACCTGGACTTCGGCGTGGGCAACTCCTTTGCGTTTTCCTGGCAGATGGCGCTCGGTGGGCCGTTTGCTTGTTTTTTACTCTGTGCGTTATTTATCCCCTTACTCGTTTTCTGGGGCGGATACCACTTTGGTAACGGCTGGGAGGATGCTATTTGGGGGTTCAAAGGCGCTTTTAACTTCGGTTTCTGGTTAGGCCTAGGGGGGGGGGCTTGGCGGCTTGTTCCTGGCCATGCTGCCTCGCTGGCAGATGTACCGCCGGGCCGAGAAAATCGCCCCCACCCGCTTCAACCGCCAGCGCCGGGAAGTCTGCTTTGTGCCGGAGGGCCATAGCGAACCCATCTTCATCCCCTGGGAGGAACTGGAAGCCTGGGTGATCGAGTCCCAGGGGGCGACGGAGTACGGGGTGCACCGCCAGTACGGTTTCGGCATCGGCTTCCGCCACCCGGAGACCGGAGAACGCTTCAACCTGGAGTTCCCGACCCACGGCCTGCCGCTGTCGATCAGCACCTGGGAAGCCCTGCGCGCCTACATGGAGTATGAGGTGCATTCGCTTGAAGAGATCCAGCCCAACGGCGAGCTGATGACCGGCGGCGATGCGCCCAACGAGGAAGGCGTGGCCTTCTTCCACGCCGCCCGGCGCAACGTCCGCCGTCGCCGCAAGGCCGGCGAGGTGGGCTGGATCTACACCTTCTTCTGGTACCTCTACCACGTGATGACGTTTTGGACCCTGCCCAACCGGATGGTGGAGTGGGAGAACCGCAAGCTCCAGCGATTGCTGAACCGGTCCCTGCCTCCGGCGATGGAGGCTTGGTCCCAACCCTTGCCTGAAGATCAAAGGGCCCGGCCCAGCGACGAGCTCAAGCGCCTGAGCCAACGGGTAC
>NZ_SJDL01000153.1 GCF_004327985.1 Marinobacter halodurans
CCCGGCCGAGCGAGTGGCGTACATGCTGGAAGACAGTGCCCCGGTGGCGGTGTTGGTGCACGGCGACGTGCCGACGCTGGCCACGGGCGACTGTCCGGTGATTGCGCTGGACGACAGTGCGCCCTGGCGGAGCTGTCCGTCGAGTAACCCCGAGGTGAGTGAGCTGACCCCCTCGCACCTGGCCTACGTGATCTACACCTCCGGCTCGACCGGCCGACCCAAGGGGGTGATGGTCGAGCATCGTACGGTCGGCAACCTCCTCGCGGCACTACAACCCCATTACAGACTTGACGGTGAAGATCGAGTGCTGCAATTCGTCTCCACCAGCTTCGACGTGTCGGTACAAGATGTTTTCCTGACATTGGTATCAGGGGCAGCACTGGTGCTGCGTACGGACGCCTGGCTGGCCAGTGGGCGGGAATTCTGGCGGCTGTGCAGAACACACCGCATTACCTCTGTCAGTTTGCCAATGCAGTTCTGGCGGCAAACGGCTCTTGATGGTGCCTTGACGATTCCAGCTTGCCTGCGGCATCTCACAGTTGGAGGTGAAGCCCTTGACGAACAGGCGATGGCGCTTTGGCGAGCGCGAGCAGATCATCATCCCGGGCTGCGCAATGCCTATGGGCCAAGCGAAGCCAGCATTTGCTCCAGTTTGCATTTGTGCGATCCGGAGGAGGCTGGGGACCCGCCCATTGGCCGTCCGATTGCGAACACACGGATCTACCTGCTCGACGCCGGGGGCGAGCCGGTGCCGCTGGGCGCGGTGGGCGAGCTGTACATTGGCGGTGCCGGCGTGGCGCGGGGCTACCTGGACCGTCCGGAGCTGACGGCGGAGCGCTTCGTGCTGGACCCGTTCAGTGCCGAGCCTGGCGCGCGGATGTACCGCACGGGTGATCTGGGCCGCTACCGGCCCGACGGCAACATCGAGTATTTGGGCCGTAACGACTTCCAGGTGAAGATCCGGGGCTTCCGGATCGAGACCGGCGAGATCGAGGCGGCGCTGCTGGCGC
>NZ_SJDL01000154.1 GCF_004327985.1 Marinobacter halodurans
CCTGGAGTTCCCGACCCACGGCCTGCCGCTGTCGATCAGCACCTGGGAGGCCCTGCGCGCCTACATGGAGTATGAGGTTAATACGTTGGAAGAGATCGAGCCCCACGGCGAGCTGATGACCGGGGACCATGCGCCCAAGGAGGAAGGCGTGGCCTTCTTCCACGCCGCCCGGCGCAATGTCCGCCGTCGGCGCAAGGCCGGCGAAGTGGGCTGGATCTACACCTTCTTCTGGTACCTCTACCACGTGATGACCTTCTGGACCCTGCCCAACCGGATGGTGGAGTGGGAAAACCGCAAGCTCCAGCGATTGCTGAACCGGTCCCTGCCTCCGGCGATGGAGGCTTGGTCCCAACCCTTGCCTGAAGATCAAAGGGCCCGGCCCAGCGACGAGCTCAAGCGCCTGAGCCAACGGGTACAGGCCCTGATCGACGCCCAGCCGACCCGGCCGGTCACGGAAATCTACGCCCAGGTTTACGCCGGGGAAAAGGCGCCGGCGCGGCAGCGGGCCTGATGCGGGAAAGGGGCTGCCAAGCAGGCATTCGAACACATCTCCGGGAGCGCTGCGCGACAGACGTCATCGGGTCCATGACCATCCCGGAGGATGAGGACCACCTGCAATTGCGCTTTACGGTGCCGGAGGCGGAGAAAACCCGGTACGGCTTAATGACCCGCGACCTGGTGGTCATGGTGCGGCTGGAGACCCGCCAGCCGGACAACGCGTACCAGCATCGCGATTACCTGCTGCGCCTGACGCCGGACAGCGCCTTCCCGGTCACGCCCTCGGACGAGTCGCCCGGGGCCGACCCGCTCTGGCGGCCCATCCACCAACCCCTGACCGCCCTGGACCTGTACCCATGACCCAATCGGCAAAATCGAGCCCTGACCACAAACGCCACCATGCCGGCGAGGTGGAGCCCTTCCCCTCGGGCCGGATCACCTACCTGGCGCCCAAACCCCTGCCCACCGGGTTGCCCCCGGTGGACCACGGCCATGCGGTGGGA
>NZ_SJDL01000155.1 GCF_004327985.1 Marinobacter halodurans
GAAATAAAGACAATGAGTTGGCTTTGTTTCAAAGTATAATATCCAGCATAAATCGCCCTGTTTCACTCAGAATCCGGAAGAAATGCCCATGATCCCACGGGATAAACGCCAGGCTCCGCAGCGAGATCTGCTGCAAACCTACCTCGAAGACATCCTGAATGTTCGGCACGAACTGGTGCAGATGGGCAAGCGGATCGACTGGACCGCGTGCGAAGAGCATTTCGGTCAGATGTATGCGGTGGAGGCTGGGCGGCCGGGGTTACCTATCCGGTTGCATGTGGGCTTGCAGTTGCTCAAACATATGTACGCGCTGTCAGACCGCGATGTTCTGGATCGCTGGGTAGAGAACCCCTACTGGCAGCACTTCTGCGGTGAAGTGATTTTCCAGCACCGGCTGCCGATGGACGAAACCACCATGATGCGGTTCCGGCATCGTATTGGCGAAGACGGCGCCTGTGAGCTTTTGACAATGAGCATTGCCCTGGGACAGGACACCGGTGTTATTGCCCCGGAAAGCCTGAAAGTCGCGGTCATAGACACCACGGTCATGCCCAAGGCTGTCGCTTACCCGAGCGATGCCCGCCTGGCAGGGCGCTGCCACCGGCAGCTTGTCGAACTGGCCAAGGCCGAAGGCATCAAATTCCGCCAAACCTTTTGCAAGGGGCTGCCCGGTATGGTCTGGCAGGTCGGCCGCTACGCCCATGCCCAGCAGTTCAAGCGGATGCACAAGGTCCTGCGCCAGATGCACCGGAACCTGGGCAAGATCTGTGAGGCCATCGTTGACCAGCGCACGATGGAGCAGCGCTCCGAACGCCTGAACCACAAGCTCCACCAGGCCTTGCAGCTGTTGAACCAGTACGGTGACCGATCCGTCAAACCCCGGCTGTACAGTTTGCACGAGCCAGAGGTGGTGTGTATTGCCAAGGGCAAGGCCCGCACCCGCTATGAGTTCGGCGCCAAGGTCAGCGTGGTGACCACCGCCAAAGAGGGGT
>NZ_SJDL01000156.1 GCF_004327985.1 Marinobacter halodurans
CCCGCTCCGACTCCCTGGCGCCGGCCATCGAGCCCGTGAGCCGTTCGCCAGAGCGTCCCGTTCCGGAAACACCTGCGCCGGGATCGGGCCCTTACCACGTCAAGCTGGTCTACCACTGGCCCGACGGCACGGGTGTGGCGAATCTTCCTTTTACCCTCAGTACGGACGACGAGACTGTCGAAGGCACCCTGGATGCCCATGGCGAGGCGCAGATCCAGGGACTGAATGGGCGTTTCGCCACCGTTCGCCTGAGTTCGGACGCCTCGGATGGCGAAGTCAACCAAAAACGCCGGGGTATCCAGGCAGCCCTGGAAGAGCTGCTCAAGCAGGAACGGAAAGAGGCCGATGAGTTCGCCCGGCAATACGACCAACTGCCCTGGTACCAGCGCGGGCTGGTCAGCGTCGGCGCCGTGTCCCAGGGGTTCTCGGATGCGGGGATGGGACTTCTTCGATTTGTGGGCGGCCTGTCGGAACTGTCCTCCCCCACTCAAGCCATGCTGGATGGCCTGAAGTCGGCATGGGCGGCCAGCAAGGACAGCTCGGATGGGCATTGGTTCGAGGCCTATCAGGCAAACTACGAAGAAGTCCGCCACCGGCGCTGGGTTGAGACCTTGGGGTTCAACCCTGCGGACGTATCCCGCGAGGATATCGCTGAAGCCTACGACCTGGCCAACCTGGTAATGGCGGATCCCGTACTCCGGCAAAGCGTCACCGATTTTGCGACCGACTACGCCGCCATACAGCACCATACCGAAGTCAGCTACTTTACCGGGGCCGTCGCCTTCGATGTGATCCTCACCGCCATACTGGCGGTGGCCACCGGCGGTGTCGGTGCGGCCGGCGCCGCCGGAACCCAGATCCGCCATGTGGGTCTGCTTACCCATCTGGGCAAGATGGTTAAGGCGTTTGGTAAAGCCGTTCGGAAACAGCGCCTGAGGCGCATCTGGCGTGATGCTGACCTGCACCGTCAAACCCTTCTTGAGGATACGGC
>NZ_SJDL01000157.1 GCF_004327985.1 Marinobacter halodurans
GCGGCCAGGGCGACTTTGGATTTGAATGATGCGCTGTATTGCTTGCGTTTCTTGCTCATGATTCTCCTCCTTGTGGAGATGATGAATCAGAGCTCAGGCACCTGTCCAAATTTCGGGGTCCACTTCAATCCTGTTCTTTATTTTCCTGGTGCTGCTCGTGGTTTCGTTTCTTGCCAACGTCTTTCGTGGCCGGGGACCGCGTCCATGACGTGACATAGCGAGTCTGGTCTGCGTGACAAGCCATCATCCGGACAGGCCGAATGGGATCGAAACTTGGGGCGGGTCAGACAAACTGTCCGAGTGACTATCCCAACTTTTAATCATGATTACCTTACTATCGCCGATTGTGACCAATAAGTACCTTATCAAGCTTCTCCCCCCATCCTGGGGGGAGGCATTGGGCGAGTTCGGGCAGAGCGACCACTAGTGGAATGGAGAGTGAGCTGGTAGGCACCCTGATTCGTTTGTTGTATTGGCAATGAGCCTGGCCTTAATCCACATAATCCATCAAGCCTTCAACTTTGGTAGCCTTAATGTACTTGGCTGGCCTATCTACTCCGGAAGCAACTTCCTCAAAATGTTTCTCGCCGCACTTGATCTTCGCTCCCTCTTTGTGGCGCAAGTCGCCCCACCAAGTACTGCCTTTGGTTTCGACGACGAAGTATAGCTTCTCATCGCCCTCTTCATCGACAACAACGGCCCAGTCCGGATTATAGGTTCCCAGCGGGGTTGGCACCTTGAACCAGGACGGTAGCTTGGCATAGACCTTAACCTTTTCATTCTTCTCCAAGTCTTCGGCAAAGACTTTCTCTACACCAGCAGAATCATATACAACATGAGTGTAGCCCCCTCTGTCAGCCTAGTTGTCCAGTAGGCGATTTCGCCTGATTTTTCCGAGTCGGGGCGGCATGGGAGCATGTCATGCCACGTTATTCCGAAGAACGTAAAGCCGCAGTGCTGAAGAAGTTGTTG
>NZ_SJDL01000158.1 GCF_004327985.1 Marinobacter halodurans
AAAGAGCGTGCAGGGTAGACTTTGACATGGCGTATCATTCCTCTGTTGGTTGTGATCTGGCGAGATCAACCAACAGGATACGCCACCTCTTCAACTTGCCTCCATACACCAGAAATCACCATAGCTCTGCCAAGGTAGGCCACCGGCATACCATCGGCTAACGCCAACGGGTAGCCCTGGGTAATGACCGCACCACAGCCGGTGGCATCACCAACGCGAGCGATAGGTTTACCTTCAACAAGGATGCTGGAGCCGTTTGGCATGATGGGGGAAGAGCTGTGCCCTTTGATCGGGCAAACGTGCATGTCGCCAACGCAGGCGGCAATCAGATTGCTCATGTTCAGAGTTCCTTTCTTTAATGAGTAGCGTCCTGGCTACCCGTGATTAAATATTGTCTAAAACGCGCGATTTTAGCATTGTTGGCACCACATAACGCTGAGGTAACCGGCGCCGGAGCGCCAGCGGAGGGAACCAAAAGCGCCACGCTTTTGGCGTCCGGTTGACCGCCTGGTTATGCATTTTCATCCAAATGCCAACCGACGATATCCCCAACATCGTCGTATACATTGAAGATAACCTCGCAGTCGCAAAAACCACCATGTTCTTGGAGCCAAGGCACTATTTTCTCGGGAACGAGATCGCGGGACCTCAGAAACTCGATTGACTCTTTGAGTGTATGGTCACAGGGTGGCGCGTCTTCTCGATTTAGGAAAGACAGCAACTCTTTCAAATCAACGATTTCCATGGGAATCGATGATTTGAGGGCATCCTGTTCGTTCTGTTTGAACTGAGCCTTTAACTTCTTCTTTTGATCTTTATCCATGACTACCGGTTAATCGTGCTGCATAACGCCAGCAATAAACGGCGCCCTGACAAGGGCGTCCGGTGGAGGCCGAAGGCCGGAACGAATTTGATTGCCTTGTTATACACAAGGCTACCAGCCCCACCAGCGTTCGACCCTGACAATGCCG
>NZ_SJDL01000159.1 GCF_004327985.1 Marinobacter halodurans
CCCAGGGTGCCGGCCATGGCGCCTTCGGGCTGTTTGTAGCCGTCCACATGGTGGGTTTCCACCAGACGGACGATAAAACGGTCGTTATCCAGACCCTCTTGGGCGAGTTGAAGCAATTCCTCCTGAGTGTATTTGGGCGTGAAACCTCCCTGCGCCAACAGACGCTGACGGGCGGCTTTCAAAGCGGTGACGGCATCTTCCAGGCTGTTTACGATGAGTCGCCGGCTGGCCAGGGAGCGTTCCCTGAACTCGGGGCCTTCGGGACGCGGGCGGCAAACGCTCTCGCAACGGCCATCGGTGGCTACGGAATAATGGTAACGGGTTTGCCGGGCGATCTTCAGTCGTTTGGCCAGGTTGCGTAAGGGCGCGGCTAAAGGGGCCAGCTTTTTCAGGTAACGGGGTGCCGACGCGACCGCACCGGCCCCTCCCGTGGCCGCCGCCAGCAGGATGCCAAGCACCGTGTCGAACACCAGGCCGCCGCTGGCGTAGCTGATCTCGGTGCTGTCCTGGACCCGGGCGAATTCGATGGCAAAGCGCCCCAGCATGTCACGGGACTCCGGATCGTCCAGCAGCAGGGCGGTGATCTCATAGGCTTCCGTCAGGTCGTCCCAGCGAATGTCGTCAGGGTCGAAGCCGAGCGCCTCGACCAGGGCGGCTTTATTGGCTTCGTCGAAGCGTTGCTTGAAGTCATTGACCCAAGCCTGGTCGGAGCCATCCAGCGTTGCATCCCAGGCGGCCTCAAGGGCGTGCCGGAACTGCTGCATCGGGGTGAGGTTGCCAACGGCTGCGGCCGTATGCACGAATCCGACGGCACTCTCCCAGAGGCCCTTCAGGCCGAACACCACATGCACGCCGGCATTGAAGGTCAAGGGCAGGTCCGCCGTGCTGGCATCGAGGCGGGCCGCTTCCCGGCGCTCGCGGGCGACCATGGCATCCAGTTGGGCCTGGAGTTGCTG
>NZ_SJDL01000160.1 GCF_004327985.1 Marinobacter halodurans
CCTCGATCTCGCCGGTCTCGATCCGGAAGCCCCGGATCTTCACCTGGAAGTCGTTACGGCCCAAATACTCGATGTTGCCGTCGGGCAAGTAGCGCCCGAGATCGCCTGTGCGGTACATCCGCGCGCCAGGCTCGGCACTGAACGGGTCCAGCACGAAGCGCTCCGCCGTCAGCTCCGGACGGTTCAGGTAGCCCCGCGCCACCCCCACGCCACCAATATGGATTTCTCCCGCCACGCCGATTGGCACCGGTTGGCCCTGATCATCCAGCAAGTACACCCGCATGTTGGCAATCGGGCGCCCAATGGGCAAAAGCCCCTCGTCGTCCGGACCACCGCAACGGATCGTGGCACACACCGTGGTCTCCGATGGACCATAGGCATTGTAATACCGGTGCCGAGCCGCCAGCGCGCGCGCCACACCGGGCGTACAGGGCTCCCCGGCCGTCTCCAGTGTCAAGCGCGGACACTCCCCGTCCAACCCCGCCACGGCGGACGGTGGCAAGACGGCGTGGGTGATGCCGTAACGCCGCAGCGTCGCCAGCAACGGCTCGCCCGGCTGTACGTCGACACGGGAGGCCAGGTACAGGCCGGCGCCACTGCACAGGGCCATCACGACTTCCGAAACACTGGCATCGAAACTTGACGACGCAAATTGCAGGACCCGACTGTCCGTGTCGACCTCATACAATTCGGTCTGAACCGCAGCCAGGTTACACAGACCGCGGTGATGGTTCATCACCCCCTTGGGCCGGCCGGTCGAGCCGGAGGTGTAGATCACGTAGGCCAGGTGCGCAGGCGTCAGGTTGCCTCGTTCGAGATTACTCTCGGAGCAGGACATCCAGGGCGCCGTATCATTGAGCGCGATCACCGGCCTATTCCCAGTTACCAGCTCCGGTACATCGCCGTGGACCAACACCGCCACCGGGGCACTGTCCTCCAGCATGTACGCCA
>NZ_SJDL01000161.1 GCF_004327985.1 Marinobacter halodurans
TCGTCTCATTTGAAAGGGGCTTCCCGGCCCAGTCGCTCCAATCCATGCCACCGCTCAGAACGCGTGATCTCGGCGTCGAGCTCATGCTTGAGCAGCCCGTCCACTTCACGCCGGCTTTCGAGCAGCCTGAACCCGAGGAACTCTGCCAACGTCTGGCCACCCGCCTGCAGTCCATCACAGAAGACGGAGAAGAAGCACCGAACCTGGATATCAGTTGCAAGCCCGCCAAGGATGCCCTGGCTAATCTCAGGAACAGGAAAGGCATCGCCTGCGCCGCTGTCTCCGATGTCCTGTTCAAGTTCAGGCATTCGCTGGCCCAGATCCATCAGGCCCTACAGTACCTGAATGTCATCGAAATCAGCCTCAAGGGCCAACCATTGGCCCACTCGGCGACATTGATACGCCAGGCGGTTTTCGATCCGCGCAGCAACGGTCCCAGCCCGTTGGCGGAGTACGGCGATGCCGTCGACCGGAACAAGCTCGACGAGGTGCTGCTGACCGGCGAGCGCCAGTACGCAGCCGACATCATCAACCACCATGTCGGTAAGCTGAAAGCGCTGATGGAAAATGGCGAGCTTGACGCCGTGCTCGCAGACTATCTCACCCAGGACGGTATTGGAGTCTGCGAGGCTTACAGCCTATGCGCTGATCACCTGAACGTTTTACAAAAGATTCCAGACATCCTGGCCGGGCATGGTATTGAAGAAGAGCACCGAATTCTGAATTCACTTAACCGCTGGATCGCCAACAGCAACTGGCTCGACGCCTGGTCACCAACCCGGCAAACCGATGAAAGTGAGAACTCTCCCTACCGCCGGCTCCAACAATTGGCGGCGGATCAGACGGACATTAATGACGATCACCTCGACCAGCTTCACCTGCAATCCCTGGCCTTACTCGAAAAGCAGGTCCAGCAGGCAAAGGCTGA
>NZ_SJDL01000162.1 GCF_004327985.1 Marinobacter halodurans
TCGTCTCATTTGAAAGGGGCTTCCCGGCCCAGTCGCTCCAATCCATGCCACCGCTCAGAACGCGTGATCTCGGCGTCGAGCTCATGCTTGAGCAGCCCGTCCACTTCACGCCGGCTTTCGAGCAGCCGGAACCCGAGGAACTCTGCCAACGTCTGGCCACCCGCCTCCAGTCCATCACAGAAGATGGAGAAGAAGCACCGAACCTGGACATCGGTTGCAAGCCCGCCAAGGATGCCCTGGCTAATCTCAGGAACAGGAAAGGCATTGCCTGCGCCGCTGTCTCCGATGTCCTGTTCAAGTTCAGGCATTCGCTGGCCCAGATCCATCAGGCCCTACAGTACCTGGATGTCATCGAAATCAGCCTCAAGGGCCAACCACTGGCCCACTCGGCGACATTGATACGCCAGGCGGTTTTCGATCCGCGAAAGAACGGTCCCAGCCCGTTGGCGGAGTATGGCGATGCCGTCGACCGGAACAAGCTCGACGAGGTGCTGCTGACCAGCGAGCGCCAGTACGCAGCCGACATCATCAACCACCATGTCGGTAAGCTGAAAGCGCTGATGGAAAATGGCGAGCTTGACGCCGTGCTCGCAGACTACCTCACCCAGGACGGAATTGGAGTCTGCGAGGCTTACAGCCTATGCGCTGATCACCTGAACGTTTTACAAAAGATTCCAGACATCCTGGCCGGGCATGGTATTGAAGAAGAGCATCGAATTCTGAGCTCACTTAACCGTTGGATAGCCAACAGCAACTGGCTCGACGTCTGGTCTCCAATCCGGCAAACAGACGACGAGGACTCTCCCTACCGCCGGCTCCAACAATTGGCGGCGGATCAGACGGACATTAATGACGATCACCTCGACCAGCTTCACCTGCAATCCCTGGCCTTACTCGAAAAGCAGGTCCAGCAGGCAAAGGCTGA
>NZ_SJDL01000163.1 GCF_004327985.1 Marinobacter halodurans
GCAGGGTCCAGAAGGTCATCACGTGGTAGAGGTACCAGAAGAAGGTGTAGATCCAGCCCACTTCGCCGGCCTTGCGCCGACGGCGGACATTGCGCCGGGCGGCGTGGAAGAAGGCCACGCCTTCCTCGTTGGGTGCATCGTCCCCGGTCATCAGCTCGCCGTTAGGCTGTATGTCCTCAAGCGAATGCACCTCATACTCCATGTAGGCGCGCAGGGCCTCCCAGGTGCTGATCGACAGCGGCAGGCCATGGGTCGGGAACTCCAGGTTGAAGCGCTCCCCGGTCTCCGGGTGCCGGAAACCAATGCCGAAGCCGTACTGGCGGTGCACCCCGTACTCCGTGGCCCCCTGGGACTCGATCACCCAGGCTTCCAGTTCCTCCCAGGGGATGAAGATGGGCTCACTATGACCCTCCGGCACAAAGCAGACTTCCCGGCGCTGGCGGTTGAAACGCGTTGGGGCGATTTTCTCGGTCCGGCCGTACATTTGCCAGCGAGGCCACATTAATGTCAGAAACGCTCCCAGCCCCCCCCATAGGCCGATCCAGAAACCTAGACTGAAAGCCCCTTTGAATGCTTCTACAGCACCGTCCCATCCATAGCCAAAGTGGAGCCCCCCCAAAAATGCAATCGCTGGTCCCACTACAGCACTCAGCAAAAAACAAGCAAACGGCCCACCGAGCGCCATCTGCCAGGAAAACGCAAAGGAGTTGCCCACGCCGAAGTCCAGGTAATGATCGGTGACCGTTCCCACCGCATGGCCGTGGTCCACCGGGGGCAACCCGGTGGGCAGGGGTTTGGGCGCCAGGTAGGTGATCCGGCCCGAGGGGAAGGGCTCCACCTCGCCGGCATGGTGGCGTTTGTGGTCAGGGCTC
>NZ_SJDL01000164.1 GCF_004327985.1 Marinobacter halodurans
GAGCTATGGTGATTTCTGGTGTATGGAGGCAAGTTGAAGAGGTGGCGTATCCTGTTGGTTGATCTCGCCAGATCACAACCAACAGAGGAATGATACGCCATGTCAAAGTCTACCCTGCACGCTCTTTCACAACCAGAGTCAGAACAGGATCTATTGCACGAGACGATCCGCAACGGGGCCCGCAAGCTGATTGCCGAGGCCGTGGATGCCGAGTTGGCCGCGCTGCTTGAGCAGTATGCGGACCACAAGACGCCAGACGGTCGGCAGGCTGTCGTTCGTAATGGCCACCTGCCACAGCGTCATGTTCAGACGGGTGTGGGCGACGTCGAGGTGCAAGTGCCCAAGGTGCGGGACCGTAGTGGGTCTGGCATCCGTTTCAATAGCACCCTGTTGCCGCCTTATCTGAAGCGGGCCAAGAGTCTGGATGAGCTGATTCCCTGGCTTTACTTGCGAGGCGTGTCCTCCGGCGATTTTCAGGAGGCCTTGGCCGCATTGGTCGGCGATCAGGCCAAGGGATTGTCAGCCAACACGGTATCGCGATTGAAGGCGCGCTGGCAGGACGAGCACAGGGCTTGGCAGCGCCGGGACTTGAGTCAGAAGCGCTATGTGTACTGGTGGGCCGATGGTGTCTACAGCAACGTACGTATGGACAACAAGCTGTGCCTGCTGGTCATCGTCGGTGTCACCGAGCATGGCCGCAAGGAACTGGTCGCCGTCGAGGACGGCCACCGGGAGTCCGAAGCCAGTTGGCTGGAGTTACTCCAGGGCCTGAAAAGCCGACATTTGGATCTGCACCCGAAGCTGGCTGTGGGCGACGGTGCGCTGGGCTTCTGGAAGGCAC
>NZ_SJDL01000165.1 GCF_004327985.1 Marinobacter halodurans
CGGCCCAAATACTCGATGTTGCCGTCGGGCAAGTAGCGCCCGAGATCGCCTGTGCGGTACATCCGCGCGCCCGGCTCGGCACTGAACGGGTCCAGCACGAAGCGCTCCGCCGTCAGCTCCGGACGGTTCAGGTAGCCCCGCGCCACCCCCACGCCACCAATATGGATTTCTCCCGCCACGCCGATTGGCACCGGTTGGCCCTGATCATCCAGCAAGTACACCCGCATGTTGGCAATCGGGCGCCCAATGGGCAAAAGCCCCTCGTCGTCCGGACCATTGCAATGGGCCGTGGCACACACCGTGGTCTCCGATGGACCATAGGCATTGACATACCGGTGTCGGGAGGCCAGAGCAGCGGCCAACCCCGGCGGGCAGGCCTCTCCGGCCGTCACCAACGTCTGGAGCGGACAATCCTCCCCCAATTCCGCCACGACGGAAGGCGGCAGGGTGACATGGGTGATGTCGTGGCGCCGTAGCGTTGCCAACAACGGCTCGCCCGGCTGTACGTCGACACGGGAGGCCAGGTACAGGCCGGCGCCACTGCACAGGGCCATCACGACTTCCGAAACACTGGCATCGAAGCTTGACGAGGCGAATTGCAGGACCCGACTGTCCGCCCTTACGGCAAACAGATCGATCTGGGCCAGCGCCAGGTTGCACAGACCGCGGTGATGGTTCATCACCCCCTTGGGCCGGCCGGTCGAGCCGGAGGTGTAGATCACGTAGGCCAGGTGCGCAGGCGTCAGGTCGCCTCGTTCGAGATTACTCTCGGAGCAGGACATCCAGGGCGCCGTATCATTGAGCGCGATCA
>NZ_SJDL01000166.1 GCF_004327985.1 Marinobacter halodurans
TAACGCCAACAGCAGGGGCGCGACGAAAGGAGCGTCCCTTGCCTGTATTGGTTATGAGCTAAAGGGCTGGGGTACATGTCTTGCACTCCAACCAAATTATTCCGAAATCACCTACTATCTCGAACCCATTGTCAATTCTATTAACTTCCTCAAGTTCCCCAAGCGAAGCCAAATTACCCTCGTGATCATTGATAACGTTTAGCGAAATGTGGGAAAAATCGACATTTATCCCGGTACCATCGTCATTCGCAAAGCGGATATCACTTATCTTCCCCGTTTCGTCGATTACCCGCATCGTCAATTCACTGCGATCTTGTGGTGCCGAAATTGAGAGTACGTCTTGTCCTAGAAGCTCTTTCATTCACAGAACTCATAACGCGAAAAATAAGCGGCCGCCTTGGAGCGCAGCGTAAAGGCGGTCCGGTGGAGGGCCATTTGGCTCGGAACGTACTTGATTGAATTGTTAAGGCTGCAGCACATAAATGAATACCAATGAATAAATGAAGCACTGAGCAAAAAAGAAAACCACATGCCCCACAACGCTGGGCGCTTTCTGATTAAGAATGCAGGTTCTTTGATAAATTTGGTAAACCAGTTTTGTGGGTATTCCAGAAAAGAGGATCATTACTATCGCCAGAATGGGGCCAGCGACTTTGAGAATGACTCCGAGCCAAACCAATGCTGAAGGTAGCGTAGATACGTACAGTGTCCACTTCGGTAGCTGAGACCAATCATCCTTTAGATATTTGGGATCGGTTGAAGTGATTTGATCCATGCGAAACCTTAACGC
>NZ_SJDL01000167.1 GCF_004327985.1 Marinobacter halodurans
GGAGACTCTGAATAAGTCTCGAAATCAGCGATAATACGGCCTTCGTCAACCGCAAAGAATTCATTGTTGCCATGGATCAGATCACCTTCTCCGAAGCCGAATACCAGATCAAGAAGCGCAAGACCCGCCGCGAGATTTTCCTGGAACGGATGGACAAGCTGATTCCCTGGAAGCAATTGGAGAAGAAGGTAGCCCGTTATTATCCCAAGGGCCAAAACGGACGGCCTCCCTATCCGCTGCCTGCCATGCTGCGAGTTCACTGCATGCAGCTGTTCTATAACCTTAGCGACCCGGCCATGGAAGACGCTTTGTACGAGATCGAATCCATGCGGCACTTTGCCGGCCTGAAGCTGGACCGGTTGCCGGACGAGACCACCATTCTTAACTTCCGACATTTCCTGGAGCAACACGGCCTTGGCAAGGTGCTGTTCAAAGAGGTGAACAAACACCTGGAGAAAAACGGCCTGATGCTGCGCGAAGGCAGCATCGTAGATGCCACCATTATTTCTGCTCCCAGCTCTACAAAGAACCAAGCTGGCAAGCGTGATCCAGAGATGCACCAGACCAGAAAAGGCAACGAATGGCACTTCGGCATGAAGATGCACATTGGTGTTGATGACGCGCTGGGCCTGATTCATAGCATTGATACCACGGCGGCCAACGTGCACGACATCGTGCCCACCGACAATCTGCTGCATGGCGAAGAGCAGAGAGTCTTCGGCGACGCCGGTTACCTTGGCATTCAGAAGCGGGATGAGCATAAGCACCGCGAAAACGTCTCC
>NZ_SJDL01000168.1 GCF_004327985.1 Marinobacter halodurans
AGCAGCGAGGCGATGATAGCCAGCTTGATGGTCACCGAGTATTCCTCCAGCCGCTCCAGCCCGTGCAGTCCCCGTCGCCAGCCATAAAGCCCGATGAACAGCAGCACCCCCGTCGCCAGCACATCGGGGCGACCGAAACCATGGCATCCAAATCATGCTCGGGGGCTGATGCGCAGCCGGAAAGTAGGGCTATTAAAGTCGTGCATATAAATTGAATGGCTCTCATTGCTAAGCATTCCGGTCGTTGGGCTGAATTATGCGCTGGCGATTAGAAGCGGGACGTAACGGAGCAATGGATTCGCTAAATGGCATCTCCATTCTAAAGCTGCCGGAAAAACTTATTGGGTTGTAGTTATCCGAGTGGTGAATGAGCAGGAAATATTCAAAAACTATAGTGATGACAAGCGGGGAATATGGTGACTACCAGCCTGTTGTCGGGACACCGTGTTTCTTGAGGTAGTCGCCGTTTGCTTCGAGGTATCGCTTCGTGGCTGCGCGATAATCGTCGGGATCGCCTTCGATTTCATTCGCCTGCATTCTGGCAATTTCAATCTCATTGCCGATTTGGTTCTGAATCCACACGACAATTGTTCCGCCGGGGGCCAGGCCTACGGTCAGAATGTCTCTTGGGCCCGAGAACTGAAGTGGACCCCGAAATTTGGACAGGTGCCTGAGCTCTGATTCATCATCTCCACAAGGAGGAGAATCATGAGCAAGAAACGCAAGCAATACAGCGCATCATTCAAATCCAAAGTCGCCCTGGCCGC
>NZ_SJDL01000169.1 GCF_004327985.1 Marinobacter halodurans
AAGATGTTGGTGGCTATCTGATGGACTATTACAACCGGCAGCGACCTCACACATTCAACGATGGCATTCCGCCCGTTGCAGCTGAGGAAAACCTTAAAATACTGTCCGGGATTAGTTGACCACTACATATTTCTTTATCGGTGAGTACTCGTATCTTGTATTTAAGGTCTCGCTAATACCGCTAGTTGTTATTTCAATACTTTACAAGTACTCCATAAAGCCGATGAATGTTGCATACAACGATAATTATCTTTCTGGTTTAAGGTTAGTGTATTATAAATTTTGGATCATTTCTTATTATCTATTGTGCTGCTGGGCTGTAAGCTTTTTTGTTTATTTCCCTCTATTTCATTTTTTTGGAATTTCGGCCGAATCGCTATGGTAAGTAGATTTTGTTCCAGTAATCCGAGTTTCGGTAAGAAGTGTCGTTATGGTCAGTACTAGCAGATCCGGTTGGCTGAGAATCAAGAGTCTGAAGTGACGGCGGTTTTCACAAGGCCACAGGCAAGGGCTCTCTCATGTGGACATGCATAACAATACATTCCAGTTCGTTCCGGCCCTGGAGGGCCTCCACCGGACGGCTTTTTCTCCGCTGCGCTGCGCAAAAGCCGCCGCTGAATGTTGGCGTTATGTGTCTAGGGAGACTCTGAATAAGTCTCGAAATCAGCGATAATACGGCCTTCGTCAACCGCAAAGAATTCATTGTTGCCATGGATCAGATCACCTTCTCCGAAGCCGAATACCAGATCAAGAAGCGCAAGACCCG
>NZ_SJDL01000170.1 GCF_004327985.1 Marinobacter halodurans
CGGTTACCGTTTTTACAAGGCATGCACAGACCGCCGGTGCGCTCGGCGGTACTTGCTAAAATTGCTGCACCGCATTCAGTACATGGGACCTTCTCACTCATTTCGATGCCTTGCTTGTGCATAACGCTGATGGTAACCGGCGCCGGAGCGACAGCGGAGGGAACCAAAAGCGCCACGCTTTTGGCGTCCGGTTGACCGCTTGGTTAAATCATGAAGCGACCCGTTAGCCGGCGATCATTGCAGGCTTGGCCACCTCAAAAATTATGACTCAAGCTCGGCCAAGGCCAGCTTCAACAGCCTAATCGCTTCACTTTTAGTATTTTCCGCGCACTCTGATCTAGAATCTGAATTTGGCACCCAGCAGCCAACTTCCACGTTACCACCATGCATGTCGACGTCCTCGTGCAAGGTAACGGTGGTGTAGACCTTCTCTTCCTTTGAACTCGAGCTGTATACAACTTCCATCACAGGTTCCTCCTTACAGATTTAACGCGGAGCTAAGCGGCCGGTTTGGAAGCGCAACCGCGCTGGAAAACCGGTCCGGTGGAGGGCCGTAGGCCCGGAACGTACTTGAGCGGCTTGTTAAATGCTGGACCATGCAACCACCAACAACAGTACGGTGCCAGGTAGGGCGGTAATCCCCCCATTTTTAGCAGGGTTCAAAAGTAGACATCAGGCCGCCATGGCCAATTTCTGTTGAGGGGTGATCCCTCCGAGTCCCATATTGGGGCGCTCGTGATTGTAGTGCCAGAGCCAGCGA
>NZ_SJDL01000171.1 GCF_004327985.1 Marinobacter halodurans
CATCAAAGGATTTCAGCTTCTGGAACTGGTCGTTAACAACGTCGAGTTCCGGGACGGAGAAGCGGTTGAGCAACAATCAGACAGGAACGCTGCCTGATGTTCATACACCAGATTTGACGATAACTCGGAAAACCGGTCCCGTTGACGCACTTGTTAAAAATCCCCGAGTTCATCCCTGGCTTTTTGATCAAGGCGCCCATCGAGTTCGGAATTACCGGCCACTTGGGCAACCATATGAACGCTCAAAAAGGCTAGTGCTGTTGCATGCTTAATCATTAGGACAATTTCCCGATCATCATACTGTGGCGACTGGATGTTGTCGGTGAAACGCCGGCTTAGCTGTTGGTAGCCACTATGAGTAAAGCCATTCAGGTCTTTCCATGTAGCGCTCTTTGCCCTCGACAAAATCCCTGATTGAAAGTCGTCATTCCTTTCAAGATCTTCAATCAGAAGACCCATTCCTTTCATCCGTAAGGTATCTTTTTGATATTTTTCGAGTTCGTTCTCCGAGGCACACAAATATAGCCATGCACCTCTGATGTATGACTCGAATACGCAACGCGCCAAGGCAAAGGCAGAGCCTGTCAGCCTCAGGTTAACCAGTTGGACGATAGCCTTATAATCCCCCTCTGTCAGCCTAGTTGTCCAGTAGGCGATTTCGCCTGATTTTTCCGAGTCGGGGCGGCATGGGAGCATGTCATGCCACGTTATTCCGAAGAACGTAAAGCCGCAGTGCTGAAGAAGTTGTTG
>NZ_SJDL01000172.1 GCF_004327985.1 Marinobacter halodurans
CGCTTTCATGCACCGGATTCAGGTTGAGGATGTCGTTCTGCAGATCCTGCAGCAGTGAACGGCCGTCACTTTCCCGGAACAGGTCAACGCGGTCCAGCCAGTGGGCGTAGCTCTCCGGCACATCGTAATGATCCAGCAGGCGAATATAGTCGCGCCCCTGCTTGCCCCACGCGGCCAGCAACGGGTTGGCGTGCAGGTGCAGGTTGTGGTCATCCAGTTGAACGGGCATGCCCGGTTTTCGGGCCCGGCGCTGGCGTTCGGCCCGCAGCAGATCCTTGTCCTCGATAATATCCGCCCAGTGGTACTGGCAGGGATTGTGGACGCACAGGATGACCTGGCAGCAGCGGCCCAGCGCGCTCAATACGTCGAGCGTTTGCTGTGGCAAAGACGACAGGCCGAAGACCACCACCCGCCGTGGCAGATGAGCCGGTCGGCTATTGCCATCAAGTTTGGCAGCGGCTTCCAGGAAACGAGTGTGGACCTCGGCGCGGCTGGTATTCGCGACGCTGCCTTCGATATCGGCGATCAGGGCCCGCCACAGCGCTGGCTGCCAGAGCTGTTCGGCCGGTACGGCGCGCTCCTCGGAACCGCGGACATGCAACACATCCTGCCCGTCAGCCCAGCTTTCCAGCCAGTCGGCCCGGTAGACCTGGTATTGGTCGAACAGGTCCGCCACCCGCTCGGCCAGTTGGTAGCGACGCCGGGCTTCCTGACCGCCACTGAGGAAA
>NZ_SJDL01000173.1 GCF_004327985.1 Marinobacter halodurans
CGCTTTCATGCACCGGATTCAGGTTGAGGATGTCGTTCTGCAGATCCTGCAGCAGTGAACGGCCGTCACTTTCCCGGAACAGGTCAACGCGGTCCAGCCAGTGGGCGTAGCTCTCCGGCACATCGTAGTGGTCCAACAGGCGAATATAATCGCGCCCCTGCTTGCCCCAGGCGGCGAGCAGCGGATTGGCGTGCAGGTGCAGGTTGTGGTCGTCCAGTTGAACGGGCATGCCCGGCTTGCGGGCCCGGCGTTGGCGTTCGGCACGCAGCAGATCCTTGTCCTCGATAATATCCGCCCAGTGGTACTGGCAGGGATTGTGGACGCACAGGATAACCTGGCAGCAGCGGCCCAGCGCGCTCAATACGTCGAGCGTTTGCTGCGGCAGGGACGACAGGCCGAATACCACCACCCGCCTTGGCAGATGAGCCGGTCGGCTATCGCCATCAAGTTTGGCCGCGGCTTCCAGGAAACGGGTATGGACCTCGGCCCGGCTGGTATTCGCACCGCTGCCCTCGATATCGGCAATCAGGGCTCGCCACAGCGCCGGCTGCCAGAGTTGCTCAGCGGGTACCGCGCGCTCCTCGGAACCGCGGACATGCAGCACATCCTGCCCGTCAGCCCAGCTTTCCAGCCAGTCGGCCCGGTAGACCTGGTATTGGTCGAACAGGTCCGCCACCCGCTCGGCCAGTTGGTAGCGACGCCGGGCTTCCTGACCGCCACTGAGGAAA
>NZ_SJDL01000174.1 GCF_004327985.1 Marinobacter halodurans
GGCCGGCAGGTACTTCCGGCAGTTCTGCCGACTGCCCCGACCCACTCCCCGGCGCCCCGCCGGAATTCAGCTTGACGCTGGGGCCGGCCAGGGTGACGCCGCTGGCGTCCAGTTTCAGGAAGCTGCCGCCGGCGGCGATGGTCAGTTCGGCGCCGGCGTCGAGGACGACCTTGGCGCCGGCTTTGTAGTGGGCTTCGTTGCCGGCTTCGGTGAGGGTGGCGGTGCCGGATGTCTGGTGGAACGAGCCGCCCACCGTCAGGCTCAGGTCCTGGCCCACCTTCTCCCGCTTCTCGCCATCGACCGTACTGTGGTCGTTGGCCTGGATGTGGGCATAGCGGTCGTTGTCGACGGTCAGGTGGCTGTTGTGGTGGACCACCTCGGTGCGGTCGTGCTCGGTCAGCAGGTCCAGGTCCTTCTGGGCGTGGACGTAGATCTGTTCCTTGTCGGCCTCGTCCTCGAAGCGCAGTTCGTTGCTGCCCTCGCCCTTGTGGGTCTGGGTCTTCAAGGTCGTGCGGGTCTTGTGCTCCGGCAGCGCGTAGGGCGGTGTGTTGGACGCATGGTAGGTGCGGCCGGTGATGATCGGCTGGTCCGGATCGCCGTCCAGGAAGGAGACGATGACCTCGTGGCCGATGCGGGGTAACGCCATGAAGCCGTAGCGGCCCCCGGCCCAGCCCTGGCTGACCCTGAGCCAGGCGCTGCTGTGTTCGTCATTGTTCGAGT
>NZ_SJDL01000175.1 GCF_004327985.1 Marinobacter halodurans
AAGCGTGAAGACACAAGCCGCTCTGGCTGATCTGTTTTCGTTCGACGGGGTCGATTACCTGGGGGCGTTCCAGTTTGTTGCCGAGATTCTCGAGGACGTCGCGACAGCGCCAGAGGAGGAGGATGCCTTGGCGCTGGATTCGGGGAATACGGAAGACAACGACGGCAAGCAATGGGTGCGGGCGCTCTGTCAGGGCGAGCAATGCCCCGAGTTGTACGGAATGCTCTTTCCGGAATCCAGTGTTGAGACGCTTCAGTCGGACTACGAGGCTCCCGAGGAGCCGGAAGAGAACGACGGTAGCGGCGTGTACCGGGGCACGGAACTGGCAAAACTGGAAACCGCCGGTTTGCCGAAGGTTGAGGACATCACATCGTTCCACGGCCTCGAACTGGTGGCTGCGGCGCATCAGGGCGCATTCCGGACGATGCTCGATTATTACATCCGGTTCGGTAGCAGCATGATGATGGAGGTTCACGGAAAGCTTTGGTCTGCCATACAAAAAGCGGAGAAGAAGCTTGCTGAAGAACCGGCCATTAAGCAGCAGAAAAAAGACATTGCGCAGTTAAAGAGTCAATTGGAGTCGCTTCGCAAAGAGCGCCAGGAATTTGTAGAACAACGTGTCGCTGTTGAGGAAGACTTCCGCGGCGCCACCGAAATACAGAAAGCGAAAGCCTCTGAACTGGATGCCCGTCAGCGCCAGTTGAACGACGCTT
>NZ_SJDL01000176.1 GCF_004327985.1 Marinobacter halodurans
GCGTTATGCACAAGCAAGGCATCGAAATGAGTGAGAAGGTCCCATGTACTGAATGCGGTGCAGCAATTTTAGCAAGTACCGCCGAGCGCACCGGCGGTCTGTGCATGCCTTGTAAAAACGGTAACCGTAAAAACATTGAGCAGGCAAAAGAATTCTACAAAAGGGAGCGTGAATTGGACAAAACCTGCCCATTCCGCGCTCTTTGGCGGGAGCTTGTCGATAAAGCCTATAACCAAGAAGACGGCTTCGCTAAATTAACCGATGACGAAAAGCTTTACTACGCGGTCAATGTGCTCAGCGGCGAAGTCTATAACGGTGGTTTTAATCAGTATTTCGATAATAGCTCCGGGGAGCACTACCGACATGCAGAGCTTGGCCTAATGCGTCTCGGGGCGAAACACTCGCTCAGTTTACTGCGAGAGGCCAAAGTGGCGCTGTTCGGGTCGGCAAGTGTGCCCAAGGACCGAGCCGAGCGATTTGCTGCATTGGAGAAGCAGGCTGAGCAGCCAAGCCTAGATGGGTTGGATGATGGGTTTTATAAGGATCCGGATTCACTGGGAGAAAAGCTCGAGGACTTTGCTGTAGCGACAGGGTTGGTCAAAATGCATAACCAATAGTTCCAGTACGTTCCGGGCCTGACGCCCCTCCACCGGACAGCCTTGCCGCCGCTTCGCTCTGCCAAGGCTGCCGCTGAACAACGGCGTTA
>NZ_SJDL01000177.1 GCF_004327985.1 Marinobacter halodurans
ACTAGCCGAACGGCAAGGGTGTCCACCGCGAGGTGGAATCTGAAGGAAGCCGCAGGCAAAGCACTGGCCTGACGAACAGGAATCGCATATGAGGCGGTCACACTGGGTAAGGCGGCCAATATCGTCAAAGCCCGATACTTGCACGGACGGTGTGGACGTAAATGCGGCGGGCATAAGTGTGAAGGTCACGCGTCTTACCCTGGGAAGTCTGGTTTTCTGCCACGGTGCTACTCACTTCATGAGGAGTGGGGATGGAGAGCCAGAACTCAGCCGAGGCCATAGTAGGTGCGTTACCGCGTACTGAAGGGCCAAACATGGTGGGCCGTTAGTAGGCGATGAGTTCTCGTAGTGTGCTTATGAAGACAGAAGCGGCCCGGATGGGCCAGGGCATTCAGGGAGCAGTCGGACAGTATCCGGCAGAGACTGAAGTCCGTGTCGAGGCAGACGCGGCGGCTCACTCGTGGACGAACGCGGAGCCGAACGCGCTGATGGAACGGGTGCTTGAGCGCCCGAACCTGATGCGCGCGTATCAACGGGTGGTGTCCAACAAGGGCGCTGCCGGCGTCGATCGGATGCCGGTGACAGCCCTGAAGGGCCATCTGCAACAGCACTGGCCAACACTGCGCGAGCGGCTGTTGGCCGGAGACTACCGTCCTCAGCCGGTCCGCCGGGTCAGCATCCCCAAGCCGCAAGGCGGGGAGCG
>NZ_SJDL01000178.1 GCF_004327985.1 Marinobacter halodurans
ATCTGCGACAATTCGGCACTGCACTCATCCTCGGAGATAGCGCCAGCGGCATTGGCCGTCAGGCACTCATCCATCTGTCTCTGATAGGCTTGGGTGTTATCCCTGTTGTTGCCAGTACCGTCGAAAAATATGCCAGCCTCTACCCGAACCTTTGGGCGATCTTCTTCAGCGAAGAAATCTTCCGGTTCTTCGTCCGGTAAGCCTTCGTCAATCAACGCACCTTTCTGGGCGGCCTTGCGAACAAATTCCTGCGGGTCTTTGTCCAGCAACTGTTTGGCGGCGGGGGTAAGCTGGCCTTTATCATCCAGCGCACCCGCCATGGCAAAATCCACGACAGGCGCTGTGGTTGTGCCGACTCCCAGTATGACTCGTTGGTTACCGCTGACAATGGAACCACCGTGGCTGGTGGGGCTGCCAAGGTAGGCCACCGGCCTACCATCTGCTATTGCCAGCGGATAGCCTTGAGTAATAACGGCACCGCAACCGGTGACATCGCCCACCCGGGCAATGGGCTTACCTTCCACAAGGATACTGGAGCCGTTTGGCATGATGGGGGAAGATCCGTGCCCTTTGATCGGGCAAACGTGCATGTCGCCAACGCAGGCGGCAATCAGATTACTCATAGTCAGAGTTCCTTTCTTTGCTGAGTAGCGTCCTGGCTACCCGTGATTAAA
>NZ_SJDL01000179.1 GCF_004327985.1 Marinobacter halodurans
AAAGAGCGTGCAGGGTAGACTTTGACATGGCGTATCATTCCTCTGTTGGTTGTGATCTGGCGAGATCAACCAACAGGATACGCCACCTCTTCAACTTGCCTCCATACACCAGAAATCACCATAGCTCGATGATCACCGACCCGCCCCTTAGACCGCTCCATAACCGCTAAGGCTTTCGCAAAGTCTTGATATCCATAATCGTTATCCAGCTTAACGCCCTTACTCTGCCCTCGGCTCCTATCTTTATAAAAAGTAAGGGATCTTCCGTCGTTATAATGCGACCAGTCGCATGACTCCCAACGTCCCAATCCTGTTGCCTCAAACGTTTTTCTTTGCATGGCGATAAAACGATGCAAATTTTTTTGTCCAATCCCTGAGGCTTTAGCCATTACCCTCTCCAAAGCTCTGCTCACAAGCAGCAATCACTCGCTTGATACTTAGAATTTCCTGATCTAGCTGCCGTGCGTAGGCCGGGTATTTAGATTCGTATGCCTCTTTTTTCTTCTCCATCTGATCCAAGATAATGTCGTGAGGTGCATCTTTGTACTGAGGTGGACCCGATCAGTTGGACAACCTGATGGTGTCACTAAGCTATGATCCGGTTGTTTCCCTGGCTCAGGCTAGCCAAGGCTATCGGTTGCCCGTAGTACACCTCATCGGGCGTTTGATACTCA
>NZ_SJDL01000180.1 GCF_004327985.1 Marinobacter halodurans
TCTCGGTATCGATGTTGATGGTATCCGCGGCGACATTGGCGCCGGCCACGGTCAAGGTCTCGCTGTTGCTCTCGAGTGAACCGGCGTTAACGCTGCTGTTGCGGTGGGACAGGCGGGTTGCGTCGGCCTCGGAGCGGCTGAAGCCGGCGCTGCCGCTGCCGCTTAGGCCCTGCCCGCCGTAGCTGACGGTGAGGCTCTGGTTGGTATGGCGACTGTCTGAAGCCGTTGCGCTCGTCTCGGTGCCGGCAACAATATCAACATCCTTGCTGTCGATGGCCAGCGTGCCCTTGACGGCGACGTCGGATCCCTTGAGGCCGATGTCTTCACCGCCGTTCAGGGATGCGTTGCCTCCGGCCAGGAGCTGACTGCCGTTCCACGTCGCGGACTGCGCCGTCTGGGAACTGTCGAGCGTGCTGCGCTCCGTGCTGCCCGTGGCGTAGAAGCCTCCTGCAGGCGATGTAGCGGCCGTGGAACCGGCGGCGGCAAACAACAATTGGGGTCAGATACACTTTTTCTTCATTAATGTGGATCTGACCCCAATTATTGGTGGTGGTAGCCGCGGATTTCGTCCTTGCGTCGAACGCTGTTCTTTTCGGATTTCCGGACATTCTCCTGCTGCTGGTCGATGGCGCCGATCAGTTGCATGTCCCTGCCCGCCTTGGCCTGAACGTCG
>NZ_SJDL01000181.1 GCF_004327985.1 Marinobacter halodurans
TCGCCCTGGATTCCGTGAACAGTTCAAAACCAGGCCCATAGCGGCTGGCGAGCACAAGTCGCCCTTCCTGCAGGTCGTCCAGCAGCTTGCGTTTCTGGGTGTCGGTCAGGTTGCCGCTTTGCGAAAAATCCGCATCCGGCGGCAAGTCGATATGGTGGCCCTGGTAGCCCCGGGTGAAATAATCCCGGGCGACATCCACGGCATTAGACGGATGCAACAACCTGGGCAGTATGGCTTCGGTAAAGCCATAGCCGCCCGTTACGTAGAGCTCGTAGGACATTGCGACTGCTTCCTTGTCCTGTGTGTCCTTGGGTCCTTTTTAAAGCACTGGGAATGCTATGGCGTTGTTAGCGGGATGGCAAGTGGAAAGGATGAGGTAAGCAGACGCCTCGAGGAAAATCTCAGATTTGCCTGCAACGGGCATTTCAGCGCTTGCCCCTTCATTCTCTGGGCAGCAAAAGGCAAGACTTGACCCCGCGCATTCGCCGGCGTGCTGGGCTTCGGCGGCATCGCTGGTACCGCAGCGGGCTTCGCCAAGATCTGAGGTGGACCCGATCAGTTGGACAACCTGATGGTGTCACTAAGCTATGATCCGGTTGTTTCCCTGGCTCAGGCTAGCCAAGGCTATCGGTTGCCCGTAGTACACCTCATCGGGCGTTTGATACTC
>NZ_SJDL01000182.1 GCF_004327985.1 Marinobacter halodurans
AGATGTTGGTGGCTATCTGATGGACTATTACAACCGGCAGCGACCTCACACATTCAACGATGGCATTCCGCCCGTTGCAGCTGAGGAAAACCTTAAAATACTGTCCGGGATTAGTTGACCACTACACTTTCCCGTTCGTTGGTGTGGAGTGGTTTGACATTAGCCTGCAATCCACTCAGAAAGAACAAGACACCTCATGGGTCGTTGATTTAGTCAAAGATATAGGCTTCGAATATGAGGTTAGGGAAGACATACTGCGGATTTGGGGATATGGCCCAAAGTCTTTTGATGAATTCGGAGTATGAAATGCCTAACAAGCGGCATCACGGCGACCGCTTTTCCGCCGCTTCGCGGCTCCAAACCGGCGCATGTGCCGGGCGTTAAAAATATGGATCTAGCTCCGGCGTTAAAACGATCGAAGGGTATTCAGAACTGGTTCGACCAAGAACTCAGTTCGTTAGAGTATCCAAACACTCAGAGGAATATGCTTGCCTGTGCGTGTTTTGACATGGCGTTGGAGCATTACGGCGATTTTCAACCCAGTTGTCCAAATGACCGCATTTAAGCGGCCAGCTTATTGCGCTCAACTTCCTGCGATTTCCCAGGGTTAAGCGATACCGGACCGGTGACTTCCCAGTTCCGGGTGTTTCCA
>NZ_SJDL01000183.1 GCF_004327985.1 Marinobacter halodurans
AGGTGACCTTCGAGGGCCGGGAGGGCCCGGTGTTGGGGATCGTCACCAAGATCAACCGCAAGAGTGTGATCGTGTTGGCCGAGGATGGCACCAAGCAATACAAGGTCTCGCCGGAGTTATTGAGGCCACTACGTGACGTGAAGTAGGTCAACTACGTCGTGGAATGAACGCTTACTTTTGCCAAGTGCCTGGAATGCGCCTCAGAGTCGTATTGAAACTCTGCATCAAGGGCCTCAGGGTTTGCCCCTTTTGCAATCAGATAGCTCACAATTTCTTTGTGACCGAATTCGTCTGCAACTTTCAAGGGTGTCAGACCGCCTTCACCTCGTTGCTCGACATTAATTCCATTTTCCACCAGCAACTTCACGGCCTCGATATCTCCCCACACGCAAACACAGTGCAGAGCATTATCTCCAAAACCATTTGTGTCGTTTATATCCCGAAGCTTAACTCCAGCGAAATCCGGGACGGACTCCACTTGGTCAAGAAGGTCTCGAACTGAGTCATTCATGGTTTACTGCCTAACGCTGAGCACAGGGGCGCCCAGTCATGGGCGTCCAGCGGCCGCAGGCCGCGTCCTGATGCGACTGGTTAAATGCCGGTTACCCGGCAATCCATTCCGGCACCTAACCCCGAATGCCAGCTCCCG
>NZ_SJDL01000184.1 GCF_004327985.1 Marinobacter halodurans
ACCAGAGACAGGCGGTCGAACACCTTCTTGGGCAGGGCCGCGTTCATATGCGACGCGCCACTATTCCACCAAGGTCCACGACCATTCATCGCGCTTGTCCAAGCCCTCGGCTCGGGTAGTCCGAGCCGCATCAGGTTACGAGCCCGAGTGCGGGCCTGTTTCCACTGCCGCCACAGGATGAGTCGCAGGCGACGCCTGACCCAGCCATCCAGTGCCTCAACCGCACGCTTCGAGGTGGTCAGGCGATAATAGTTCGCCCAGCCTCGTAACACCGGATTAAGTCGCTGGATGGTAGCGGGCAGCGACCGCCCACGCGCTCCTTGGAGCAGCTGACCCAACTTCGCCTGATACCTTTTCAGACTCTGGGGCGCGATCCTCAGCCGGACCTGCTTGTGCCAGCTCACGCTGTAACCCAGATAGCTCCGGCGCCAGGGGCGATCCACGGCGCTTTTCGCCGCATTCACTGTCAGGCGCAGGTGCGTTTCCAGATAGTGGGTGATACTGGCCATGACCCGGTGGCCTGCTCGTCTGCTGCGAACGTAAATATTGCAGTCGTCCGCGTAGCGGCAGAACCGATGACCTCGCCGCTCCAGTTCCCGGTCCAATTCGGTCAGGAGTACGTTGGAGAGCAA
>NZ_SJDL01000185.1 GCF_004327985.1 Marinobacter halodurans
TTGGCAGTGCCATGGGCTACTGGGAATTACTGCTGCGCCTGGGAGACCGGGAATTCGTCACCAACCACGCCACCACCTCGGCGTTCCTCGACCGCATGGTGGCCTACCCCGGCGGCATCATCCAGGACACGCTCGTGCGGGTCTGGATCGACAACCAGCTGTCGGACGGGGAAATCCAGATCGGCGACGACATGGCCCGGCTGGAGAACGTGCACGCCAACCTGTTGGCCATTGCCGGCGAAGGCGACACCATGGTCACACCGGGCGCCGCCAAGCGGGTGATGGACCACGTCAGCTCCAGCGACAAGGCCTTCCGCGTGGTGCCTGGCGGGCACATGGGCATCCTGGCAGGCAGCCAGGCGCCGGAAGCCAGCTGGATCGAGATCGCCGACTGGCTGGGGGAGCGTTCCGGATAATATTTCAAGTTTAACAAGGAGTGTGATCAAGCCGCTGAACACGATTTGCGGCTATCGACCTTCTTCCTCAGAAAGCTCAACACGCAAACGCACAGATGGGGGAAGGATCCCGAACGATCATGGCCTGAAGCTCCTAAATCGAATGGAGTCCCGAACAGACATTTTTGTTAGACTGAGCGAACTTAAAAGGACCGTTGTAAATCAGGAATGGAG
>NZ_SJDL01000186.1 GCF_004327985.1 Marinobacter halodurans
CGGTGACAGCCCTGAAGGGCCATCTGCAACAGCACTGGCCAACACTGCGCGAGCGGCTGTTGGCCGGAGACTACCGTCCTCAGCCGGTCCGCCGGGTCAGCATCCCCAAGCCGCAAGGCGGGGAGCGCATATTGGGTATCCCGACGGTTCAGGACCGCCTGATCCAGCAGGCGCTTCACCAAGTGCTGAGCCCACTGTTGGAGCCGACCTTCTCGGAGCACAGTTACGGGTTCCGCCCTGGTCGAAGCGCCCATCAAGCGGTCAAGGCGATGCAACGGCACATCAGCGAGGGCCACCGCTGGGTGGTCGATCTGGATCTGGCCCAGTTCTTTGATCGGGTCAATCACGATGTGTTGATGAGCCTGCTGGCTGGTCGCATTCCCGACCGGCGGATACTCGCCCTGATCCGGCGTTACCTGCAAGCCGGCATGCTGAACGGTGGGTTGGTCAGCCCGAGACGGGAAGGGACGCCGCAAGGCGGCCCGCTGTCGCCTTTGCTCTCCAACGTACTCCTGACCGAATTGGACCGGGAACTGGAGCGGCGAGGTCATCGGTTCTGCCGCTACGCGGACGACTGCAATATTTACGTTCGCAGCAGACGAGCAGGCCACCGGGTCATGG
>NZ_SJDL01000187.1 GCF_004327985.1 Marinobacter halodurans
CGGTGACAGCCCTGAAGGGCCATCTGCAACAGCACTGGCCAACACTGCGCGAGCGGCTGTTGGCCGGAGACTACCGTCCTCAGCCGGTCCGCCGGGTCAGCATCCCCAAGCCGCAAGGCGGGGAGCGGATACTGGGCATCCCAACGGTGCAGGACCGTCTGATCCAACAAGCGCTTCATCAGGTGCTGAGTGCGATGCTGGAACCGACCTTCTCGGACCACAGCTACGGGTTCCGCCCCGGCCGAAGCGCCCACCAGGCGGTCAAGGCGATGCAACGACACATCAACGACGGCCACCGCTGGGTGATCGATCTGGATCTGGCCCAGTTCTTTGATCGGGTCAATCACGATGTGTTGATGAGCCTGCTGGCCCGTCGCATCACCGACCGACGGATACTGACCCTGATCCGGCGTTACCTGCAAGCCGGTATGCTCGACGGTGGACTGGTCAGCCCGAGACGGGAAGGCACGCCGCAAGGTGGGCCTCTGTCACCCTTGCTCTCCAACGTACTCCTGACCGAATTGGACCGGGAACTGGAGCGGCGAGGTCATCGGTTCTGCCGCTACGCGGACGACTGCAATATTTACGTTCGCAGCAGACGAGCAGGCCACCGGGTCATGG
>NZ_SJDL01000188.1 GCF_004327985.1 Marinobacter halodurans
GCGCCTCAGGGTGACCCGAAGGAACAGCAAACACCCAGGCGTCCATCGACACCTGCTTGATCCCTTCCTCAATCGCTTCGGCGGCCTGCCGAGTACTGGTGGAACCGGTAACCTCGCCGCTTTCGTTGAGCAGGTTGGCGTAAAGGTATTCATGCCCCCGTTTCAGCAAGTTAGCGCGATCGAGGTCGGTCAGCCCGTATTGGATACCCTCGCCGTAGACGCCAATAACCGTCTGGCGGCTCAAGTCCACGTCGCCACGGCGCATGACGTCGATCCCTTCCAGGTTGGGCTCGCTGATTGCTGAGAGGGATGCGGCACCCTGCAGGATGCGCGGCACGTGTACGGCGTCGACTTCGCCGTCTTCGATGAGTTTTCGAACAACGGCCAACAAGGCGGCGCTCCATTTGCCCAGAACATCGCTGACCAGTTTTCCAACCTGACCTGCATGCTTCGCGTCTTGCTCCGCCGACTGATTGTCAGCCTTTGCCTGCTGGACCTGCTTTTCGAGTAAGGCCAGGGATTGCAGGTGAAGCTGGTCGAGGTGATCGTCATTAATGTCCGTCTGATCCGCCGCCAATTGTTGGAGCCGGCGGTAGGGAGAGT
>NZ_SJDL01000189.1 GCF_004327985.1 Marinobacter halodurans
GCGGCCAGGGCGACTTTGGATTTGAATGATGCGCTGTATTGCTTGCGTTTCTTGCTCATGATTCTCCTCCTTGTGGAGATGATGAATCAGAGCTCAGGCACCTGTCCAAATTTCGGGGTCCACTTCATAGGTCCCGGCATGGAAGGGAACTACGCGGTTATTCGAGATCAGCAAGGGCGTGTCCTGGCGAATTCGGCATCGGTCGCCGGGTATGGAGGCGATGTTCCCAAGGGGGCCGTTCAAGTGGAGGTCATCTCTGCCCACAAAAACAGTATGGCAGCGCGGTACTCCCAAGGTATCCGGAATAAGGTAGCCAGTGCAGCGTTGCGTTGGGCGCCGCCAGCGATGTTGGGAATATTTACTTTTAATACAGTTACAGCGGTGGATTATATGCTCGACAGCTCCACCAAAGAAGGTGCAGCTCAATATGTAAAGTCTCTCACCGGGCTTGGGTATAGCGTTTCTAAGGAGACTCTGAATAAGTCTCGAAATCAGCGATAATACGGCCTTCGTCAACCGCAAAGAATTCATTGTTGCCATGGATCAGATCACCTTCTCCGAAGCCGAATACCAGATCAAGAAGCGCAAGACCCG
>NZ_SJDL01000190.1 GCF_004327985.1 Marinobacter halodurans
AAAGCCTTCCAGGGAACCAGAATGCGAGCAGTAGACAGGCCAGCGCTACCGACCGGTTTTCAGGTCATCCATGCCAACAAGCTGGAAGATCTGCGTGCGGTGACGGTGGAACTTATTCGCACGTTTCCGCTGGATCCGCTCGAGAACGATGTCTTCCTGGTCCACTCCAACGGCATCGCCCAGTGGCTCAAGCTGGCGCTGGCCCGGGACGAGGACGACCCGACGCTGCCGGGCAATGGCATCGCCGCCGCCATGCAGTTCCTGCTGCCTTCGCGCTTCCTCTGGCAGGTCTATCGGACTGTACTCGGCGAAGACGCCGTTCCCGAACAATCGCCGTTCGACAAGGACCGCATGACCTGGCGCCTGATGCGCCTGATTCCGGAGTTGGTGACGCAACCCGGCTACGAACCCCTGGCGCGTTTCCTCAGTGGCGGTCAGGAAGCCCGGCGTCGCTACCAACTGGCCGAGCGGGTGGCGGACCTGTTCGACCAATACCAGGTCTACCGGGCCGACTGGCTGGAAAGCTGGGCTGACGGGCAGGATGTG
>NZ_SJDL01000191.1 GCF_004327985.1 Marinobacter halodurans
GCGTTAGGGAGGATAATTACTATGTCCATATTCTGGTGGGTGGCGATAGCCATAGCAGTAATTTGGTTTATTTCCTCTCTTCGTTCTAAAAGCAAAGCTCATAGATCGTTTGCCGCTTCGGATGACGCAGAGCCTTGGTTTGAGGCCCAAGGAATTGATTCTGAGTCCGTCATGTTTAGTTCCTACGAAGACCCTCAGCTTTCGAGAGTTCCAGGCTCCACTGTGCTGTGTGGATATGGTAAAGGCCCAGAGGGAGATGTTGGGTTTGCCATTGAAGTAATTTCTGGGAGAGGTGTCGTGGCTAGTGAAGTGATTCAACCATCAGGAATAGCCTCTCATCATCGAACAGCATCAATGCAAGCCAAGGCATCAGGGCGCCCTCTGCTTGATGTGTTGGCAGAGATGGCAGAAGTTCATCGGACGCGGCATCCTCAGTGAACCCCCTAACCAGTCATTGCAGTTCGTTCCGGCCCTGACGGGCCTACACCGGACGGCCTTTTCTCCGCTTCGCTACGTAAAGGCCGCCGCTGAATATTGGCGTTAG
>NZ_SJDL01000192.1 GCF_004327985.1 Marinobacter halodurans
CGGTCTCCGGGTGCCGGAAGCCAATGCCGAAGCCGTACTGGCGGTGCACCCCATACTCCGTGGCCCCCTGGGACTCGATCACCCAGGCTTCCAGTTCCTCCCAGGGGATGAAGATGGGCTCACTATGACCCTCCGGCACAAAGCAGACTTCCCGGCGCTGGCGGTTGAAGCGGGTGGGGGCGATTTTCTCGGCCCGGCCGTACATCTGCCAGTGAGGCCACATTAATGTCAGCAATACTCCTACCCCCCCCCCTAAACCAATCCAGAAACCGAGACTGAAAGCCCCCTTGAATGCTTCGACAGCACCGTCCCATCCGTAGCCAAAGTGAAGCCCGCCCAAAAATACAAGTAGCGGGAAAATTGCGGCTGACAGCAAAAAACAAGAAAACGGCCCACCGAGCGCCATCTGCCAGGAAAACGCAAAGGAGTTGCCCACGCCGAAGTCCAGGTAATGATCGGTGACCGTTCCCACCGCATGGCCGTGGTCCACCGGGGGCAACCCGGTGGGCAGG
>NZ_SJDL01000193.1 GCF_004327985.1 Marinobacter halodurans
GTCCAGAGACACCACCTTGGCGATGGTATTCAAGTTGATGGAGTCCGCCCAGAAACGGTGGAAACGCATCAAAGGATTTCAGCTTCTGGAACTGGTCGTTAACAACGTCGAGTTCCGGGACGGAGAAACGGTTGAGCAACAATCAGACAGGAACAAGCGTGAAAAATGCGCGCATGTCGCGCCCTCCGCGGGCGCGTGGATTGAAACATACTGCTGCAACTGCGTTTGATACTGCTGGATTGTCGCGCCCTCTGTGGGCACGCGGAGGGACCGCTGCCAATTCCCATATTTACTCCTCGGCCACTCTGTTCCCCGCCTTCGCGGGGTGGGCCGTACTGACTTCGTTGCTGTTTGTTGTGAGCAAATAGTGCTTATTGCCAAGGTCAGGCCCGTCCGATATGGTTGACTTCGTTTTAGGTTGTCACCGTGCTCAGGATGAGTGCGACTCCTTTTCAAGTTCAAGGAAGAGACGATGCGTGATCATACTGGTTTGCAATTCACGGCCCGCCTTG
>NZ_SJDL01000194.1 GCF_004327985.1 Marinobacter halodurans
CATGTCTGACCCAGTGATCAGAAAGAAGGACTTCGAAGTCGATCGTTCATCAACCCGAAACACTTGTTTCTGCACACTGACCGTAGCCAGGGTATCCGTAAAGTTGGTGGAGCCAGGCAGGATCGAAGTCGTGCGCGACCCCGGACCGACCTCCTGCGTGCAAGGCAGGCGCTGCCATCCTGTCAACTCATCCACCATACAGCTTGAATTGGTGGAGCTGAGCGGGATCGAACCGCTGACCTCCTGCGTGCAAGGCAGGCGCTCTCCCAGCTGAGCTACAGCCCCAGTAAGCTGTCAAGAATTGGGCAGATCAAGGCGTGTTTGGGCGCCGCATAGCCTGCTATGCAAGTCCGAACACAACGATGAGCTGCGCAATTCTGGTGGGTCTGGGTGGACTTGAACCACCGACCTCACCCTTATCAGGGGTGCGCTCTAACCACCTGAGCTACAGACCCAATGGTATGGGCCCGTTTAGACCCTATGCTCTCTCTTCCACTGAC
>NZ_SJDL01000195.1 GCF_004327985.1 Marinobacter halodurans
GGGTTCGAGATAGTAGGTGATTTCGGAATAATTTGGTTGGAGTGCAAGACATGTACCCCAGCCCTTTAGCTCATAACCAATACAGGCAAGGGACGCTCCTTTCGTCGCGCCCCTGCTGTTGGCGTTAGGCATAAAAATGAATACGTTGCCAAGTTCGAAGTCTGCTCCCAAAGGAGTAGACGTTGAGAAAATTAAAAAAGCAGTTGTTCGTCTAAACCTGGTGGGCTTAGCGAATGATACGAAGTGGAATGAATTAATTAGTTCTGTTCGTGCGCGTAAGGACTGGCAGCCTTCCTACAGGTCAAAAACTGTCGAAGGATATGTAACGGGCTGGGATGTAGAGTGGTACTACCACCTTCCTTTGTAGTGGTCCAATGATTCCGGACACCAACGTAGGTGGTAAGATCGCCACCATAAACGAGGTGTCTGATGACCAGAAAACGACGTTCCTTTACTCCTGAGTTCAAGCAGGAAGCAGCCAGCCTGGTG
>NZ_SJDL01000196.1 GCF_004327985.1 Marinobacter halodurans
GTATTGCGATCCGTAAGGGAGATACAGCCATGCTGGAAAAAGTCACCCAAGGTTTGGATGCCATGAAACAGTCTGGTGAATTTGACAAGCTGCTGGTGAAGTACAACTTGCAAGCGCCTAGCGCTGAAGAAATTGCGAAATACATGCCGAAATAGGCATAGATCGATCCTCTATTTTCATTCTCCTATTTTCCTAGCTTCGTTTAAAGCGAAGCGCTGCAGGGGCTTTTGCAAAAAAGCCCGCAGTACACACTTGACTTAACAACAGGTATAGAGATTTAAATAATGCAAAAGAAAGCTTTAAATTATTGTGTTTCATTGTTGCTGTTGGGGTGCGCGGCTACACCTGCTATAGCTGCAGATTTATCCATTGGGGATCCAAAAACTGACTTAGGGGAGTTAAAACTCTCAGGTTTTTTAAGAGTGAAATACCAAGACAAAAGCTGGACGGAAAATGATCATAAGTTG
>NZ_SJDL01000197.1 GCF_004327985.1 Marinobacter halodurans
GGCCTCAATAACTCCGGCGAGACCTTGTATTGCTTGGTGCCATCCTCGGCCAACACGATCACACTCTTGCGGTTGATCTTGGTGACGATCCCCAACACCGGGCCCTCCCGGCCCTCGAAGGTCACCTTCAGGCCAACCCGCAACTGACTCAGTGCCTGGAGATTTTCCTGATCCCGCAGTTCATCAATGCGCTGGCAGATATATTGATTCAGTTCCAGCAACTGGTCGATGCTCATGTCTTCAATGCGCACGAACGGTGGCCTCCGGCTGTTTGTTCTGTCGGTCAGGATGGCGTGGGTCGATCAGCGCTCGTAACGGGTTTTCGGCGAACCGGGTTTTCCAGTGGCGTGGGGTCAGGTCGCTGACTTCACTGGCCGGGTGCTGGCTGATGCGTTGCAACACGTCCACCAGGTAGGTGTAGGGGGTAATATCGTGCAGCTTGCAGGTGCTGATCAGGCTCTGGATGA
>NZ_SJDL01000198.1 GCF_004327985.1 Marinobacter halodurans
CTTTCAGCTTGGTTCTGTGGGAGGTATTTCCCACGCGCGGCGGCAGTTGGAGAAGGCGATAGAGGACGATGTTGAACTTCGGAATCGATGGCAATTAGCAATTAAGCACCTGACCCCTTAGCTCCCCCGCGGCGGCAGTTGGAGAAGGCGATAGAGGACGATGTTGAACTTCGGAATCGATGGCAATTAGCAATTAAGCACCTGACCCCTTAGCTCCCCTGACCCCTTAGCTCCCCAAGGTTGCCGACCAAGTCGGTTCGGCAAAGGTCGACCACCGTGAGCTATTCCGTGCGGTTCCAGGTACCAATGCACTCGGTGCGGCCATTGCCGTTGGACAGGTGGCGTATGACAGCGCCCGCAGCACGGCTGAGATCGCTGCGACGGGGCTGACGGGAGTGGATTACAGCAACAGTGACGGAAAGCTGGTGCAACAGGCGGCTGATTGGGTCGCCAATGGCCTG
>NZ_SJDL01000199.1 GCF_004327985.1 Marinobacter halodurans
CTCTTGCTTTGGTAAACCAGGATGATCACCATATGTAGAACTACTTGCTGCATAAGTAAAACTTTTGACACCAGCATCACGGCTCGCAACTAACATATTTACAAAACCGCTAATGTTCGCCTGATTGGTTGCAATAGGATCTTGAATTGAACGTGGTACAGAACCTAAAGCTGCCTGATGTAAAACATAATCCACACCTAAACAAGCTTGTTTACAGTCATCTAAATGACAGATATCACCTTTATGAAAGGTAAAATTTTCCCATTGCTCAGGTGCAACACTCTGTTTTACTTCATCTAGGTTTTCTTGAAATCCTGTAGAAAAATTATCTAGTCCAATAACTTTTTGATTTAATAATAATAATTTTTCTAAAAGATTTGAGCCAACAAAACCCGCAACACCCGTTACAAGCCATACTTTCGGATTACTTAATAATTCTTCGCATACTTCATAAT
>NZ_SJDL01000200.1 GCF_004327985.1 Marinobacter halodurans
ATCATCACCGGCCGCACCTACCACGCGTCCAACACACCGCCCTACGCGCTGCCGGAACACAAGACCCGAACCACCTTAAAGACCCAGACCCACAAAGGGGACGGCTCCAACGAACTGCGCTTCGAAGACGAAGCGGACAGGGAACAGATCTACGTCCACGCCCAGAAGGACCTGGACCTGCTGACCGAAAACGACCGCACCGAGGTGGTCCACCACAACAGCCACCTGACCGTCGACAACGACCGCTACGCCCACATCCAGGCCAACGACCACAGCACCGTGGATGGGGAAAAGCGGGAGAAAATCGGAAAGGACATGAGCCTGACGGTCGGCGGTACCCACCACAGCAAACAGGGCAAAGCCCAACTGGTGGAAGCGGGCACCGAGATCCACCACAAAGCGGGTATGAAGATCGTCGTCGAGGCCGGCGCCGAAATCACCCTCAAGGCCGG
>NZ_SJDL01000201.1 GCF_004327985.1 Marinobacter halodurans
CTACATTTTGCTCCTGCGTCCCAGGTGCCTCGTGAGGATGGCTATGAGGGTTGGGGGAGTCATTCCTGTGTAGCCGACGCTTCAGCTTCGGAGGGCCCGCCAGGGCCCCAGGCGGGTGACGCCGGGTGGTCCGGTACTCGCTCGTGCCTGAAAAGGCCGCCCTGCGGACGGCTCCGAAGCTGAAGCATCGGCTACATTTTGCTCCTGCGTCCCAGGCGCCGCGTCAGGATGGCTATGAGGGTTGGGGGAGTCATTCCTGTGTAGCCGACGCTTCAGCTTCGGAGGGCCCGGCAGGGCCCCGGGCGGGTGACGCCGGGTGGTCCGGTACTCGCTCGTGCCTGAAAAGGCCGCCCTGCGGACGGCTCCGAAGCTGAAGCATCGGCTACATTTTGCTCCTGCGTCCCAGGTGCCTCGTGAGGATGGCTATGAGG
>NZ_SJDL01000202.1 GCF_004327985.1 Marinobacter halodurans
TCCACGGTGGCCACGCCGTTATAGCCCTGGAGCGTGCCCTTGCTGGTGGTCATCTTGGCGCTTTCGTTGTCAGTCAGGTTGCTCTTCACTTCCTTGCTCCGCTTCCCCCGGCCCATCCTTGGGCGGTTCGTCTTTAGGAAGCGGTCGACCTTGGTCAGGGCTTCATCCAGCGAGAGGATGGTCTTTGCCCGGCGGATGTCCCGGTCCAGTTCGGCTTCGGTCTCCGCTTCGTCCCGGGCGTAGTGTTCCTGCAGGTGATGACGGATCAGCCGTCGCAGCTTCTGCCGCTTCTCACCCAGCTCCTTGAAGGTGCCGGACCACTCCTTGCTGGCGTTTGACGACATCTTGCAGCCGTCGATGGCAAAGAGTTCGTTGCCCAACAGGCCCTGCTCATGGCACACCAGCAGCACCTGCTCGAACAGCGC
>NZ_SJDL01000203.1 GCF_004327985.1 Marinobacter halodurans
GGTCGAACTACGCCCCCAGAACACGGCTTCGGCACCCGACAAAAGCAACATCGTGTACCCAATGAGCACCAGGGGCAAAAAAACACCGAGTGTCAGAGTCTCTATCTTTTTGAAGCGAGGAATGTTGTTCATCCTTTGCTGACATTTAACGCCAATATTCAGCGGCGGCTGAAAGCCGTCCGGTGGAGGCCCGCCGGGGCCGGAACGAACTGGAATAATTTGTTAGGCATTTTTTCCGCACTCAGATTCAATTTCTTGCTCTAGCTCTTTGATCCCATCCCGGAGTTTTGCCAGTAAGCGTTCATTTCAGGACGTTCTGCCACCCCGCTGAGATTCGCCCTACAGTAACCTCACATTTTCCGACACGAGGTTACCCCCATGAGAAAGCACCGCACACCCGAACAGTGGCAGACCCTGGTT
>NZ_SJDL01000204.1 GCF_004327985.1 Marinobacter halodurans
CATGTCTGACCCAGTGATCAGAAAGAAGGACTTCGAAGTCGATCGTTCATCAACCCGAAACACTTGTTTCTGCACACTGACCGTAGCCAGGGTATCCGTAAAGTTGGTGGAGCCAGGCAGGATCGAACTGCCGACCTCCTGCGTGCAAGGCAGGCGCTCTCCCAGCTGAGCTATGGCCCCATTCAAAGCCTCACCTTCAAACTGCGAAGGCTAGAATTTTACTGATCAAGGCATCAAAGCGCGCCGCATAGCCTGCTATGCAAGTGCTTTGATAACGCCGAGCAGTGAAATTCTGGTGGGTCTGGGTGGACTTGAACCACCGACCTCACCCTTATCAGGGGTGCGCTCTAACCACCTGAGCTACAGACCCAATGGTATGGGCCCGTTTAGACCCTATGCTCTCTCTTCCACTGAC
>NZ_SJDL01000205.1 GCF_004327985.1 Marinobacter halodurans
GAGCGTGCAGGGTAGACTTTGACATGGCGTATCATTCCTCTGTTGGTTGTGATCTGGCGAGATCAACCAACAGGATACGCCACCTCTTCAACTTGCCTCCATACACCAGAAATCACCATAGCTCTCCCGCCTTTGCCAGATAGCAAAAAGCGAAGTCGAGCTGGAGATGAGTTGCAGCCTTGGTGTGACTACGCCGCCATCAATCCCTACGAAAAGATTATTGCTGACGTAACTGACGTCCAGACCTGCGAGGCAGACGATAGGGAGTTTTATAATGACGAATGGTGGGGCTGGACTAATGAACATATCCGCTTCATTAATAATAAGCTGGGACTCAAGGCACTCGCTCTCGCAGTTCCATTTGTCTGGGTTGCCACCATTTTTGTCACACTGTTTTTATTGT
>NZ_SJDL01000206.1 GCF_004327985.1 Marinobacter halodurans
AAGATGTTGGTGGCTATCTGATGGACTATTACAACCGGCAGCGACCTCACACATTCAACGATGGCATTCCGCCCGTTGCAGCTGAGGAAAACCTTAAAATACTGTCCGGGATTAGTTGACCACTACATGTTGATACCTCCATGCCTTATTGGCGCATGCCCTTCTAGATCGAGTCTTCCTATTCTTTGAGCTGTGTTCAACTTATCTGTAACAAGATCAACTGCCTTCAGTTCAAGCCCATCCACCCGACTGGGAGCCGTATCCTCAAGAAGGGTTTGACGGTGCAGGTCAGCATCACGCCAGATGCGCCTCAGGCGCTGTTTCCGAACGGCTTTACCAAACGCCTTAACCATCTTGCCCAGATGGGTAAGCAGACCCACAT
>NZ_SJDL01000207.1 GCF_004327985.1 Marinobacter halodurans
CAACATTCCTCGCTTCAAAAAGATAGAGACTCTGACACTCGGTGTTTTTTTGCCCCTGGTGCTCATTGGGTACACGATGTTGCTTTTGTCGGGTGCCGAAGCCGTGTTCTGGGGGCGTAGTTCGACCGCTGTTTATCACGGCTACAGTGCTTATCTAGTTTCACTGTTGTGGTTTGGTGTGGCGGGTCTACTTATCGGGCATTTCTGGTTTCGGAATTACCGAGTACTGACTAGGGCAAATCACAAGATGCTTATGCGGGTGTCGGCTATCTTGGTAGTGGTGGGGTTGGTTTCAGCAATTGTGCTGGTCTAAACATTTAACAAGTTATTCAAGTACGTTCCAGCCCTAACGGGCCTCCACCGGACCGG
>NZ_SJDL01000208.1 GCF_004327985.1 Marinobacter halodurans
CCTGCTCCGGGTACAGGCCTTTCTCGCGGCAGTAGGCACTGAGTTCGGCCTCAGACATGGAGGCGGTTTCAATCACAACAGCCAGCTTGGCTTCAGGGGACCAGTCCTCCCCGGTATTACGATGACCTGGCACGGGCATTCCTTGTTCTCGACACTGTTTCAACCAACTATACAGAGTCACATCGGATATGCCTTCCTCTGTGGCTACCGAGACCACACTTCGGTTCTGCGGAGGCAACAACTTCTTCAGCACTGCGGCTTTACGTTCTTCGGAATAACGTGGCATGACATGCTCCCATGCCGCCCCGACTCGGAAAAATCAGGCGAAATCGCCTACTGGACAACTAGGCTGACAGAGGGGG
>NZ_SJDL01000209.1 GCF_004327985.1 Marinobacter halodurans
TTGGAGGCAATAAAGGGCAATCAATCTGAAAACTGGACAATGCCGGCTGAAATGGCCGGCTGAAAAAAACGAGATCGAAGGCGGTGGAATACTCGCTCTATTTTGGGTTTTTCTACAGCCTCGTTAGGTGAAAAATGAACCCGACAATTTACGATTTGTTGTTAGTCGCACTGTCTGCACTCTTTTCATGGTTCATGACGCATCGATACTATTTGAAGAGCCTGCGAAGCCAAGGAGTTATCGTCAAATCTGGTGTATGAACATCAGGCAGCGTTCCTGTCTGATTGTTGCTCAACCGCTTCTCCGTCCCGGAACTCGACGTTGTTAACGACCAGTTCCAGAAGCTGAAATCCTTTGATGC
>NZ_SJDL01000210.1 GCF_004327985.1 Marinobacter halodurans
GGCTCGCTGTAAAGAATGCTTTCCCTGGTCCTTGGAATATCCAGCGGAAATAGTCGCCAGAGCGTGACCATACCCGGCCCCAAATTGGCCGGCGACCGCATTTCCACCATCCGCAGGTGAGATTCGACCACCAGCGGTCCCTGATTCTCGGACAACTTGAGTGCTAGAAGCTCGCGTAAACCGTCTTCTCAGCCATAAAGTTCGGCCGGCTCAGGGTGCGCAGTTCGTGGACTCGATAGTGCATCTCGCGCTCACAGGCCTTGAAGGTATCGTCGTCCATATCGCGCCAGTAGCGTTCCGGGCGATTGGTTTGCCGGTCGTGCTCGGCCGTGACCGGGTCCAGGTGGCGGTA
>NZ_SJDL01000211.1 GCF_004327985.1 Marinobacter halodurans
AAGCAGGCATTCGAACACATCTCCGGGAGCGCTGCGCGACAGACGTCATCGGGTCCATGACCATCCCGGAGGATGAGGACCACCTGCAATTGCGCTTTACGGTGCCGGAGGCGGAGAAAACCCGGTATGGCTTAATGACCCGCGACCTGGTGGTCATGGTGCGGCTGGAGACCCGCCAGCCGGACAACGCGTACCAGCCTCGCGATTACCTGCTGCGCCTGACGCCGGACAGCGCCTTCCCGGTCACGCCCTCGGACGAGTCGCCCGGGGACGACCCGCTCTGGCGGCCCATCCACCAACCCCTGACCGCCCTGGACCTGTACCCATGACCCAATCGGCGACCCCAAAG
>NZ_SJDL01000212.1 GCF_004327985.1 Marinobacter halodurans
AACGCTGCCAGCAAATGCAGCCGGTTGCTGTTTTTGGCAAGACCACGATAGCGGACCTTGCCATAGCCGAAGACCTGCTTGATGTACCGAAAGGGATGCTCAACCTTGGCACGAACACTGGCTTTGATTTTTTCGGCTTTTAGTTTATCGGCATCCAGCTTCTTCCGGGTGCCAGGCCGTTTGGCAATGAACCAGGAGACGTTGAGCTATGGTGATTTCTGGTGTATGGAGGCAAGTTGAAGAGGTGGCGTATCCTGTTGGTTGATCTCGCCAGATCACAACCAACAGAGGAATGATACGCCATGTCAAAGTCTACCCTGCACGCTCTT
>NZ_SJDL01000213.1 GCF_004327985.1 Marinobacter halodurans
CCTCGATCGAACCCGCCTGCGGATCCAGCGCCACCTCTTCCACCGGCAGCTCGGCTTCACGCCACACCACCTGCACCGGCTCCGGCAACCCTTCCCACTGCACCCCCGTGCGCAGGATGTCGTGCCGCGCAATCACCGCCTGCAAGGCCGACAGGAAGTCGTCCAGCCGCGAACGGTCGTCAAAGGCCAGTAGGGAATACACCAGATACGGATCGCCCACTTCGGTCAACAGGTGGTGGTACAACACCCCTTCCTGCAACGGCGCCAGCGGGTAGATGTCCTGCACGTTGGCCGCACCGCCATCCACCGCCGCCACGATG
>NZ_SJDL01000214.1 GCF_004327985.1 Marinobacter halodurans
GCCGGGGGCGCCCGTCGCTCTATCCCGGAGCCAGACGGCGCACCAGGGCCGAGAGTTCATCCTTGTACGGGTAGCTGTCACTCATCAGCACCCGGACTCGCCGGGTATTGCGGATGATCACCGCAACGTAAGCGTTCATTCCACGTAAGCGTTCATTCCACGACGTAGTTGACCTACTTCACGTCACGTAGCGGCCTCAATAACTCCGGCGAGACCTTGTATTGCTTGGTGCCATCCTCGGCCAACACGATCACACTCTTGCGGTTGATCTTGGTGACGATCCCCAACACCGGGCCCTCCCGGCCCTCGAAGGTCACCT
>NZ_SJDL01000215.1 GCF_004327985.1 Marinobacter halodurans
TGATGACCTTCTGGACCCTGCCCAACCGGATGGTGGAGTGGGAAAACCGCAAGCTCCAGCGATTGCTGAACCGGTCCCTGCCTCCGGCGATGGAGGCTTGGTCCCAACCCTTGCCTGAAGATCAAAGAGCCCGGCCCAGCGACGAGCTCAAGCGATTGAGTCAACGGGTACAGGCCCTGATCGACGCCCAGCCGACCCGGCCGGTCACGGAAATCTACGCGCAGGTTTACGCCGGGGAAAAGGCGCCGGCGCGGCAGCGGGCCTGATGCGGGAAAGGGGCTGCCAAGCAGGCATTCGAACACATCTCCGGGAGCGCT
>NZ_SJDL01000216.1 GCF_004327985.1 Marinobacter halodurans
GTGTCCGTATGCCGGTTGGGAATTAGGACCGCCATGAAAAGGGTGAATCGTCTTCTAACCAGCGGCTGCAGCGGACCGCTTTTCCGGCGCATTGCGCCTCCAAATCGGCCGCTGAGCACGGGCGTTATGTGGTGCCCGCCATGCTACAATCACGATTTTTGAACAATGTTTAATCACGGGTAGCCAGGACGCTACTCAGCAAAGAAAGGAACTCTGACTATGAGTAATCTGATTGCCGCCTGCGTTGGCGACATGCACGTTTGCCCGATCAAAGGGCACGGATCTTCCCCCATCA
>NZ_SJDL01000217.1 GCF_004327985.1 Marinobacter halodurans
CGTATCCTGGTCGTAGTTGTAATGCTTGAAGCGGGGCATGGGAGACGGGTCCTTGTCGGCCTGCGATACCTCGATCCTACCAAACCCGGAGCAGCGATTCCGGGACTTTTTCTACAGCCTCAACGCCAATATTAAGCGGCCGGTTTGGAGGCGCGCCGCGCCGGAAAGCCGGTCCGGTGGAGGCCCGTTAGGGCTGGAACGTACTTGAATAACTTGTTAAATGTTTAGACCAGCACAATTGCTGAAACCAACCCCACCACTACCAAGATAGCCGACACCCGCATAAGCATCTTGT
>NZ_SJDL01000218.1 GCF_004327985.1 Marinobacter halodurans
AAAGAGCGTGCAGGGTAGACTTTGACATGGCGTATCATTCCTCTGTTGGTTGTGATCTGGCGAGATCAACCAACAGGATACGCCACCTCTTCAACTTGCCTCCATACACCAGAAATCACCATAGCTCCGGTTTTCCGCTGGCGCTCCAAACCGGCCCGTTACGCCAGCGTTAGGGAGGATAATTACTATGTCCATATTCTGGTGGGTGGCGATAGCCATAGCAGTAATTTGGTTTATTTCCTCTCTTCGTTCTAAAAGCAAAGCTCATAGATCGTTTGCCGCTTCGGATGACG
>NZ_SJDL01000219.1 GCF_004327985.1 Marinobacter halodurans
TTTTGCCTGACGACCATAGCGGTCCGGAACCACCTGATCCCATCCCGAACTCAGCAGTGAAACGGACCAGCGCCGATGGTAGTGTGGCGTTTGCCCATGCGAGAGTAGGTCATCGTCAGGCTCCTAAATCAAAAACCCCAGCACGGTTACGTGTTGGGGTTTTTTATTGGTGCGCCAGGCATGGCGCGTAGCGCCTTGACGGGCGCTGTTCTGGTACAGGTGGTGCTGGCCGGATGACTTGGGGGTGCAAGTCCCCTGTGGGCCCGGTAAGGGGAACCACTAGCCG
>NZ_SJDL01000220.1 GCF_004327985.1 Marinobacter halodurans
GGTCATCGTAATACCGGGGAGGACTGGTCCCCTGAAGCCAAGCTGGCTGTTGTGATTGAAACCGCCTCCATGTCTGAGGCCGAACTCAGTGCCTACTGCCGCGAGAAAGGCCTGTACCCGGAGCAGGCGCGCGTTGGCGGCCCAGCTCTCATCCGGACAGGTATTGCGCAGGCGTTTGAGCGGGTCGGTTTCGTTATCGCGTTGATTGGCATCGATCGCTGCCGGATCCGCCCGGAACAGGTCGGCGGCTTCCGCCAGGCGCGCCCGGATGCGGTCCCGCAGTT
>NZ_SJDL01000221.1 GCF_004327985.1 Marinobacter halodurans
GTGTGGCGATCTGCGCGGAGCGCTCGCTGGCGATGGTGGTGGGCCTGCTGGGTGTGTTGAAGGCGGGCGGGGCCTATGTGCCGCTGGACCCGGAATACCCGGCCGAGCGAGTGGCGTACATGCTGGAGGACAGTGCCCCGGTGGCGGTGTTGGTGCACGGCGATGTACCGGAGCTGGTAACTGGGAATAGGCCGGTGATCGCGCTCAATGATACGGCGCCCTGGATGTCCTGCTCCGAGAGTAATCTCGAACGAGGCGACCTGACGCCTGCGCACCTGGCCT
>NZ_SJDL01000222.1 GCF_004327985.1 Marinobacter halodurans
ATGGCTCGGGGAGAGTCCAGCCTCAATCCGTTCCATCGGCTAAGAACCCTCTCGGTTGCGGCACCCTAATGTAGCCGACGCTTTAGCTTCGGTGCAGGCCCGCGGCCTGCCGGGTTCAACCCAGGGCACCTTCGGCGCCTCAGAAGCTGAAGCGTCTGCTACATGGCTCGGGGAGAGTCCAGCCTCAATCCGTTCCATCGGCTAAGAACCCTCTCGGTTGCGGCACCCTAATGTAGCCGACGCTTTAGCTTCGGTGCAGGCCCGCGGCCTGCCGGGTTCAA
>NZ_SJDL01000223.1 GCF_004327985.1 Marinobacter halodurans
CGATCCGTCAAACCCCGGCTGTACAGTTTGCACGAGCCAGAGGTGGTGTGTATTGCCAAGGGCAAGGCCCGCACCCGCTATGAGTTCGGCGCCAAGGTCAGCGTGGTGACCACCGCCAAAGAGGGGTAAGCGTTCATTTCAGGACGTTCTGCCACCCCGCTGAGATTCGCCCTACAGTAACCTCACATTTTCCGACACGAGGTTACCCCCATGAGAAAGCACCGCACACCCGAACAGTGGCAGACCCTGGTTGATCAGCAGCGTGCCAGCGGCTTGTCA
>NZ_SJDL01000224.1 GCF_004327985.1 Marinobacter halodurans
CCACAGCGATTGAAAAAGCGAAGGCAGGGATGAGCACGATAAAGAGCGTGCTCGATCGGATGCCCCGAAAGATCCGGTTCCGGACTTAATTGTCAGGTCCAATGAAAAGCGGGAATAGCTCAGTTGGGTGAGCTGTTCCGCAGCGAACGCCTGAGCCAATCGCTGATACCACAGCGATTGAAAAAGCGAAGGCAGGGATGAGCACGATAAAGAGCGTGCTCGATCGGATGCCCCGAAAGATCCGGTTCCGGACTTAATTGTCAGGTCCAATG
>NZ_SJDL01000225.1 GCF_004327985.1 Marinobacter halodurans
TCCCGGAAGAAGGTTTCATCCGATTCGACACTGTGGCCCAGGCGCGCCTGCGCCACGTAGTCCCGGTACGGTACCGGCAGGGGCAACTCGGAGACATCACCGTGCAGGTGTACCTGGACCTCCTCGATCAGGGCCTGGGTTGTGCTGGCGTCACCCACCAGATGATGGTTCAGCAGCATCAGCAACCAGCGGCCCGGCGTCCCCGCCTCCTGGCCCGGGTCCTCGGCCACCTTCGCCGCCAGTAACGGCGCCCGCCGAATATCCAGCCGATA
>NZ_SJDL01000226.1 GCF_004327985.1 Marinobacter halodurans
TTGCTTGCTATATCTCTAGTCGTTGGAGGTTTTGGCTATCTTGCCCTGTCTCTTTATCTCGTCTATTTGACAACAAACTGGGTAATGGAGAAGGGCATTGGAACCTTGATCAAGCCTTTCGAGAAATCCCTCCAGATGAAGTGGACCCCGAAATTTGGACAGGTGCCTGAGCTCTGATTCATCATCTCCACAAGGAGGAGAATCATGAGCAAGAAACGCAAGCAATACAGCGCATCATTCAAATCCAAAGTCGCCCTGGCCG
>NZ_SJDL01000227.1 GCF_004327985.1 Marinobacter halodurans
TTGCAGTCGTCCGCATAGCGGCAGAACCGATGACCTCGCCGCTCCAGTTCCTGGTCCAATTCGGTCAGGAGTACGTTGGAGAGCAAAGGCGACAGCGGGCCGCCTTGCGGCGTGCCTTCCCGTCTCGGACTGACCAGTCCACCGTCGAGCATACCGGCTTGCAGGTAACGCCGGATCAGGGTCAGTATCCGTCGGTCGGTGATGCGACGGGCCAGCAGGCTCATCAACACATCGTGATTGACCCGATCAAAGAACT
>NZ_SJDL01000228.1 GCF_004327985.1 Marinobacter halodurans
AACAAGCGCTTCATCAGGTGCTGAGTGCGATGCTGGAACCGACCTTCTCGGACCACAGCTACGGGTTCCGCCCCGGCCGAAGCGCCCACCAGGCGGTCAAGGCGATGCAACGACACATCAGCGAGGGTCACCGCTGGGTGATCGATCTGGATCTGGCCCAGTTCTTTGATCGGGTCAATCACGATGTGTTGATGAGCCTGCTGGCCCGTCGCATCACCGACCGACGGATACTGACCCTGATCCGGCGTTACCTGC
>NZ_SJDL01000229.1 GCF_004327985.1 Marinobacter halodurans
TGAATTTAAAGACGCAGGGGGTCTTGTGGGAACCGCCGGACGTGGCGTTGTAGCCTACCTCGGGCAGTTGTGGCGCATCCCGGTGATGGTCGGCGATCACGATCGGCTGACCGGCGGTGGTCGGGTCAAAGCGGTAGTGCCAGCCTTCCTCGGCGGCAATCCGGCTGAGAAAAGCCAGATCCGTTTCCCGGTGCTGGACGCAGTATTCCCGTTCTTGCGGAGTCCGCTTCAGATCAAAGGTCTTGTCCACCAGCC
>NZ_SJDL01000230.1 GCF_004327985.1 Marinobacter halodurans
CCCCCCCCCCCCCCCCCCCCCCCCCCCCCCCCCCCCCCCCCCCCCCCCCCCCCCCCCCCCCCCCCCCCCCCCCCCCCCCCCCCCCCCCCCCCCCCCCCCCCCCCCCCCCCCCCCCCCCCCCCCCCCCGCCCCCCCCCCCCCCCCCCCCCCCCCCCCCCCCCCCCCCCCCCCCCCCCCCCCCCCCCCCCCCCCCCCCCCCCCCCCCCCCCCCCCCCCCCCCCCCCCCCCCCCCCCCCCCCCCCCCCCCCCCCCCCC
>NZ_SJDL01000231.1 GCF_004327985.1 Marinobacter halodurans
TGTGGGCCCGGACGACCGTGTGGCGATCTGCGCGGAGCGCTCGCTGGCGATGGTGGTGGGCCTGCTGGGCGTGTTGAAGGCGGGCGGGGCCTATGTGCCGCTGGACCCGGAATACCCGGCCGAGCGAGTGGCGTACATGCTGGAGGACAGTGCCCCGGTGGCGGTGTTGGTCCACGGCGATGTACCGGAGCTGGTAACTGGGAATAGGCCGGTGATCGCGCTCAATGATACGGCGCCCTGGATGTCCTGCTCCGA
>NZ_SJDL01000232.1 GCF_004327985.1 Marinobacter halodurans
GGAGCTAAGGGGTCAGGTGCTTAATTGCTAATTGGGGAGCTAAGGGGTCAGGTGCTTAATTGCTAATTGCCATCGATTCCGAAGTTCAACATCGTCCTCTATCGCCTTCTCCAACTGCCGCCGCGCGAGGGGAGCTAAGGGGTCAGGTGCTTAATTGCTAATTGGGGAGCTAAGGGGTCAGGTGCTTAATTGCTAATTGCCATCGATTCCGAAGTTCAACATCGTCCTCTATCGCCTTCTCCAACTGCCGCCGC
>NZ_SJDL01000233.1 GCF_004327985.1 Marinobacter halodurans
GCCGGGCAGGCCCACAAAAGGGCAGAATGAAATCCGGCTGGTTCTGGCCGTTATACGGCGATGCCGATGAGGTGGTGTTCACCTACTCGAACAGCCGTGGGCGTGCCCACATCGAACAGATGCTCAGTGAAGTGGACCCCGAAATTTGGACAGGTGCCTGAGCTCTGATTCATCATCTCCACAAGGAGGAGAATCATGAGCAAGAAACGCAAGCAATACAGCGCATCATTCAAATCCAAAGTCGCCCTGGCCGC
>NZ_SJDL01000234.1 GCF_004327985.1 Marinobacter halodurans
GTCGGTTTGCTTGGGCTGACGATTGCCACGCCCTTAGCTTGGATTGCAGCAGGTATTTCCTATGTTTGTCGGGGGGCCATGCCTAAAGGAGCTCTTTGGCATTATGCCGTACCAACTGTGGTGGCCCGGTAATCCCCCCGAAAAATAGCGGTACTCAAAAGTAGAATTTTCCGTAAACTACCCGCAGGGAGATTCTGCATGAAGAAGTCACGTTTTTCCGACAGCCAAATCCTGTCGATCCTGAAGCAAGCCGA
>NZ_SJDL01000235.1 GCF_004327985.1 Marinobacter halodurans
TCGCTGGCTCTGGCACTACAATCACGAGCGCCCCAATATGGGACTCGGAGGGATCACCCCTCAACAGAAATTGGCCATGGCGGCCTGATGTCTACTTTTGAACCCTGCTAAAAATGGGGGGATTACCATGGGCCTTCACCACGGCCTGCCGGTCCGCCCGCTGTTCCATGCGACACAGTGTGGACTTGCCGGCCAGGTGATCGTCCTGGCCAACGGCCGTTTGCAGCGCCTGGTCAAAGCGCAGGGCTTCGTG
>NZ_SJDL01000236.1 GCF_004327985.1 Marinobacter halodurans
AGATCAACCGCAAGAGTGTGATCGTGTTGGCCGAGGATGGCACCAAGCAATACAAGGTCTCGCCGGAGTTATTGAGGCCACTACGTGACGTGAAGTAGGTCAACTACGTCGTGGAATGAACGCTTACAAAGAGGGGTTTGTACTGGATTGCCAGGCCCTGGCCGGCAACCCCTATGATGGCCACACCGTCGATACCTCACTCAAGCGCGTCCTTCTGCACACCGGCAAGATGCCGGAGCACCTGTTGGTGGAC
>NZ_SJDL01000237.1 GCF_004327985.1 Marinobacter halodurans
CGCCTCGATAAAGTAACGGCGACTGTGCACCCAGCACTGGGCGTGGGTGACGTTCTCCTGGGCGGCGGCGTACCGGGCATAGGCCGCGTAGCCGTCACTGATCAGCGTGCCGCTGAACGACTCGCTGTGAGGTGGACCCGATCAGTTGGACAACCTGATGGTGTCACTAAGCTATGATCCGGTTGTTTCCCTGGCTCAGGCTAGCCAAGGCTATCGGTTGCCCGTAGTACACCTCATCGGGCGTTTGATACT
>NZ_SJDL01000238.1 GCF_004327985.1 Marinobacter halodurans
GGTAACGCCGGATCAGGGTCAGTATCCGTCGGTCGGTGATGCGACGGGCCAGCAGGCTCATCAACACATCGTGATTGACCCGATCAAAGAACTGGGCCAGATCCAGATCGATCACCCAGCGGTGGCCCTCGCTGATGTGTCGTTGCATCGCCTTGACCGCCTGGTGGGCGCTTCGGCCGGGGCGGAACCCGTAGCTGTGGTCCGAGAAGGTCGGTTCCAGCATCGCACTCAGCACCTGATGAAGCGCTTGTT
>NZ_SJDL01000239.1 GCF_004327985.1 Marinobacter halodurans
TCAAAGGATTTCAGCTTCTGGAACTGGTCGTTAACAACGTCGAGTTCCGGGACGGAGAAGCGGTTGAGCAACAATCAGACAGGAACGCTGCCTGATGTTCATACACCAGATTTGACGATAACTCGGAGACGTTTTCGCGGTGCTTATGCTCATCCCGCTTCTGAATGCCAAGGTAACCGGCGTCGCCGAAGACTCTCTGCTCTTCGCCATGCAGCAGATTGTCGGTGGGCACGATGTCGTGCACGTTGGCC
>NZ_SJDL01000240.1 GCF_004327985.1 Marinobacter halodurans
CACCCCGGCCCGCTTCATGTGGGGTATGGCATGCTTGGTCCCGAGGAACACGCCTTTCACGTTAACGGACTGTACAAGGTCCCATTCTTCCTCGCTCAGCTCGTGTGTGGGCTTGTTCGGCCCGGCGTAAGCGTTCATTTCAGGACGTTCTGACACCCCGCTGAGATTCGCCCTACAGTAACCTCACATTTTCCGACACGAGGTTACCCCCATGAGAAAGCACCGCACACCCGAACAGTGGCAGACCCTGG
>NZ_SJDL01000241.1 GCF_004327985.1 Marinobacter halodurans
CGCCCAGATCGTCCACCGACAGTCCCAGCGGGTAGTTGGTGCGCTCCTCGCCGCCGAGAAACTCCAAGCCAACGGCACTGGCCGACGCATCATCCCCCACCGCGCTATGGCGGTAGTTCAACAGCGCACTGAACAGCGGCAGCGGCGCCTCGACCCCGCTGCAGCGCTGCGCCAGCGCCAGCGAGGCATGCTCGTGCGCCAACAGACCCGCCAGGCGACGCTGCGCCTGACCCACCGCCTCGGCCACCGA
>NZ_SJDL01000242.1 GCF_004327985.1 Marinobacter halodurans
AGTATCGCGGACCATTTTTCTGGCCTTGGCCATTACTCGGAGCCGGAACGCTCCCGCTTTGCATTGACGCCAAGGCCTTTCATCCAATCATCCTCAGATGATTTCAGGAAGCCTTGGCTTCTAACGCGGAGCTAAGCGGCCGGTTTGGAAGCGCAACCGCGCTGGAAAACCGGTCCGGTGGAGGGCCGTAGGCCCGGAACGTACTTGAGCGGCTTGTTAAATGCTGGACCATGCAACCACCAACAACA
>NZ_SJDL01000243.1 GCF_004327985.1 Marinobacter halodurans
CGTATCCTGGTCGTAGTTGTAATGCTTGAAGCGGGGCATGGGAGACGGGTCCTTGTCGGCCTGCGATACCTCGATCCTACCAAACCCGGAGCAGCGATTCCGGGACTTTTTCTACAGCCTCAACGCCGATGTTAAGCGGCCGGTTTGGAGGCGCACCGCGCCGGAAAACCGGTCCGGTGGAGGCCGATAGGCCGGAACGTACTTGAACTACTGGTTATGTTCTTAGGCTTCGTAGGTAGCGATCTCAC
>NZ_SJDL01000244.1 GCF_004327985.1 Marinobacter halodurans
TGGAAGATCCCGACGTGCAGCCAGACACCAACCACCTGGAACGGGCACTACGCCCCATTCCAATGGGCAAGAAAAACTGGATGTTCTGCTGGACCGAACTGGGCGCGGAACACCTGGGCATCATCCAGAGCCTGATCAGCACCTGCAAGCTGCACGATATTACCCCCTACACCTACCTGGTGGACGTGTTGCAACGCATCAGCCAGCACCCGGCCAGTGAAGTCAGCGACCTGACCCCACGCCACTG
>NZ_SJDL01000245.1 GCF_004327985.1 Marinobacter halodurans
GCCGGTGGTCAGCGACTTCTTCCAGTGGTGCCGTGATCAGTTGGAGCAAGTCGGGCTGTTGCCCAGTGATCCACTGACCAAAGCCCTGAACTACGTGCTCAGCCGCGAAGCGAGTCTGACCGTGTTCTTGGAAGATCCCGACGTGCAGCCAGACACCAACCACCTGGAACGGGCACTACGCCCCATTCCAATGGGCAAGAAAAACTGGATGTTCTGCTGGACCGAACTGGGCGCGGAACACCTGGG
>NZ_SJDL01000246.1 GCF_004327985.1 Marinobacter halodurans
CGCGGCATTGTCAGGGTCGAACGCTGGTGGGGCTGGTAGCCTTGTGTATAACAAGGCAATCAAATTCGTTCCGGCCTTCGGCCTCCACCGGACGCCCTTGTCAGGGCGCCGTTTATTGCTGGCGTTAAAAGTCTATGTTGCATGAACCAGTGAGTAGAGATCAGGTAGCTAAAGTAAGGCCTTTCTTCAGGGGGCTGGCCGGTTTTTTCCTGTTTTGCACTTTACTGGCTGCCGCCGGGCTCATTT
>NZ_SJDL01000247.1 GCF_004327985.1 Marinobacter halodurans
CGGTCATGGCTCTGGATGGCTGGATAAGGCGGCGACTTCGCCTGATTCTGTGGCAGCAATGGAAGCGAGCCCACACGCGGGCCCGCAACCTGATGCGGTTAGGTCTGAGCGAGCCTAGAGCTTGGACAAGCGCGATGAATGGTCGTGGACCTTGGTGGAATAGTGGCGCGTCGCATATGAACGCGGCCCTGCCCAAGAAGGTGTTCGACCGCCTGTCTCTGGTAAGCTTGCTGGATACGATGAACC
>NZ_SJDL01000248.1 GCF_004327985.1 Marinobacter halodurans
CTGTTCGCGCAGCCGACGTTGTCGGCGCTGGCCGGGGCGGTGAGTGGTGTTACTGACATCGCAGTACCGCCCAATGGTATTCCCGAAGGCTGTACGGCGCTTGAGCCGTCGATGCTGCCGCTGGTGGAGCTGCCGCAGGAGGCGCTCGACGGCATCGTGGCGGCGGTGGATGGCGGTGCGGCCAACGTGCAGGACATCTACCCGCTGGCGCCGTTGCAGGAAGGGGTGTTGTACCACCACCTGT
>NZ_SJDL01000249.1 GCF_004327985.1 Marinobacter halodurans
GTCACGCCCTCGGACGAGTCGCCCGGGGACGACCCGCTCTGGCGGCCCATCCACCAACCCCTGACCGCCCTGGACCTGTACCCATGACCCAATCGGCGACCCCAAAGCCCACGGATAAACGCCACCACGCCGGCGAGGTGGAGCCCTTCCCCTCGGGCCGGATCACCTACCTGGCGCCCAAACCCCTGCCCACCGGGTTGCCCCCAGTGGACCACGGCCATGCGGTGGGAACGGTCACCGATC
>NZ_SJDL01000250.1 GCF_004327985.1 Marinobacter halodurans
CGATCCGTCAAACCCCGGCTGTACAGTTTGCACGAGCCAGAGGTGGTGTGTATTGCCAAGGGCAAGGCCCGCACCCGCTATGAGTTCGGCGCCAAGGTCAGCGTGGTGACCACCGCCAAAGAGGGGTTTGTACTGGATTGCCAGGCCCTGGCCGGCAACCCCTATGATGGCCACACCGTCGATACCTCACTCAAGCGCGTCCTTCTGCACACCGGCAAGATGCCGGAGCACCTGTTGGTGGAC
>NZ_SJDL01000251.1 GCF_004327985.1 Marinobacter halodurans
CATCCGCTCGATCAGCCGCACCGCCAACAGCGAGTGACCGCCCAGGGCAAAGAAGTTGTCGTGCCGGCTCACCCGCTCCACGCCCAGCAGCTCCTGCCAGATCCCGGCCAGCGTCTCTTCCACCGCGTCCCGCGGTGCCTCGTAGACGGCCCGCACATAGGCGTCGTCTTCCGGCGCCGGCAAGGCCTGGCGGTCCAGCTTGCCGTTCGGCGTCAGCGGTAACTGCTCCAGCGCCACGAA
>NZ_SJDL01000252.1 GCF_004327985.1 Marinobacter halodurans
CACGTGAGGATGCCCCGGGTGACAAACGCTTGGTGGCCTACCTGGTACCCAAGACTGATGAACTCGACGTGGCCGCCGTGCGCGCCGCCCTGGCGCAATCGTTGCCAGCCTACATGGTACCGGCGGCATTCGTGGCGCTGGAGCAGTTACCGCTGACGCCGAACGGCAAGCTGGACCGCCAGGCCTTGCCGGCGCCGGAAGACGACGCCTATGTGCGGGCCGTCTACGAGGCAC
>NZ_SJDL01000253.1 GCF_004327985.1 Marinobacter halodurans
CTTCGAAGCGCAGTTCGTTGGAGCCGTCCCCTTTGTGGGTCTGGGTCTTTAAGGTGGTTCGGGTCTTGTGTTCCGGCAGCGCGTAGGGCGGTGTGTTGGACGCGTGGTAGGTGCGGCCGGTGATGATCGGCTGGTCCGGATCGCCGTCCAGGAAGGAGACGATGACCTCGTGGCCGATGCGGGGTAACGCCATGAAGCCGTAGCGGCCCCCGGCCCAGCCCTGGCTGACCC
>NZ_SJDL01000254.1 GCF_004327985.1 Marinobacter halodurans
AACGCACAGATGGGGGAAGGATCCCGAACGATCATGGCCTGAAGCTCCTAAATCGAATGGAGTCCCGAACAGACATTTTTGTTAGACTGAGCGAACTTAAAAGGACCGTTGTAAATCAGGAATGGAGTTCCCATGCGTCGTCTTTCTGCCCTCGCCTTGGCGTTTCTCGCCGGTTGTAGTTCCTCTTCCATCACTAGCAAAACGCTCTCCGATAGCGAAATCGAAGCC
>NZ_SJDL01000255.1 GCF_004327985.1 Marinobacter halodurans
CGAGACGGGAAGGCACGCCGCAAGGTGGGCCTCTGTCACCCTTGCTCTCCAACGTGCTCCTGACCGAACTGGATCGGGAACTGGAGTGCCGGGGCCACCGGTTCTGCCGCTATGCGGACGACTGCAACATCTACGTCCGAAGCGAGCGAGCCGGCCATCGTGTGATGGCGAGTCTGACCCACTTCCTGAAAGCACGCCTGCGCCTGACGGTGAACGCGGCGAAGA
>NZ_SJDL01000256.1 GCF_004327985.1 Marinobacter halodurans
CGAGACGGGAAGGCACGCCGCAAGGCGGCCCGCTGTCGCCTTTGCTCTCCAACGTACTCCTGACCGAATTGGACCAGGAACTGGAGCGGCGAGGTCATCGGTTCTGCCGCTATGCGGACGACTGCAACATCTACGTCCGAAGCGAGCGAGCCGGCCATCGTGTGATGGCGAGTCTGACCCACTTCCTGAAAGCACGCCTGCGCCTGACGGTGAACGCGGCGAAGA
>NZ_SJDL01000257.1 GCF_004327985.1 Marinobacter halodurans
TCTTCGCCGCGTTCACCGTCAGGCGCAGGCGTGCTTTCAGGAAGTGGGTGATACTGGCCATGACCCGGTGGCCTGCTCGTCTGCTGCGAACGTAAATATTGCAGTCGTCCGCATAGCGGCAGAACCGGTGGCCCCGGCACTCCAGTTCCCGATCCAGTTCGGTCAGGAGCACGTTGGAGAGCAAGGGTGACAGAGGCCCACCTTGCGGCGTGCCTTCCCGTCTCG
>NZ_SJDL01000258.1 GCF_004327985.1 Marinobacter halodurans
TCTTCGCCGCGTTCACCGTCAGGCGCAGGCGTGCTTTCAGGAAGTGGGTGATACTGGCCATGACCCGGTGGCCTGCTCGTCTGCTGCGAACGTAAATATTGCAGTCGTCCGCATAGCGGCAGAACCGATGACCTCGCCGCTCCAGTTCCTGGTCCAATTCGGTCAGGAGTACGTTGGAGAGCAAAGGCGACAGCGGGCCGCCTTGCGGCGTGCCTTCCCGTCTCG
>NZ_SJDL01000259.1 GCF_004327985.1 Marinobacter halodurans
TGGGCCGGGCCCTTTGATCTTCAGGCAAGGGTTGGGACCAAGCCTCCATCGCCGGAGGCAGGGACCGGTTCAGCAATCGCTGGAGCTTGCGGTTCTCCCACTCCACCATCCGGTTGGGCAGGGTCCAGAAGGTCATCACGTGGTAGAGGTACCAGAAGAAGGTGTAGATCCAGCCCACTTCGCCGGCCTTGCGCCGACGGCGGACATTGCGCCGGGCGGCGT
>NZ_SJDL01000260.1 GCF_004327985.1 Marinobacter halodurans
ACAGGTGGTGGTACAACACCCCTTCCTGCAACGGCGCCAGCGGGTAGATGTCCTGCACGTTGGCCGCACCGCCATCCACCGCCGCCACGATGTCGTCGAGCGCCTCCTGCGACAACGCCACCAGCGGCAGCATCGACGGCTCAAGCGCCGTACAGCCTTCGGGAATACCATTGGGCGGTACTGCGATGTCAGTAACACCACTCACCGCCCCGGCCAGCGC
>NZ_SJDL01000261.1 GCF_004327985.1 Marinobacter halodurans
ACAGGGTGACCTTGGCCCCGGCGCTGAAGTCCGGGCGGTTGCTCTCGCCACTTCCGAGGCTGGCGTCCTTGCGCAGGCTGTCCAGCCGGGCTTCGGTGTAGGGCTGGCCGGAGGCATCGCCCTTGAAGCGGCCCGGGTAGTCGTAGTGCTCGTAGTCGCTGCGCTGGCTGTCCAGGTCCGCCGCATGGGCCTGGTGCATCAGGGCGTAGGCGGGGTTCC
>NZ_SJDL01000262.1 GCF_004327985.1 Marinobacter halodurans
GACCCGACCACCGCCGGTCAGCCGATCGTGATCGCCGACCATCACCGGGATGCGCCACAACTGCCCGAGGTAGGCTACAACGCCACGTCCGGCGGTTCCCACAAGACCCCCTGCGTCTTTAAATTCAGCTACACCGAGACCGTCTCCGTCGCCGGTGTGGCCCTGAAGGACTACACCTTCAGGAACCCCGCCTACGCCCTGATGCACCAGGCCCATG
>NZ_SJDL01000263.1 GCF_004327985.1 Marinobacter halodurans
CCAGCGCCAGCGAGGCATGCTCGTGCGCCAACAGACCCGCCAGGCGACGCTGCGCCTGACCCACCGCCTCGGCCACCGATCCACTCAGCTCCAGCCGCAGCGGCAACGTGTTGATGAACATCCCCAGCGCTCGCTCGGCCACTCCGCCGTGACGGCCCAGCAACACCGTGCCGAACACCACGTCATCGCGACCCGACAGGCCGCCCAGCACCCGG
>NZ_SJDL01000264.1 GCF_004327985.1 Marinobacter halodurans
CCGGGTGCTGGGCGGCCTGTCGGGTCGCGATGACGTGGTGTTCGGCACGGTGTTGCTGGGCCGTCACGGCGGAGTGGCCGAGCGAGCACTGGGGATGTTCATCAACACGTTGCCGCTGCGGCTGGAGTTGGAGGGTTCGGTGGCCGAGGCGGTGGGTCAGGCGCAGCGTCGCCTGGCGGGTCTGTTGGCGCACGAGCATGCCTCGCTGGCGCTGG
>NZ_SJDL01000265.1 GCF_004327985.1 Marinobacter halodurans
CCGGGTGCTGGGCGGCCTGTCGGGTCGCGATGACGTGGTGTTCGGCACGGTGTTGCTGGGCCGTCACGGCGGAGTGGCCGAGCGAGCACTGGGGATGTTCATCAACACGTTGCCGCTGCGGCTGGAGCTGAGTGGATCGGTGGCCGAGGCGGTGGGTCAGGCGCAGCGTCGCCTGGCGGGTCTGTTGGCGCACGAGCATGCCTCGCTGGCGCTGG
>NZ_SJDL01000266.1 GCF_004327985.1 Marinobacter halodurans
TACCTGCGGGAACTGGGTGTGGGCCCGGACGACCGTGTGGCGATCTGCGCGGAGCGCTCGCTGGCGATGGTGGTGGGCCTGCTGGGTGTGTTGAAGGCGGGCGGGGCCTATGTGCCGCTGGACCCGGCTTATCCGGCCGAGCGACTGGCGTACATGCTGGAGGACAGTGCCCCGGTGGCGGTGCTGGTGCACGGTGAGGTGCCGGAGCTGGCGA
>NZ_SJDL01000267.1 GCF_004327985.1 Marinobacter halodurans
GGAGCTGACCGGCCCGGAGGCCGATCAGTACGAAGTGATTGGCAGCAAGACCACCTACCGGCTGGCCCAGCGGGCCTCCAGTTATGTGGTGCTTAAATGCGAGCGCCCAGTGTTCCGGCGCAAGGGCACCGAGAAGCCGATGACAACGCCGGCACCGTTCAACGTGTTGGACAACAGTCTGGCCGATGTCAGCCTGCTGGCTGGG
>NZ_SJDL01000268.1 GCF_004327985.1 Marinobacter halodurans
CGGTTCTGCCGCTATGCGGACGACTGCAATATTTACGTTCGCAGCAGACGAGCAGGCCACCGGGTCATGGCCAGTATCACCCACTTCCTGAAAGCACGCCTGCGCCTGACGGTGAACGCGGCGAAGAGTGCCGTGGATCGCCCTTGGCGTCGCAGTTTTCTGGGCTACAGCGTGAGCTGGCATAAACAGGTACGGCTGCGGATCG